>NZ_JBSGSU010000022.1:0-1068 GCF_053607065.1 Cellulomonas sp. NPDC055163 | reverse complement strand
GCTCTCGGTGCGGTCGAGGGTCCATTCGGTGTGGAAGGTGCCCTCGCGGTCGGTGCGGCGGTAGGTGTGGGCGCCGAAGAAGTCGCGTTGGGCCTGGATCAGGTTCGCCGGGAGGCGTTCGGCGCGGACGCCGTCGTAGTAGGCCAGGGAGGAGGAGAACGCGGGGGTCGGGACCCCGGCGAACGCGGCGGCGGCGACGACCCGGCGCCAGGCCTGGACCCCGTTGCCGACCGCACCGGCGAAGTACTCGTCGGCCAGCAGCAGGGGCAGGTCCGCGTCGCGTTCGTAGGCCTCGGTGATCCGGTTGAGGAACCGGGCCCGGATGATGCACCCACCCCGCCAGATCCGGGCCATCGCACCCCGGTCGATGCCCCACCCGAACTCCGCCGACGCCGCCGCGATCTGGTCGAACCCCTGGGAGTAGGCCACGACCTTCGAGGCATACAGGGCCAGGCGCACGTCCTCGACGAACGCGTCCCGGTCGGTGACCTCGAACGGGCTCGTGCCCGCCACCAGCGTCCCCGCCGCGGCGGCCCGCTGCGGGACCGACCCCGACAGGGCCCGGGCGAACGTGGCCTCGGCGATCCCGGTGATCGGGACCCCCAGGTCCAGGGCGTTCTGCACCGTCCACCGCCCGGTGCCCTTCTGCTCGGCCTGGTCCAGCACCACGTCCACGAACGCCGACCCCGTCGCGGCGTCGACGTGGGCCAGGACCTCGGCGGTGATCTCGATCAGGAACGACTCCAGGTCCCCCTCGTTCCACGCCGCGAAGATCTCCCCGATCTCCGCCGCCGACGCCCCCAGGCCCTGCTTGAGCAGGTCGTAGGCCTCCGCGATGAGCTGCATGTCGGCGTACTCGATACCGTTGTGGACCATCTTCACGAAGTGCCCCGCACCCTGCGGACCCACATACGTGCAGCACGCCACCCCGTCGACCTTCGCCGCGATGTCCTCCAGGATCGGCCCCAGCACCGCATAGGACTCCCGGGACCCACCCGGCATGATCGACGGGCCCAGCAGCGCCCCCTCCTCACCCCCCGAGACACCCGAGCCGACGAAGTGCAGGCC
>NZ_JBSGSU010000021.1:0-4479 GCF_053607065.1 Cellulomonas sp. NPDC055163 | reverse complement strand
GAGTGATTCGGGGCTGTTTCGTGTGTCGGTTGCCTTGCCGTTTCGGCGGTGGGGTGCCATGTAGACATTTACGGAGAGTTTGATTCTGGCTCAGGACGAACGCTGGCGGCGTGCTTAACACATGCAAGTCGAACGGTGATGACGGGGCTTGCTCTGTCTGATCAGTGGCGAACGGGTGAGTAACACGTGAGTAACCTGCCCTTGACTCTGGGATAACCGCGGGAAACGGCGGCTAATACCGGATATGAGACGTACAGGCATCTGTTGCGTCTGGAAAGATTTATCGGTCAAGGATGGGCTCGCGGCCTATCAGCTTGTTGGTGGGGTGATGGCCTACCAAGGCGACGACGGGTAGCCGGCCTGAGAGGGCGACCGGCCACACTGGGACTGAGACACGGCCCAGACTCCTACGGGAGGCAGCAGTGGGGAATATTGCACAATGGGCGCAAGCCTGATGCAGCGACGCCGCGTGAGGGATGAAGGCCTTCGGGTTGTAAACCTCTTTCAGCAGGGAAGAAGCGCAAGTGACGGTACCTGCAGAAGAAGCGCCGGCTAACTACGTGCCAGCAGCCGCGGTAATACGTAGGGCGCAAGCGTTGTCCGGAATTATTGGGCGTAAAGAGCTCGTAGGCGGTTTGTCGCGTCTGCTGTGAAAACCTGAGGCTCAACCTCGGGCTTGCAGTGGGTACGGGCAGACTAGAGTGCGGTAGGGGTGACTGGAATTCCTGGTGTAGCGGTGGAATGCGCAGATATCAGGAGGAACACCGATGGCGAAGGCAGGTCACTGGGCCGCAACTGACGCTGAGGAGCGAAAGCATGGGGAGCGAACAGGATTAGATACCCTGGTAGTCCATGCCGTAAACGTTGGGCACTAGGTGTGGGGCTCATTCCACGAGTTCCGTGCCGCAGCAAACGCATTAAGTGCCCCGCCTGGGGAGTACGGCCGCAAGGCTAAAACTCAAAGAAATTGACGGGGGCCCGCACAAGCGGCGGAGCATGCGGATTAATTCGATGCAACGCGAAGAACCTTACCAAGGCTTGACATACACCGGAAAAGTGCAGAGATGTGCTCCCCGCAAGGTCGGTGTACAGGTGGTGCATGGTTGTCGTCAGCTCGTGTCGTGAGATGTTGGGTTAAGTCCCGCAACGAGCGCAACCCTCGTCCTATGTTGCCAGCACGTTATGGTGGGGACTCATAGGAGACTGCCGGGGTCAACTCGGAGGAAGGTGGGGATGACGTCAAATCATCATGCCCCTTATGTCTTGGGCTTCACGCATGCTACAATGGCCGGTACAAAGGGCTGCGATACCGCGAGGTGGAGCGAATCCCAAAAAGCCGGTCTCAGTTCGGATTGGGGTCTGCAACTCGACCCCATGAAGTCGGAGTCGCTAGTAATCGCAGATCAGCAACGCTGCGGTGAATACGTTCCCGGGCCTTGTACACACCGCCCGTCAAGTCACGAAAGTCGGTAACACCCGAAGCCGGTGGCCCAACCCTTGTGGAGGGAGCCGTCGAAGGTGGGACTGGCGATTGGGACTAAGTCGTAACAAGGTAGCCGTACCGGAAGGTGCGGCTGGATCACCTCCTTTCTAAGGAGCATCTGGCACCGGGTCGGTCCTTCGTGGCCGGCGCCCTGGTGTCCAGGCCCACGCTCGGTCCGAACGCGATCGGGGTGGAGCTCAAGGGTGGAACATCGACTACGGCCGTGCTTGTCGCGGGTCTGGCTCTAGTACGCCTCGGGTTCGCCTGGGGAGGGAACGAGCGGGGTTCGTGGGGGGTCGGCCTGGCACGCTGTTGGGTCCTGAGGGAACAGCCGTTCACCGGTTGTTGTCCTTGGGGGTCGCCTCCCGGAGTGGGGGGTGGCTGCCTGCGGGCCTGTCGGGTCCGGATGAACCGCTTCTGGGTCGATCGCTTCGGTGGTCGGGCCTGGGGGTAGGCGCCGGGGATGATGGGGATCGTTCGTAGCTTGAGAACTGCACAGTGGACGCGAGCATCTTTGTATGTTTTTGTGGTCAAGTTTTTAAGGGCACAGGGTGGATGCCTTGGCACTAGGAGCCGAAGAAGGACGTTGTAGCCTGCGATAAGCCTCGGGGAGTTGGCAAACGAACCGTGATCCGAGGATGTCCGAATGGGGAAACCCCGCTGGAGTCATGTCCAGTGACCTGCACCTGAATATATAGGGTGTGTGGAGGGAACGCCGGGAAGTGAAACATCTCAGTACCGGCAGGAAGAGATATTCCGTGAGTAGTGGCGAGCGAAAGCGGATCAGGCCAAACCGTATGCGTGTCAAAGCCGGCAGGCGTTGCGTGTGCGGGGTTGTGGGACCTTTCAGCTGGGACTGCCGTCCGAGCAGGGAGTCAGAAAGTCGCGTCATAGTCGAAGGGCATTGAAAGGCCCGGCACAGAGGGTGTGACCCCCGTAGACGAAATGGCGTGGCCTCCCGAAGGGGATCCCAAGTAGCTCCGGGCCCGAGAAACCCGGAGTGAATCTGCACAGACCACTGTGTAAGCCTAAATACTACCTAGTGACCGATAGCGGACAAGTACCGTGAGGGAAAGGTGAAAAGTACCCCGGGAGGGGAGTGAAATAGTACCTGAAACCGTGTGCCTACAATCCGTTGGAGCCTCCCTAGCAGGGGTGACAGCGTGCCTTTTGAAGAATGAGCCTGCGAGTTAGTGGTACGTGGCGAGGTTAACCCGTGTGGGGAAGCCGTAGCGAAAGCGAGTCCGAATAGGGCGATTCAGTCGCGTGCTCTAGACCCGAAGCGGAGTGATCTAGCCATGGGCAGGTTGAAGCGCGGGTAAGACCGCGTGGAGGACCGAACCCACTTGGGTTGAAAACCGAGGGGATGACCTGTGGTTAGGGGTGAAAGGCCAATCAAACTCCGTGATAGCTGGTTCTCCCCGAAATGCATTTAGGTGCAGCGTCACGTGTTTCTTGCCGGAGGTAGAGCTACTGGATAGCCGATGGGCCCCACCAGGTTACTGACGTTAGCCAAACTCCGAATGCCGGTAAGTGAGAGCGTGGCAGTGAGACTGCGGGGGATAAGCTCCGTAGTCGAGAGGGAAACAGCCCAGACCACCAGCTAAGGCCCCTAAGCGTGTGCTAAGTGGGAAAGGATGTGGAGTTGCACAGACAACCAGGAGGTTGGCTTAGAAGCAGCCACCCTTGAAAGAGTGCGTAATAGCTCACTGGTCAAGTGATTCCGCGCCGACAATGTAGCGGGGCTCAAGCACACCGCCGAAGCTGTGGCATTCACACAATAGCTCAGCCCCTTGTGGGTTCAGGCGTGTGGATGGGTAGGGGAGCGTCGTGTGGCGAGTGAAGTCGCGGGGTGACCCAGCGGTGGACGCCACACGAGTGAGAATGCAGGCATGAGTAGCGAATGACGGGTGAGAAACCCGTCCGCCGAATGATCAAGGGTTCCAGGGCCAGGCTAATCCGCCCTGGGTAAGTCGGGACCTAAGGCGAGGCCGACAGGCGTAGTCGATGGACAACGGGTTGATATTCCCGTACCGGCGAAGAACCGCCCATACCGAGCCCGGTGATGCTCAGCGCCCGAAGCCGTCCACCGTCCCTTCGGGGACTCGGACGGGGGAGCGCGCGACCCGAACCGGTAGTAGGTAAGCGTATTAACAGGGGTGACGCAGGAAGGTAGCCCAGCGTGGCGATGGTAGACCACGTCCAAGGTTGTAGGGCGAGAGGTAGGCAAATCCGCCTCTCACATAGCCTGAGAGCTGATGGTGACCGCGAATGCGGGATGATTGGGTGATCCTATGCTGCCAAGAAAAGCCTCGGCGCGAGGTTCTAGCCGCCCGTACCCTAAACCGACTCAGGTGATCAGGTAGAGAATACCAAGGCGATCGAGAGAATCGTGGTTAAGGAACTCGGCAAAATGCCCCCGTAACTTCGGGAGAAGGGGGGCCCGACGTGTGTACCCACTTGCTGGGGAAGCACTGACGGCCGCAGAGACCAGGGGGAAGCGACTGTTTACTAAAAACACAGGTCCGTGCGAAGTCGCAAGACGATGTATACGGACTGACGCCTGCCCGGTGCTGGAAGGTTAAGAGGACGGGTCAGCCGCAAGGCGAAGCTCAGAATTTAAGCCCCAGTAAACGGCGGTGGTAACTATAACCATCCTAAGGTAGCGAAATTCCTTGTCGGGTAAGTTCCGACCTGCACGAATGGCGTAACGACTTCCCCGCTGTCTCAACCGCGAACTCGGCGAAATTGCACTACGAGTAAAGATGCTCGTTACGCGCAGCAGGACGGAAAGACCCCGGGACCTTTACTATAGCTTGGTATTGGTGTTCGGTGCGGCTTGTGTAGGATAGGTGGGAGACTGTGAAGCCGGCACGCCAGTGTCGGTGGAGTCAACGTTGAAATACCACTCTGGTCGCTCTGGATATCTAACCTCGGTCCGTAATCCGGATCAGGGACAGTGCCTGGTGGGTAGTTTAACTGGGGCGGTTGCCTCC
>NZ_JBSGSU010000020.1:0-19174 GCF_053607065.1 Cellulomonas sp. NPDC055163 | reverse complement strand
GGTACTGCACTCGCCAGGGTGTGGGAGAGTAGGTCGCCGCCGGACATCATTCAGAAAGAGCCACCCCATACGGGGTGGCTCTTTCTGTTTCCCCGAAAGTACGTCGGGGTGTCTGTGTCCTTCCGGCCACATCGTGAGCGGCGGTGCCGGCGCGCGCAGGACCGACGCTCAGCTCGCTCGAACTGGCTAGCGGCACGGGCGCTTGACCGGGGGCGGCGCTTGGCCGTGGCTGGGCATTGCACGGCGCTGCACGGCGCTTCGCTGCGCTGCGCTGCACGGGGCTTCGCTGCGCTGCACGGGGCTTCGCTGCGCTGCGCGCCACGGGGCCGCACATCACGTCACTGCGTGCGGTAGCGCGGCTTCGGGCGGCGCTCCCGACCCGGCGGTCCGCGCTGGGGCGGATCCCGCAGGCCCGCTGGTGGCGTGGGGACGACGAAGGCGCCGACCCAGGTGGGCCGGCGCCTTGCGCGCGTCGTGGGGGTCAGGTCACTCCGGGATGAGGTACAGGGCCCCGAGCGGTGGCACACGCAGCGTCGCGGAGAACGCCCGGCCGTGGAGCGGCACGGCTTCCGCCTGGACGGAGCCGAGATTGCCGACGCCGGACCCGCCGTACACCTCGGCGTCGGAATTGAGCGCCTCGCGCCAGCGACCGCCGGAGGGCAGCGGCAGGCGGTAGCCCTCGTGGGGCGTGCCCGCGAAGTTGATGACGACGGCGACGACCCCGCCGGCGGAGTCGCGGCGCAGGAACGCGAGCAGGTTGTGGTCGGCGTCGTCGGACGTCAGCCACTCGAACCCCGTCGGCGAGTGGTCCAGCTGCCACAGCGCCGAGTGCTCCTTGTAGAGGGCGTTGAGGTCGCGGACGAGCGTGTGCACGCCACGGTGCCCGCCGTGATCCAGCTCGTGCCAGTCGAGGCTGCGCCCCTCGGCCCACTCGGAGGACTGCGCGAACTCGCTGCCCATGAAGAGCAGCTGCTTGCCCGGGTGGGACCACTGGTAGGCCAGCAGGCCGCGGACACCGGCGAGCTGCTGCCACTCGTCGCCCGGCATCTTGCGCAGCAGCGAACCCTTGCCGTGGACGACCTCGTCGTGGCTGATCGGCAGGATGAAGCGCTCGGAGTACGCGTAGACCATCGAGAACGTGATCTCGTGGTGGTGGTAGCGCCGGTTGATCGGGGCCTCCGCGAGGTAGCGCAGGGTGTCGTTCATCCAGCCCATGTTCCACTTCAGCCCGAACCCGAGGCCGTCGGAGTTCGTCGGGGCCGTCACGCCGGGCCACGCCGTCGACTCCTCGGCGATCATCATCGTGCCGGGGTTGCGGCGGTAGGCGGTGGCGTTGGCCTCCTGGAGGAACGAGATGGCTTCGAGGTTCTCGCGTCCGCCGTGCACGTTCGGTCGCCACTGGCCGGCCTGGCGCGAGTAGTCGAGGTAGAGCATCGACGCGACGGCGTCGACACGGAGCCCGTCGACGTGAAACTCCTCGAGCCAGTACGTCGCGTTCGCCACGAGGAAGTTGCGGACCTCGGGCCGTCCGAAGTCGAAGACGTAGGTGCCCCAGTCGGGCTGCTCGCCACGCAACGGGTCCGGGTGCTCGTAGAGCGGGGTGCCGTCGAACCGGGCGAGCGCCCACTCGTCCTTCGGGAAGTGGGCGGGCACCCAGTCGAGCAGCACGCCGATGCCGGCGCGGTGCAGGGTGTCGACGAGGTGCCGGAAGTCGTCGGGGTGGCCGAACCGGGAGGTCGGCGCGTAGTAGCTCGACACCTGGTAGCCCCACGACCCGCCGAACGGGTGCTCCGAGACGGGCAGCAGCTCGACATGCGTGAACCCGAGCTCGAGCACGTAGTCCGTGAGCTGCGAGGCGAGATCTCGGTAGGAGAGGCCCTGGCGCCACGAGCCGAGGTGCACCTCGTAGACGCTCATCGGCGCGGTGTGCGGGTCGCGCTCGGTGCGGGACGCGAGCCAGTCGGTGTCGTTCCACTCGAACGCGGACTCGACGACGACGGACGCCGTGGCCGGCGGGATCTCGGTGCCCTTGGCGAGCGGGTCGGCCTTCTGACGCCACGAGCCGTCGCGGCCGAGGATCTCGAACTTGTAGCGGGCACCGGCGCCGACCCCGGGCACGAAGATCTCCCAGACGCCGCTCTCGCCGAGCGAGCGGAGCGCGTGCGTCGCCCCGTGCCAGTGGTTGAAGTCGCCGACGACGCGGACGGCGACGGCGTTCGGTGCCCAGACGGCGAACGACGTGCCGTGCACCTCCCCGAGCACACCCGGGTAGCTGCGGGTGTTCGCACCGAGCACGGTCCACAGCTGCTCGTGCCGACCCTCGCGGATGAGGTGCCGGTCGAGCTCGCCGACCGTCGGGATGAACCGGTAGGGGTCGTCGTGGCGGCTGGTGACGTCGCCGTAGGTGACGTCGAGGCGGTAGTCCGGGACCTGGTCGCCCGCGAGGACGGCGACCCAGATGCCGTCCTGCTCGTGCTGAGCGGGGACCTCGCCGCGGTCCGTGACCACGACGACGGCGTCGGCGAGCGGGCGGAGAGCGCGGATCGTCACGCCCCCGTCGCTCACGTGCGCGCCGAGCACCGCGTGCGGGTCGTGGGACGTCCCGTGCGCGACGGCGGAGAGGACGTCCGGGGACACGGGAACGCTGGGGAGGTCGTCCGATCGGCTCATGTCCCTACCCAACCACCAGCACGCCGCTACCGCATGGGACACGGCGCCGCGCCGAGGTCGAGGCGCTGGTCAGGGCGAGATCAGGCACGAAGTCGGTGGTCGGGCGGTGCCGTCAGGGTGTCGCTGCACGCAGGCTCGTGCGGGGTGGCGGGTACCGCGGCGGTCTCGGAGCGGCCGGCGCCGGCCCCACCGGGCGCGTGCAGGGTGCGGGCAGCCCTGGAGGGGGTGCTCGGTCGGCCGGGCCGTCGGTCGCGGGCGGCGGGCGAGGTGGCGTGCAGGATGCGTGGGGACCGGGGTCGGTGGTCAGTCGGTGGCGTGCTGGACGCGTGCGGGGCCGGCCGGTGGTCAGTCGGTCGTGGGCGCCGGGAGGAACGCCGCGGTCGTGCCTCGCGTGACGAGGCGGGGCAGCTTCGCCTCGTAGGAGGCGACGGGACCGCCGGCGACCACGTTGAGCACGCAGTCGGCCACCTGGGTGCCCATGGCGTGCACGTCGAGGCTCATCGCGGACAGCGGGGGGTGCGCGAGCCGGCAGAGCGCCGAGTCGTCCCAAGCGAGCAGCGACAGCCGCTCCGGGATGGGCACGCCCATCTCGCCGGCAACGCCGAGCCCGGCCACCGCCATCACGTCGTTGTCGTAGACGATGGCCGACGGGGCTCCCCGGCGCCCGAGCAGCGCGCGCGTCGCCCGTGTGCCCGACGCCTCGGTGTAGTCGCCCTCGACCACGGTGCCGTGCACGCCGAGCCGCTCGCACTCGCCGACGAACGCGTCCGTGCGGTCCTGGGTGTGCGCGAGGGTGTGCGGGCCGCTGACCCGCGCGATGTCGCGGTGCCCGAGCGCGACGAGGTGCCGGACGGCGTCGCGCGTGACCTGGGCGTTGTCGATCCAGACGTTCGAGAACGGCAGGTCACCGCGCGGGCCGCCGACGACCACGGTCGGGATGTCGAGCTCGACGAGGACCGGGAGGCGGGGGTCGTCGGCGACGAGGTTGACCACGACCACCGCGTCGACCATCTCGCCCTGCCCCCAGCGCCGGTACGCGCGGATCTCGGCCTCGTGGTCCGGGACCACGTGCAGCAGCAGCGAGCGGCCGTCCGCGGCGAGGGTCTCCTCGATCCCGGCGATGAGCTCCATGAAGAAGGGCTCGAGACCGAGCATGCGGGCCGGGCGCGCCAGCACGAGTCCGACGGCGTCCGCCCTGCTCTTCACGTTCGCCAGCCTAGACCTGCCGGTGCGCACCGCCCCGCCGCCCTCCGGGTGACGCCGTCAGGCCGGAGTCCGGGCGGTCGCCCGCAGGGCTGCCAGGTCGTTCGCCGTCCGCAGCACCGCCGGGTCGGTGAGGTCCGCGGCGCTGAGCCGGGCCGTGGTGCGCACCCGGAAGGACGCGCGACCGCCGGCCGGCAGGGTCACGAGCGCCTCGTCGACGGTCGCGGCGGGGTCGACGCGGTCGGCCAGGACCGTGATGTCCCGGGCGAGCGAGCGGGCGACGACGTCGACCCGGTAGCCGCCCTCCACGCCGGTCACGGTGGCCTCGAGGGGCGCGGGGTCGAGCGCGAGGTCGACGTCCTCGACCCAGGTGTGCACGGTCGAGACGCCGTCGAGGCGCGCGACCAGGACCTCGGTGGTCGGGTCCTCGGGGGTCGCGACGTCCGCGGGCAGCGGCAGCGCGGTCACCGAGCGTGCACCGACGCGGACGTCCACCGTCGTCTCCGCGAGCGCCGTGCCGTCGAGGCGCTGACGCGAGACGTGCATCGTGGCGTGCCAGAGGTCGCCGGTGTCGTTGACCGCGACGAGCGCGTCCTGACCGTCGCGCTGCTGCACGGTGAGCAGGCGCGGGGCGTTCGCGTTGCGGAGCGCGTACCAGAGCGGCTTGGGTCGCTCGTCGCCGTCGACCGCGGCCCACGACGTCACGGGCCAGCAGTCGTTGAGCTGCCACACGATCGCGCCCGCCGTCCGGGGCCACCAGGAGCGGTAGTGCTCGATCGCGTACGCGACGGCGCGCGCCTGGTTGAGCTGGGTCGCCCAGTGCCAGTCGGCGAACCCCTCGGGCACCCCGAGGTGCGGCGCGAGCCCGCGGTCGAGCTTGCCGTTGCCGTCGTCGGCCTTCTGGTGGAGCAGGAACACCGGGTCGGTCTTGGCGAGCGGAGCGCCGTCGGGGTTGCGGACCGCGCGCTGCAGCGTCGACCACGTCGGCGGCCCCTGGAAGCCGAACTCCGAGCAGAAGCGGGGCACGTCCGCCCGGTACGCGGCGTAGTCGACCCGGTTCCAGACCTCCCACTCGTGGTGCGTGCCGTAGTCGGGGTCGTTCGGGTGCACGACGTCGAGCGCGAAGCCGGGGGAGTACGGGCTGCCGTCGGAGTACGGCCGCGTCGGGTCGAGCTCGGCGACGACGCGGGGGAGGAGCTCGGTGGCGTAGCGGTGGCCCCACGTGCGGCCCTCGAGCTTCTCCTGCCAGCCCCAATCCATGAAGCCCCACAGGTTCTCGTTGCCCCCGTTCCAGAGCACGAGCGAGGGGTGCGGGGTGAGACGGGCGACGTTCTCGCGGGCCTCGGCCTCGAGCTCGCCCCAGTGCGGGTCCTCCTCCGGGTACGCGGAGCAGGCGAGGAGGAAGTCCTGCCAGACGAGGATGCCCTTCTCGTCGCAGACGTCGTAGAAGTCCTCGGTCTCGTAGATCCCGCCGCCCCACACACGCAGCATGTTCAGGTGCGCGCCGAGGGCCTGGTCGACGCGGCGGGCGATGCGCTCGCGGGTGATGCGCGTGAGGAAGTGGTCGTCGGGGATCCAGTTGGCGCCCTTGGCGAACACCGGACGGCCGTTGACCCGGAACGTGAAGGCGGTCCCGTTCTCGTCGGCCGACGTGTCGAGCTCGACGGTGCGGAAGCCGATGCGCCGGTGCCGCCTGTCGAGCGGGGTGTCCAGCGGCGCGCCGCCCGGTGCACCTCCGGCGTCGGCGACGTCGAGCGTGACGTCGAGGTCGCTGAGCGGCTGCTCGCCGTGGCCCGCGGGCCACCACAGCGGCGCCTCGGGCACCTCGAGGTCGACGACCGCGGAGGTCGCCCCGGCGGCGAGGGTCACGGCCGCCTCGGCGCCGCGCACCCGGGCCCGGACGACGAGCTGCGCGTCGCCGGCGTCCGCGAGACCCGAGCGCTCGACGTCGACGTGCACGGCGACGTGCCCGGTGCCCGTGGCGTCGACGGTGACGAGGGGGCGGACCTGCGCGAGCCGTGCGGTGCGCCAGCGCTCGAGGCGCACCGGCTTCCAGATCCCTGCGGTCTGCAGGTCCGGGCCCCAGTCCCAGCCGAAGCTGCACGCCATCTTGCGGACCATGTTGAAGGGGTGGTCGTACGCGGCGGGCCGCGCCCCGAGCCGCTCGCGCTCGGACTCGGCGTGCTCGAGCGCGGAGCGGAAGTGCACGGACAGGGCGTGCTCGCCCGAGGTCAGTCCTCCGCGCACGTCGATGCGGTAGGAGCGGTGCTGGTTCGCCGTGCGGGCGACGACGGCGCCGTCGAGCGAGACCGTGGCGACGGTGTCGAGGCCCTCGAAGACCAGGTCGACGCGCTCGTCGGGCGCCGGCTCCTGTGCGGTGAACGTGAGGTCGTACCGCCAGTCGGCCCGGTGGGCCCAGACGAGGTCGGCCTCGTTGAGGTCCAGGTACGGGTCGGCGATGAGGCCGGCGGCGAGGAGGTCGGTGTGCGCGCTGCCGGGGACGGTCGCGGGGATCGTCCGGCCGGCGATCGCGTCGGGAACGGGGCCGCCTGCCGAGCGCAGCGTCCAACCCTCGTGAAGGTCCTGCGTGATCATCGTCGGCCCGCTCCTGCGTCTCGGAGGTCCCCGCGCGCGGTGCACGCGTCGTCGCGTGCGCCCGTCGGACGTCGTGTCACCGCATCGTGCGCGTCGTCGAGGCAGGTACCCTGGTGGCACCAATTCTTAGGCAACTGAACAAAGTAAGTCAACCGACCGCCGGGCGACGCCACGGCCGGCTCGCGCCGTCGCTCCGGCCCGCCCCGACGAGCCGACCGACCGACCGACCGACCGACCGATCGACCCACCACGACCCGCGAAGGAGCTGGTTGCCCGATGGATGCCGCCGATGCCCTGTCCCTGACGTTCCCCGCCGCCGAGCCGCCTCCCGGGGCCCACGACGTCCAGGACCGGATCGTGCACCTGCGCGCGGCCGGCGTGAGCGTCGTCGTCGACCTCACCGGCGGGACCCTGCCGCGCGTGCTGCACTGGGGCGCGGACCTCGGCGACCTCACCGGCGCGTCGCTCGCCGCGCTCGCGCTCGCCTCCCGGCCGGTGCCGCTCGGCTTCCCCGTCGACGGGGAGGTCGAGATCGCCGTGCTGCCCGAGCAGTCCGCCGGGTTCCTGGGCACGCCCGGGCTGACCGGTCACCGGGACGGCGCGGACTTCTCGACGGCGTTCGAGGTCCGGCACGCAGCGCTCGCAGGACCGGGCGGCTCGACCGGGACGACCCGGTCCGCCGCCGGCTCGGGGGCCGTCGGGCCCGCCGGGTCCGGCGAGCCCGGCGACGTCACGGGGCCCGCCCTCCTCGTCGTCGACGCGCGCGACGCCTCCGCCGGCCTCGACCTCCGGCTCGTGCTCGAGCTCACCGCGTCCGGGCTCGTGCGCCAGCGCGCGCGCCTCACGAGCACGGGGGACGGCACGTTCACGCTCGACGCGCTGCTGCTCACGCTGCCCGTCCCGGCGCGCGCGACCGAGCTGCTCGACTTCACGGGCCGGCACCTGCGCGAGCGCAGCCCGCAGCGCACCGAGTTCACGCACGGCACCCGGCTGCGCGAGAACCGCCGCGGGCGCACCGGCTACGACGCCGCGTTCCTCCTCGCCGCAGGCACGGCGGGCTTCGGGAACCGCCGCGGCGAGGTCTGGGGGCTGCACACCGCGTGGTCGGGCAACCACCGGACCCTCGCGGAGCGGAGCCACTACAGCCCCGGGCTGCTCGGCGGCGGGGAGCTGCTGCTGCCCGGCGAGGTTCGGCTCGGCGCGGGGGAGAGGTACACGAGCCCGTGGGTCGTCGGTGCGTACGGCCGGGGCCTCGACGACGTGTCCACGCGGTTCCACCGCTGGTTCCGGGAGCGCCCGCACCACCCGCGCAGCCCACGGCCCGTCGTGGCGAACACGTGGGAGGCCGTGTACTTCGAGCACGACCTCGGCCGGCTCACCGCGCTCGCGGACGCGGCCGCCGCCGTCGGGGTCGAGCGGTTCGTGCTCGACGACGGGTGGTTCGGCGGGCGCCGCGACGACACGACGAGCCTCGGCGACTGGTACGTGTCGGCCGACGTCTGGCCCGACGGGCTGGGCCCGCTCGTCGACCACGTGCGCGGCCTCGGCATGGAGTTCGGGCTGTGGGTCGAGCCCGAGATGGTCAACCCCGACTCCGACCTCGCGCGCGCCCACCCGGAGTGGATGCTGCAGGCCGCCGACCGGCTGCCTCGCGCCGCACGCCACCAGCAGGTCCTCGACCTCGCGGAGCCCGGGGCGTCCGCGTACATCCTCGAACGCCTCGACGCGCTGCTCACCGAGCACCCGATCGCCTACCTCAAGTGGGACCACAACCGCGACCTCGTCGACGCCGGCCACGGTCCGCGGCGCACCGCCGGGGTGCACGAGCAGACGCTCGCCGTGTACCGCCTCCTCGACGAGCTGCGGCGCCGGCACCCCGGCGTCGAGATCGAGTCGTGCTCGTCGGGCGGCGGGCGCGTCGACCTCGAGATCCTCGAGCGGACCGACCGGGTGTGGACGAGCGACTGCATCGACGCGCTCGAGCGCCAGGCGATCCAGCGCTGGACCAACCTGCTCGTGCCGCTCGAGCTGCTCGGCGCGCACGTCGGCTCGGGTGCCGCCCACAGCACCGGCCGACGGCACCCGCTCGAGTTCCGCGCGGGGACGGCGCTGTTCGGGCACCTCGGCATCGAGTGGGACCTGCGCGAGGCCGACGAGGCGCAGCGGGCGCAGCTCGCGGAGTGGATCACGCTGTACAAGGAGCTGCGCGGGCTGCTGCACACCGGTACGTCCGTGCACGCCGACGTGGCCGACCCGGCCTACGCGGTGCACGGCGTCGTCGCGCAGGACGGCTCGGACGCGCTGTTCTGCGTCGTCGCGTCGGCGACCTCGACGCAGAGCCCGACCGGGCGGCTGCCGCTCCCCGGGCTCGACCCGGACGGGCTGTACCACGTGCGGCCGCAGGCGCCGGCGCACGTCGTCGACGGTGTCGCGAGCGGCTACCTGCACCTGCCGTGGTGGACGCCGCAGGGGGTCACGCTGCCGGGGCGCGTGCTCGAGGACGTCGGCGTGGAGGCGCCCGTGCTGTTCTCCGAGCGGCTCGTGCTCGTGCGGGCGACGCGCGTGGGCTGAGCCCGGACGGTCGTGCACGTGGAGGGGCCGGGCACCGTCACGGTGCCCGGCCCTCCTCGTTCGTCGGCTACTTCGTCGCGCCCGAGGTGAAGCCGTTGTAGATGTACTTCTGCAGCGCGAGGAACGCGAGGAGCGTCGGGATCAGCACGATGATCACGCCCGCGGCGATGACCTCCCACTGGCCGCCGAACGGTCCCTTGAAGCGGAACAGCGACGTCGAGATGACCCCAAGATCCCGACCGGGCATGTACAGGAACGGTGTGTAGAACTCGTTGTAGACCGCGATGCCCTTGATGATGACCACCGTCGCGATCGCCGGCTTGAGCAGCGGCAGGATGATCCGCGCGTAGATCGTCAGGTGGTTCGCGCCGTCGAGCGTCGCCGCCTCGTCGAGCTCCTTGGGGATTCCCCGCAGGAACTGCACGAAGATGTAGATGGACACGATGTCCGTGCCCATGAACAGCGCGATCGCGGCCCACCGCGTGTTGTACAGACCGAGGTTGTTGACGATCTGGAACGTCGCGACCTGCGTCGTGACGCCCGGGACGAGGGTCGCCAGCAGGAACAGCGCGATCACGGTCTTCTTGAGCCGGAACTCGAACCGGTCGATCGCGTACGCGGCCATCGTGCCGATGAGGATCGTGCCGACCACCGAGAACAGCAGGATGAACGCCGTGTTGGCGAAGCCCTGCACCATCTTGCCGCGCGTGAACGCGGTGACGTAGTTCTCGAGGTTCAACCAGTTCCCCGGTGCGTCGAACGGGCCGGTGTTGTAGAACTCCTGGTTCGTCTTGAGCGACGCCATGACGATGACCGAGATGGGCAGGAGCGTGACGAGGCACGCGAGGACGAGTGTCGCGTACTTGGTGGTCGTGGCGACGTAGCTCACGTCAGGTTCACCTTCTCCTCGGGGACGACCCTGCGCTGGACCCAGGTCACGACCAGGACGATGACGAGCAGGATGACCGCCATCGCGGAGCCGAGACCGACCTTGAGGCTCTCGAACGCCATGTCGACGGTCTGGATGACGAACGTCGCCGTCCCGTTCGCGCCGCCGGTCATGATGAACGGGATCTCGAAGACCGCGAGGCTCCCGGAGATGGCCAGGATGAACGACAGGCCGATGATCGGCCTGATGCTCGGCGCGATGATGTAGCGGAACTGCTGGAAGCGGCTCGCGCCGTCGAGCTCCGCGGCCTCGTACAGCTGGCCGGGGATCGACTGGATCGCCCCGAGGAACAGCACGAAGTTCAGGCCCATGTACCGCCACACGGACGTGCTCGCGAGCGAGACGTTGTTGATGTCCGGGTTGCCGAGCCACTGCTGCTGCAGGTCCTGCGCGCCGAACAGCGCGAGGATCGAGTCGAGCGTCCCGTCCGGCTTGAAGAAGAACACGAAGATCAGGGCGATCGCGACGCCGTTGATCAGGTAGGGGAAGAACAGGATCCCCTTGAACAGGTTCCGGAACCGCGTGCTGAAGCTGAGGACCGTCGCGAAGTACAGCGCGAGCGCCATCTGCACGAACGACGCCGCGAAGTAGTACAGGCTCACGTAGAAGACCCGGAACAGCTCGGGCCGCGTGAAGACGGCGACGTAGTTGTCGAGCCCGACGAACTCCTTCGTCTTGTCGAGCCCGTCCCACGACGTCAGGGAGTACCAGAACATGTTCACCACCGGCAGGTAGGTGAACACCAGGAGCAGGACGAGCGGGACGGCGAGGAACACGTACGGTGTCCCTCGCCAGCCCCACCCGCCGCGCGGCCTCCTCGCGGTGGCAGGCAGCTGGCCGGCCTCGATCCTCGTCCCGGCGGCTTCCGCCCGGACCACGTTGCTCACGCCGGCCATCTCAGCCTCTCCTGCCTGTCACCACGGGGTCACCGACTTCCTCGTCCGGGGCCGCGCGGCCCGTCAGCCCTCGACGGCGGCGCGACCGGCCGCCCACTTCGAGTTCAGGTCGTCGAAGATCTGGTCCTTGGTCTCGCCCGAGGCCCCGCGTGCGGCGTCGACGATGCGCTGGCGGTAGTCGGGGGCGTTGGTGCCGACCTCGGACTCCGCGTCGATGTCCGCGAAGAGGCTCTCCTTGCCGGCGGGCGCCGGCGTGAGCTCGAGGTACTCGACGCCGAGCGCCTCGAAGTCCTTGAGCGTGTCGGGCGTCGGGCCCTCCTTGAGCGGCGACAGGCCGCCGTTCGCCTCGGCGTAGCCGGACTCGGTGTTGAACCAGTCGATCCAGGCACGGGCCGCGACCTTGTTCTTCGAGTTCTTGTTGATCGCGAGGTTGTAGTCGCCGCCGACCGCGGCGTAGAACTTCCCGTCGACCTGGTGCGGGAACGGGAGGTAGCCGATGGTGTCGGCACCCGTGCCGGCGTCCTCGGCGGCGGCCTGCATCTGCTGGATCGCCCACGAGCCGAGCACCATCGAGCCGATCTTGCCGTTGGCGAGCAGGCTCTTGGACTCCTCCCAGTTCGTGGTGGTCGGGTCCTCCTCGGTCAGGCCCTGGTTGACGACGTCCCACAGCAGCGAGTCGATGACGAAGTGGTCGGTGCCCTCGGTCCACGGGGCGTCCGACTGGGCCATCTCGTTGACGTAGTCCGGGTTGGCCGTGATCTCGCCGCGGTGACCCTCCCACTGCGTGAGCGGCCAGCCGTCCTTGTAGTTCGTGTAGAGCGGGACGACCTCGGGGTCGGCGGCCTTGATCGCCTTGAGCGCGTCGACGAAGTCCTCGGGGGTGGTCGGCGGCTCGGTGACGCCGGCGTCCTCCCAGACGGTCGTGTTGTAGACGATGCCCTGGGTGTTGCCGACGACGGGGATGCCGTACGCCTGGCCGTCGAACGTCTTGTCGCGCAGGAAGCGGTACTCCTTCTCGAGCTCCTCGACGTCGCCGAGGGGCTCGAAGAAGTCGGGGAACTGGTCGGGCGTGACGGTGCCGACGACGCCGAGGACGTCCCCGTAGTCGTCGGTGTTCATACGGGTGCGGACCTCACCCTCGTAGTCCGTGAGGCCCTCGAACTCGACGTCGACGTCGGGGTACTCCTCGTTGAAGCGCTCCGCGTACTCGTCGAACGTGCCGTCCTCGAGGAGGTCGGTGCGCCACGTGAGGACCAGGAGGTCGCCGGAGGGGGTCCCGTCCTCGTTGGCCTCGGGCGACTCGCCGCCGCCCGAGCAGGCGGCGGTCAGGGCGACGGTGCTGGCGATCGCGGCGACGGCGAGCAGTCGCCTGCGTCGTGCGTGAGGGAACATCGTTGATCCTCTCTCGGCCCGGCACCTCGGCGTGCCGGCGGGGGTGGGCGGTCCTTGCCCGGCGGGGGCGTCGGTCGACCCCGCTCTGTGTGGCATTCTTAGGCAGCCGAACAAAGTAAGTCAATCCGCGTGTCGTCCCGGTCTCACCCCGACGCCCGATCGTTACATTGGGGACCTGCGGGCGAGGGCGCGCCGACGGCCGGGGCGACCGCCCAGCACCAGACAGGAGAGCCAGCGTGAGCAGTGCCAACCTCGGGATGGCGCACACGAGCAGTCGCGCGGCGATCCTCGACGTCATCCGCGCCGCGGGGACGATCAGTCGCGTCGAGCTCACGCGCGCGACCGGGCTCACCGGCGCGACCATCTCGACCGTCGTGCGCCGGCTCATGAACGACGGGCTCGTCGTCGAGGCAGGGCGCGCCGAGTCGACCGGCGGCAAGCCGCGCATGCTGCTCCAGCTCGACCCGTCCGCGCGGTTCGCCGTCGGCGTGCACCTCGACCACGCCGGCATCACCTACGTGCTCGCGAACCTCGGGGGAGCGGTCGTCGCGCGGTGGCGCAAGCCCGGCGCCGGGGCCGACGACCCGCGCGAGGTCGTCGCGCGCATCGCCGCCGAGATCGACGGCATGATCGCGCGCGCCGGCATCGACAGTACGCGTGTGCTCGGGCTCGGCGTCGTGTCGCCCGGGCCCATCACCGCGTCGGTCGGCATGGTGCTGACCCCGCCCAACATGCGGCGCTGGGCCGACTTCCCGCTCGGCGACGCGCTCGAGGACGCCGTCGGGGTCCCCGTCCTGCTGGACAACGACGCGACCGCCGCCGCCATCGGCGAGTACTGGGCGGGTGGCATCGAGACGTCGTCCGCGTTCGCCGCGTTCTACATGGGCACCGGGATCGGCGCCGGCATCCTCGTCAACGGGACCGTGTACCGCGGCGCGAGCTCCAACGCGGGCGAGGTCGGGCACATCTGCGTCGACATCGACGGCCCCGAGTGCTGGTGCGGGAGCCGGGGGTGCGTCGAGGCGCTCGCCGGGCCCACGGCGGTCGTCGCACAGGCGCAGGCGCGCGGGCTGGACCTCGGCGGCGCCGACCGGCCCGTGTCCGCGCAGTTCGCCGCGGTCGCCCGCGCCGCGCTGGGCGGGGACCCGGTCGCCGCCGAGATCCTCGCCTCGTCCGCGCGCTACCTCGGCGTCGCGGCCCAGACGCTCGCGAACGTCATGGACCTCGAGCTCGTGGTCCTCACCGGTCCGGCCTTCGCGCTCGCGGGGTCGCTCTACCTGCCCGCGGTGCAGGAGCAGCTCAGCCGATCGTTCTTCGCACGCGCGAGCCACCCCGTGCGGGTCACCATCTCGACGAACGCCCCCGAGGCCGCCGCGGTCGGCGCCGCCGCGCTCGTGCTGCAGAGCGAGCTCGCACCGCGGCACTCCGGCGTCCGGCTGCCCCCCGAGGTCGCGGGCGAGGTGTCGGCGCAGGAGCTCGCGACGCTCGCCTGACGCCGCGGCCGCCGGTCAGCCGACGAGACGCTCGACCGCCCGCAGCGGGATCGAGAGCCACGCGGGGCGGTTGCGCGCCTCGTACACGGCCTCGTAGAGCGCCTTGTCGAGCTCGAGCGCCCGCAGGACGTCCTCGGTGTGCGCGGCCGCGCCGCCGCCCGCTGCCCCTGCCGTGCCCGACTGCGCCGCCACGTACCCGGCGAGCAGCGCCGCGCGTGCCTCGTCCGCCCACGTGTCGTCGCCGGTCCCGGCCGTCTCGAGGCCCCGGCCGACCGCGGTCGCGTAGTCGAACGAGCGCAGCATCCCCGCGACGTCCCGCAGGGCCAGGTCCGGTCGCGTCCGGGCGGCGACGGGTGCGAGCGGCTCACCCTCGAAGTCCGTGACGAACCACTCGTCGTGCGCGCGGAGCGCCTGGCCCAGGTGCAGGTCGCCGTGGATGCGCTGCGGTGCGGGCAGGTCGGTCAGCTGCGCGGTGCGGGCGGCGAGCGCCTCGACGCCGTCGGCGTACTGCGCGAGCTCGGGGACGAGCCCGGCGGCCCACCGGTAGCGCGCGCGCACCGCGTCCGCGGTCGCCGCGGCGCGCTCGTCCGCGCTCCCCGGGTCGTCGGTCGGCAGCGCCGAGGCCAGCGCGGCGTGCATCCCCGCGACGACCGAGCCGAGGTCGCGGGCCAGGTCGGCGAACGACTCGTCGCGCTCGGCCATCGCGCACGCGAGCTCGAAGCCGTCCTGCGCGCCGTCGACGAACTCGCTGAGCACCGCGAGGTGCCCGTGCACGAGCGAGCCGTCCTCGGGCCACTGCGCCTCGAGCCAGCCCAGCGGCCGCGGCACGTGCACCCAGCCGCCGCGCGCGAGGGCACGCGGGACGTCGACGTCGGGGTTGTCACCCGGGGCCAGGGCACGGAACACCTTGAGGATCGCCGCCCCGTGCGTCGCGTCGCCGGCGCCGGGGGGACGCGTCTCCGCCGTCGCGGCCGGCGCGTCGTCGGACACCGCCTCGGGGTCGCTCGCCGGGAGGATCACGGAGGTGTTCGACTGCTCGCCGGTGAGCACGCGCGCGTGCTCGGCGTCGACGGGCGGACGCGGCCCGTCGGCGGCGGACATCCAGGCCCGCAGGAACGCGGGGTCCCCGACGCCGTCGCGCACGTGCATCGGCGGTGAGCCGACCGTCCCGATCCACGCTGGGCCCGCCTGCCCCGGTCGGCCGCCGCCGGACGTCGGCCCGTCGTCGGTCGCGGTGCGGTCCGGGCGCATCGTGACCGGCACCTGGAGCACGGTGTCGACCCCAGGCGCCTCGGCGCGCACGAGCAGGATGCGCACGCGTGCCTCGTCGCGCGGGTCGGTGAGCGTGAGCCCGCCGACCGCCGTGAGCCGCGCCTCGGTGCCCTTGACCGGGAACCACCGGCGGTCGGGCAGCCAGTCGGCGAGGAGCCGGACGACCGCGTCGTCGGTGGGCTCGTGGTCCGTGACGGCCATCGTCATCCCCCCGCCGTCCCCGCCGAGCCACCGGGCGTGAGCATCAGCCAGTAGAACTCGCGCGAGCCGAGCGTGATCTGGACGGTGCCCTCGGCCGTCACGTCCGGGAACTGCGCGCCGCCGAAGACGTCGCGCAGGTGGGCTCCGGCGTAGGCGTCGAGCGTCACGGTCGTCGACCGCGGCGTCGCCGCCATGTTCGCCACGACCAGCAGCGTCTCCTCCGCGCTCGTGCGCAGGAACGTCAGGACCGACTCGCTCGAGCTCGGCACCACCTCGAACTCGCCCCGGCCGAGCGACGGGTGCTGGCGGCGGACCGTGAGCATGCCGTGGATCCAGTGCAGCAGCGACGTGGGCTGCGCGAGCTGCGCCTCGACGTTGACGTGGCCGTAGTGGCTCACGAGCGACTGGTTCACGGGCAGGTAGAGCTGCCCGGGGTCGGCCGTCGAGAAGCCCGAGTTCCGGTCCGGGGTCCACTGCATCGGGGTGCGCACCGCGTCACGGTCGTGCAGCCAGATGTTGTCGCCCATCCCGATCTCGTCGCCGTAGTACAGGCAGGGGCTGCCCGGCAGCGACAGCAGCAGCGCGTGCGCGAGCTCGATCTCCTTGCGGGAGTTGTCGAGCAGCGGCGACAGGCGGCGCCGGATCCCGACGTTCGCGCGCATGCGCGAGTCGGGCGCGTACCACCCGTACATCGACGCGCGCTCCTCGGTCGACACCATCTCGAGGGTCAGCTCGTCGTGGTTGCGCAGGAACGTGCTCCACTGCGCGCCCTTCGGGATCGGCGGCGTGTCCGCGAGGATCTCGACGATCTGGTTCGCCCGCTGGTCGCGGATCGAGTAGAAGATGCGCGGCATCACCGGGAAGTGGAAGCACATGTGGCACTCCGGCTCCTCCTCGGTGCCGAAGTAGTGCACGACGTCCTCGGGCCACTGGTTCGCCTCGGCCAGGATGATGCGCCCCGGGAACTCCGCGTCGATGGTGCGGCGCAGCAGGCGCAGGAACGCGTGCGTCTCCGGGAGGTTCTCGCAGTTCGTGCCCTCGGCCTCGAACAGGTACGGCACGGCGTCGAGCCGGAAGCCGTCGACCCCGAGCTGCAGCCAGAACCTCGCGACGTCGAGCATCGACTCCACCACGCGCGGGTTCTCGAAGTTGAGGTCCGGCTGGTGGGAGAAGAACCGGTGCCAGAAGTACTGCCGGCGCACAGGGTCGAACGTCCAGTTCGACGTCTCGGTGTCGACGAAGATGATGCGCGCGTCCTGGTAGCGCGTGTTGTCGTCGCTCCAGACGTAGAAGTCGCCGTACGGGCCCTTCGGGTCGGCGCGCGACGCCTGGAACCACGGGTGCGCGTCGCTCGTGTG
Source organism: Cellulomonas sp. NPDC055163 (assembly GCF_053607065.1). Lineage (NCBI taxonomy): Bacteria > Bacillati > Actinomycetota > Actinomycetes > Micrococcales > Cellulomonadaceae > Cellulomonas > Cellulomonas sp. NPDC055163. Next base: position 2,574 of record NZ_JBSGSU010000020.1, on the reverse strand, counting down.
GTTCATCACGAGGTCGACCACGATGCGCATGCCGCGCGCGTGCGCCTCGTCGACGAGCTCGTGGAAGTCCGCGATCGAGCCGTACTGCGGGGCGATCGCGGTGTAGTCGGACACGTCGTACCCGCCGTCGCGCATGGGCGAGGGGTAGAACGGCGGCAGCCACAGGCAGTCGACGCCGAGCCACTGCAGGTAGTCGAGCCGCGCGATGAGCCCGCGCAGGTCGCCGCTGCCGACGCCCGTCGAGTCCGAGAACGAGCGGATCATCACCTCGTAGAAGACCGCCGTCCGGTACCAGTCCGGGTCGTCCGAGAGCCCCGGGCGCGACCCGGACTCGGCGAGCGCGGAGGCCGGCACGGCGGGCTGGCGGCGCGCGGGGAGCGCGGTGATCGCGATCTGACCGGTCGTCGGCGCGGGGGCGCGGCCGACGTGGGGCCCGGCGGTCACGCGCCCACCTGCACGACGTGCGCGCAGCGGACGTACGGGTCGAGCCGGACGAAGACGTGCTCGCCCCACGCGTACGTCTCGTCGGAGAGCACGTCGTGGGCGACGAACTGGTGGGGCTCCTCGGCGCCCGGCGTGAGGCCGAGCGCGCGCAGGTCGAGGTGCACGAGACCCTCCCGGGTGCTGTGGGGGTCGAGGTTGACGACGACGATGATGGTGTCTGCGCGCCCGGTCGGCGAGTGCTCGGCGTCGAGGTGGCGCGAGAAGCACACGAGCGCGTCGTCGTCGGTCGGGTGGACGGTGAGGTTCCGGAGCTGCTGGAGCGTGGGGTGGGCGCGGCGGATCTCGTTGAGCCGCTGCAGCAGCGTCGCGATCCCGAGCCCGTCGGCGACGGACCAGTCGCGCGGCCGGAACTCGTACTTCTCGTTGTCGATCTGCTCCTCGACACCGGGTCTCGGGACGTTCTCGACGAGCTCGTAGCCCGAGTAGATGCCCCACGTCGGCGACCCGAGCGCCGCGAGGACCGCACGCACCGCGAAGCCCGCGACGCCGCCGTGCTGCAGGTAGGGCGGCAGGATGTCGTGCGTCGTCGGCCAGAAGCTGGGCCGCATCCACGAGCCCTGCTCGCCGGAGACCTCCGCGAGGTACTCCTCGAGCTCGTCCTTGGTGTTGCGCCACGTGAAGTACGTGTACGACTGGTGGAACCCGATGCGCGCGAGGTTGAGCATCATCGCGGGGCGCGTGAACGCCTCGGACAGGAAGATCACCTCGGGGTGCGCGGCCCGGACGTCCGCGAGCAGCCACTCCCAGAACGGCAGCGGCTTGGTGTGCGGGTTGTCGACGCGGAACAGGGTCACGCCGTGGTCGATCCAGACCTGCAGCACCCGCCGGATCTCCGCCGCGATCCCCTGCGGGTCGTTGTCGAAGTTCAGGGGGTAGATGTCCTGGTACTTCTTCGGGGGGTTCTCGGCGTACGCGATCGAGCCGTCGGCGCGCGTCGTGAACCACTCCGGGTGCTCGGCGACCCACGGGTGGTCGGGCGAGCACTGCAGCGCGACGTCGAGCGCGATCTCCAGGCCGAGGTCCCTCGCCCGCGCGACGAACGCGTCGAAGTCCTCGAAGGTCCCCAGGCTCGGCTCGATCGCGTCGTGACCGCCGTCCGCCGAGCCGATCGCGTACGGCGAGCCCGGGTCGCCGGGGACGGTCGTCAGCGAGTTGTTGCGGCCCTTGCGGTGCGTCGTGCCGATCGGGTGGATCGGGGTCAGGTAGACGACGTCGAAGCCCATCTCAGCGACGCGCGGGAGCTCCTCGGCGGCCGTGCGCAGCGTCCCGGACGTCCACGTGTCGGTCCTCGGGTCGTGCACCGCACCGTGCGAGCGCGGGAACAGCTCGTACCAGGAGCCGGCGAGCGCGAGCGGGCGGTCGACGACGAGCGGGTACACCGGCGACGCGCTGAGCAGCTCGCGCACCGGGGAGGCGTCGAGCACCGCGCGGACCTCCGGGGAGACCCCGGCCGCGAGCCGCGCCCCGGGCGGGCGGGCGGTGTCCCGCAGCGCCGTCACGGCGTCGGTCAGCACGCGGGCGGCCTTCGCGGGGACCTTCTCGGTGCCCGCGCGAGCGGCGGCGCGCTCGAGCAGCAGCGCGCCCTCGGTGAGCATGAGCTCGGTATCGACTCCCGCGGCCACCTTGATCTCGGCGTCGTGGCGCCACGTCCCGTACGGGTCCGACCAGCCCTCGACGCGCAGGCCCCAGCGGCCGGGCTCGTCGGGCACCAGGCGGGCCTCGAAGCGGTCGAGACCCGGGGCGACGTCGACCATGCGCGCGCTCGCGCGGTCACGCCCGTCCGGCCCGACGAGCACCGCGGTCGCGGCCACCGCGTCGTGCCCCTCGCGGAACACCGTCGCGCGGACCGGCACGGCCTCACCGACGACGGCCTTCGCGGGCCACCGCCCGGCCTCCACGACCGGCGAGACGTCGACGACCGGGATGCGCCCGATGGGCGGACCCGTCGGCGCCGGCGGCGGCGTCGGGACGGCTGCGGTGGCGCGGGTGCGGGGCGCCGCCGGGGCGGTCGCCCGTGCCTCGGGACCTGCGGCGGAGGCGGCGGCCCGCCGGCGCGGCGCGGGTGCCGGC
>NZ_JBSGSU010000019.1:20828-37389 GCF_053607065.1 Cellulomonas sp. NPDC055163 | reverse complement strand
GGGGGGGAAAACAACCAACCCCCCCGCCCCCCCCCCCCTCTCCCTCCCCTCCCCCCCCCGCCCCTGCGGGACCGGCGTGGGTCAGATCAGCACGGCGCCCTTCGACGCCGACTGCACGAGCTTGGCGTACTTCGCGAGCACCCCGCGCGTGTAGGTCGGGGGCAGCGGGGCCCAGCCGACCTTGCGCGACTCGAGCTCGGCGTCGTCGACCAGGACCTCGAGCGTCGCGTTCGCCACGTCGAGCCGGATCCGGTCGCCGTCACGCACGAACGCGATGGGGCCGCCGTCGACGGCCTCGGGGGCCACGTGACCGACGCACAGGCCCGTCGTCCCGCCCGAGAAGCGCCCGTCGGTGAGCAGCAGCACGTCCTTGCCGAGGCCCGCGCCCTTGATCGCGCCGGTGATCGCGAGCATCTCGCGCATGCCCGGCCCGCCCTTCGGCCCCTCGTAGCGGATCACGACGACGTCGCCCGCGACGATCGTCCCGTCCTCGAGCGCGTCCATCGCCGCGCGCTCGCGGTCGAACACGCGCGCGGTGCCCTCGAAGACGTCCGAGTCGAAGCCCGCCGACTTCACGACGGCACCCTCGGGCGCGAGCGAGCCGTGCAGGATCGTGATGCCGCCCGTCGTGTGGATCGGGTTGCCCATCGCACGCAGGATCTTGCCGTCCGGGTCCGGGGGCGCGATGTCCGCGAGGTTCTCCGCGATCGTCTTCCCGGTGACCGTGAGGCAGTCCCCGTGCAGCAGCCCCGCGTCGAGCAGGGCCTTCATGATGACCGGCACGCCGCCGATGCGGTCGACGTCGTTCATGACGTAGCGGCCGAACGGCTTGAGGTCGCCGAGGTGCGGGACCTTGGCGGCGACACGGGAGAAGTCGTCGAGCGTGAGGTCGACCTCGGCCTCGTGGGCGATCGCGAGCAGGTGCAGCACCGCGTTGGTCGAGCCGCCGAACGCCATGACGACGGCGATCGCGTTCTCGAACGCCTCCTTCGTCATGATGTCGCGCGCGGTGATGCCGCGGCGCAGCAGCTCGACGACGGCGGCACCGGACTTCTCGGCGAACGCGTCACGGCGGCGGTCGGCCGACGGCGGCGCGGCCGAGCCGGGCAGCGACATGCCCATCGCCTCGGCGACCGAGGCCATCGTGTTCGCGGTGTACATCCCGCCGCACGCGCCCTCGCCCGGGCACACGGCGCGCTCGATGAGGTCGACGTCCTCGCGGCTCATGAGCCCGCGGGCGCACGCCCCGACGGCCTCGAACGCGTCGATGATAGTGACGTCCTTCTCGGTGCCGTCCGTGAGCCGCACGAAGCCCGGCGCGATCGACCCGGCGTAGAGGAACACGCTCGACACGTCGAGGCGCGCGGCGGCCATGAGCATCCCGGGCAGCGACTTGTCGCAGCCCGCGAGGAGCACCGACCCGTCGAGCCGCTCGGCCTGCATGACGGTCTCGACGGAGTCGGCGATGATGTCGCGGCTCACGAGCGAGAAGTGCATGCCCTCGTGGCCCATCGAGATGCCGTCGGACACCGAGATCGTGCCGAACTCGAGCGGGAAGCCGCCCGCCGCGTGCACGCCGACCTTGACGGCCTTCGCGAGGCGGTCGAGGGACAGGTTGCACGGCGTGATCTCGTTCCACGAGCTCGCGACGCCGATCTGCGGCTTCGCGAAGTCGTCGTCGCCCAGACCGACCGCGCGCAGCATCCCGCGCGAGGCCGTGGCCTCGAGCCCGTCGGTGACCGTGCGCGAGCGCGGCTTGAAGTCGATGCCGTCGATCGGGGTGGGCGCGGGCGCCGACGGCGGCGTCGTCGAGCGCGGCTGGGTGCTGTCAGCGGACACGGACGTGGTCATGCTCGCGAGTGTAGGTCGGCTCCGGAGCGCCTCGGGCGGAGGGTCGCACTGCGGACCACGGGCGTGCCGCGGGGCGGTTCGACCCACCCACCCCGGTCCGGCCGACGACCTCAGGCCTCGGGCCCGAGGCGCAGCATGACCTTGCTGCTGCCGGTGCTCCGGTCGGCCGCGACGCGCAGCGCCTCCGCGGCCTCGTCGATCCCGAACGTGTGCGTCATGAGCGGGTCCACGTCGAGGCCGTCCGCGAGCGCCGCGATCGCGTCGTCGATCTCGTCGGCGAAGCGGTAGGAGCCCATCCAGGTGATCTCGCGCGTCACGAGCTCGCCGAGCACGGCCGTCGCCTCGGTCCCCGGGAGGTTCCCGACCTGCACGAGCGTGCCGCCCTTGGCGGTCGCGTGCAGCACGGCCCCGAGCGCCCCCGGCACGCCCGACGCCTCGAACACGAGCTCGACGTCCTCCGGGAGCGGCCCCGCCGAGACGTCGACCACCTCGTCGGCGCCCATGGCACGCGCCACCGCGAGCGACGGCGCGGCGACGTCCGCGGCGATCACGGTCGCGGCGCCGTGGTGCTTCGCCGCGGCGACGACGAGGGCGCCGATCGGTCCGCAGCCGTTGACGAGCACCGTGCGCCCGGACACGTCGACGCGCCGCACCGCGTGGATCGCGACGGCGAGCGGCTCCGCGAGCGCACCGCGCCGCGTGGAGACGCCGTCGGGCAGCGGGCGGACCTGCTCGGCGCGGACCGCCTTGAGCTCGCAGAAGCCGCCGTCGGTGTGCGGGTCGAACGCCGCGGAACCGAAGTACCGCACCGCCGGGTAGAGGTTGGTGCGCCCCGCGAGCCGAGGCGGCATCACGCCGTCGCCCACGAGCTGGGCCGGCTGGAAGGTGACAGGCCGGCCCACCTCGAGACCTCGCACGTCTGCGCCGGTGGCCACGACGCGCCCCGCGACCTCGTGCCCGAGGACCAGGGGGTGCCGCAGCACCGCGGTCCCGGAGCGGCCGTGCCGCCAGTACGCGAGGTCGGAGCCGCACACGCCGCCCCACTCCATCGCGACCAGGACCTCGCCGGGAGCGGGCGTCGGGTCCGGGAGGTCGTCGACGCGGAGGTCGCCCGCGCCGTGGACCACGACGGCCCTCATACGGCGTCCTCGAGCCGGACGAGGTCGCGTCCGCGGACCTCGGGCGAGACGACGGCCGAGACGAGCGTGATGAGGCTGTACACCACGAGCATCGCCGCGATGGGCCACCACGACCCCGTGACGGCGGTGAGCGTCGCCGCGAGCAGCGGGCCGATCGCGGTGGCGAGGATGCCGCCGATCTCCTTGGCGAGCGCGAGCTGCGTGAAGCGGGTGCGGGCCCCGAAGAGCTCGGCCATCGTCACGCTCTCGAGCGAGAACAGGCCCAGGACCGCGAGGTTGTGCAGCAGGATCATCGAGATCGTCAGCGCGAGCGTGCTGCCCTGCTGGACGAGGTTGAGGAGCGGGAACGCCAGGATCGCGGAGACCACCGTGAGCACCATGTACACGGGGCGACGGCCGAACCGGTCGCCGAGCAGCCCGACGACGGGCACGGTCGCGAAGCCGACGATCGAGCTGTAGAGGATCGCGTTCGTCGCGACGCTCCGGTCGAGCAGCAGCGTCGTGGCGATGTACCCGACGAGGAACGTCTGGATCAGGCCGGAGTTGCCGGCCTGGCCGAACCGCAGCCCGAGCGCGATGAAGAACGCCTTGCCCTTACGCTGGCGCAGCGCGGCCTCCAGGACGCCGGCCTCGGCCGTGTGCGCGTCCGCGGTCGTCGCCGCGGCCGCCTCGAGCTCCTCGCGGGTCAGCGCGACGCCGTCCGCGGTCACGTCCGCACGGCTCTCGAAGACCGGGCTCTCCTTGAGGTGCGTCCGGATCCAGATCGCGAAGATCATGAGCACGAAGCTGAACAGGAACGGCAGGCGCCACCCCCACGAGAGCAGCTGCTCCTCCGTCAGCAGCGCGATCAGCAGCGCCCACAGGCCGGTCGCGGCGAGCGTGCCGGTGTTGGTCCCGAGGCTCACCAGCGAGGCGATGACGCCGCGCTTCTTCACCGGCGCGTACTCCGCGAGCATCGTCGTCGCGCCCGCGATCTCGGCGCCGGCGCCGAAGCCCTGCACGAGCCGCAGGACGACGAGGAGGACCGGCGCCAGGAGCCCGACCTGGGCGTAGGTCGGGAGGACGCCGATGAGCGTCGTCGAGGCGCCCATGAGCGCGATGGTGAGGAACAGGACCCGCTTGCGGCCGATCCGGTCCCCCATCCGGCCGAAGTACACGGCCCCCGCGAGCCGGGCGACGTAGCCGACGCCGTAGGTGCCCATCGCGGCGATGAGACCGATCGCCGGGTCGACCTCGGGGAAGAAGATCTCGTTGAAGACGATGGCTGCGGCGAGCGAGTACAGCTGGAAGTCCATGAACTCCATGGCCGTGCCGAGCCAGCCGGAGACCGCGACCCGCTTGAGGTCACCGGCTGTCCTCTCGACGGTCACGCCCGGCGCCGTCAGGTTGTCGTGCGTCATCGTGTGCTCCTTCGCCCGCGACAGCGGTCCGATGCGTCGTGCCCGCCCTCTCGGAGGTTCCCGACGAGAGGCACAGGCGTGGTGGTGCCGGCGCCGTGGCGGGCACCGGGGTGGACCGGTCGTGCCGGTCGGGATGGTCAGCTCGGTCGGGCGTCCGCGACGGGGTGCCGCGAGGTCGTCCGTGACGGCGCGCGGCGGGAGGCCGGCGCGGGTGCCCTCACCAGTCGTGCACGGACCCGTCGAGCCGGCGCGCGACCGGCAGGTACCGGGGCTCGTACGGGAAGCGAGCGGCGGCCTTCTCGTCGTACTCGACGCCGAGCCCGGGGGTCTCGTCGACGTCCAGCGCCCCGTCCGCGAACCGGACGCCGCTGCGGAAGACCTCCATGGTCTCGGGCGCGTGCTCCATGTACTCCTGGATGCCGAAGTTCGGCACGGTCAGGTCGACGTGCACGGCCGCGGCGAGCGTGACCGGCGAGAGGTCCGTCGCGCCGTGCGAACCGGTCCGCACCTGGTACAGCGCGGCGAGGTCGAAGATGCGGCGCAGGTGCGTGATGCCGCCCGCGTGCACGACGGTCGTGCGCACGTAGTCGATCAGCTGCTCGGTGATGAGGTGCTGGACGTCCCAGATGCTCGTGAGGACCTCGCCGACCGCGACGGGCGTCGTGGTGTGCTGGCGGATGAGACGGAACGCCTCCTGGTTCTCCGCCGGCGTCGGGTCCTCCATCCAGAACAGCTGCACGTCCTCGACGCTCTTGCCGAAGCGCGCGGCCTCGAGCGGCGTGAGCCGGTGGTGCACGTCGTGCAGCAGGTGGAAGTCGAAGCCGAGCTTCGAGCGGATCTCCTCGAGGTACGTCGGGGCGAACCGCAGGTAGGCCTCGGTCGACCAGGGCTGCTCCTCGGGCAGCGCGCTCGCGGCGGGCTCGTAGATCGCCCCCTTGCGCACGCCGTAGGTGCCGCCGACCTCGGGCACGGCCGCCTGTGCACGGACCGCCCCGTAGCCGAGCTCGCGGAACCGGACGACGTCGTCGAGCAGCTCCGCGGTGTCGGCGCCGCTCGCGTGGCCGTAGACCATCACGTTGTCGCGCGAGCGCCCGCCGAGCAGCTGGTAGACGGGCAGCCCCGCGACCTTGCCCTTGATGTCCCACAGCGCGGTGTCGACCGCGGCGATCGACGTCATGGTGACGGGCCCGCGGCGCCAGTACGGGCCGCGGTACAGGTACTGCCACATGTCCTCGATGCGCGCGGGGTCCCGGCCGATCAGCAGGGGGACGACGTGGTCGCGCAGGTAGCTCGCGACCGCGAGCTCGCGACCGTTCAGGGTCGCGTCGCCGAGCCCGGTGACGCCGTCGGACGTCGTGATGCGCAGCGTGACGAAGTTCCGTCCCGGTCCTGCGACGAAGACCTCGGCACGTTCGATCGTGCTCACGTGGCGTTCCCCCTCCGGCTGCCTGCCGACCCGAGCCCCTGCCCGGCGGTCGCACTGCTGCGATGCAGTGCTTGTATACAAGGGTGATATGCACCGCGTGTCAAGCCCTGGCGACCTCCCGCCGCGGCACCCGCGGGGTCGCGGCGCGGCACCCCCCGCCGGGCGCGCAGCCCGGCGCCCGGCTTGACCTGCACTGACACGCACGGGTTGTATACAAGTGCGCGGGATCAGGTCGGTACGCGGGACCGACGGCCGCGGACCGAATCGCGGACAGGACGAGGCGAGGAGTCGGCGTGACGCGAGCGACGGCAGGCAGCACGAACGGCGGTGCCAGCGCGTTCCGCCCCGGGTCGCCCGACGCCGGCACCGGCGCGCGTCAGCGCGGTGCGGACCCCGGCCCGCGCTCCGCCGGCCGGGTGGTGTACGCCGAGCTCCGCCGACGGGTCGTCACCCTCGACCTCCAGCCGGGAGCGCCCCTGTCGGAGAACGAGCTCGCCGCCGAGCTCGGCGTCTCCCGGACACCCGTGCGTGACGCGCTCATGCTGCTGCAGCAGGAGGGGCTCGTGCAGATCTTCCCGAGGATCGGCTCGTTCGTCTCCCGGGTGGACCCGCAGCGCGTCGCCGACGCCCAGTTCCTGCGCGAGGCCGTCGAGCTCGCGTCCCTCGACGACGTGCCGGCCGCACCGGATCCCGACATCACGGCCGCGCTGCAGGAGAACATCGCGCTGCAGCGTCTCGTCGAGGGGGACCACGAGGAGTTCTTCCGCCTCGACGAGCTGTTCCACCAGGGGCTCATGCGCCTCGCCGGGCACGAGGGCACATGGCCGTCGGTCGTCGCCGCGAAGGCGCACCTCGACCGGGCCCGGCGCCTCGGGCTCTCCGAGGTCGGCAGCGTCCAGGTGTTCGTCGAGCAGCACGCGCACGTGCTCGACGCGCTCCTGCACGGCGGCGCGCACGAGGCGCGCCCGCTCATGCGCACGCACCTGCGCACCGTCTTCGACGACATCGAGCGCGTGCGCTCCCGCTCCCCCGAGCTCTTCGCCGCCAACACCGGGGCGCCGACCCGCCGCAGCGTGGCCGTCTGGGAGTGACGCGACGGCGTCCCCGTCGAGCAGAGCCGGAGCGTCGCCGTTCGCGCGCGAGCCGGGGGGTCGCTCAGTCGCGCGCCTGCCACGTGCACACGCACGCCTCGTTGCCCTCGGCGTCCGCGAGCACCCAGAACGCGGGAGCCCGCCCGTCGCTCACGAGGCGCCCGCCCGCCGCGAGGGCTGCCGCGACGCGCTCCTCCGCGACGTCGTGCGGCACGGTGACGTCGAGGTGGATGCGGTTGCGCTGCGGGCGCGGGGCATCCATCTGCTGGAACCACACCGCGGGGCCGAGACCGGCCGGGTCGAGGAGCGCCGGGGACGGGTCGTCCGCGTCGGGCAGGTCCTCGGGGACGTAGCCGAGCACCGCGCGCCAGAACGGGTAGACCGCCGGGATGTCGAGGGCGTCGATCGCGACCTCGAGCACGGACAGCACGGGCACCTCGGCGTCGAGCCCGAGCTCGTCGGCGACCGCGCTGACCGCCGCCGCGAGCTCGACGTCCTTCGCGGTCAGCCCGCCCGCGTCGTGCGTCTGCACCGACACCTGCACGCGCGGGTACGACAGGTGGACGTCCGGGTGGTGGTCCAGCGACTCCGCGACGGCGGCGACCCGCGTCACGAGCTCGAGGCCCCGCTCGAAGGAGCCGGTGCGGAACGACGCGTGCAGCCGCTGGAGCAGGACGCGCCAGTGGCGGGCGTCGACCTGCGCGGAGACCTCGGTCGCGGTGAGAGTCGTCCTCGGCGTCGTCATCCGCCCAGCGTCCCACCCGGCACCCACGCGCACGAGAGCTCCGGCGGCGCTCCGGCGCCACCCCTCGCCCGTCGCCACCCGGGAGCGGCGCAGAATGAGGCTTGCGGTTGACGCAGCGTCAACTTCTAGCGTCGGGGACGACGGCGGACGGACCGCCGTCGGGACGAGGAGGCGGCACGTGCGGAGCGAGACCTGGACGATCGGGGACCTCGCGCGCCTCTCGGGCGTGACGTCCCGGACCCTGCGCCACTACGACGCGATCGGGCTGCTCACCCCCGTCGACGTGGCGGCGGGCGGGCGCCGGCTCTACGGGCGCGACGAGCTGCTGCGGCTGCAGCAGATCCTCGTGCTCCGCGAGCTCGACGTCGACCTGCCCACCGTCGCCCGCGTGCTCGCGGCCGACGGGGAGCACGGCGCGCGTGCCGGGCTGCTGCGCGAGCACCACGCCCGGCTCGTGGCGGAGCGGGACCGGTTCGACAGGCTCGCGGCGACCGTCGCCTCGACCCTCGAGTCCCTGGAAGGGGGGCACGACATGGCAGCGAAGGACCTGTACGCAGGATTCGACAACAGCCAGTACGACGCCGAGGCGCGCGAGCGCTGGGGTGACGCGGCGGTGGACCGCAGCAACGACGCCTGGGCCCGGCTCGGGGCGGACGGGCAGGCGGCGCACCACCGCGAGAGCCAGGCGATCGGCGAGGGGCTCGCGGCCTGCCTGGCCGAGGGTCTCGCGCCGGACGACGAGCGCACGCAGGGGCTCGTCACGCGCCACCACGCGCAGATCGCGCTGTTCTGGACGCCGGACCGCGAGTCCTACCGCGGGCTGGGGCAGATGTACGTCGACGACGAGCGGTTCACGGCGACGTACGACGCGTTCACGCCGGGCCTCGCGGTGTACCTGCGTGACGCGATCGCGGTCTGGGCCGAGCGGCTCCCCTCGGGCGCGTCCGCGTAGCCCGGGAGGCTCGCCGGAGCCGATCCACCTGCGGGGACGCCACCCAATCGTTTCACTCGGGGGTGGCGTCCCAGCAGGCAAGACAAGTTGACGATTGCACTTCCCAGGTCACGGTACGGTCACGGCTCCGCTGACCTGAAGGAGCGCCCGCCATGACTGCCTCACCCGTCGCACCGGCCCGCACCCAGAGCACCCAGCACGACGCCGACCTCGCACGACCCGGCCTCACGGCGGGTGCCCGCCGGGCGCTCGCCGCCCTGCGGATCGCCCTCGGGATCGTCTTCCTGTGGCCGTTCCTCGACAAGACGTTCGGCCTCGGCTACGCCACGCCGGGCGAGGGCGCCTGGATCACGGGCGGAACGCCCAGCCAGGGCTACCTGCTGCACGGCGTGAACGGCCCCGCCAAGGACCTCTTCGCGTCGATCGCGAGCCCCGTGTCGGACTGGCTGTTCATGCTGGGGATGCTCGGGGTCGGCCTCGCGCTGCTGCTCGGCATCGGGCTCCGCGTCGCCTCCGTCGCCGCAGCGCTCCTCATGGTCCCGCTGTACGTCGCGGCCTGGCCGTTCGCCGCGGGCAGCCAGAACCCCCTCGTCGACCAGCACCTCGTCTTCACGCTCGCCGCGATCGCCCTCGCCGCGACGCTCGCGGGCGACACCTGGGGGCTCGGCCGCCCGTGGTCCCGGCTCGCGCTCGTTCGCGCGAACCCCTGGCTGCGCTGACGCACCCGCCGGGCGGCGCGGCGCTCAGTCGAGCTGCGCCGCCCGGAACTCGTCCTCGAGGATCCCCATGACGACCGAGTCGCACCACCGGTCCCCGTCGCGGTACGCGTCCCGCAGCCGGCCCTCGTGCCGGAACCCGATGTTCTCGTAGATCGCGATCGCCCGGTGGTTGATGCTCAGCACGTCGAGCCCCACGCGGTGCAGCCCGAGACCGTCGAACGCGAGCCCCAGCACGAGCTGGATCGCCTCCGTGCCGTAGCCGCGCCCCCGGTACGCAGGGCGCATCACGAGCCGCAGGTTGGCGCTGCGCACCACCGGGTCGATGTCGTTGAGGACGATCTCCCCGCGGTACTCGTCCGAGCCGCTCGACGTGACGGCGAGGTCGATGCGGTCCTCGTGCGTCGAGATCGTGGCGCACCACTCCGCGATCTGCTCGCGCGTGAACGTCGCGGTCGTACCGGTCAGACGCATGCCCTCGGCGTCCTGCACCAGGTCCCACATCGCGTCGGCGTCGTCCGCGCGGACGGGTCGCAGCCGGATCATCTCGCCCTGGAGCGTCGGCTTCTCCATCGGTCCGTTCCTCCTGATCGTGGCCCCCACCCGCGAGCCTACGGACAGCGGGTGACCACCATGTTTCGCCGCGCGGCACGCGGCGCGGGAGGGTCGGCGCGGGCCCGGGCCGCGCTGCCGGTGCGCCGGGCCGCTGCGCCCGCACCGCGCCGCTCCCCGCGACCGGGCGTCGGGGTCGGTGCCGCTCCCGTGCGGCGCTCCCCGCGCCGCGCTGGGGCCACGCGGCTAGCGTGACCGGGTGACCGCGATCCACTGGTTCCGACGCGACCTGCGCCTCGCGGACAACCCCGCACTCCTCGCCGCCGCTGCCGGCGGGCGCGACGTCGTGCCGCTGTTCGTGCTCGACGACACCCTGCTGGCCCGGTCGGGCGCCCCACGCCGTGCGTACCTGCTGCGCAGCCTGCGCGCGCTCGACGACGCGACCGGCGGACGCCTCGTGGTGCGTCGCGGCGCCCCGACCGAGGTGCTCCCGGACGTGGCCCGGGAGGTCGCGGCCGACGAGGTCCACGTGGCCTCGTCCTACGAGCCCGCCGGCCGACGCCGCGACGAGCAGGTCCGGTCCGCGCTCGAGGCACAGGGAACGGCGCTCACCGCGACCGGCTCGCCCTACGCCGTCGCCCCCGGCCGGCTGCTGACCGGCGGCGGGACCCCGTTCCAGGTCTTCACCCCGTTCCGCACCGCCTGGCTCGCGCACGGCTGGCGCGCACCCGCGACCGGCCCGGCGCCGCGCTGGGCCGAGGGCGTCCGCAGCGACGGGCTGCCCGACGAACCCGGGCTCGACGGCCTCGAGCTGCCCGAGGCCGGGGAGGCCGCCGCACGCGAGCGCTGGGAGTCGATGCTCGACGACGGGCTCGCCGGGTACGCCGACGACCGGAACCGCCCCGACCTCGACGCCACGTCCCGTCTGTCGCCCGCGCTCAAGTGGGGCGAGATCCACCCGCGCACGCTCCTCGCCGACCTCGCGCGCCGGCGCAGCGACGGCGCCGTCGCGTTCCGCTCCGAGCTCGCGTGGCGCGAGTTCCACGCCGACGTGCTGTTCCACCACCCGGCCGCGTCGTGGCAGTCGCTGCGCGAGGTCGCGCCCGACGACTCGTGGGTGGCCGGCGAGCGCGAGACCGCCGCGCTCGAGGTGTGGGCCGCGGGTCGCACCGGGTACCCGTTCGTCGACGCCGGGATGCGTCAGCTGCGCGCCGAGGGCTGGATGCACGGGCGCCTGCGCATGGTCACCGCGTCGTTCCTGATCAAGGACCTGCACGTCGCGTGGCAACGGGGCGCCGCGCACTTCATGCGCTGGCTCGTCGACGGTGACGTGCCGCAGAACCAGCTCAACTGGCAGTGGGTCGCGGGCACCGGTCGCGACGCCGCGCCGTACTTCCGGGTGTTCAACCCGGTGACGCAGGGGCGCACGCTCGACCCGGATGGCGCGTACGTGCGGCGCTGGGTGCCCGAGCTGCGCGGGATCCCGGGCGCGGCGGTGCACGAGCCGTGGAAGCTCCCGCGCGCAGCGGCACCGGAGTACCCCGAGCGGGTCGTCGACCACGCCGAGGAGCGGAAGGCCGCGCTCGACGCGCACGCACGCCGGTCCCGCTGAGCGACCCGCCGGCGCCGGGCCCGGTCCGGGTCGACGCGCCACCGGGCTCCCGACGGCTCGTCCCGCACCCGTCGGGCCACCACGACGCCTGGGACGCGCGTCGCACGCACGGCGACGGCGGCCGACCCCGGAGGGACCGACCGCCGTCGGGTGCTGCTGCCGGTGCCGCGCCCCGAGGTCAGCCCTGCGCGACCCGCTCGAGCACGAGCTCGCGCACGCGGCCGGCGTCGGCCTGGCCGCGGGTGGCCTTCATGACCGCGCCGATGATGGCGCCGACCGGCCCGAGGTTGCCCGAGCGGATCTTCGCCGCGATGTCCGGCTGACCCGCGAGCGCGGCATCGATCGCCTCGAGCAGCGGGCCGTCGTCCGACACGACCTCGAGCCCGCGCCCGACGACGACCTGCTCCGGGCCGCCCTCGCCCGCGAGCACGCCCTCGAGCACCTGGCGCGCGAGCTTGTCGTTGATCCGGCCGGCGTCGACGAGCGCCTGGAGCTCCCCGATCTGCGTCGGCGTGATCGGCAGCTCGGCCAGCTCCACCTCCTGCTGCTTCGCGGTGCGGGCCAGCTCGCCCATCCACCACTTGCGCGCGGCGGCCGGGCTCGCGCCCGCGGCGATGGTCGCCTCGATGAGCTCGATCGCGCCCGCGTTGACGACGTCGCGCATCTCGGCGTCGGCGTAGCCCCACTCCCCCTGCAGCCGGCGGCGGCGAGCCGCGGGCAGCTCGGGCAGCGCGGCACGGATCTCCTCGACCCACGCACGGTCCGGCGCGATCGGCACGAGGTCCGGCTCGGGGAAGTAGCGGTAGTCCTCGGCGTCGGACTTCACGCGACCCGGCGTCGTGCTGCCGGTGTCCTCGTGCCAGTGCCGGGTCTCCTGGATGATCGTGCCGCCCGCGTCGAGCACCGCAGCCTGGCGGGACACCTCGTAGCGGACCGCACGCTCGACCGACCGGAACGAGTTCACGTTCTTGGTCTCGGTGCGCGTGCCGAGCGGCGACTCCGGGGTCGCGCGCAGCGACAGGTTGACGTCGGCGCGGACGTTCCCGCGCTCCATCCGCGCCTCGGAGACACCGAGCGTGCGGAAGATGTCACGGAGCGTCTGGACGTACGCGCGGGCGACCTCGGGGACGCGCGCGCCCGCACCCGTGATGGGCCGCGTCACGATCTCCACGAGCGGGATCCCGGCGCGGTTGTAGTCGACGAGCGAGTACTCGGCGCCGTGGATGCGCCCGGTCGAGCCGCCGACGTGGGTGTTCTTGCCGGCGTCCTCCTCCATGTGCGCGCGCTCGATCTCGACCCGGAACGTCGACCCGTCCTCGAGCTCGACGTCGATCCACCCGTCGAACGCGATGGGCTCGTCGTACTGCGACGTCTGGAAGTTCTTCGGGACGTCCGGGTAGAAGTAGTTCTTGCGCGCGAAGCGGCAGCGCTCGGCGATCTGGCAGTTCAGCGCGAGGCCGATGCGGATCGCGTACTCCACGGCGGTGCCGTTGACGACCGGCAGCGCGCCGGGCAGCCCGAGCGAGACCGGCGTGACGGCCGTGTTGGGCTCCTCGCCGAACGTCTGCGGTGCCGCGTCGAACATCTTGGTGCGGGTGCCGAGCTCGACGTGCACCTCGATGCCGAGCACCGGGTCGAACCGGGCCACGGCCTCGTCGTAGTCGACCAGGTCGACGGTCTGCGTGCTCATCGCGCCACCTCCAGCTCCGGCGCGCGGTCGAGGATCGACCCGCCCCACTGCGCCTCGAGCAGCGCCTCGAGCGCCGCCCCCACCCGGTAGAGCCGGTCGTCGGCCTTCGCGGGTGCGAGCACCTGGAAGCCGACCGGCAGGCCGTCGTCCGACAGGCCGTTGGGGACCGAGAGCCCCGGGACGCCCGCGAGGTTCGCGGGGATGGTCGCGACGTCGTTGAGGTACATCGCCAGCGGGTCGTCGAGCTTCTCGCCGAGCCGGAACGCCGTGGTCGGCGCCGTCGGCGAGACGAGCACGTCGGCCTTCGTGAACGCGGCGTCGAAGTCGCGCTGGATGAGCGTGCGGACCTTCTGGGCGCTGCCGTAGTACGCGTCGTAGTACCCGGCCGACAGCGCGTAGGTGCCGAGGATGATGCGCCGCTTGACCTCGTCGCCGAAGCCCGCGCCGCGCGTCGCGCCCATCACGCGCTCCGCCGTCACCGGGCCCTCGCTGGGCTCGACCCGCAGGCCGAAGCGCATGCCGTCGAACTTGGCCAGGTTGCTCGACGCCTCGCTGGGCAGGATCAGGTAGTACGCGCCGAGCGCGTAGGTGAAGTGCGGGCACGAGACCTCGACGATCTCCGCGCCCGCCCCGCGCAGCACCTCGAGCGACTCCGCGAAGCGCGCGCTGACGCCGGGCTGGTAGCCCTCGCCGGTGAGCTCGGTGACGACGCCGACGCGCACGCCGGTCAGGTCGCCCGTGAGGCCCTGGCGCGCCGCGGCGACGAGGCCGGGGAGCGGCTCGTCGATCGACGTGGAGTCGCGCGGGTCGTGGCCGCCGATGAGCTCGTGCAGCAGCGCCGAGTCGAGCACGGTGCGCGTCACGGGACCGGCCTGGTCGAGGCTCGACGCGAGCGCGATGAGCCCATACCGCGAGACGCCGCCGTACGTGGGCTTGACGCCCACCGTGCCGGTGACGGCCGCGGGCTGACGGATCGAGCCGCCGGTGTCGGTGCCGATCGCGAGCGGGGCCTCGAACGCGGCGACCGCCGCCGCAGAACCGCCGCCCGAGCCGCCGGGGATCCGGTCGAGGTCCCACGGGTTGTGGGTGTTGCCGAACGCGGAGTGCTCGGTGCTGGAGCCCATCGCGAACTCGTCCATGTTCGTCTTGCCGAGGATCGGCAGGCCGGCCGCCTTGATCCGCTCGACGAGCGTCGCGTCGTACGGCGGAACCCAGCCCTCGAGGATCTTCGAGCCCGCGGTCGTCGGGAGGCCCTTCGTGACGACGATGTCCTTGACGGCGATCGGCACGCCCGCGAGCGTGTGGAGCTGCTCGCCGGCCGCGCGCCGGGCATCGACGTCGCGTGCTGTGGCGAGCGCCTCCTCGCCGCTGACGTGCAGGAACGCGTGCACGGCGGGCTCGACGGCGGCGATCCGGTCGAGGTGCGCCTGCGTCGCCTCGACGCTCGAGACGTCCCCGGCGGCGAGGCGCTCGGCGAGGTCGGCGGCGGTCAGGCGCGTGAGGTCGCTCATCAGTCCTCCTCCAGGATCTGCGGGACGAGGAACTTGCCGGCGCGCGCGGCCGGGGCGCCCGCGAGGGCGTCGGCCGCGAGCAGCGGGGCCTCGGGGACGTCCGCGCGGAAGACGTTGGTGAGCGGGAGCGGGTGGCTCGTGGCGGGCACGTCGGGCGTGGCGACCTCGCTGACCCGCGCGACCGACTCGACGATGACGTCGAGCTCGCCCGCGAGACGGTCGAGCTCGGCGGGCGTCAGGTCGATCCGGGCCAGGGCTGCCACGCGCGCGACCTCGTCGCGGGAGAGGGTGGACATGGCGTGAAGTCTAGACGTGCGGGCGTCGGCGTCGGCCGACCGTCGGGGCGCGCGGCGCAGGTCCGGCGGGCCCCGTCCCACCGCGCGGGGGGCGCCACGAGCGGGGCGGCGACCCGTCCCGTGACGTCCGGGGGCGTGCGGTCGAGACGCGTCAGACCCGGTCGACGGCCGCGGTGACCAGCGCGAGCAGCGCGTCGGCGTACGCGTCGCCGGGGTCGCCGGCGCGGAACCCGCGGGGTCCCCGGCCCGGCAGCTCCACCTCGACCTCGAAGCCGTCCTCGACACGGGTCAGGCTCCGGAACGTGCCGCCGAGCAGCTCGCGCAGCTGGTCCTCGCCGGGGAGCCACACCGCGTCCTCCTGCGCCACGGAGTCGAGCGCCCACTCCGTCGTCCCGTTGAACCCGAGCACGGTGCCGCTCGGGAACTCGTGCGCCTCGATCATCATGTCGGAGATCGTGAAGACCTCGCCGGTGAGGTCCGGCTGACGCAGCGCGAAGCGGTCGCCCGCGCGGGGTCGCCAGCGCAGGCCGGCCGAGTGCAGCAGCAGCGCACGGTCCACCGAGATCATCCGCCCAGTATCAGGCGAGGCGTCGTGGACCGCGCGGCGGGGGCGGCGCGATCCGGGAGGGGCGCGACGGCGGCGCGGTCGGTCCGTCGACGGGCGGCTCGGGTCGCGTCGACGCGCGACGGGCGGCGCGGTCGGTCCGTCGACGGGCGGCTCGGGTCGGTCCGGCGAGGGGCGGCTCGGTCGGTCCGGCGACGGGCGGCGCGGTCGGCCCGGCGACGGGCGGCTCGGGTCGCGTCGACTCGCGGCGGGGCGGTCAGCAGCCGCCGGCCGGCGCCGGTCCCGGTGCGGTCGGGCGCTCGCAGTACTCGTAGACCTCCGCAGCCTGGAACCCGACACCGAGGTAGAGCGCGCGGGCGCCGACGTTGTGCTCCTCGACCTGCAGGAACGCGCGGGACGCGCCGCGCTCGGCGGCGTCGTGCAGCGCGAGCTCCGTGAGCCGGCGGCCGAGCCCTCGTCGCCGCGCCCGCCCGGCGACCATGAGGCACGAGAGCCCGACCCACTCGCCGGCGCGCGCGGCCCGGATGACCCCGACGACGCCGTGCTCGTCCCACGCCGTGGCATAGCGCGCGGGTGCACCGGACGCGACCCGGCGCGCGAGGTCGAGGTCGACGTCGCCCTTCGCCTTGACCGCGAGCCAGCCCCGCAGCCAGTCGTCGTCGGGCTCGTCGGCGAACGTCACCCGCAGCGGGTCGCCGGTCGCCGCCGGTCGGGCGCCGCGGTCGGTGTCGAGCGGGAGGTCGGCCTTGCCCGGGAGGTCGGCGTCGGCCGGGACGTCGGCGTCCGCGGAGACGTCGGCGTCCGCGGAGACGTCGGCGTCCGCGGGGACGTCGGCGTCCGCGGAGAGGTCGGCGTCCGCGGAGAGGTCGGCGTCCGCGGAGAGGTCGGCGTCCGCCGGGGCGTCGATGTCCCGGACGAGGACCGACGTGCGGGACACCGTCGTGTAGCCCCGCGCGGCGAGCCGGGTCGTTTGGTCCGCCCGGGGGATCGCTAGCCATCCCCCAAGAGACTCCGG
>NZ_JBSGSU010000019.1:0-20818 GCF_053607065.1 Cellulomonas sp. NPDC055163 | reverse complement strand
CTTGGGGCCGTGGTTTCCGGGAAGAAGAACCGGGGGGGGGAACACGTGCGTGAGCCCCGGGGGGGGGAGGGGGGGGTGGGGGTCCGCGGGACGGCTCGCCGCGCACACCCGGAACACCGCCGGCAGGCCTGCCGCGGCGTACCGCTCCTCGGTCTCCGCGATCGCGGCGTCGACGTCCGCGGGCTCGCCCAGCGGGACGACGCTGTTCGCCCTCCGGGTGAAGCCCCCGGAGATCCCGAGCCGCCACGGGCCGACGTCGACCACCTCGACCGGGCGCCACGTCGCGGTCTCGACCTCGGCGCCGGGCGCCGGCGGCGGGTCCCACACGTGCACCCGGACCCGTACGCCCTCGTGGTGCCAGTCGCGCTCGGGCACCGGGCGGAAGCCGAGACGCCGGTACAGCCGCTGGGCCGACTGCATCGCGTCGAACGTCGAGAGGACGACCCGACGGTGCCCGGACGTGACGGCGTGCTCGAGCGCGGAGCGCATGAGCGCCTCGGCCGCTCCGCGGCGGCGTGCCTCCGGGGCGACCGCCAGCATCCGGATCTCGGCCTCGCCCGGCTCGGCGACCTCCGCGTACGAGGTCCCGGAGGGCGCGAGCGTGACCGTGCCGACGACGACGCCCGCGTCGACCTCTCCCTCGTGCACGTCGGTGAGCAGACCGCGCGGGGGCACCGACGGCACGAGCGCGACGAGCAGCACCGCCTCCTGCGCGCGGCGCTCGGCGTCCTGCAGCTCGACGGTGTACTCGTCCTCCGGCCGCAACAGGCGGTCCGCGTGGTACGCCTCCGCCGTGAGCGCGCCGACGTCCCGCAGCTCCCGCGTGCCCGCCGCGACCCGCACCCGCACGTCACCCACGGGGAAGCTCCTCGGCGTCGTCCGGCTTGACGGTCCCGTTTCCCGAGGTGGCAGCGGCACCGTCCGCCGCTGGTCCGGGTCCGGGCGCGGTTGCGTCCTCCGCCGCACCGGCCGGCCCGGCGACGTCGGACGCCGCACCGTCGTCCGCCGCGGAGCCCGGCTCCGCGGAGTCGTCGACACCGTCGTCGTCCGGCGCCGGGTCCTCCTCCGGGTCCCCGACGCCCGCGGGCCCGTGCTCGAGCAGAGCCACGAAGCCCGCCTCGTCGAGGATGCGCAGCCCGAGCTCGCGCGCCTTGGCCTCCTTGGACCCGGCGCTCTCGCCGACGACCACGTAGTCGGTCTTCTTCGACACGCTCCCGGACGCCTTGCCGCCGCGCGCGATGATCGCCTCCTTCGCGCCGTCACGGCTCAGGCCCTCGAGGCTCCCGGTGACGACCACCGTCAGCCCCGTGAGCGTGCGCGGCACCGACGCGTCGCGCTCGTCGGCGAGGCGCACCCCGGCGTCCCGCCACTTCCGGACGATCTCGCGGTGCCACCGCTCGTCCTCGGACGCCGCGTCGGGCTGGTCGAACCAGGCCCGGACGGCGGAGGCGATCGTCGGCCCGACCCCCTCCGTCGCGGCCAGCTCCTCCTCGCTCGCGGTCTCGATCGCGTCGAGGGAGCCGAACTCGGTCGCGAGAGCGCGCGCGGCGGTCGGCCCGACGTGCCGGACGGACAGGGCGACGAGGACGCGCCACAGCGCGGTGTCCTTCGCCTTCTCGAGGTTGGCGAGCAGGTTCTCGCCGACCGCGTTGAGGTCGCCGGCCTCGCGCTGACGGCCCTTGACCTTCGACCTCGTCGAGAGCACGAACTGCGGGACTCGGCGCAGCGCGTCGGCGTCGAGCGCGAACAGGTCGCCCTCGTCGGTCAGGACACCCGCGTCGAGCAGGCTCGCGGCGGCCTCCCAGCCGAGCGCCTCGATGTCGAAGGCGCCGCGCGAGGCGACGTGGAAGACGCGCTCGCGCAGCTGCGACGGGCACGAGCGGCTGTTCGGGCAGCGCACGTCGACGTCGCCCTCCTTGGCCGGCGCGAGCGCGGTGCCGCACGAGGGGCAGTGCGTCGGCATCTCGAACGCACGCTCGGTGCCGTCGCGCAGGTCCACGACGGGCCCGACGATCTCCGGGATGACGTCCCCGGCCTTGCGCAGCACGACGGTGTCGCCGATGAGCACGCCCTTGCGCGCGACCTCGCTCGCGTTGTGCAGCGTCGCCATCGCGACCGTCGAGCCGGACACGAGCACGGGCTCCATGACGCCGTACGGGGTGACGCGACCGGTGCGGCCGACGTTGACCCGGATGTCGAGGAGCTTCGTGTTGACCTCCTCGGGCGGGTACTTGTACGCGATGGCCCAGCGCGGCGCCCGGCTGGTGGAGCCGAGCCGGCGCTGCAGCGCGATCTCGTCGACCTTGAGCACGATGCCGTCGATCTCGTGCTCGACGTCGTGCCGGTGCTCGCCGTAGTGGTCGATCATGTGCTGGGCCTCGGGCAGGCCGGGGACGACCCGCGTGTGCCCCGACACCGGGACGCCCCAGCCCGCGAGCAGGTCGTACACCTGCGACTGCCGTTCGAGCGCCGCAGCGCCCGGCCCCCAGCGCAGCGCTCCGATGCCGTGCGCGTACATGCGCAGGTCGCGCGACGCGGTCACGCGCGGGTCCTTCTGCCGCAGCGAGCCGGCGGCGGCGTTTCGGGGGTTCGCGAACGGCGCCTTGCCGGCGGCGACCTGCGCCGCGTTGAGGTCCGCGAAGGCCTCGACGGGGAGGAACACCTCGCCGCGCACCTCGATGAGCTCGGGGTGCGTCGCCGGGTCGCCCGCGAGCACTTGCGGGACGGTGCCGATGGTCCGGACGTTGAGCGTGACGTCCTCCCCGGTCCGCCCGTCGCCGCGGGTAGCCGCGCGCACGAGCCGGCCGTTCTGATATAAGAGCGCGATCGCGAGGCCGTCGATCTTGAGCTCGCACAGGTAGTGCAGGCCACCCTCGGGCACCGTCTCGAGGTCGCGGTGCACGCGCTCGGCCCACGCCGCGACGTCCTCGGCCGAGAAGGCGTTGTCGAGCGAGAGCATGCGCTCGACGTGGTCGACCGCGGTGAACTCGGTCGAGAACGTGCCGCCGACCCGCTGCGTCGGTGAGTCGGGCGTGCGCAGGTCCGGGTGCGCGCCCTCGAGGGCCTCGAGCCGGCGGAGCGTCTCGTCGTACTCCGCGTCGCTGATCGTGGGCGCGTCGCGCACGTAGTACGCGAACTGTGCGTCCCGCACCCGGTCGGCGAGCTCGGTCCACTCGCGCTGCACGGCGGGCGGCGCGGCGTCACGGGCCGCGCCCGGGGCTGCGGCGTCCTGCGGCGCGGGGAGGTCGGCGGCGGGCGGGGTCGCGGTGCTCACGGGCACATCATCGCAACGCCCACCCACGCACCGCGCCCCGGGCGCGCGCTCGGCGGCGCCGGCACCCGACGGGGTCTCAGCCCCGCCGGCCCACCACGAGCACCCCGGCGACGAGCCCGATGCCGCCGAGCGCCGCGACCGCCGCGACCCCGAACACCGCGGTGGACGAGCGCTGCACGACGACCTCCCGCGCCTGCCCGTCCACGGTCCACGTGCAGATGGCCTGCGGCGGGACGGCGGTGTAGCGGATGTCGGCGTCGGCGATCGCGGCGTCGTACGCGGCGAGGCACGGCTCGTCGAGCACGGCTCCGGCGCGCAGCGTCCCGACGCCGAGCGAGATCCACAGCACCGCGAGGGTCAGGACGCCGAGCAGCGCGACGCCCGAGCCGACGAGCAGCAGCAGCGCACGGCGGCGGGGGTCGAGGCGGGGGCTCGCGCCGGGAGCGCTCATGTCGGGGGTCATCCTTCGGCTCGCTCGGCGACGATCAGGGCGGCACGCACGGTACCCGCGAGCGCACCCCGGGCGTCGTCGGGTGTCGCCCCGGGGCCGACGGGCGGCGCGAGCACGACGACGTCGCGCAGGCGCTCGGCGGGCAGGCCGACGCGCCGCCACGGCTCGAGCAGCACGGCGGCCTGTCCGGCGACGTCGGGGCCGGCGCACTGCGAGGACGCCTGCGGCGGGAGCTCGGCCCACAGCGCGGTGCCGCGCTCGACGAGCTCGGCGACCCGCTCCCAGGCCCGCTCGTCGAAGCCGCCGACCGCGAGCGCCACGGCGTCGGCCCCCGAGTCGGCGACGGTGGCGGTCGAGGACCAGGCAGCCCCACCGTGCACCACGACGCGCTCCGCTGTGGCGGCGCCACGCAGCGCTCCCGTGACGGTACGCAGCCGCTCGGCGGCGACCGGGGCACGCACGGGCCGCAGCGCCGAGTAGCCGGAGAAGGTGGGCAGCACGCCCGCGACGACCTGCGCGAGCAGCGGCTCGTGCAGCACGACCGAGACCGCCGCCCCCGGCACGGCCCGGCGCACCGCGGCGAGGTGCTCGACGAGCCCCGCGGCGAGCGACTCGGCGAGCTCGCTGACCGCACCCGGGTCGGCCAGCACCCGGTCGCCGCGCGCGAGGTAGAGCGACGCCGCGAGCGTGAGCGGCCCGACGACGGGCACCACGAGCGGCCCGGCGTACCCGTGCGCGGCGACCGCCAGGACGTCGAGCCCCTCGCGGACGAGCGCCCGCGCCCGCGAGTGGTCGTGGCCGGGGCGGTCCGCGAGCTTCCAGCCGTGCACGCCGAGCTCGACGGGCAGGTCGACCAGCAGCGCCGCGGTCTGCGCGGTGGAGTCCGCCCACGGTCCGCGCGCCGGCAGCCGCACGAGGAACGGGAGCCCGTCGAGCCCCTCGGGGGTGTCCGCGAGGTCACCGACGACGACGCTCTGCGCGTCGAGCAGGTCCTCCCCCGGCCAGACCGGGTGGCCGCTGACGCCCGTCACGCGCGGTGGGCCGGGGTCGGCGCCGCCGCGGGCGTCGTGGACGCCACGGTCGCCTGCCCGAGCACGCGCGTGCCGTCGTACAGCACGAGCGACTGGCCGGGTGCGACGCCGTGCAGCGAGCGCTGCGGGCCGTCGACGGTGACGTCCACCTCGACCGCGCCGCCCTCGACCGCCCGGGCCAGCGCGGCGACGGGCACGCCGTGCGCGCGCACCTGCACCTCGCACCGGAACCACCCGGGACCCGCCTCGGTGAACCAGACGGCGGACGTCCCGGCGACGGCCGCGACCTCGAGCGCCTCGACGGGCCCCACGACGACGCGCCGGTTCACCGGCTCGACCGCGAGCACGTACCGGGGCCGCCCGTCGGGCGCCGGACGCCCGATCGCGAGGCCCTTGCGCTGCCCGACGGTGTACGCGTACGCACCGTCGTGCGCGCCGACGACCGTCCCGTCGGCGTCGACGATGTCGCCGGGCTGCGAGCCGAGCCGGTCGCGCAGGAACCCCTGGGTGTCCCCGTCGGCGACGAAGCAGATGTCGTACGAGTCGGGCTTGGCCGAGACGGAGAGCCCACGTGCTGCCGCCTCGGCGCGCACCTCGTCCTTCGAGGTGACGTCCCCGAGCGGGAACATCGCGCGGGCGAGCCGCTCCGGGCCCATCACGGCGAGCACGTACGACTGGTCCTTCGCGGCGTCGCGGGAGCGGTGCAGCTCGCGCGTGCCGCCGGGGCGGGTCACGACGCTCGCGTAGTGCCCGGTGCACACCGCGTCGAAGCCGAGCGCGAGGGCCTTGTCGAGCAGCGCCTCGAACTTGATGTGCTCGTTGCAGCGCACGCACGGGTTCGGTGTGCGGCCGGCGGCGTACTCGCTGAGGAAGTCGGCGACGACGGTGTCCTCGAAGCGCTCCGAGAGGTCCCACACGTAGTACGGGATGCCGAGCACGTCCGCGGCGCGCCGCGCGTCCCCGGCGTCCTCGATCGAGCAGCAGCCGCGCGAGCCGGTGCGGAACTGGTCCCGCGTGCGCGAGAGCGCCATGTGGACCCCGACGACGTCGTGCCCGGCGTCGACCGCGCGCGCGGCGGCGACGGCCGAGTCGACACCCCCGGAGAGTGCGGCGAGGACGCGCATCAGCGGGCCCCGCTCGGCTGGCGGTGCGCGCGGTCGGAGCGGTCCGGCCGGCCGGCGAGCCCCGCGGCCTGCGCCCGGTCGACGACACCCGGGAGCGCCGCGAGGAGCGCGTCGACGTCGGCGCGGGTCGAGGTGTGGCCGAGCGAGAACCGCAGCGCGCCGCGCGCGTCGTCCTCGTCGACCCCCATCGCGAGCAGCACGTGGCTCGGTCGCGGGACGCCCGCCTGGCACGCGGACCCCGTCGAGCACGCGACCCCGGCCGAGTCGAGCAGGTACAGCAGCGAGTCGCCCTCGCACCCGGGGAAGGTGAAATGTGCGTTGGCGGGGAGCCGGCGGTCGGCGTCCTGCGGGCCGCGCAGCACGGCGCCCGGGACGGCGGCCCGCACGCCGGCGACGAGCGCGTCGCGCAGCTCCGTGAGCCGCTGCGCGGTGGCCTCGCGCGCCGCCACCGCCGCGTCGACCGCGACGGCGAACGACGCGATCGCGGGCGTGTCCAGCGTCCCGGAACGGACGCCACGCTCCTGCCCGCCGCCGTGCAGGACGGGCGTGAGCTCGAGCCCGCGACGCGCGAGCAGCGCCCCGACGCCGCCCGGCCCGCCGACCTTGTGGCCGCTCACCGTGAGCGCGTCGAGGCCCGAGGCGGCGAAGTCGACGGGCACCTGGCCGACGGCCTGGACCGCGTCGGCGTGCACCGGGATGCCGTGGCGGCGGGCGAGCGAGACGACGTCGTGCAGCGGCTGCAGCGCTCCCACCTCGTTGTTCGCCCACATCACGGAGATCAGGGCGACCTGGTCGGCGTGCTCGTCGAGCTCGGCCCGCAACGCGTCGAGGTCGAGCACCCCGTCGCCGTCGACCGGCAGGAGGACGATCTCGGCGCCCGCGTGCTCGGCCATCCAGAACGCCGGGTCGAGCACCGCGTGGTGCTCGACCGCGGAGACCAGGATGCGCCGGCGCGACGCGTCGTGGGTGCGCCGGCCCCAGAAGAGGCCCTTGACCGCGAGGTTGTCCGCCTCGGTGCCCCCGCCGGTCACGACGACCTCGCTGGGGCGCGCGCCGAGGGCCGCCGCGAGGCGTTCGCGGCCCTCCTCGACGGTGCGCCGGGCCGCCCGTCCGGCGGCGTGCAACGACGACGGGTTGCCGGTCCGGACCAGGTGCTCGGTGAGGACGGCGACCGCCTCGGGGAGCATCGGCGTGGTCGCCGCGTGGTCCAGATAGACACTCACCTGCACGAGTGTACGAACCGCGCTGGCAGGATGTGTGCGTGAGTCCCGACGCCGTCTACCCCTCGCCGCTCGCGTTCAGCGGTCAGCGCCTCGACTGGCGCGACCTGCCGAGGGCCGTGCGCGCGCGCATCGCGGAGCTCGCGGGGTCCCAGGTGAGCGCCGAGACGAGCGCGACGACGGGCTTCAGCCCGGGTTTCGCGGCGGTCCTCGAGCTGGCGGACGGGCGCGGGGTGTTCGTCAAGGCGGTCTCGCCCGAGCAGAACCCGACGTCGCCCGAGTTCGCCCGCGCGGAGATCCGTGCGGCGGCCGCGCTCCCGCCCGAGGTCCCCGCGCCACGCCTGCTGTGGTTCGACGAGGACGACGACTGGGTCCTGCTGGGGTTCGAGGTCTCGCACGGCCGCCCGCCGCTCCTGCCGTGGGACCCGGAGGAGCTCGCGCTCGTGCTCGGCGCGCTCGTCCCGCTGGCCCACGCCCAGCCGCTGCCCGGGCACCGGCTGCCGCGCACGGACGACCTGCTCGCACCCGACTTCACGGGCTGGCGCTCGCTCGCCCGGTGGCCGCACGAGGAGCTCGAGGCCGCTGCCCGGACGGCCGGCGACCTGGGCCGGTGGGCGCACGAGCACCTCGACGACCTCGTGCGGTGGGAGCAGGACGCGCTGCGCGTGTGCGCCGGCGACGCGCTGGTGCACGGGGACCTGCGGGCCGACAACATCATGATCGACCGTGACCGCAACCGGGTCGCGCTCATCGACTGGCCGCACGCGAGCGTCGGGGCGCCGTGGCTCGACCTGGCGTTCATGCTGCCGAGCATCGCGATGCAGGGTGGGGGTGACCCGCAGGAGATCTTCTGGTCGCACCCGGTCTCCGAGGGCGTCGCGCCCGAGGACCTGCGCGCGGGGCTCGCCGGGCTGGCGGGCTTCTTCGCCTACGGGTCGCTGCAGCCGGCGCCGCTCGGGATCCCCAACCTGCGGCGGTTCCAGCGGGCGCAGGGTGCGCAGGCCCTGGCCTGGCTGCGCGAGCTGGCCTGACGCAGCTCCGGAAAGTTTCGAGTGTGAGCGCGCACATCACAGCGCGCGGACACCCGTCTCGCCCGAGCCGTTCCAGCGCGCCGGGACGACGTGTGCATCTGCCTGAGAAGGCCCGTCGCGGACGCGGCGCATCTCCACCGGTGAAGATGCGACCACAGGGATTCACGCGCTGGACACCGCCTCCCGCGCACCGGAACGTCGGGTCCACCAGGAAGAATCCCGGGAAGTACGGCGATAGTTTCGCGGTCTCCTCGAGGGCGAGGCGTCGCCTCCACCTGGAGGGAGAGCCCTGTGACCGGACCGGGCCGCTCGAAGCACCGCACCGCCGTCGTCATCCTCGCCGTCGCCGCGCTCACGGCCGCCGCGGCGCTCGCCGACCTCCCCCGCGCCGCGACCGCCCAGGCCGCGCCGTTCGCCTCCGCCGTCGAGAACGAGGGTGCCGGCTGCACCGTCCCCACCCTGCCCGAGGCCGGCTCGCTGCCCACCAACGCCCAGCTGCCCGACCCCTTCGCGCGTCTCGACGGCACCCGCACCGCCTCGCGCGCGGACTGGCGCTGCCAGCGCGAGCTCACCCGGCGGCTCGCCGAGAAGTTCGTCTACGGCGAGAAGCCGACGAGGCCGACGGTCTCCGGCACCGTCTCGCGGACCAGCATCACCGTGAACACGTCCTACCAGGGCCGGAGCTCGAGCTTCTCCGCCAAGGTCGACCTCCCCAGCGGCACCGGACCGTTCCCCGCCGTGATCGTCTACGGCGGCTTCGGCGGCGACACCGCCACGATCAAGGCCGCCGGAGCCGCCGTCATCAGCTACGACCCGTACGCGGTCGGCAAGGAGGGCACCGGCCGGGCGAACAAGCAGGGCGCGTTCTACACGCTCTACGGCTCGTCGAGCAGCACCGGGCTCCTGATGTCCTGGGCGTGGGGGGTGAGCCGGATCATCGACGTGGTCGAGCAGTCGGGCGGCACGATCCTCAAGGCCGACGCGACCGGCGTCACCGGGTGCTCGCGGTTCGGCAAGGGCGCGTTCGTCACCGGCGCGTTCGACCAGCGCATCGCCCTCACGATGCCCATCGAGTCCGGCAGCGCGGGTGTGCCGATCTTCCGCGGCATCCCCGGCGAGGGCGCACAGAGCCTGAGCAGCGCGTACGGCGAGCAGCCGTGGCTCGGCGACGCGTTCGGCACGTTCACGGGAAACCCGAACCGGCTGCCGATCGACACCCACCAGGTCGTCGGCCTCGTCGCCCCGCGCGGGCTCCTCGTCATGGACAACCCGCACATCGCCAACCTGGGCCCGCGGTCCGCCAGCGTGGCGGCCCTCGGCGGCGCGGAGGTCTACCAGGCGCTCGGGGCGAGGGAGAACCTGACGTACTGGTCCGACGTGCAGGACGGCAGCCACTGCGCCAACCGGCCCGAGTGGCGCACGCCGCTGCAGCAGAACATCCAGAAGTTCCTGCTCGGGACCGGGAGCGCGCCGGGCGTCCTGCGCATCTCGAGCCGCGCCCAGGGCACCCTCACGCAGTGGCGCTCCTGGCAGACGCCGACCCTGCCCGCCGGCCCGGAGCCGACGCCCACGGTGACGCCGACGCCGACGCCGACGCCGACGGTCACGTCGGAGCCCACGCCGAGCCCGACCGTCACCCCCCACGCCGACCACGGAGCCAGGGGCCGGGTGCACGGCCACGACCTCCGTCAACCAGTGGAACGGCGGCTTCGTCGTCAGCGTGCGGGTCACCGCCGGCTCCTCCGCGATCCGGGGCTGGACCGTCGGCATGACGCTGCCGGCCGGGGCGACGATCACGAGCGCCTGGAACGCCGACCGCAGCGCGAGCTCCGGCACGGTGCGGCTGACGAACGTCGGCTGGAACGGCGCGCTCGGCGCCGGTCAGGCGACCGAGGTCGGCTTCCAGGCCACGGGCAGCGGCAGCGGCATCACCACGACCTGCACGGCGAGCTGACCGCCGCGGACGGGCCGGTGCGGCGGGGGCGATACCGCTGCACCGTCCCGTCCGGGTGTCGGGAAGCCGGCCGCGGCGCTCGGTCCCCGGGCCGGTGGACCCGCTGCCGGTCAGTCCGGGAGCCGGCCGACCAGCGGGTTCAGCCCTGGAGGCGCCGCAGCTCGGCCGCGGTCTGCGGCAGCACCGCGAACAGGTCGCCCACGATGCCGTAGTCCGCGATCTCGAAGATCGGCGACTCGGGGTCGGAGTTCACGGCGACGATCGTCCCCGACGACTGCATCCCGCCGCGGTGGTGCACCGCGCCCGAGACGCCCGCGCCGATGTAGAGCTTGGGCGCGATCGTGACACCGGTCTGGCCGATCTGCGCGTCGTGCCCGATCCAGCCCTCGTCGGTCGCGACGCGCGTGGCGCCGACCGCTCCGCCGAGCACGTCGGCGAGCTCCTCGACCGCGGAGAAGTCACCGTTGGTGCCGCGCCCGCCGACGACCACGACCTGCGCCTCGCCGAGCGCCGGGCGGTCGGACGCGACGCGCTCGGTGTGCTCGACAACGCTCGCCCGGCCCGCCGCCTCGCTCACGGCGACGGACAGCCGCTCGGTCGCGGGGGCGGACGCGGCGCCCGCGGGCACCGCCTGGACGGAGTTCGCCTTGAGCGCGACGACCGCGAGGTCCGTGCGGATCGCGCAGCGCGTGTTCCAGGTGCCCGCGAACACCGTCTTCGCGACCACGACGCGGCCCTGGTCGTCGACCTCGGCGCCCGACGCGTCGACCACGACACCGGCGCGTGCCTCGAGACCGACGTGGGCCGCGACCTCCTTGTTCTCGAACGACGAGGTCAGCAGCAGGGCCGACGCCCCGGTGCCGGCCGCGAGCGCCGTGAGACCCTCCGCGACGACCGGGCTCAGCCGGGCGTCGGCGGTGCCGAGGTCGACCACGTGCACGGCCTCGACGCCGTGCTCACCGAGCTGCGCGAGCGTGGCGTCGTCGGGCCCGGCCGCGGCGGGGGTGCCCGCAGCGGCGACCCACGCGCCGTGCACGGTGCCGAGCCCGCGGGCGATGGTGAGGAGCTCGAGGACGGTCGTGCGCAGGGCACCGGTCGACGCGTGGTCGAGCAGCACGAGCACGGGTCCGGTCAGGGTCGTCGTCATGGTGGTGCGGTCCTCCGGGACTCGGTGCTCAGACGAGCTTGTTCTCGACGAGCCACGCGGCGAGCCGCAGGCCCGCCTCGCCGTCGTCGTTGACCAGCACGCGGTTCTCGCGCGCCGGGCGCGGGGCCGCCTCGACGACCTCGGTCCACGCGGCGTCGCCGCCGACCGACGCGGGGTCGACACCCAGGTCGGCGAGGGTGAGCACGTCGACGGGCTTCTTGCGGGCGGCCATGATGCCCTTGAAGTTCGGGTAGCGCGGGTCGTTGGCCTGGTCCGTGACCGAGACGAGCGCCGGCAGCGGCGCGGTGAGGACCTCGCTCGCGTGGTCGAGCTCGCGGCGCACCGTGACGGCGCCGTCGGCGACCGTGAGCTCCGCCGCCAGCGTGAGCTGCGGCAGGTCGAGCAGGTGCGCGAGCGCGCTCGGGAGCAGCGAGGTGAGGCCGTCGAGCCCGGCCATGCCGGTCACCACGAGGTCGACGGGCGCGTCCGCGCCGATGCGGCGGATCGCGGCCGCGAGCACCGTCGCGGTGCCGAACGCGTCGGACCCGGCGACCGCGTCGTCGAGCACGTGGACCGCCTGCTCGGCGCCCATCTGGAGGCCCTTGCGGACCGCGTCGACCGCGTCGTCCGGCCCGACGGTGAGCGCGACGACCTCGCCGCCGTGCTCCTCGACGAGCGCGAGCGCCGCCTCGAGGGCGTTCTCGTCGAGCTCGTTGAGCGTCCCGTCCCCCTGGTCGCGCACGACGCGACCGTCGGGTCCGAGCGCCCGCTCCGACTGGATGTCCGGCACGTGCTTGACGCACACCACGATTCTCACGCGCGGAACGTTACCCGCACCGGCCGAGGTCACCCACCGAGTGTCCAGTGCCGGAAACGTCGGGGGTTCACAATGGGCGCCGTGCACCACGCCGAACCGCCCCGACCCGCCGCGCCCCGCCGCCGGCCCGTGCCCCCGCTCGGCGTCCACGTCGTCGACGGGGGCGTGAGCGTCGCCGTGCGCGCGCCGCACGCCCGGGCGGTCGACCTGTGCCTGCTCGACGCGGCCGCACCGGACGCCGCCGCGGGTGCGGAGCCGTCGTGGGTCGAGCGGCGCGTCCCGCTCGACGGCCCCGAGCACGGCGTCTTCTGGGCGTACGTCGCCGGCGTCGCACCCGGTCAGCGGTACGGCTTCCGCGCGCACGGTGCGTGGGACCCCGTGGGCGGGCACCGCTACAACCCCGCGAAGCTGCTCGTCGACCCGTACGCCCGCGGGCTCGTCGGCGAGGTCGCGCACCGGCCCGAGACCTACGGGCACGTCGTCGGCGACGACCTCGTCGGCGACCCCTACGGCGCGGCGGACCCGCGCGACTCGGCGCCGCACGTGCCGCACTCGGTCGTCGTCGACACCCGTGCGGTCCGTGCGCTGGGTCCCGACCCCGCCGCGAACCGCCCGTCGGTGCCCTGGTCGGAGACGGTCGTCTACGAGGCGCACGTGCGCGGGCTCACGCAGCAGCTGCACGCGCTGCCGCCCGAGCTGCGCGGGACGTACGCGGGCCTCGCGCACCCGGCGACGCTCGACCACCTGCTGTCCCTCGGCGTCACGGCGGTCGAGCTGCTGCCGGTGCACGCGTCCGCGTCGGAGCCGCACCTGCTCGACCGCGGGCTGACCAACTACTGGGGCTACAACACCCTCGGCTTCTTCGCCCCGCACGCGGCGTACGCGACGCAGGCCGCGCGCGACGCCGGCCCTGCGGCGGTGCTCGCGGAGGTGCGCGCCGCGGTGCACGCGCTGCACGAGGCGGGGCTCGAGGTCCTGCTCGACGTCGTCTACAACCACACGTGCGAGGGCGGGCTGCCCGGACAGCACCTGAGCTGGCGCGGTCTCGACAACGCGCGCTACTACCTGCACGGCGGCGGCTCCCCCGCGGGTCTCACGGACATGACCGGGACCGGGAACTCGCTCGACTTCCGGCGCCCCGAGGTCGTGCAGCTCGCGATGGACTCGCTGCGGTACTGGGCGGACGAGATCGGTGTCGACGGCTACCGCTTCGACCTCGCGGTCACGCTCGGTCGAGGTCCGGACGGCTACGACCCCGACCACCCGTTCCTCGTCGCGCTCACGACCGACCCGAGCCTGCTCGGGCTCAAGCTCGTCGCCGAGCCGTGGGACGTCGGCCCCGGCGGGTGGCGCACGGGGCACTTCCCCGCCCCGATGGCCGAGTGGAACGACCGGTTCCGGGACGCGGTCCGCTCGTTCTGGCTCGCCGACCCCGCACGCGCGGCGCACGGCCTGCCCGGGCACCGGGTCCGCGCGCTCGCGACGCGCCTGGCCGGTTCGGTCGACCTGTTCGGCCACGGCGACCCGCCGCTCGCGCGCGGTCCGGTCGCGTCGGTCAACTACGTCACGGCGCACGACGGCTTCACGATGGCCGACCTGGTGGCCTACGACCACAAGCACAACGCCGCGAACGGCGAGAACAACCGCGACGGGTCGAACGACAACCGGTCCTGGAACCACGGGATCGAGGGCCCGCTGCGCGCGGACTCGGTCGGCGCCGACATCCTGCCGCTGCGCCGCCGCTCGATCCGCAACCTCTTCGCGACCCTCGTGCTCGCCGCCGGGACGCCCATGATCACCGCGGGCGACGAGCTCGGCCGCACCCAGCTCGGCAACAACAACGCGTACTGCCAGGACGGCGAGCTCTCGTGGGTGTCGTGGGACCCCGCACCGTGGCGGCAGGACCTGCTCGCGACCGCGCGCCACCTCCTGCGCCTGCGGCGGGAGAACGCGGCGCTGCGTGCGACGCAGTTCTACACCGGCGCACCCGTGACCGAGGGCGGCCCGCCCGACCTGGCCTGGTACGGGCCCGACGGCGTCGAGCTCGACCACGACCGCTGGCACGACCCGTCGATCCGCACGCTCCAGATGGTCCGGGCCGGGGCCGACGGGGGCCGCAGCGTGCTGCTCGCGGTGAACGGCGCGCTCGACCCGGTCGAGGTCGCCCTCGCCGCCGCGCCGGACGCCGGCTGGGAGCTCGCGTGGGACTCGACCTGGGAGCGGCCTGACGAGCTCAGCACGGCGGCGATCAACGGCGCCCTGCACCCGGGGCCCGGGGAGCGCGCGCTGTTCGAGGCGCTGAGCATGCGGGTCTACCTGGGCCGCACGGCGCACTGAGGCGACGCGGGACGACGTCACCCCGCGCCGCGCACGGGCGCGGGCACGGGCGCGGGCGCTGGGTGTCGGCGCTGGGCGCCGGCACGTCGCTGACCTGCGCCTTCTATCACGATTCGTCCGTTCCCGCGCCGTAGTAGGTTCCGGTGCCGGGCGGGCCGTCGAGGTCCGCCGGCGACGACGGCACGACGGGAGAGCGCGGCACGATGATGGGCGCGAACCACGCGGCGACCGGGGCCGCGGCCTGGTTCGCCGTCGCCGGCTCGGGGCCGCTGATGCTCGGCTGGTACCCCGTGCACTCCAGCGGGCTGCTGATCGGCGCCGCGGTGTGCGCAGGTGCGGCGATGCTTCCGGACGCCGACCACCACGCCGGCACGATCAGCCACTCGCTGCCCCCGCTCTCCCGCCACGTCACCCGCGGCGTCGCGCACGTCTCGGGCGGGCACCGGCACGGGACGCACTCGCTGCTCGGCATCGCGGTGTTCGCCGGCCTCGCGCTGCTGCTCGGCGCCGCGCGGGTGCCGAGCCCGGTCGGGACGCTCGCGGTCGGGGCGGGCGTCGTCTCGCTGCTCCTGGTCGCGTACGCCGCGAAGGCGCTGCGCATGACGAGCGACGCGACGTGGCTCCGGTCGTGGCTGCTGGCCACCGGGGTCGCCGCCGCGATCACGGTGTTCGCCCCCGAGGACCCGACCTGGCTCGCGGTGTGCGTCGCGCTCGGCGCGGCGGTGCACGTGCTCGGCGACGCGCTCACGACCGGCGGGGTGCCGCTGCTGTGGCCGTGGACGCCCGACCCGCCGCGGTGGTGGGCGGAGAACCGGGTGCTGCGGCGCGTGTGGCAGCGCAACGGCTGGGGCGGGGTCCCCGTGCTCGGACGCACGGGGTCGGTGCGCGAGTGGCTCCTCGCGGTCCCGGTCAGCCTCTACGCGTTCTACGGGCTCGTCGTGGCGTTCGTGGGGATGCTCGAGTCGGCGTCGCGGTGGCTGCCCGCGCGCGTGCTCGCCGAGCTCGCGGGCTGACCGGACCGCCCGCGTCGACGACCGGCTGCGCGGCTCCCCGCTGCCACCGTGGCCGCAGCGCTCCGCCGCCGCGGTCAGGCCCGCCCGGCGCCCGGGCCGCCCGTGTCCTCGTCGTCGGACGGCGGCGGGACCAGCGCGAGCGCGACGGTGAGAGCACCGAGGACCGCGGCGGCGCGGGTGTGGGCGAACCGCACCCCTGCGGCAGCGCGCGCCTCACCGCGGCGGAACAGCCAGCGCTCGGCGGCGACCGTCCCCGCCACGGAGCCGACGACGGCGACGGCGACGACGCCGGACGCGACGACCCGGACGCGGAACGCGGGGGAGGCCGACCGCTCCGGCTCCGCACCCTCCGCACCGACGGTGCCCTCGGTGCGCTGCGACCCAGCCGCAGCGGGGGTGCCGGCCGTGCCGTGGGCGCCGTCCGCGCTCACGCATGGCTCGGTCGGCGCGGGCACGCCGGCGGCGGACGCGGACGCCGCAGCGGCCCGGAGCTTCGCGAGCTCGGGACGCAGCTCTGGGAGCCCGATGGCGACCGCCACCGCGGCGATCCCGGCCTTCGCCCAGCCGCGTGCGGTGCGGGACGCGAGGACGTCCGGCATCGCGTACCAGGCGGTGGTGGTCAGGCCGGAGGCGAGCGCGGTCAGGACACGGGGCGCGGTCAGGGCACGGGACGCGCTGGGGGTCGTCGTCATGGCTCCCATCGTCGAGGGCTCGTGGCGCCGCGCGCATCCACCGCGAGCCCGACCCGATGCCACTGCGTCATACGCCGGAGGAGCGACCTCCGCCGCAGGTAGGGTGCCCGCATGACGGACAACGCCGACGTCGTGGTCATCGGTGCGGGCCTCGCCGGGCTCGTCGCCACCGCCGAGCTCACGCGCGCCGGGCGCCGGGTGCTCCTGCTCGACACCGAGCCGTCGTCGGGCATCGGCGGGCAGGCGTGGTGGTCGTTCGGCGGGCTGTTCCTCGTCGACTCCCCCGAGCAGCGCCGCCTCGGCGTGCACGACTCCGCCGAGCTCGCGCTCGCCGACTGGCTCGGCTCCGCCGGGTTCGCGCCCGACACCGGCCCGGGCAGCCCCGACCACCACGGGCGCGCGTGGGCCGAGAGCTTCGTGGACTTCGCGGCCGGTGAGCTGCGGCCCTGGCTGCACGGCCTCGGGGTGCGGTGGTTCCCGCTGGTGCAGTGGCCCGAGCGCGGCGGCGGCCTCGCCGGGGGCCACGGCAACTCGGTCCCGCGGTTCCACGTCACGTGGGGCACCGGGCCGGGGATCGTCGAGCCGTTCGCCCGGGCACTGCTCGACGCGCACCACGCCGGCCTCGTCAAGGTCCGCACGCGCCACCGCGCGACGGGTCTCGTGGAGCGCGACGGGCGGGTCGTCGGCGTCCGCGGCGACGTCCTGGCACCCGCCGCGGTCGAGCGGGCCGTGCCGAGCTCGCGCGAGGTCGTCGGCGGCTTCGAGGTGTCCGCGAGCGCGGTCGTCGTCGCGACGGGTGGCATCGGCGCGAACCACGACCTCGTGCGTGCGACGTGGCCGGCGACGGCGGGGCGGCTCCCCGAGCGCATGCTGTCCGGCGTCCCGGACTCGGTCGACGGCTCGGGGATCGTCGCCGCCCGGGACGCGGGCGCCGCCGTCGTGCACGAGGACCGCATGTGGCACTACCCCGAGGGGATCACCAACCACTCCCCCGTGTGGGGCCGGCACGGCATCCGCATCCTCGCCGGCCCGTCCTCGCTGTGGCTCGACGCGGACGGCCACCGGCTCCCGGCGCCGCTCTTCCCCGGGTTCGACTCGCTCGGCGCGCTCCAGCACATCGCCGGCCGAGGCGACGACCACTCGTGGTTCGTGCTCGACAGGACGATCCTCGGCGCGGAGTTCGCGCTCTCCGGGTCGGAGCAGAACCCGGACCTGACCGGCAAGGACGTGCGGCTGCTGCTGCAGCGTGTGCTCCCCGGAGCGGTCGGGCCGGTCGAGGCGTTCGCCGAGGAGTCGCCCGAGTTCCTGTGGGCCGACACGCCAGCGGCGCTCGCCGCGCGCATGAACGCGCTGACCGGTACGCGCCGCATCGACCCCGACGCGCTCGAGCGCACGATCCGTGAGCGTGACCAGCAGGTCGCGTCCGGCCTGGGCAAGGACCACCAGGTCGTCGCGACGGCGATGGCCCGCCGGTACGTCGTCGACCGCGTGATCCGCGTCGCGAAGCCGCACGCGATGCTCGACCCCGCGCACGGGCCCCTGCTCGCGGTGCGCCTCTCGGTACTCACCCGCAAGACGCTCGGGGGTGTCCTCACGGACACGTCGGCGCGCGCGCTGCGCCCCGACGGCACGGTGCTGCCCGGGCTGTGGGCGGTCGGTGAGGCCGCGGGCTTCGGCGGCGGCGGCGTGCACGGCCACCGCGCGCTCGAGGGCACGTTCCTCGGCGGCTGCCTGCACACGGGCCGGACCGCGGGGCGCGCGCTCGCCGCCGAGCTCGGGGACTGACGCCCGCACCCCGGGTTCGGCTGCTGCACCCGGACGCGCCACGCACGTCGCCGGGTCGACGCGGACAGCCGTGAGGCCCGCCGCCGCGATGCGACGACGGGCCCCACAGGACGTGCGGTGCGGTCAGGACGCCGCGTTGGCGACGAGCCCCACGTCGGCGATCGAGCTCAGGCCCTTGTGCTTGGGCACGACGCGCACGGTGTACCCGAACGGTCCCGAGGCGTCGAGCCGGACGTCGCCCGCGAACGCGTGCCGCCCGGCCTCGAACGTCTCGGTCGGGGCGAGCGCGGCGACAGTGAACGAGCCGAGCTCGTCGGCCTCCGAGACCTTGCCGTGCACGACCTGCACCTCGACGTCCTGCGGGCTCAGCTCGCCGAGCGAGATGTACGCCTTGACGTGCAGCGTGTCGCCGACCTTCGCGACCTCCCCGACGCCGCCGGACTCGACGTGGTCGACGCGGACCTGCGACCAGCCGGTGCGGATCTTGCCCTTCCAGGCGGCGAGCTCCCGCGCGCCGTCGTAGTCGGCCGAGCCGTTGAGGGAGCGACCGCCCGCCGCCGCGGGCACGTAGAGGTGCTGCACGTAGTCCGCGACCATGCGCGTGGCCTGGACCTTCGGGCCGAGCGTCGCGAGGGTGTGGCGCACCATGCTGAGCCAGTGCACCGGCAGCCCGGCGTCGTCACGGTCGTAGAACCGCGCGGCGACCTGGTTCTCGATGAGGTCGTACAGGGCCGACGCCTCGAGGTCGTCGCGGCGGTCCGGGTCCTCGACGCCGTCGGCCGTCGGGATCGCCCAGCCGTTCTCGCCGTCGAACCACTCGTCCCACCAGCCGTCGAGGATCGAGAGGTTGAGCCCGCCGTTGAGCGCGGCCTTCATGCCCGACGTGCCGCACGCCTCGAGCGGGCGCAGCGGGTTGTTGAGCCACACGTCGCAGCCCGGGTAGAGCGTCTTGGCCATCGCGATGTCGTAGTTCGGCAGGAACACGATGCGGTGGCGGACGTCGGCCTCGTCGGTGAACCGGACGAGCTGCTGGATGAGGCGCTTGCCCTGGTCGTCGGCGGGGTGCGACTTGCCCGCGATGACGAGCTGGACCGGCTTCTCGGGGTCGAGCAGCAGCGAGCGCAGCCGCTCGGGGTCGCGCAGCATGAGCGTCAGGCGCTTGTAGGTCGGCACGCGGCGCGCGAAGCCGATCGTGAGCACGTCGGGCGAGAGCACGTCGTCGACCCAGCCGAGCTCCGCGGGGCTGGCCCCGCGCTGACGCCACGACGAGCGCAGCCGCGAGCGCGCGTCCTCGACGAGCTGGGCGCGCAGCGTGCGGCGCAGCTCCCACAGGTCCCGGTCGCCCACGCCGTCCTCGCGCAGCCAGCCGTTGCCGGTCGCGATCTCGTCGGCGCTCAGCGCACGGGCGGCGACGTCGACGAGGCGGCGGTCGACCCACGTGGGGGCGTGCACGCCGTTCGTGATCGAGCTGATCGGGACCTCGGCGTCGTCGAAGCCCGGCCAGAGCCCGCTGAACATGCCGCGCGAGACGGCCCCGTGCAGCAGCGAGACGCCGTTGGCGCGCCCCCCGAGCCGCAGGCCCATGAGCGCCATGTTGAACAGCAGCGGGTCGCCGCCCTCGTGGTCCTCGGCACCCAGCGCGAGCACGCGCTCGACGGGGAGGCCCTCGACCGCGCGGTCGCCGCCGAAGTACTGCGCGACGAGCTTGGCCTCGAACCGGTCGATGCCGGCGGGCACGGGTGTGTGCGTCGTGAACACGGTCGCGGCGCGCACGGCCTCGAGCGCCTCGTCGAAGCCGAGGCCCTGCTCGGTGACGAGCTCGCGGATCCGCTCGACGCCGAGGAAGCCCGCGTGGCCCTCGTTCATGTGGAAGACCTCGGGCTCGGGCGCACCGGTCAGGCGCGACCACAGCCGCAGCGCGCGCACGCCGCCGACGCCGAGCAGCAGCTCCTGCTGGAGGCGGTACTCCCCGCCGCCGCCGTACAGGCGGTCGGTGACGCGGCGCGCGGCCTCGTCGTTCTCGGGGACGTTCGAGTCGAGCATGAGCAGCGGGACACGGCCGACGGCGGCGCTCCACACGTGCGCGTGCAGCACGCGCCCGCCGGGCAGGTCGACCGTGACGACGGCCGGCGTGCCGTCCTCCTCGCGCACGAGCGTCAGCGGGAGGCCGTCGGGGTCGAGCACCGGGTACGTCTCGACCTGCCAGCCGTCGCGTGTCAGGGACTGCTTGAAGTACCCGGCGCCGTACAGCAGGCCGACGCCGACGATCGGCACGCCGAGGTCGGAGGCGCTCTTGAGGTGGTCGCCCGCGAGGATCCCGAGGCCGCCGGAGTACTGCGGGAGGACGGACGTGATGCCGAACTCGGGCGAGAAGTACGCGATCGACGTGGGCAGGCTGCCGCGCGCGTCGTCGCTCTGCTGCTGGTACCAGCGCGGGGCGCTCAGGTAGTGGTGGAGGTCCTCGACGGTCTCGCGGACGCGCTGGACGAAGGCCTCGTCACCGGCGAGCGAGGCGAGGCGCTCGGGCGCCAGGGCACCCAGGAGCGCCACGGGGTCGCGCCCGACCTGCGCGAACAGGTCGCGGTCGATCTCCGCGAACAGGTCGCGCGTGGGCGCGTGCCACGACCATCGGAGGTTGTGGGCGAGCTCGTCCAGGTCAGCGAGCTCGACCGGCAGGAGGGTACGGACCGTGAATCGTCGGATGGCTCTCACCTGCCCGAGCGTACGCACGTCCCCGCCCCGGCACACCCCATCAAGGTCACGGGCGTGTGAACGCGTCGGCGCGGGTGGGCCCGGACACGCCCCAGCGGATGCCCGCACCGGGAAGGAGTGGATAGGTTCGTGGTGTGACGCAGACACCTCCCCCGACCGGCCCGGACGCCGCCGCGGCGACCCCTCGGCCGGCGCGCACCCGGACGCCTCGCGCCGCGAACCCGCGGACG
>NZ_JBSGSU010000018.1:0-45194 GCF_053607065.1 Cellulomonas sp. NPDC055163 | reverse complement strand
CACCCGGTCAGCGCCGCGGCGCCGAGCGCGACCGCACCCGCGCGGAACGTCTCACGCCGCGACAGCGCGCGCTCGCGGGCGGGTGCCGGTGCGGGGCGGGTCGTCGACGTCCCGGTCAGCGCGGGCCACTCCGGTCGCGGGTCCGCCACGGGAGCCGGCCCGGGCGTCGTGGCACCGGGAGCCGCCGCGGCACCGGCAGGCGCAGCGACGCTGCCGCCGTCGGGCAGCACGACGAGCCGCACCGGCCCGTCGGCGGAGACCCGCGACGGGAGGGCGAACGTGTGGCGCGCGTAGGGCGCGCCGTCGAGCACGACGTCGACCGTGTAGGTCCATCCTGTGAGCGCGCGCCCGGCCCCGTCGGTGAACCCGGGCTGGTCGGTGACGGGCAGGTCGAGCGTCGCTGTCCCGTCGGCGGCGAGGACGACGGGCACCGGCCGGGGTGCGACGACCGCTCCGGTGGCGGCCCAGACGCGCGGGGTCGACGAGGTCACCGTGACCTCGCCCCTCCACGGCTCGCCTGCGTCGTCGACGAACGGACCGACGACGACGACCGCCGTGCGGATGACTGGCTGGTGCATGCGTTCCCCCTGCGCGCGCTCGGCCGCGGGGTGCGCACCGCCTCACCCCGAGCCGGTGCCCCTCGTCCGCCGGTGAGACCGCCGGGTGGACGGTGGGGCCGTGCGCGGCGACCACCCTCGCACCGCGCTGCGAGGACTCCGGCGGTCAGGCGACCCGTGTCACCCGACCGGCGCAAGATACCGGCGCGGCATGAAGCGGCACCGTCGGGCATACCCGGAGCAAACGCCTTCCGCGGGCCCGTCCACCGTCCCTACCGTGGCGCCCGCTGGTCCGGCCGCACCGGGTGGCCGGCTGACTCACCAGGAGTGCTCGTGCGCAGGATCACCTCGACCGTCGCCGCCGCCGTCCTCGCCGGGACCGCGGTCCTCACGACCCTCGCCCCGGCGTCGGCCGGGACCGGGTCGAACCCGAAGGACCCGGCGACGTGGGAGTACGGCGGGGTGTACTCGTGCTCGAAGGTCACCTACGGCCCCGGCCTGCGCAGCTACACGCGACCGTCGCCCGTGGCGTTCGTCGTCATCAAGAACGGCAAGGACTACTTCGTGAGCGACCTCGGTGAGGCGAACGAGGGCGACAGCACGTACACGTTCTCGAAGGACATCCGCTTCGTCATCACGTGCCTGTTCGTCTGAGGGCGTGAGGACGCCGGGCAGCCTCACGCGGGCTCGGGCACCGACTCCAGCAGGATCGTCACGGGCCCGTCGTTGACGAGCTCGACGGCCATGTCCGCCCCGAACACCCCGGTCGCGACCTCGATGCCCCGCGCCCGCAGCGCCGTGACGACCGCGTCGACGAGCGGCTCGGCGACGTGGCCGGGGGCGGCGGCGTTCCACGTCGGCCGCCGGCCCTTGCGGGTGTCGGCGTAGAGCGTGAACTGGCTGACGACGAGCACGGGCGCGCCCGCGTCGAGCACGGACTGCTCGTCGCGCAGGATCCGCAGGTCCGCGATCTTGCGGGCGATCAGCTCGACCTGCGCGGGGCCGTCGCCGGGTGTCACGCCGACGAGCGCGACGAGCCCCGGACGGTCGATCCGGCCCACGACCCGGCCGTCGACCGTGACGGACGCGCTCGTGACCCGTTGGACCACGGCCCTCACCAGCGCTCCCCCGCGCCGGGGGCCGGGCGCGCGGCGGATACCGGTCGCGCGGCCCCGGGGGTCGCCGACGCGGTGAGCGCCCTCACCCGCAGCGCCCTCACCCGCAGCGCCCTGCCGGGCGCCGCTCTCCCGGGCGCCGCTCTCACCAGCCGCCGCGCGGACCCGACGGACCGCGCCCGCCTCCACGCCCGCCCGAGTACGGCGACACCGCGGGCTTGACGTCGACGAGGTAGACGACGGCCGCCACCGCACTGCCGAGCGCGAGGAAGCTGAGGTACCCGAAGCCGATCGGGTACGGCAGCGCGACGAACGCCAGCAGCGCCGCGACCCCGAGGACGAGCCCCCAGAACTTCTTGGTCCGCTTCCCCGCGCTGAGGAACGCCTGCGCGGGGCGTCGCAGCACGTCGACCAGCGCCCACACCGCGAGCAGGAAGATCACGACGTAGAACGCGACATAGACGAGGGTCTGCACGGCTCCGATCACGGGGTGAGCCTACGTGGCCGCCGCGCCCCGGGCGCTGCCGCGCAGGTCGACGCCACCCCGGTCCCGTGCGGCCGCGCGCCGTCACAGCTCCGGGAGCACCTCGCGCGCCTCGGCGCCTGGCGTGCCCGCCGCCTCGAGCAGGTCGACGGTGAGCGAGCGGAGCAGCAGCACGAGGCTCTGCACCTGCCAGTCGTCGGGCGCCAGGCGGAACGGGTCCAGCCGCTCGGCGACCGCGACCAGCTCCCGCCGGGTCGGGAGCGTGGCGCCCCCGACAGCGAGCGCCGCCGCGAGCGACTCGGTGGCGCGGGCGAGCGACTCGAGCGTCCCCCCGACCCCGCCGAGGCCCCGGTCGTGGTCGGCCTCGACGACCGACAGCGCGCGCCGCGCCAGCACGCGCGCGTTGCGCATCGCGCGGTCGACGTAGACCGCCGAGGCGCCGAGGGCACCGAGCTCGTCGCGGTGCCGCCGCCCGGCGGGCGAGACGCGTGCGAGGTTGCGGGCGTTCGCCGCGCCCTCGCGCCAGTCGTCCAGCGCCGGCTGGGACGCCCGGCCGCGGATCAGGGCGTCCTCGACGTCGTGCGCCGAGCCGGTCCGCAGCCCGCGGGCCAGGACGTCCAGCATCCCGGCGAGCTCGAGCACCGCCTGCCGGGCCTGCGCGCGCGGGCGGCGCCGTGGGTCGTCGGGGCTGAGCGCCGCGACCGCGAGCGCGACCAGGCCGCCGACGAGCGCGTCGGTCCACCGCCCGACGGGGCTGCTGCCGGAGGCGGACAGGGCCGGCAGGCCCACGATGACGATCGCCTGCACCCCGGCCTGCGTCGTGAGGACGGCCCCGCGGTCGATGAACCGGGCGAGCATCGCCGAGACGAGCAGCACGAGCGCGACCTGCCAGGGGCCGCTCCCGATGACGTGCACGACGAGGTCACCGAGCCCGACGCCGATCGCGACGCCCACGGCGAGCTCGGCGACGCGCCGCACCTGCCGGTCCGCGCTGAACCCGAGCGCGACCCACGCGCAGACGGGGGCGAAGAACGGGAACTCGTGGCCGAGCACGGAGTAGGCGAGCGCCCACGACAGGCCCGCCGCGACCGCGGCCTGGAGCGTCGGCACGAACGAGGTCCGCACGCGGGCCCGGCCCTGGCGGACGCGCGCCGAGACGAGCACGCGGGCGGCGCGGCGGAACCCCGGCTCGTCGGGCGCGGCCGCCTCGCTCACGCGCGCACCACCGCCCGGACGGTCACAGGCTCGGACGCTGCCCCAGGCCGCGCGTGAGGGGCCCCCGGGCGGCGGGCCGGTCGGCCGAGACCCCCTCGCCCGCGACGACGACCTCCTGGCCGGCGGCGACCGCACCGCCGTCGCAGTCGACGACGAGCTCGGCGTCGACGGGCGTCGAGCGCTTGAGCACCGCGAGCGCGACGGGCCCGAGCTCGTGGTGCCGCGCGACGCTCGTCACGTGACCCACCGCGCGCCCGGCCTGGCCCCCGCTCGCGAGGTCCCCGAGCTCGCGGACCTCCGCCCCCGGCTCGGGCAGCAGGTGACCGGACCCGTCGAGGTGCAGCATGACGAGCCGGCGCGGCGGCCGGCCGAGGTTGTGCACGCGCGCGACGGTCTCCTGGCCGCGGTAGCAGCCCTTGACGAGGTGCACAGCGGTGCGCAGCCAGTCGAGCTCGTGCGGGATCGACCGGTGGTCGACCTCGCGTCCGAGCCGCGGGCGCCACGCCTCGACGCGCACGGCCTCGCTGGCCCACGTGCCCACGAGCGGCCACCCGGCGGCCTCGCGTGCGGCGACGGCCTCGGCGAGCTCGGCGCGCGGCACGAGCACGAGGCGCCAGGCGCGGTCGAGCCCGGGGTGCTGCGCGTCGTCGGGCCCGTAGCGGGTGCCACCGGCTGCGGTGTGCGGCCAGGGGTCGCGCCACGTGATCGGCTCGCCGTCGGCGCCCTCGGCGGAGACCGGCTCCCCGATCGCGGCCCAGTCGTCCGTCACGTCGGCCACCTCGACGCGCAGCGTGAAGCGCATGCGGTCCAGCCACGCGGCGAGCGTCGGGGCGTGCGCGCCCTCGGTGATCAGCCAGGTCGCCTCGCCGTCGTCGACGACGCCCGCGGCGTGCTCGACGTGCCCCTGCGGGCTCAGCACGAGCAGCTCGGTCGAGGTCCGCGGCGCCAGGTCGGTGAGGTGCTGGGACGTGATCGAGTGCAGCCACGTGAGCCGGTCCGGGCCGGCGACGCGCACGACCCCGAGGTGGGACTGGTCGACGACCGCTCCCCCGCGCGTGAGCGCGCGCTGCTCGGCGGTCGGGTCCCCGTAGTGCCACGCGACGCCCGCGTCGGGCCCGGCGCCGGCGACGGCCCCGCGGCGGCGCAGCAGCGGCGAGGTGTGCCGGGGCGGGGCGACGACGGCCGTCGCGTCACCCTCGGTGCTCCCGTGCCCGACGGCTCCCGGGGCACCGGTCAGCGTCCCGGCGCCCCCGGCGAGCGGCGTGTCCGGGGTGCCCGCGACGGCCTGCCCGAGCTCCGGCCCGGTGCCCGTCGTCATCAGGACCCGTCCCGGGCGAGCCGCGCCGACGCGTACGACTGCATCGGGTGGCCGAACGCCGCGATGTCGTGGGCCCACATGAGGTCGCCCTCGACGAGCCCGTAGAGCCGCTTGCCCGCGCTGACCTCGGCACCGGTGGCCGTCCGCGCGATGAGGTCGCTGGCGAGGTCGATGCGCCCCTTGCCGACCGCGCCGACGTAGAGCGCGACGTGCCCGGACGGGTCGGAGAGCAGCACCTCGACGGGCTGCTGCTCGTCCGTCAGGTCCGAGGTCCGCTCCGGCGGTACGCGCCAGTAGCCGGACTCGGTCGCCCACACGGGCCCGGGTCCGTCGACCGGGCCGGGCGGCACGTCGTCG
This sequence comes from Cellulomonas sp. NPDC055163, assembly GCF_053607065.1. Lineage (NCBI taxonomy): Bacteria > Bacillati > Actinomycetota > Actinomycetes > Micrococcales > Cellulomonadaceae > Cellulomonas > Cellulomonas sp. NPDC055163. The sequence goes on along the minus strand of NZ_JBSGSU010000018.1, from coordinate 40,148 downwards.
TGCGCGGGGCCGTCGGGCGTCACGCCGTCCGCGACGAGAGCGGCCGCGTCGTCGGGGACCTCCACGAGGCGGATGGTCGACGTGTACGCGAGGTACGGGCCGCCGTCGTGGGTGAACTCGACCACCTGCGTGAAGGGAGCCTCGTCGATGCCGGGGTACCCGACGACGCCCTCGCCGGACCAGCGCCCGACGAGCCACGCGAGCGGGTACACCTCGGGAGCGAGTCCCTCGGGCAGGGTGAATGCCATGGCTGCCTTCCTCTGTCGGACCGTGCGGGACGCGCCCGCAGCAGCCCGGCCTCAGGACCCGGTGGTCAGCGCTGGCCCTTGAACAGCCGGTACACCACGTACACCGAGAACCAGCCGATGGTCAGCGCGGAAGCGACCAGGAGACCGATGAACACTGCTTCGAGCGTGTGCATCCCCCGATCCTAACGACCCCCACCCCTACGCTCTTCCCGTGACGACCCCCAGGCGCTCGCTCGTGATCAAGTCGACATCCGGCACCGACCGGCCCGAGGCCGCGAACCAGGCCCTGACCGTCGCCGCCGCCGGCGTCGCGGCCGGCGTGGACGTGAGCCTGTGGCTGACCGGCGAGTCCGCCTGGTTCGGCGTCCCCGGGCGGGCGGCCGACCTCGTGCTCGAGCACGCGGCCGCGGCACCGGACCTGATCGAGGCGGTGCTCGAGGGCGGCCGGGTCACGGTCTGCACGCAGTGCGCGGCCCGCCGGGGCATCGGGCCCGACGACGTGCTGCCCGGCGTGCGGATCGCCGGGGCGGCGGTGTTCGTCGAGGAGTCGCTCGCCGAGGGTGCGCAGGCGCTCGTCTACTGACGCGCGGGCCGCTCAGCCGACGAGCACGCGCCCGACGACGTACACGAGGATCCCCGTGACCGGCACGGGCACGACGAGCGCCGCGACCGCCGCGGGCCGGCGGGAGAGCGCGGGCAGCCGGTCGAACAGCTCCTGGAGCGAGCTCACGAGCACCCCGACCCCGACGCCGAGCAGCGCACCGGCCACCGGGTCGATCGACGGCAGCACGAGCCCGCCGACGGCACCCGCCGCAGCGGCGGCGCCGGTCGTGACGCCCGCGCCGGTCCAGCCGTGGAACGGCAGGGCGGACGCCGCGGAGCCCGCCGCGAGCGCGAGCGCCCCGGCGACGAGCAGGCTCGCCCCGCCGGGCGTGTGCTGCGTCGCGACCCAGCCCGCGCCGGTGACGGCGATGAGCGTCCCGGCGACGGTGCCCGTGACCGACTCGACGAGCCGCTCGCGCCCCCCGCGCCGCGCGAGCTCGTTGACGAACGCGAGCAGCACCGAGAAGGCGAACACGATCGGCAGCCCGCGCAGGTACGGCTCGTCGACGGTCCGCTGGACCATCGCCACGGCACCGACCCCGCACAGCGCGATGACGACCGACGTGCCGAGCCTGCTCGGGAGCTGGGCCAGGACGGGCCAGCCGAACGCGAAGGCGAGCGTGAGCAACGCCACGACCGCGGGCAGCGCGTACTGCGCGTACGGCACGTCGAGGACCGTCGGGTCGCTCACGTAGCCGGCGACGGCGACGAGCGCCGCGAGCGCGGCCGTGGCGACCGCACGAGTCGAGACCTGCACCGGGACCTACCGCACCCGTCCGGGGACCGTCGCCGCACCCGCCACGGACGGGGCCGGGCTGGGTCGGCTCACGGGCACGGACGGGGTCGAGGAGCGGGGCACGGCGACGATTGTCGCAGACAGGCCCACCCGGACAGCCGCGTCGAGGACGGCGTCGAGCCTGTACCGTGAAGGCCACTCCCAGGCTAGGAGGTCCGCCGGTGGCAGATCTGCTGCTCCTCACACCGTCCTCCGGGGGCTCGGCACAGGTGCTCCCGGCACTCGGCCTGCTCTCGCACCGGGTGCGGGTCCTCCCGGTCGAGCCGTCGGCGCTCGTCGACGCGCCCGACGCCGACATCCTCGTGCTCGACGCGCGCCGCGACCTCGTCAACGCACGTACGACGTGCCGGCTGCTGCGCGCCACCGGGCTCACGGTCCCGCTCGTGCTGGTCCTCACCGAGGGCGGCCTCACGGTCGTCACCGCCGAGTGGGGCGCGGACGACATCATCCTGGAGCACGCGGGCCCGGCCGAGGTCGAGGCCCGGTTCCGCCTCGTCATGGAGCGCGCGGCGACCGCGGGGTACGACGACGCGCCGCAGGAGATCTCGTCCGGCGAGCTCACGATCGACGCCGGCGGGTACACCGCGCGGCTGCGCGGCCGCCCGCTCGACCTCACCTACAAGGAGTTCGAGCTCCTCAAGTACCTCGTGCAGCACCCGGGCCGCGTGTTCACGCGTGCGCAGCTGCTGCAGGAGGTCTGGGGGTACGACTACTACGGGGGCACCCGGACGGTCGACGTCCACGTCCGGCGGCTGCGCGCCAAGCTCGGGCCCGAGCACGAGCAGCTCATCGGCACGGTCCGCAACGTCGGCTACCGATTCGACCCGCCCAAGGACCGCCGGGCGGCCGCGTCCCTCGAGGCCGGCGCCGAGCCGCTCGAGGACGCCGCGCTCCCGTCCGACGCCTGACGGCGCACCCTGCCCGCCCGTGCACGGCCGGGTGCCCGCCCGCTCACCCCGGACGGATGACGTCGACCCCTGCGGACCCCGTCAGGCGGTAGGTTCCCCGGGGTGACCGTCGACTCCTCCACCCTGCTCATCGACGGACCGTGGCGGCACCAGCACGTCGCCGCGAACGGCGCCCGATTCCATGTCGCGCTCGCCGGGCCGGACGACAACGACGCCCCGCTCGTGGTCCTCCTGCACGGTTTCCCGCAGTTCTGGTGGGCGTGGCGCCACCAGGTCCCTGCGCTCGCGGAGGCGGGGTACCGGGTCGCCGCGATGGACCTGCGCGGGTCGGGCGGCTCCGACAAGCCGCCGCTCGGCTACGACGTGCCGACCCTCGTCCGGGACGTCGCGGGGCTCGTGCGCTCGCTCGGCTCGCAGCGCGCGGTCGTCGTCGGCAGCGGCACGGGCGGCGAGGTGGCGTGGGCCATGCCCGCCTACCAGCCCGACGTGACGCTCGCGGTCGCGGCGCTGTCCGCCCCGCACCCCCTCCAGGCCCGTTCGCAGCGCGGCGCCGCGCTCCGGCTGCGCGCGGCCCGCCACCTCGCGTTCTTCCAGCTCCCGCTCCTGCCCGAGCGGGCGCTGACCCGCACGGACCTCGTGGTCCGCCTCCTGCGGGAGTGGTCGGGCGGCACGGCGTGGATCACGCCGGAGGTCGCGACGACCTACCGGCGCGCCGCGTCCGTGCCGTTCGCGGCGCACTCGGCGATGGAGCAGGTGCGGTGGCTCGTGCGCTCGGGCCCCCGGATGGACGGCCAGCGCCACCTCGCGGCCATGCGCGCCGCCGAGGCGGTGCCGGTCCTGCAGCTGCACGGCGGCGCGGACGGCTGCCGCTCGGCGCCCTACGCCGCCGCGACGGGCCGGGTCGCCCGCGGGCTCGGCGCCGGGTACCGGTTCGAGCTCATCCCCGGGACCGGGCACTTCCTCGCCGAGGAGGCCCCCGAGCGGGTCAACGAGCTGCTGCTGCGCTGGCTCCGCGAGGTCGCACCCGTCTGACCCGGCGCACCGGCCCGACCCGGCGCACCCGCCCGACCCGGCGTCGCTGCCCGACCCGGGGTGGCGTCAGCCCTTGAGCATCGCCTCGGCGCGCTCCGGGTCGGTCTCGCCCACCCCGTACGACGGGCAGTCGAGCGCGACCGGGCACGCCCCGCACGCGGGGTTGCGCGCGAAGCACGTGCGCCGCCCGTGGAAGATCAGCCGGTGCGACGCCATGGTCCACTCGCGCTTCTCGACGAGCTCGCCGAGCTCCTGCTCGACCTTGACGGGGTCCTCCGACTCCGTCCAGCCCAGGCGCCGGGCGAGCCGGCCGACGTGCGTGTCGACCGTGATCCCCGGGACGCCGAACGCGTTGCCGAGCACGACGTTCGCCGTCTTGCGGCCGACGCCCGGGAGCGTCACCAGGTCCTCGAGCCGGCCCGGGACCTCGCCGCCGAACCGTTCGACGAGCGCCTGCCCGATGCCGATGACCGCGTCGGCCTTGGCGCGGAAGAACCCGGTCGGGCGCAGCACGTCCTGGAGGTCCTCGCGGTTCGCCGACGCGTACGCCGCGGCGTCCGGGTACCGCGAGAACAGCTCGGGGGTGACCTGGTTGACGCGCACGTCCGTGGTCTGCGCGGACAGCACGGTCGCGACCAGCAGCTCGAGCGGCGTCGTGAAGTCGAGCTCGCAGTGCGCGTCCGGGTACCGCAGCGCGAGCACCCGGTTGACGCGCCGGGCCCGGCGCACGCGCGCCAGGTGGGTCTCGGTGTTCCACCGGCGCGTCGTCACACGGGCAGCCTACGGGGCGGGGCGTCCGCGTGGTCCTCGTTGGGCCCGCCGGGTGATCGTGACCTGCCCGGACGGCCGTGGACCTCAAGTCCGGCCCCTCCCGCGTCGAACTACCGGGTGAACCGCCGGCACGTGGCGGCGCAGGAGACGGGAGCGGACGCATGTCGGTGGTGGTCGAGACCTCCCTGGCCGACCGGCTGAGCGACCACCGTGCGGCCCTCAACGCCGAGCGGCGCCGCGTGGCGCACTGGCGCCGGCTCGTCCGGGCCCGCCTCGACGTCGCGATCGCGGTCATCACGGTCCCCGAGCCGCTCGGCGTCGACGGCGAGACCCTCCTGCCGGCCGGCCCCGACACCGACGTGCCCCGCCACGTCGAGCTGCTCCGCTCGCTGCGCGCCGGGCTACCGATGGCCGAGGTGCACCAGCTCGAGGCGCTGCGCGACCTCGACGGCCGGCTCGCGCGGTACCAGGCGGAGGTGGACTCGGCGTTCGCGGCGGCGACCGACCGCTTCGTCGAGCACCTCGCCGAGGAGCCCGCCACGCCGCCCGCCCGGACCCTCGTCCGCCCTGACCGGGGCTGATGCGGCAGACTGTCCCCTGGCAGCAGTGTCCGGCGGAGCGGGTGGAGGTCCAGCGTGGAGGACGACGTCGTACTGTCGGCCCCGTTGTTCGTGAACATGGACCCCGAGGCGGCCCGTGCACTGATCGCGTCGATGTCCCCGATCGAGGTCAGCCGGGGTGACGTGCTCTTCCACGAGGGCGAGCGCGGTGACCGGCTCTTCGTGATCACGTCGGGGAAGATCAAGCTCGGTCGGCGCTCGAGCGACGGCCGGGAGAACCTGCTGTCCGTGCAGGGGCCGGGCGAGATGTTCGGCGAGCTGTCGCTGTTCGACCCGGGCCCGCGCACCGCGACCGCCACGGTCGTCGCCGACGCGCGGCTGCTCGAGCTCGCCCACTCGGCGCTCATCGCGTGGCTCGAGGCGAACCCGACCGTCGCGATGCACCTGCTCAAGGCTCTCGCGCACCGGCTCCGGCGTACCAACGAGGCGCTCGCCGACCTGGTGTTCTCCGACGTGCCCGGCCGGGTCGCCAAGGCGCTGCTGGACCTCGCGACGCGGTTCGGCGAGACGGTGGACGAGGGCATCCGCGTCGCGCACGACCTGACGCAGGAGGAGCTCGCCCAGCTCGTGGGCGCCTCCCGCGAGACCGTCAACAAGGCGCTGGCCGACTTCGCCGCGCGCGGCTGGGTGCGCCGCGAGGGCCGCGCGGTCGTGCTCCTCGACGTGGACCGCCTGGAGCGCCGCGCGCGCTGACCCGCACGTCCCACGCAGCGACGAGGGCCCCGACCGCACGTGCGGTCGGGGCCCTCGTCGGTGCGGGTTCGGCGCGGTCAGGCGATCTCGGCGACGACCTCGACCTCGACGGGCGAGTCGAGCGGCAGGACCGCCACGCCCACCGCGGAGCGCGCGTGCACGCCTGCGTCCCCGAGGACGTCCCGGAGCAGGTCGCTCGCGCCGTTGATCACCGCAGGCTGCCCGGTGAACGCCGGGTCGCTCGCGACGAAGCCCACGACCTTCACGATCCGCGCGACGTTGTCGAGGCCCCCGGCGACCGAGGCGACCGCGGCGAGCGCGTTGAGCGCCGCCGTGCGCGCGAGCTGCGCGGCGTCGGCCGGGTCCACGAGACCCTCGCCCGTGCCCACCTTGCCGGTCCGGGGCAGAGCGCCGTCGACGAAGGGCAGCTGCCCGGACGTGTAGACGTACTGCCCCGTCCGGACGGCCGGCGTGTACGACGCGACGGGCGCCGCGACCGGCGGGAGCTCGAGGCCGAGCTCGGCGAGCCGCTCGGTGGCCCCCATCACGCGCCCGTGGGTCGCTTGAGGTACGCCACGAGGCCCGCGTCGGGCCCCTGGATCACCTGGACGAGCTCCCAGCCGTCGGCGCCCCACTGGTCGAGGATCGCCTTCGTGGCGTGGATGATCAGGGGGATGGTCGCGTACTCCCACGTGGTGGCCATGGGCCACACCCTAGCGGGCGGCCCCGACCGGCTCCCCGGTGCCGACGAGCTCCGCGCGCCACGACCGGACCTCGGGCCGCCGCCGCAGCAGCGCCCGCCGCTCGCGCTCGGTCATGCCGCCCCAGACGCCGAAGTCCATCCGGTTGTCGAGCGCGTCCGCGAGGCACTCGAGCCGCACCGGGCACCCGGTGCACACCGACCTCGCCTCCCGCTGGGCGGCCCCCTCGACGAACAGCGCGTCCGGGGACACCTTGCCGACGCCGCACGCGGCCCCAGCCACCCAGTGCGCGTCCTGCAGCATCGTCGCCACGCAGATACCTCTCGTCGACCTCCGCCGGTCGATCCGGCGCCCCGTAGCGCTTGAGCGCCCTGCGGGGAACGTAGTGCCTGGTGGCACCGCCCCACAGTCCTCCGATCGGGTCATCTTCTGCCGTTTTCACCCGATTTGCCCCGTCCAGGGCTATTGGCCGGCGTCCCGGCCTCACGCCGAGGGTCCGGTACGCCCGGTACGCGCTGGAGAAGCGGCGGAGGTGGTGTGCAGGTGACGTGGAGACGGGGGCGGGCGTGACGGTCGTTACGTCCCGGCGCCGGCGGCCTCACGTACCCTACGGATCATGGCTACCTCTGTGCGCGGCCGTCAGGTCAACGCGTTCCAGGCGCTCGCGCTGCTCCTCGCGTTCGTCCTCATGGCCGGCGTCGGGGGCCTGCTGGCCGCCGGGCTCATCCTGCCGGCGGTCGCCGTCACCAACGGCGCGACCGACCTCACCGTGACCGCGTTCGACGACCTGCCGTCCGAGCTCGGCGAGCAGCGCCCGCTCTCGGAGAAGTCGACCATGTACGCCGCGGACGGCTCGGTGCTCGCGACCTTCTACGACGAGAACCGCATCGTGGTCGGGCGCGACCAGGTCTCGCCGATCATGCGCCAGGCGGTGCTGGCCGTCGAGGACAAGCGGTTCTACGAGCACGGCGGCATCGACCCGACGGGCATGGCGCGCGCGACGGTCAAGACGCTCCTGAGCGACCAGAAGGAGGGCGCGTCGACCCTCACGCAGCAGTACGTGAAGAACGTGCTCATCGAGAAGGCCAAGCGTGAGGACGACCGCGCGGCCCTCGAGGCGGCCCGGACCGCGGAGGGCGCCGAGGGCATCAGCCGCAAGCTCCGCGAGGCGAAGCTGGCCATCGCCCTCGAGAAGAGCATGCCGAAGGACCAGATCCTCGAGAACTACCTGAACATCGCGCAGTTCGGCATCGCGATCTACGGCGTCGAGACGGCCTCGCAGTACTACTTCAGCAAGCCCGCAGCCGAGCTGAACTACCTCGAGGCCGCGACGATCGCCGGGATCACGCAGGCGCCGACCAAGTGGGACCCGGTCAAGAACCCGGGCGCCGCGACGAACCGCCGCGCGACCGTCCTGGGGCTCATGCTCGACCAGAAGCTCATCACGCAGGAGGAGCACGACGCGGGCATCGCGACGCCGATCGAGTCGACGCTCCGCGTGCAGCCCACCAAGCTCACGTGCGCGGCGGCGAGCGACGTCGTCGCCGGCGCCGGCTACTTCTGCGACTACGTCACCAAGGTCATCATCAACGACCCGGCGTTCGGCGCGACCGAGCCGGAGCGCAAGGAGCTGCTCTACCGCGGGGGCCTGACCATCCGCACGACGCTCGACCCCCGCGAGCAGGCGATCGCCGACGAGGAGGTCAAGGCCGGCATCCCGGTGGACGACCCGTCGGGCGTCGCCTCCGCCATCTCCGTCGTGGAGCCGGGCACGGGCCAGATCAAGGCGATGGCCCAGAACCGGGTCTACTCCCCCGCGGGCGGCGCCGAGGAGGGGGCGCGCCAGACGGCCGTCAACTACAACACCGACCAGGCCTACGGCGGTTCCGCCGGTTTCGCGCCCGGCTCGACGTTCAAGCCCTTCACGCTCGTGCAGTGGCTCAAGGAGGGGCACAGCCTCAACGAGTCGGTCAACGCGCAGCCGCTCGAGTACCCGATGACCGAGTTCAACTCGTCGTGCGTGAACTTCCGCGGCTCGACCCCGCCGACGTACAAGTTCGGCAACGCCGAGAACAACTCGCGGCACGTGATGTCGGTCCTCGACGCGACGAAGAACTCGGTCAACTCCGGCTACATCGCGATGGCCAAGGACGTCGACCTCTGCGGGATCATGCAGTCCGCGAAGGAGCTCGGCGTGCACACCGGGACGGGCGGCGACCCCACCGTCGTGCCCGCGAACGTCCTCGGCACCGACTCCGTCGCGCCGCTCACGATGGCGTCCGCGTTCGCCACCTTCGCCTCGGGCGGCACCTACTGCGCACCGATCGCGATCACGAGCGTGCAGGACGCGAACGGTGCGGAGCTCCCCGTCCCCGCCGCGAGCTGCCGCCGGGTGCTCGACGAGCGCATCGCGAACGCCGTGAACTTCGCGCTGAGCAACGTCTGGAGCGGCACCGCCAAGAGCGTCGGCGAGCCGCCGTTCCCGTCCGCCGGGAAGACCGGCACGACGAGCCGCAACGAGAACACGTGGTTCGTGGGCTACACGCGGCTGCGCGCGGCCGCCGTGTGGGTCGGGTACAGCAAAGGGTTCATCCCCGTCCAGGACATCACCGTGAACGGCGACTACGTCCGGTACATGTTCGGCTCGACCGTCGCCGCCCCGACCTGGAAGCGGTACATGGTGCGGACGCTCGAGGGCATCGAGGTCCCCGGCTTCACGGGCGCGTCCAACGACGAGCTGTACGGCAAGCGGATCGGCGTGCCGAGCGTCGTGGGCTGGGACGTCGGTGAGGCCACGCGGCGCCTGGAGTCGGCAGGCTTCCGGGTGAGCGTCGACGGCGCGCCGGTCCCCTCCTCGCAGGCCGCAGGACGCGTCGCGGGCCAGTCACCGAGCGGTGAGGCGGCGTCCGGCGCGACGATCACGCTCACGGTGTCGAGCGGGCAGGCGCCCCAGGGCGGCGGGAACCAGGGCGGGAACCAGGGCGGCAACCAGCCCGGCCGGCCGGGCAACGGCGGCGGCAACGGGCAGCCCAACCCCGGTCAGCCCTGATGGCGTCCGGCACGGCGCGGGCCCTCGGCGGGCTCGCGCTCGGTGGCGTGGGCGCGCTCGCCTGGGCGTCGCTCGTCGAGGTGCGCTGGTACACCCTGCGCGAGGTGACCGTCCCGGTCCTGCCCGCGGGCGAGGCGCCGCTGCGGGTGCTGCACCTCGCAGACCTGCACCTCGTGCCCGGGCAGCGCCGCAAGGTCGACTGGGTGCGCGACCTCGCATCGCTCGACCCCGACCTCGTGATCGACACGGGGGACAACTGGGCGCACCTCGGCGCGATGGGACCGCTGCTGCACGCCCTCGAGCCGCACCTCGCGAAGCCCGGGGCGTTCGTGATGGGCTCGAACGACTACGTGGCCCCGGTCCCGAAGAACCCTGCGCGCTATCTCCTGCCGGACTCACGCGGCACGCGCCGGCGCACCCCGTCGGAGCTGCCCTGGCGCGAGCTCGCCGCACGGTTCCGCGGGGCCGGGTGGAAGGACCTGACGAACCGGCGTGACGTGCTCGACGTGGCCGGGCGGCGGATCTCGCTCGTCGGGGTCGACGACGCCCACCTCGACCGCGACCGCGTCCCCGAGGCCGGCGGCACGGACGACGCGCGTACCGGGGACACCCCCGTCGACCTGCACCTCGGCGTCACGCACGCCCCGTACCGCCGGGTGCTCGACGCGATGCACGCCGACGACGCGGACCTCGTGATCGCCGGGCACACGCACGGTGGGCAGCTCGCGGTGCCGTTCTACGGCGCTCTCGTGACCAACTGCGACCTCGACCGTGGCCGCGCGAAGGGCCTGCACGGCTGGCCGGGCGCGCGACCGGACCGCTCGGGCGGCGACGGCTCCACCTGGCTGCACGTCTCCGCGGGACTGGGGACCTCGCCGTACGCCCCTGTCCGCTTCGCGTGCCGCCCCGAGGCGACGCTGCTGACGCTCGTCGCGCGCTGACGCCCCCTCCGCGGCGGCCCCTCCGCGGCGGACCCGGCGCCGGCGCCGCGTGGTGCGCGGCGCGCCTGTCTCCCGGACGCTCGGGAACCCGCCCGGGCGCGGCCCGGCACGGCTCAGCTCTGCGGGCGCCCCGCGAGCCGCCACAGCACGGTCACGAACGCCTGCGCGACCGCCCGGGCCTCGCCGCCGAGCTCGCGGCGGCTCGTGACCGCGGCGCTGCGCTCGCCGGGCCGCCGGGTGCCCGAGAACTGCGCGACCGGACCCTCGCGCCACGGGGTCCGGGGGTCGACGAGCGCCGCGACGGCGCTGCGGGCGGTCACGTGCCGGCCGCCGAAGCGCGCGTCGACGAACTGCGCGAAGCGCCACGTCGGGTCCTGCGCGGACCGCACGAGGACCTCGCGCACGGCGTCGGCGACACCCCGCGACGGGTCCGCCTCCCGGGCCCGCGAGACGAGGTACGCGTCGACGTCCGCGACGAGGTCGGCGCGGGTGAGCGCGCCCGTCCCGGTGCCGATGCGGTCGGTGAGCCAGGCCTGGGCACCTCCGCGCGGCTCACGGCCGGACTCGCGCGCCGCGGCGTACTCGGTCCAGAGGGCGACGAGGTCGAGGGCCCAGCTGCCGAGGTCGCCCCGGCCCACGGCCGCGGGGTCCTCGGCGAAGCCCGCGATCGACCACGCGCGCGCGCTCGCGGCGAGGTGCGCGAGGTCGCCGTCGTAGTCCGCGGGGTTCGCGGCGGGCGGTGGGGTCGCCAGGAACCGGGTGCGCGCGGCCGCGAGCTCGGCTGCTGCGGGGTCCGGGAGCCGCGTCTCCGCGAGCGGCGTCGACGCGGCCCACGCGGCGGTCGCGTACCGCCCCGTCTGCGCGTGGTGCAGCACGAGGTCGTCGGCCTGGGCGCGGGCCTCGTCGGACGCCCCGCGGAGCGCGACCTCGGCCTCGAAGCGGAGCTGGGTCAGCGACCAGAACATCGGGTGGAAACCCGCGTCGTCGCTGCCGCGCGGGGTCTCGACGATCCCGTCGGCGCCGACCGGCTCGGCGCGCGGGGAGCGGATGACCTTGTCGATCGTCACGACGCCCGCCCCGGCACCCACCGTGAGGGTCTGGACCTGGTCGTACGCCCACTGCGGCGGCAGCGGGAAGCCGAGGTTGCCGCTCCAGCCCCGGGACATGCCCGCGACGAACGCGCTGACGGCGAGCTCGCCGGCGCACACCCGCGCGCACACGTTCCGCGAGCCGTACACGCCGACGCGGTACTCCCCCGCGCGCGCGGCGCCGATCCCGCGGTTGACGCCCTCGAAGTAGCGGATCACGCGCGCGTCGATGTCGTCGTTCGTCGCGTCGTAGTCGACCGCGAAGTGGATCACCGCGCCGGGCCGGAACCCGAGCTGGCGGGCGCGGCGGGCGGCCGCCAGACCGTGGCCGTAGCCGATCTCGTCGGTGAAGTACTTCGCCTCGTTGCCGAACTCCTGGTAGATCGGGAACGTCGTGAGCCCCGCGGCCAGCACGTCGTCGAGCTCCGCGCGCCGGTAGCGCTTCGCCGCGACGCTCATGTACCGCCCGACGGTCCGGTAGCCGGCGTCGTGGACAGCGGCCGCCGTGGCGGGAGTGAGCGGGGTCGAGGTGTCCGCCGCCGCGCCAGGGCGGTCCGGGTCGCCCGAGCTCACGAGGAGCGAGGCCCACGTGGCGAAGTCCCCGACACCGGTCGGAGTCAGCTGCACGAAGTCCTGGAACGCCGCGACGGCCCGTGACGTCCCCGCGGCGAACGTGCCGTCGAGCGGGGTGTCGTAGCCGTTGCAGAGCAGCGCGCCCTGGAAGAGCCGCACGAACGCCGCACGGTCGTCGGCGCTGCCCGGCTCGACGTACGCGGGCCCGCGCAGGCCCGCCTGCGTGCCGGGGCCGAAGTTGCCGTTCGCGACGCCGTCGGCCATCCCGATCTCGTACTGCACGCCGAGCATCAGCGCACGCTGGACGTCGCGCGCGTAGCGGCCGTCGCACGGGACGACCGCGAAGTCGAGCCGGGTCAGGTAGCGCCCGTTGAGCCACTGCTGGAACGCCCGGACCTCCTCGCGCCCGCCCGGCACGGTGAGGTACGCGTCCATGCTGAGCAGGCTCTTCATGACCTTGACGTCGACCGCGGGGGTCGTGCCGGGCAGCCCCAGGTCCTGCAGGGCGCGGACGACCGCGAGCGCGAGCGCGTCGTCGAACACCCCGTCCCGCACGTCGCCGCCCTGGTAGCCCTTGCACCACAGCGCGCACCGCAGGATCCGCACGACGTTCGACGCGGGGCTCTGCGGGGCCAGCGTGCCGACCTGAGCGACGAACCGCGCGGTCGTGGTCGCCCCGAAGTTGTCCGAGAGCGCGGTGATCCCGAGCTCGACCTGGAGCCCGCGCGTCAGCGCGAAGACCGTGCGCCAGCCCGTCACGCCGTCGGCCTCGACCGGGGTGTAGCCCTCGACCGCGCCGTAGGTGCCGTTGACCCAGGTCTGCGCCTCCTGGACCCAGAAGTCCGCCATCGTCCGTCCCCTCAGGTCGTGCCGCAGGTGGCGGACTCGGCGTTCGGGGTGCCCGAGGACGTGAGGTCGCTCAGGGAGCACCGGCCGGTGGCGCGCTGCGGTCGCGCCGCGTCGTCGACGCCGGCAAGCGTCACGGTCGCGTAGTGCAGACCCGCGACGTCGTGGGTCGAGCCGGACGGCGTCACGTCGAGCGCGACGTCGAGCACCGCGCCCGCCGGGACCTCGTCGCGCAGCCGTACGACCGTCCGCAGCAGGCCGCCCTCGCGCGTCGAGGTGACCTCGGCGCCCGAGCGGTCGAGCGCGGCGCCGTCGAGGCGCAGCTCCGACGCGGCCACCGCGGCCACGAGCCGGGCGTCGAGGTCGACGGTGAGCCGGGTGCCCGCCGGGACGGGACCGGGCCCGACGCCGGCGACGCGGACGCCCACGGGGAACCGGTAGCTGCGTGCCGCACCGGCTGCGCCGACGCCGCACGACGTCCACGCGGCGGCCAGCTCGGCGCCCCAGGGTGCGCTCGGTGCTGTCGTCGACACGTCGGCCCACCGGTACTCGCCCGCGCCGCCCGTGAGGGTGAGGGTGAGCGGGACGGCGTCCGCGACGTTCTCCGCCGGGTACAGTGCGCGCGGCACGAGGGGCAGCGACACGAGCGTCGGCGCGTCGTGCGGCTCGGCTCCGGGCGCGTTCGTCAGCGCGAACCGCAGCTCCGTCGCGCCGTCGGCGGTGCGGTGCTCGGCGACCGGGACCGTCCACACGCGGCCGGCGCTCGACAGCATCACGTCGCCGCGCCGGGCGAGGAGCCGGGGGTCGAAGACGAGGACGCCCGCGAGCTCCGGTGTCGCCGGCGTGAGCCCCCGCACCTCGAGGACGCGCGGCACCTCGGCGAGGGTCTCGGTGGTGAAGCCGGCGTCGAACCACGCGAGCGTCGTCGCCTCGACCGCGGTCGACGACCAGGAACCGGCCGCGGGCGACGGCTGCGCCGCCGCCCCCTCGTGCCCGTGCGCGCTCGTCGCGAGGCCGACCGCACCGGCCCCGGCGCCCAGGACCGCGAGCGCCGTGCGACGGGTGATGTCCACTGTGCCCCCTCAGGTCCAGGACGGCGACGACTCTGTCGACGACAACGAGCGACGACCGGAGCCGCCGCGACGAAACACGGTGTCAGACGCGTAGCGGATGAGGCAACCCTCATGCACCGCGCGTCGCGGGGGTTCCGCGGAGCGCGTAGTCGGAGTAAGGGGGCACCCTGTGAGCGCCCTGTGGGTGGCGGCGCGTTGCCCGGGCGGCCCCGGACCGTCGCCGGGCGCGGCCGTGCGGCGGCGGCCGGAGCGGGCACGGGCGGGCCGCCCGGGCCGTTTCGACCTGCGCCCCCGACTCCGCTATCCTGAGCAGGCTCAACCGGGGTGTGGCGCAGCTTGGTAGCGCGCTTCGTTCGGGACGAAGAGGTCGTGGGTTCGAATCCCGCCACCCCGACCGGGTGAGAGCAGAGGCCCCCGACCAGCAGATGCTGGTCGGGGGCCTCTGTCGTGCCGCGGTGCGCGGCCGCGCGGTCCTGCGCGTCAGCGCGGCCCGAGGTAGGACACGGTGCCGCTGCCCGAGCGGATCGACACTGAGCGCGACGCCGACGGGTCGGTCGCGGCCTCGACCACCTGGCGGCCGTCGGCGGTGGAGATCTCGAGCCGGACCGGGGTGCCCGTGCCGTGCACCGTCACGGAGCCGTCGCTCGAGGACGCCTCGACGTTCCCCCGGACCGCCGCGACCGTGACCGAGCCGCTGCCGGAGACGGCCGTGGCGTCACCGGTGACGTCGGTCACGTCGACCTGACCGTCGGACGAGCGGGCCTCGACCCTGCCCTTCGCGCCGACGACCGTGACTTGGCCGCTGCCGGAGACCGCGAGCGCGTCGCCGTCCGCGCGGAGCACCTCGACGGACCCGTCCGAGCTCTGCGCCTCGACCCGGCCACCGGCGTCCGCGACCGCGACGCGACCGCTGCCGGAGCGGGCCATCACCCCGCCGTCGGTGTCGCTCACGTCGACCGACCCGTCGCTGGTGCGCGCGTCGACCGTCCCCCGCACGCCCGCGACCTCGATGCCACCGGACCCGGAGCCCGCGAGGACGTCGCCGCCCGCGTCGACGACCCGCACGTGCCCGTCCGACGAGCGGGCCTCGACGGCGCCCGTCGCGTCGTGCACCTCGACACCGCCGGAGCCGGAGACCGCGAGCACGGTCCCGTCGATGCCGTCGACCGTGACGCTCCCGTCACCCGAGCGCAGGTCGACGTCGCCGGCGATCCCGGACGCCACGATGCTCCCGGACGAGGACCGCACGACCACCTCGGTCTCCTCGGGGACCCGCACGTCGAGGCCCGCGGTGCAGCTCCCGAACCACGGGCCCGCGCACCGGTGCTCCACCACGAGGCGGTCGCCCCGCAGCTGCCCGCCGAAGACGGGGTCGACGAACCCCGAGCGGCTGCGCGCCACGACCTCGACGTCCCCGGTACCGACCGTGACCTCGACCGGGCCGTCGGCGACGAGCTCGACGACCGCGGCCGGCGCGAAGTCCTGCTGCGCGGTGGCGGTGCTCTGCGCGAGCGCGTCGGCGCCCTGGAAGCCCGCGAGGACCAGCAGCCCTCCGCCGACGATCCCCCCGGCCCACGTGAGCGCCCGGGCGCCCGGCCCGCGCGGGGACGGTGCGGGCGGCAGCGCCGTGGGCGGCTGCCCGCCACCGGGCGGCGGTGCGCCGGGCGTGCGCGGGGCACCGGGGACCTCGGGGGTGAGGACCGCGGTGTCCGCGATCGGCTCGTGGTGCGTGGTCATGGTCGGTCTCCTCCGGTGGGTGCGTGCTCGAGCCAGCGCAGGACCGCGAGCACGCGGCGGTGGTCGTCACCGTCGGGGGCGAGGTCGAGCTTGGTCAGGATGGACGTGACGTGCTTCTCCACGGCGCCGAGGCCGATCACGAGACGTTCGGCGATGGCCGCGTTCGAGCGGCCCTCCGCCATGAGGCCCAGGACGTCGCGCTCGCGCGCCGTGAGGGCGTCGAGCCCGGCGCGCCGGCCGCGGGCGAGCAGCTGCGCGACGACCTCGGGGTCGATCACGGTGCCGCCACCGGCGACCCGGCCGACGACGTCGAGGAACTCGTCGACGTCGGCGACGCGGTCCTTCAGCACGTAGCCGAGAGCGCGCACGTCCCCGGCGAACAGCTCGGCGGCGTAGCGCTGCTCGACGTACTGCGAGAGCACGAGCACCGGGAGCCGCTTGTGGATGCTGCGCAGGTGGACCGCGGCGCGCAGCCCCTCGTCGGTGTGCGACGGCGGCATCCGGACATCGGTCACGAGCAGGTCCGGCAGGGCGTCGGCGCGGCTCATCGCGGCGACGAGCTCGTCGGCGGTCTTGTGGCCGGTGACCTGGTGGCCCTCGGCCTCGAGCAGCCGGGTCAGGCCGTCGAGCAGGAGGACGGAGTCCTCGGCGATCACGATGCGCACGGCACCTCCACGGTGAGTCGGGTGCCGCCGCCGACGGGGCTGTCGAGCGTCAGGGTGCCGTCGAGCACCTCGACGCGGCTGCGCAGGCCGTCGAGCCCGCTGCCGGGCCGGGCGGTCGCGCCACCGCGGCCGTCGTCGACGACGTCGAGGCGGAGCACGGAGTCGTGCACCGTGGCGCGGACGGTCGCGGTGCGGGCGCCCGAGTGCCGGGCGACGTTGGTCAGGGCCTCGGCGGTCACGAAGTACGCGGCCGCCTGCGCGCTCGGGCCGGCGGCGGCGAGCGACGCCGGGTCGGGCACGTCGACCGTGACCGGGACGGTGCACCGCGCGGCGAGCGCCGAGAGCGCGGCGTCCAGCCCGCGGTCGGTCAGCACGGCCGGGTGGATGCCCCGCACGAGGTCCCGCAGCTCGGCGAGCGTCTCCTTGACCTCGCGGTGCGCGTGGTCGAGCGCCGCGGCGGCGGCCACCGGGTCCTGCGCGGCGGCGCGCTTGGCGACGCCGAGCTCGACCCCGAGCGCGACGAGGCGCTGCTGGGCGCCGTCGTGCAGGTCGCGCTCGATGCGGCGACGGTCGTCCTCGGCGGTACCGACGGCGCGCGTGCGGGTCTCCCGCAGCTGCACGGCCCGCACCTCGGCCTGCGACGCCCGGTCCTGCGCCGCCTGGGCCGCGACCCGCGCGGCCTGCACCGCGGCGGCGCTCCGGGGCAGCCCGAGCAGGCCCCGCGCGAGACGCACGTGCAGCAGCGTGAGGGCCTGCAGCCCGAGCGGCCACACCCAGGTGCCCACCAGGCCGGCGAGGACGAGGAACGGGACCCGGCTGACGGGGACGTCCGTGGACGCCACGTAGAGCGGGAAGGCGACCGCCGCGAGCGCGAACCCGCCGAGCATCCAGATCATCAGGGCCTGCAGGCCGGTGACGCCGAGGCCCAGGAGCGTGTACGCCAGGTGCGCCCAGCTCCGGATGTCCGTGAGCACGCCCCAGGCGCGACGCCACAGGCGGGCGTCGGCGGCCCGGCGGTACTCGGGTGCCGGGATGTCCACCCCGAGCTGGGCGCGCAGCCGGCTGCGCTCGAGCGCGGCGAGCGGCCGGGCGACGAGCAGCGTGAGCACGAGCAGCGGGATGCCGACCACGAGCACCGCGAACGCGACGGAGAACCCGATGGCCAGGACCAGCGCGATCGACGCGGCGAGCAGGAGCCACACGCCGACGGTCGCCTGCGACACCGCGCGCCACGTCGCGGCGCTGACCGGGGCACGCAGCAGCGCGCGGCCGCCGGTGAGCGCGGGGGCGACGACGCGCAGGTCGTCGTCGACGCTCACGGCGGGGAACGGGTTCGGGGCGGGGGGCGGGGCTGCCGCGGGGACGCCCGGGGCAGGCGGAGCGGCGAGGGACGTGGCGGCCCGGTCGGACGCCGCGGGCGTGCTGGCGGTCGGCGTGCCGGCGTTCGGCGCGGGGGTGGTCGGTGCGGGGGCGGTGAGCACGGCCGTCGGTGTCACGTCCGCCACCGCGGGGGCCGGACGTGCGTACGCGGGCACCCCCTGCGCCGCGGGTGCGGCGGGTGCGGCGGGCTCCGCGTGTGCGGCGGGTGCGGCGGGCGCCGCGTGTGCGGCGGGCGCCTCGTGTGCGGCGGGCTCCGCGGGCGCACCGCCGGGGCTCGGTGCGGGTGTCGGGGCGGTGGGAGGCCCGGCCGCCGCGGACGGCTCGGAGGCCGGGTCCGCGGGCACGCCGCTGCTGCTCGGTGGGGCCGGCGCCGGGGTCGGCGCGGGGACGTCGGAGGTCATGGGGACGACGCTAGGCCCCGGCGTGCGCGCGGCCCCAGCCTGCGGTCCCCCACGTCCCGGGTGGGGGCTGCCCCACCCGGCGCGCACCCGCCGCTCCCGCCGCTCCCGGACGAACGTGCCTCCGCCGACCCCCGCGGCGCCGGTCAGGCGTCCGCGGCCGGCTCCGAGAGCGCGACCCGGCGCCAGTCGCGGGGGGTGAGCCCGTAGGTCGCCTTGAACCGGCGCGTGAAGTGCGCGGGGTCCCGGAACCCCCACCGCCGGGCGATCGAGGAGATCGGGACCAGGACCTCCGAGGCTCGGGCGAGCTCGTCGTGGGCGCCGACCAGGCGCCGGCCGATGATCCACTGCTCCAGGCTGAAGTCCGCTGCCGCACAGATCCGGAACAGGTGCCGCTCGGAGACGTTGTGGGCCCGTGCGACCGTGGCGGGGGTCAGGTCCGCGTCGCGCAGGTGCTGCTGGACGTACGCGCGCACCTGGACGAGGAGCGTCGCCGCCGTCGTGCTCCGTTCGTACCTGACGTCGTGCGCGGCGGACGCGAGCAGGGCGCGCAGCAGCTCGACCGACGCGCTGGCCACCCCGGCGGCGGCCGGGTCGCCCGCGACGGCGTCGGTGCTCTGCGCCAGGCCGAGCAGGTGCCGCTGGAACAGCCCGTACAGCGGGCTGGTCCTGAGCTGGCGGGAGGCGGTGCGGACGACGTGTGCCGGCAGCCCGACCTGGTCCGCCGGGACGGAGATGCAGAACGCCGAGCCGAGTCCCCGCCACGCGTAGTCGTACGGCTTCGTGAGGTCGACGCAGATCAGACCTCCGGTCCCCGCGCGGACGTCGGGGTCGGCGTCGTCGTAGCGGATCAGCGACTGACCGGCCTCCTGGACGGCGATGGCGACCCGGCCGTCCGGGTCGGCCCGGAGGTGGCGGCCCTGGCGGAGCATCCGCATCCCCGAGGCCTCGTTGCGCCACACGTCGAGGTCGCCCAGCCGCCACGCCTCGATGCGCGTGAAGACACGCTCCGGGGGGTCGTCGTAGCGGACCTCGCACGGCGCGGTGGTGCCCTCGAGCGCCGCCGAGATCGCCGGCAGCCGCTCGGCGGACGCGACAGCCCGGGTGTCCAGCAGCACCACCATGCGCCCGCCCCTTCCGCCGTGGCCGCACGCGCGTCGCTCGGCCGAGGTCATCGTCGTGCGTCACGGGAGGGGTGCCGCGGTCCGGCTTGTCTGTGGCTGCCAGGAGCAGGTCCCTCACCGCCCTGCGCACGTCCGGCGTCCCCCGCGACACCAGTGTGGACCCGTCGGGCCCGGCGGGACACGGGCCCGACGCACGCTCCGCCGGTCACACCCGCACCGCCCCGGGAGAGGAAGCGACGATGACGACCATCGTGCTCGTGCACGGCCTGTGGATGACCCCGCGCAGCTGGCGCGGCTGGAAGGACCGTTTCGAGGCCGCCGGCCACACCGTCCTGGCGCCCGCCTACCCCGGCTTCGAGGTCGAGGTCGAGGCGCTGCGCGGAAACCCCGACGTGATCGCCCGGCTCACGGTGCCCGAGACGCTCGACCACCTCGCCGCGCAGATCGAGGCGCTGCCCGAGCCCCCGATCCTCATGGGCCACTCCTTCGGTGGCACGCTCACCCAGCTGCTCCTCGCCCGCGGTCTGGGCTCCGCGGCCGTCGTGGTGGACTCCGCGCCGACGGAGGGCGTTCGCGTGACCCCGTTGTCGCAGGCCAGGTCGCTGTTCCCGGCGCTGAAGAACCCCGCGAACTTCCACCGGGCCGTCGGGTTCACCCCGGAGGAGTTCCACTACGCGTTCGCGAACACGCTGTCACGCGAGGACTCCGACGCGGTCTGGCGCGAGTTCGCCATCCCCGCGCCGGGCAACTGGGTCTGGGCGTACGGCCTCATCGCGAACTTCCGGCCGGGCAGGCAGGAGACCTGGGTGGACTACGACGCCGACCGGGCGCCCCTGCTGTTCATCGGCGGCGAGAAGGACCACATCATGCCGCCGGCGGTGAACAGGTCCAACGCGAGGCACTACGCCAGGTCCCCCGCCGTCACGGAGTACCACGAGTTCCCCGGCCGCTCGCACTGGATCTGCGCCGAGCCCGGTTGGGAGGAGGTCGCGGACCACGCCCTCGCGTGGGCGCTCGAGCACGCCAGGTCCACGCAGGTCCCGGCGCCGTAGACCGGGGTTCGCCGCCGGTCCGCGGATGCGCCCGGGGCGAGCCTCGGGCGCATCGTCGCCGCGTGCGGCGGCGCGTGCCGGACGCACGTCCAGAACTCCTACAGCCGCCACACCCCCCGCCGATAGATGAACTGTCAATCAAAGTGGCGGCGCCCGGGCTCCGGTCGCCGCGGAAGTCCGGGGGGACTCATGATCGAGATGCTCGAGCACGTGCACACGCTGACCCGCACCGGGGTGCACCCCGCGTCCGGCCGCCCGACCAGGCGCACCCACTCTCCCGCGGGTCGCGCGTCCCACGCGGCGCCCCCCGCCCACGGCGTGCCCAACGACCGCGCCCTCCCGGCGCAGCGCACCGCGCCGCTCCTGCCGGCGCCGCAGCCGAGCCCGGACGGGTTCGGCCTCGACCTCGGGGCGCAGGCCGGGCCGTGGCTCGTCACGTACGTGCGCCGGCGGGTCGCCAGCAACGCCGCCTGCTGCTGGGCCACGCCCGACGAGAGCCTGGTGATCGAGCTCCTCGCCAGCGAGGTTCTCACCAACGCCGTGGTGCACGGCCCGGCGGACGGTCACGTCGTGGTCCGCACCGCCTACCGCGACGGCACGTTCAGCGTCGCCGTCACCGACCAGAGCCCCGAGCTCCCCGTGCTGCGCGAGGCGCACCCGACCGCGACCTCGGGCCGCGGCCTCCACGTCGTCGACAGCTCCGCCACCGCGTGGGGTGTCGACCCGACCGCCACCGGCAAGACGGTCTGGTTCACGTTCCGCCTCGCCCGGGGGTACGGGACGCTCCCGCGCTGAGGGCCCGCCAGGGTCGACCGCCCCGCTCAGGAGAGCTCCGGGCGCGGGTGTTGACTCCTGTCGCTAACGCCATTAGCTTATGGCTATAGCCGTTAGCCACCTGGAGGACGACATGACCGCTCCCGCAACCCACAGCCTGAGCCTGGACGAGGGCACCCTCGTCTACGACGTCGTCGGCGAGGGGCCCCTCGTCGTCCTCGCCCACGGCATGGGCGACAGCCGCCACTCCTACCGGTTCCTGGTCCCCGCGCTCGCCGCCGCCGGCTACCGGGTGGCCAACCTCGACATCCGCGGCTGCGGCGACTCCAGCCACGGGTGGGCGGGCTACAGCCGCACCGACATCGCCGGCGACCTGCTCGCCCTGGTACGCCACCTCGTCGGCACCTCGGGCGACCGGGCCGTCCTCGTCGGCCAGTCGATCAGCGGCGGCGCCGCGACCATCGCCGCCGCCGACGCGCCCGACCTGATCGCGGGCGTCGTCGAGCTCGCCCCCTTCACCCGCGCGCAGACCACCGACCTCCGCGGGCTGCTGCGGACCAAGCGATACCGCACCTCGGGGACCCTCCTGGCCCGGACCCTCCTCCTGGGGAGCGTGCCGTCGTGGATGGCGTACCTCGAGCTCGCCTACCCGACCACGCCCGCCGACTGGCCCGACGAGAGCGCCCGCATCCGCGCCTCGATGAGCCAGCCCGCCCGGATGAAGGTGCTGCAGGCGATGGCGAAGTCCAGCCCCGCGGACGCCGGCGCACGGCTGCCCGACGTGACGTGCCCCGTCCTCGTCGTGGAGGGCAGCCTCGACCCCGACTGGGCCGACCCCCGCGCCGAGGGCGAGCGCATCCTCGCCGACTTGCCCTCGGGGCTCGGCCAGCTCGCCGTGATCGACGGCGCCGGGCACTACCCGCACGCCCAGACCCCCGACGAGCTCCTCGCCCTCGTCCTGCCCTTCCTCACCCGGACGCTCGCCCGTGCCTAGGGCCGGGCTCGTGCCCGCGGCCGTCACCGAGGCCGGCGCCGCCCTGGCCGACGAGGTCGGCTTCACCCAGCTCAGCATGGGACTGGTCGCCGAGCGGCTCGGCGTGAAGACCCCCTCCCTCTACAAGCACGTCGGCGGGCAGGCCGACCTCGCCCACCGCATCGCCGTCCTGGCCTCCGACGAGCTGGGCGACGCGATGGGCGACGCGATCCAGGGCCGGGCCGGCGGCGAGGCGCTCGCCGCGGCCGCGCAGGCGATGCGCACCTACGTCAAGGAGCATCCCGGCCGCTACGCCGCGATCAACGGCGCGCGTCCCACCGGGCCCGACGACCCGTTCGTCGCCGCGAGCCGCCGCGCCCTGAGCGCGCTGGCGGCGGTGCTGCGCGGGTACGACCTGCCGCCGGAGCAGGAGGTCCACGCGCTGCGGATGCTGCGCAGCGTCCTCCACGGCTTCGTCACGCTCGAGGTGTCCACCGGCTTCCGCTACGACACGGCCGTGGACGACAGCTTCGCGTGGATCCTCGACTTCATCGACCACGGCCTGCACGCGACGGCCGCCACGTCCGCCGCAGACGGCGGCGGCGACGGCGACGACCGGCCGGACCCCGCGCCGCACCGCACCGGGCGGGCGCGGTGATCGGCGCCGGCCCCTGACCGGCCTGCGCCGGCCGAGGTGCGCGTCCCCGGCGTACCGCAGGACCATGTCGAGAACCGCGGGCCGGATGCGACACCCTGTCGAACGGCACCACCGGGGGCCGTCACGACGAAGGGAACGCACCGTGCGCTACATGATCATGATGGACTACGGCGGCGTCGAGTCCGCGACCGAGCCGATGGACCGCTGGACCGCCGAGGAGCTCCAGGCGCACTTCGCGTTCCAGGCCGCGCTCCACGCGGAGCTCGTCGAGCGCGGCGAGCTCGTCGACGGCCAGGGGCTGGCGTCGCCCGACCAGGCGAAGTTCGTCGTGAGCGACGGCGTCGGGGCGCCCGTCGTCGTCGACGGCCCGTACCCCGAGGGCAAGGAGCTCCTGGCGGGCTACTGGCTCGTCGACGTCGAGTCCCTCGACCGGGCGATCGAGATCGCCGCGGCGGCGTCGGCGGCACCGGCGCAGGGCGGCAGGCCGCTCCAGCAGCGGATCGAGGTGCGCGAGGTCATGAGCGCGCCCTCGGCCGAGTGACGGCCCGACCGGCGCCACGACCGTGACGGCCGACGTCGAGGGCCTGCTGCGCCGGTGCGCGCCGCAGGCCCTCGGGGCGGTCGCGCGGCGGCACGCGGACTTCGCGGCCGCGGAGGACGCCGTGCAGGAGGCGCTGCTCGCGGCGGCGCAGCAGTGGCCGCGCGACGGCGTCCCGGATAACCCGGTCGGCTGGCTCGTCCGGGTCGCGGTGCGGCGGCTCGCCGACGAGCACCGCGAGGTGACGGCCCGCCGACGTCGCGAGGAGGCCGCCGCGGCGCGCGAGCAGCGCCCGCCGGACGACGTCGAGCAGCACGACGACACGCTCACGGTCATGCTGCTGTGCTGCCACCCGGCGCTGACCGCGTCGGCGGCGGTCCCGCTCACGCTGCGCGCCGTCGGCGGCCTGACGACGCGCGAGATCGCCGCCGCCTTCCTCGTGCCGGAGGCGACCATGGCGCAGCGCATCAGCCGTGCCAAGGCGACGCTCCGGGCGTCGGACGTCCCGTTCGCCATGCCCGCGCCCCACGACGTCCCGCGGCGCCTCGCGCTCGTCCGGCACGTCCTCTACCTGCTCTTCAACGAAGGCTACGCAACGAGCGCCGGGCCCGAGCTGCTGCGCGTCGACGTCACCGGCGAGGCCATCCGGCTGACCCGGCTGCTGCACGCGGCGGTGCCCGAGGACGCCGAGGTCACCGGTCTGCTGGCGCTGCTGCTGCTCACCGAGGCCCGCCGGCCCGCGAGGTCCGGGCCGCACGGGGAGCTCGTGCCGCTCGCCGAGCAGGACCGCTCGTCGTGGGACCGGGCCCTCGTCGTCGAGGGCGTCCGCCTCGCCACGGACGCGCTCCGCGCCGGGCGTCCGGGCGAGCACACGCTCCAGGCCTGCATCGCGGCGCTGCACGACCAGGCGCCCAGCTCGGCGGCGACCGACTGGCCGCAGGTCCTCGCGCTGTACGACCGCCTGCTCGCGCTGACCGGGAGCCCCGTCGTGGCGCTGCACCGGGCCGTGGCCGTCGCGATGGTGCACGGACCCGCACGCGGTCTCGCCGCGCTCGACGGTGTGGCCGGGCGGCTCGAGCGCGGGCACCGGCTGCACGCGGTCCGGGCCCACCTGCTCGAGCTCGACGGCCGGCCGCGCGACGCCGTCGACGCCTACCGGCACGCCGCCGCCGCCGCGACCAACCTGCGCGAGCGCGAGTACCTCACCCTCCGGGCGGCTCGCCTGGCGTGAGCCGGTACCGGCCCGCTGCCCGCTCGTGCTGCCGCGCCGCGTGCGCACACGGCCGCAGGGCCGGTCCGGACGAGCGGACCGACCCTGCGGGGCGTGCGTGGTGCTCCGTGCTGCGGGCGTCAGCCCACGGTGCAGGGAGCCCCGTTGAGCGTGAACGCGGTCGGCTTCGGGTTCGAGCCGTTGTGCGACCCGTTGAACCCGATGTCGATCGTCCCGCCCGCGGCGAGGTTGCCGTTCCACGGGGCGTTGGCCGCGGTGACGGCCGTGCCGCTCTGCGACCACACGGCGCTCCAGCCCTGCTGGACGCTCTGGCCGCCCGCGAACGAGAAGCCGAGCCGCCAGCTCGTGAGCGCCGCGCCGGTGTTGGTGACCTTGACCGACGCCGTGAAGCCGGAGTTCCAGTCGCTGGTCGTGTACACGACCTTGCAGGCGCCCGTGGTGACCTCGGGGCTCGTCGTGACGCTCAGCGCCGCGGACGGCGTCGAGAGGTTCCCGGCGGCGTCCTTGGCCCGCACGGTGTACGAGTACGCCGTGCTCGCCGTGAGCCCGGTGTCGCTGTAGGACGTCGTCGTGGTCGAGCCGACCCGGGTCGTGCCGCGGTACACGTCGTACCCGATCACGGCCACGTCGTCCGTCGACGGCTGCCACGTCAGGGCGACCGACGTGGTGGTCTTGCTCGGCGAGACCAGGCCGAGCGGTGTGGACGGCGGTGTCGTGTCGACCGTGCCGCCACCCTCGTTCGTCGTGACGCTCAGCGCCGTCGAGGGGTCGGAGACGTTGCCCGCCGCGTCCTTCGACCGCACGGTGTACGAGTACGCCGTGGCGGCCGTGAGGCCCGTGTCGGTGTAGGTCGTGCCCGTCGCCGAGCCGACCTTCGTGGTGCCGCGGTACACGTCGTACCCCGTCACGCGGACGTTGTCCGTCGAGGCCGTCCAGCCCAGGGTGACGCTCGTGGCCGTCTTGGCCGTCGAGGTCAGGGCCGTCGGGACCGTCGGCTTCTCGGTGTCGACGGGCGGCACGGTGCCGCCGTCGCCGAAGAGACGGTCGTAGTCGGCCAGGGCCGTCGCGACCGCGGTCTGCGCCCAGAAGCGGTGGTAGTTGAACGTCGGGGCCGGTCCGCCGTCGAGGTACGCCTTGACCTTGGGCCACGCCGGGTCGTCCTTGAGGAAGCTGCGGATGTCGAGGAAGCTCACGCCCGGCTTGATGGCGTCGCCGTTCGGCATCGTCCCGGTCCAGCCGTTCGGCACGTAGATGCCGTCGCCCGTGGTCGAGGTCATGACGTCGTCGAGGCGCTTGAAGTCCTCGCGCGTCTCCGTCGTCGAGACGCCGATCGCGTCACGGTTGTTCGACCAGATCGAGTCGAGCAGGCCCTTCGCCGCCGCCTGGGCCTCGGTGCTGCCCGACTTCGCCGCGTAGTACATGAGCGTGCGGGCGAGCGCGCCGGCGACGCCGACGTCCTGGCCCTGGCTCGCGACCTCGACGCGCAGGCCCGCGTTCGAGCCGGGGCTCGCCGGGTTCCACGTGTCCGGCTGACCCGTCCACTTGAGGGTCGAGGGGACGGCCCAGTCGGCGCCGTTCGCCTGGGTGTTCGCGAGCGCCCACGGCACCCACTTGTCGAGCAGCGCCTTGGCCTTCGCGTTGCCGGACGCGTTGTAGAGCTGCGCGATGCGCTCCATCGACCACACCTGCATGCCGAACCAGTTGTTCGACGGCGGGTCGTTGTAGACGGGCGCCTCGGTGTAGCCCATGCCGTAGAACGTCGACGTGCCGGCCGGGGGCGTGGCGTACGCGCCGTCCCAGCTGTTCGTCGCGCCACCGGCGATGCCGCCGTCGGCCGACTGGAGCCACGTGTAGAACTCGAGCTGGCGCTCGAGGCTCTTGGACCAGTCGGACACGGCCGTCGCGCCCTTGGGCTTGAGCGCCGCGTCGGTCGACAGGGCCCAGGCCGCCATGGGGTTCTGGTAGCCGAAGTGGCTGTGGCTCGAGCCGATGCGCCACGCCCAGCCGGCGTTGGCGTCCGTCGCGCCGCCCCAGGCGTAGTACCAGGAGAGCAGGTAGTGCGCGCTGTCCTTGCCGGAGCCCGCGGCGCAGCTCTTCGAGGTGCAGCCGATCTTCTTGAAGTACTTGTCGAACAGCGAGTACCGCAGGTAGTCGCCCATCTTGGACGCCTTGCCGAGGCTGGCCGAGATGTCGGCGGCCTTGCCCTGCTCGGTGGCCCACTTGTTGGCCCAGTACATCGCGTCGATGGCGCGCGCGTCGGCGTCGGGGGCGTTCGTGTACTTCCACTGCTTCGCGTACGACGCGTCCTTGGTGAACAGGTCGAGGAAGCCGTTGGGGCCGCCGAACTCGAACTCGTCGCACGACGGCTGCGGGATGGTCTCGTAGACCGACTCCTGCGGACCGCGCTGGAACGTGTTGATGTACGAGGTGCCCGGGCCGGGGCCGTTGGTGCAGCCTGCGCCCGGCGCGGCGCCGAAGCCGTAGACGTTGTCCGTGTCGGCGATCCAGTGCATGCCGTAGACGTCGTCGGTGCCGTACGTCGACTTCAGCTCGGACGCGATCGGGTCGGAGCCGACCGAGACCCCGGACTCGAGGTTCGACGGGTAGCTGCTCGGGTGGTTGAACTCGCTCGCGTAGGACGCCGGTGCCGACGCCTTGTAGAACGAGTTCGTGGGCTGATCCGCGGTGGTCGGGATCATGTACTTCTCCATGGTCGCCCACGCGTCGTTGAGCGGCTTCCAGTCGCCGGTCGCCTCGCCGTAGGCGCTCTCGAGCCAGACCCAGAAGCTGTACGCCTCCGACGTGGTCTCGTGCCCGTAGTCCGGGGCCTCGACGATGAACGTCTCGACCGAGTGGTACGGGATGCCCTGCGGGCTGAAGTAGCCGTTCGCCGGGTCCTTGATGTCCTCGTAGATCTCGAGGAAGCGCTGCTGGTACTCGCCGCCCTCCTCGATCGCGGCGGGCGCGACCGCGGGTGCTGCGGCCGCGGGCGCGGGTGACGCCAGCGCGGGTTGCATCCCGCACACGGCTACGAGCGACGACGCGCCGAGGGCGGAGGCCGCCCAGGCGACACGTCGTCGGGTGAGTCCTGACATGCGAAGTTCCTCTCGTCGGAGGGCGCCGGTGAGGGCGCCCGGGACGCGGTCCCGCTGCGCCGGGAACGCGGGTGGCCCCGCCGCCGGGCCGACCCGGCCGTGCCGTCCTTGGCGCGACCGGAGGGTGGGCGGCCCGCGTCGCGCCGGCCCCGCGTCGCTGCGGTCCCGGTCGTGCGCGTGCTGCCCGTGTCGCCCCCGCCGCGGCGGCGGAGGCCTCCTGCACGCCCGCCCTCGACGTCGATGGGAGCGCTCCTACATCCTTGCGGCCACGGGCTCTCGTCCGGGGCCGTCCGCTCGGCGGCCGTGCGGCCCGGGCCGTCGTCGGCACGGTCCACGCGCCCCGCGCGAACAGCGCCCACAGTGGCACCGGCCTTCGCCGGCGACAGCCCCGTGAAACGATTCGCCGTTCGCGGGTGCTCGGCGCGGGTCCGCCCGGGCGCGCGACGACGCCCGGGCGACGGATCGCCCGGGCGTCGTGGAGCGGGTCGTGGAGCGCGTCGTGCGGCGGGTCGTGCAGCGGGTCGTGCGGCGGGCCCTGGCACGGGTCGTGAGCGCCGGACGGGGCGCTCCGCGCTCCGCGCGGGGAGCCGCTCAGGACCAGCGGAAGATCTTCGCGGCGACCGGGACCCCCACGAGCGTCCACGCCGCCATGACCAGCAGCTCCGTCGTCGGGAACGGCTGGCCGTACCAGCCCGCACCCATCGCCTGCGACGCGGCCCCCACGGGGGTGTATCGGCTGATCGTCTGCACGATCTCCGGCATGAGCGGGAGCGGCATCCACACACCGGCGAAGAACAGCGACACGAAGTACAGGAGCATCCCGACGCCGTTCGCCGAGGAGGTGTTCGGCGCCCGGGCCGCGATGAGGCAGCCGACCGCCATGGTCGACGTGGCACCGAGCACGAAGCCCAGGACCAGCGCGAGCGGGTCGGCCGGCAGCGAGATGCCGAGGACCACCACGCCCAGGACCACGGCGAGGACCGAGGCGACGACGAGCGTCGCGACGTTGACCAGCACCTGCGCGGCGAGCACGCGGGAGCTCGGCAGCGGCGTCGTGGCGAGCCGGCGCAGCACGCCGTTGCCGCGGTACGTGGCGATGGGGGTCGGGAAGGTCGAGAACCCGACGGTCGCGATCGCCAGCGCCAGCACGACCGGGGTGTAGCCGGTGATGGCCGTGATCTGCGACAGGACCGGGTCCTTCTCGTCGAACGGCTGGTCGGCCCACGGCATGAAGAGGCCGAGGACGACGAGGAGCACCGCGGGGAACGCGAGCCCGAAGAACGCGGCGGACGGCTCGCGCAGGAACAGGCGGGCCTCGGTGCGGGTCACGTGCGCCAGCACGCGCGCGCTGGTGGCGGTGCGCGGCGCGGCGACGGGCGCGGGGGTCGGGGTCAGCGGGGCGGCGGTCATGTCAGGCCTCCGAACGGGTCAGCAGGGAACGGGAGCGACGACCGGTGCCGGCGTCGCGCGACCGGTCCTGGCCGGTCAGGGTGAGGAACGCGTCCTCGAGGGTGCCGCGCTCGAGCCGCACGTCATGGGCGCGGACGCCCGCGGCCGACAGCGCGACCATGACGTCCTGCACGATCTCGGGGCCGCCGCGGACCTCGTAGGCGAGGCCGTCGTCGGGCCCCTCGACGGAGTGCACGTCCGGGACGCCCGCGAGGAGCGCCGCGACGCCCGGCTCCGGGGACCGGAACCGCAGCACGTGCTCCCCCGCCGACTGCGCCGCGAGCTCGGCGGGGGTGCCCGTCGCGACGACCCGGCCGGCGTCGATGAGGACGATGCGGTCGCACAGCCGCTCGGCCTCCTCCATGAGGTGCGTGACCAGCAGGATCGTCACGCCGCGGTCGCGCACCTTGCGGACCACGTCCCACGTGTCGCGCCGCGCCTGCGGGTCGAGGCCCGTCGTAAGCTCGTCGAGCACCGCGACCTGCGGGTTGCCGACGAGCGCGAGCGCGATCGACAGTCGCTGCTTCTGGCCGCCCGAGAGCGCCCGGAACTGCGCGTCGCGCCGGTCGGTGAGCCCGAGGTCGTCGAGCAGCTCGAGCGGGTCCGCGGGGTCCACGTAGAACGACGCGTAGAGCTCGACGGCCTCCCGGGCCGTGATGCGGGCCGGGAGCTCGCTCTCCTGGAGCTGCATGCCGAGCACCTCGCGGAGCACCGCGCGGTCCCGGGCGGGGTCGAGGCCGAGGACGTCGACGCGGCCGGAGTCGCGGTCGCGCAGCCCGGCGAGGCACTCGACGGTCGTCGTCTTGCCGGCGCCGTTCGGGCCGAGGATCCCGACGATCTCGCCGCGGTGGACCGTGAGGCTGACGTCCTCGACGGCGAGCGTCGAGCCGTACGACTTGCGCAGGTGCTCGACCTGGATGACGGGTGTGGCGGTCATGTCGTCCCTCCGGGGTTCGGGGTGGTTCGCGTGGTGCTGCGGTGCGCACCGGGCGGGGTGCCTGCGGTGCGGGGTGGTGCGTGGCGGTGCGTCAGGACGTGCTGAGGGTGTGCGGACCCGCGGGTGCGGCGGCGCGCCGTCCCGTGCGGAGGAGGTGGGGGGTGCGGGCGGGCCGCCGTGACGGCCCGCTCGCGACGTCAGGTCGTGACGGGGTTGAGCGCGGCCCGCCGGGTGAGGCGGTGGAACACGACCGCCTGCGCGGCGAGGACCAGCACGCAGAGCGCCACGCGGGCGGGCACGTCGTCGCCGCCGGGACCGAGGCGCTCGACGACCCAGGCCAGGTCGAACGGTCCGGCGTCGCTCGCGAGGAGCGCGGTGACGAGGAAGAGGGGACCGATCGTCAGCGGGAGCGCGAGGGTCCCCCACCACCCGCCGGCCCGGTAGTAGACGATGCCGACGAGCAGGCCGGACACGACGCCGCTGCCGAACATGAGCCCGTAGTCGAGGAACAGCAGCCCGAGGTCGACCGTGGTGCCCGACGTCGTCGCCGAGAGCCCGACGTCGGTGAGCGAGTGCGTCCAGCCGGCCTGCTCGTAGACCAGGCGCTCCACCTGGATGAGCAGCGTCAGCACCGCTGCGTACACGGCTGCGGTGACGCCTCCCGCGACGAGCGAGGCGGTGGCGAACGCCCGGCGCGTCATCCCGGCCGCGACGTGCGTGGGCAGGTACGTCGTCGCGAGGATGACCGTGAGCGAGAACGGGAACCAGATGCCGCCCTGACGCGCGAACTGCGCGACGCTCGTCGTGACCTCCCCGAACCGGTCGACCAGCACGATCGCGAGCGTCAGCACGACGACCGCGATGCCCCAGAACCACACGGCGAGGTACAGCAGCATCGCGAGCAGGTGCCGCACCGTCCGGGCCACCGGGGTCCGGCGGCGCACGGCCGGGCGGGCGAGGGTCGTGGTGCTCATCGCGGGACCTCCGTGACGGTCGGGTCGGAGCCGGTCGCGCCGGTCCCGGTCAGGGACGCGCCGTGCCCGGTGGCGTCGTCGTCGGCCGGTGCGGCGCTGCCGTCCGCACCGGTGCGGGCCGTGAGGTGCACGAACAGGTCCTGCAGGTCGACGGGCCCGAGCTCGACGCCCAGCTCACGAGCGCGCGCGTCGTCGTCGCCGGCCGGCGGCCCGAAGAGGGTCACCTGCGCGGTGCGGCCGAGCTGCTGGCGCCCGACCACGGTGCGCCCGACGGCGAACCGCTCGACGGCGGCGGACGGTCCGGTCGCGGTCAGGCCCCGGGTGCGGAGCTCGTCGGCGGGCTCGGCCAGCAGCAGCGCGCCGTGGTCGATCACGACGACGTGCTCGAACAGCCGCTCGATCTCCTCGATGAGGTGGCTCGAGAGCACGATCGTCCGGGGGTGCTCGACGTAGTCGGTGAGCAGCGCGTCGTAGAACGCGTACCGCGACGGGGCGTCCATGCCGAGGTACACCTCGTCGAGCATCGTGAGCTCGGCGCGGGTCGCAAGACCGACGACGGCGCCGAACGCGGACTTCTTGCCGCGCGAGAGCTTGCTCTGCTTGGCCTTCGGGTCGAGCTCGAAGGTGTCGAGCAGCCGCTCGGCGAGCTCGCGGGAGAAGTGCGGGCGGGCCTGCTCGACGAAGTCGAGCGTCGCCGCGAGCTTCTCGTCGGCGAGCACGTCGCCGCTCTCGCGGATCAGGCACGTGCCGGCCATGACTCGCTCGTTCTCCCACGGGTCCTCGCCGTCGACGAGCACCTGGCCCGACGTGGGGCGACGGAACGCCGCGAGCGTCGACAGGAGCGTCGTCTTGCCGGAGCCGTTGCGGCCGAGCAGCCCGGTGACGGCCCCGGCCGGGATGTCGACCGTGAGGCGGTCGACGGCGGTGTCGTCGCCGTAGCGCACGGTGACGTCGCGGACCTGGACGCCGAAGCCGTTCACCGGGCACCTCCGTGGGCGACGTCGCCGGCCTCGCTGTCGGAGCCGAGGCGGGCGGCGCGGTCCTCGATGCGCTTGACGACGTCCGCGACCTCGATGCCGAGCACGTGGGCCTGGTCGACGACGGGGTCGACGACCTCGGTGAAGAAGCGCTCGCGGCCGTCGGCCTGGAGCGCGCTGCGGGCGCCCGTGGCGACGAACATGCCGACGCCGCGGCGCTTGTAGAGAACGCCCTCGTCGACCAGCTCGGCGAACGCCTTCGCGGCGGTCGCCGGGTTGATGCGGTACGTCGTCGCGTACTGCGTGGTGGACATGACCTGCTCCTCCTCCTGCAGCGTCCCGTCGAGGATGCTGCTGCGGATCTGATCGGCGATCTGCAGGTAGATGGGGTCCCGGCCATCGAACACGGCGTCCGCCCCCTCGTCTCTGGTCTAGTGGTTCTTTACTGGACTAATGAACCACAGGACCATCTTCCGGCACAAGGGGTCTGCCCCGACGGGCGGACGCGGACGCACGAAGGCCCGGTCCACACGTGGACCGGGCCTCCGGGAGAGTGGGGGTGCAGGCGGTCAGACGCCCGTGCGCAGCCCCGCCGCGACGAGCTCCGCGACCTGCACCGCATTGAGCGCGGCACCCTTGCGGAGGTTGTCGTTCGAGAGGAACAGCGCCAGACCGCGCCCCTCGGGCACTCCCGGGTCCTGGCGCAGGCGGCCGACGAACGACGGGTCCGCACCGGCCGCGAGCTGCGGCGTCGGGACGTCCGCGAGCTGCACCCCGGGCGCGTCCGCGAGCAGCTCCCGCGCGCGCTCGGGCGAGAGCGGGCGGGCGAACTCGGCGTTGACCGAGAGCGAGTGCCCCGTGAACACCGGGACGCGCACGCACGTGCCCGAGACGAGCAGCTCCGGCAGGCCGAGGATCTTGCGGGACTCGTTGCGGAGCTTCTGCTCCTCGTCGGTCTCGTACGACCCGTCGTCGACCAGGTTGCCCGCGAGCGGGATCACGTTGAACGCGATCGGCGCGACGTACTTCTGCGGATCCGGGAAGGTCACCGCGCGGCCGTCGTGCACGAGGGCCACCGTGTCCTGGCCCTGCACCGCGCGCACCTGCGAGTCGAGCTCCTCGGCGCCCGCGAGCCCGCTGCCCGAGACCGCCTGGTACGTCGAGACGACGAGCCGCTGCAGGCCCGCCTCCTCGTGCAGCACGCGCAGCACGGGCATCGCCGCCATCGTCGTGCAGTTCGGGTTCGCGATGATGCCCTTGCGCGCCTCGCGGATCGCCGCCGGGTTCACCTCGGAGACGACGAGCGGCACGTCGGGGTCCATGCGCCACGCCGACGAGTTGTCGATGACCGTGGCCCCCGCGGCGGCGAAGCGCGGCGCCTGCGCCTTGGACGTCGCGCCCCCGGCGGAGAACAGCGCGATGTCGAGCCCCGACGGGTCGGCCGTCGCGGCGTCCTCGACGACGACGTCGGTGCCCTTCCACGGCAGCGTCGTGCCGGCCGAGCGCGCCGACGCGAAGAAGCGGATCTCGGCGACCGGGAAGTCGCGCTCCTCGAGCAGGCGCCGCATGACGGCCCCGACCTGCCCGGTCGCGCCGACGACGCCGACGCGCAGGCCGTGCCCCTGGGTCTCGCTCATGGTCAACGCCCCGTCCCGCCGTAGACCACGGCCTCGTCCTCGGTGGAGTCCAGCTCGAACGCGGTGTGGACGGCGCGCACCGCGTCGTCCAGGCTCTCCGCGCGCGTGACGACGGAGATGCGGATCTCCGAGGTCGAGATCATCTCGATGTTGATGCCGGCGTCCGAGAGCGCCTCGAAGAGCCTCGCGGAGACGCCCGGGTGCGACTTCATGCCCGCCCCGATGAGCGAGAGCTTCCCGATCGCGTCGTCGTACTGCAGCGACGCGAAGCCGATCTCGCCCTGCTGCTCGGTCAGCGCCGTGATCGCCGCAGCCCCGTCCGACTGCGGCAGCGTGAACGAGATGTCCGTGCGGCCCGTCGCGGCGGCCGAGACGTTCTGCACGATCATGTCGATGTTCGCGCCGGAGGCCGCGACGACGTGGAAGATGCGCGCGGCCTTGCCCGGCACGTCGGGGACGCCGACGACCGTGACCTTGGCCTCGCTGCGGTCGTGCGCGACGCCCGCGATGATCGGCTGCTCCATGGGGCCTTCTCCTTCGGGTCCCTCGGCGGGACTGTTCGTCACCAGTGTTCCGGTGTGGCCCGAGAACGACGAGCGCACGTGCACGGGCACCCCGTAGCGGCGCGCGTACTCCACGCAGCGCAGCACGAGCACCTTGGCGCCGCTCGCCGCCATCTCGAGCATCTCGTCGTAGCTGATCCGGTCGAGCTTGCGGGCGGTCGGCACGATGCGCGGGTCGGCGCTGAACACGCCGTCGACGTCCGTGTAGATCTCGCAGACGTCCGCGCCGAGCGCCGCCGCGAGCGCGACCGCAGTCGTGTCCGAGCCGCCGCGACCCAGCGTCGTGACGTCGTTGGTGTGCTGCGTGACGCCCTGGAACCCGGCGACGATCGCGACCGACCCGTCGTCGAGCGTCGCGCGGATGCGGCTCGGCGTGACGTCGATGATGCGCGCCCTGCCGTGCGCGGTGTCGGTGATGACCCCGGCCTGCTGCCCCGTGAACGACTGCGCCTCGACGCCCAGGTTGGCGATCGCCATCGCGAGCAGCGACATCGAGATGCGCTCGCCCGCGGTCAGCAGGATGTCCATCTCGCGCGACGGCGGCAGCGGCGTGATCTGGTTCGCGAGGTCGATGAGCTCGTCGGTCGTGTCCCCCATGGCGGAGACCACGACGACGACCTCGTTGCCGGCGCGCTTGGCCTCCGCGATCCGCTTCGCCACGCGCTTGATGCTGGTCGCGTCGGCGACGGACGAGCCGCCGTACTTCTGCACGATGAGGGCCACGGGGTGTGCTCCGAGGAGGTCGACGGGGGCGGTCGACGGCGGGGGCCGGCGGCGCCCGGCGGGGCGGGGTGCGGGCGGGCGCACCGCTGCCGGACAGGACGGGGCGAGTGTAGATCGGTCCGGTGGACGGACCGTCGGGGTTTCGCATGGCGGGACCGCCGGGCGGACGGGGCGCGGCGGGTGGCTGCGTCGTGCGCGGGACCGCCGGGCGGACGAGGGCGCGGCGGGCGCGCGGCGGTCCGGTGCGTGGCGGCCGTCCGGGTGACGCCCGCGGGACCGCCCCGCGGCGCGCACAGGATGTGCACAGCGTCCGCCCCCGGCTCCCCCGGCCGCTGCCCTAGCGTGACGGTCATGTCGCTGACCGCGGGAGACGCCGCACCCCCACCCGCCGCGCCGCAGCCCGCACGGCCCGGGACGGGCGGACCGTCCGGGCACCAGGGCGTCGTGGTGCACGGCGTGCACCGCGCGTTCGGTGCGGTGCGCGCGCTCGACGGCGTCTCGTTCGAGGCCCGGCCCGGGCGCGTGACGGCGCTCATCGGGCCCAACGGCTCGGGCAAGACGACCCTGCTGCTCGTGCTCGCCGGGCTCCTCGTGCCGGACGCGGGGCACGTGCGCGTCGGCGGCCACGACCCCGTGACCGACGGCGTCGCGGCGCGCGCCCGCACCGGGTGGATGCCCGACGTCTTCGGCACGTGGGACTCGCTCACGGCGCGCGAGGTGCTCCTGACGTTCGCCGCCGCGTACCGGATCCCCCCGGTGCCCGCCCGCGCGCGCGCCGCCGAGCTGCTCGAGACCGTGCACCTCACCGAGTACGCCGACCGGCCCGCGAGCGTCCTGTCCCGCGGGCAGAAGCAGCGCCTCGGGCTCGCGCGGGCGCTCGTGCACTCCCCCGACGTGCTCCTGCTCGACGAGCCCGCGAGCGGTCTCGACCCGCGCAGCCGCGTCGACCTGCGGGTCCTGCTGCGCTCGCTCGCGGAGCGCGGCACGACCGTGCTGGTGTCGAGCCACGTGCTCTCGGAGCTCGACGAGCTCGTGGACGACGCCGTGTTCCTCTCGCGCGGACGCACCGTGACGCCCGAGGTCCTCACGGCACCGGGCAGCCGGCGCCCGTGGCGCGTGCGCGCGCTCTCGCGCACGGCGCTCACCACGTGGCTCACGTCGGTCGGCGCCGCGTGGACGCCCGACGACGCGGCCGAGCCGCCGACGGGCTTCGAGCCGCCCGAGCCCGGCGCACCCGACCCGGGGAGCGTGCTGCTCGACGTCGACGGCGACGAGGGCGCCGCCCGGCTCGTGCGCGACGCCGTCGCCGCGGGCGTCCCCCTGGTGTCCCTCGCACCCGCCGGCGGGGCGCTCGAGCAGGCCTACCTGACGTTGGACGAGGAGCGACGATGAGCACCGTCACCACCGGGGGCGCGGCCGTCCCCGACGCACCCGCGCCCGTCCCCACCGTGCCCGGCGTCCCGTCCGGTCCGGGCACCTGGCGCGTCACGGGGCACGGCGTGCGGACCGTCGCGACGCTCGAGCTCCGCCAGCGCGTGCGCTCGACGCGGTGGAAGGTCGCGCTGCTGGTGTGGTTCCTCGTCGTCGGCGCGATCACCGCGCTCGGCTGGGCCGCGATGGCGTCGACGTCCTCCGGGACGGGCGTCGAGCAGGAGCCGCTCGGGCCCGCGATCTTCGGGCTCGTCGTGTTCTTCGTGCTGTTCCTCGGGCTCGTCGTCGCACCGACGCTCAGCGCGACCGCGATCAACGGCGACCGCTCGGCCGGCACCCTCGCGATCCTGCAGGTCACGCTTCTGTCCCCCGCCGAGATCGTGCTCGGCAAGCTGCTCGCGTCGTGGACCGCGGCGCTCGCGTTCCTCGTCGTGAGCGTGCCGTTCCTCGTCGCCGGCCTCGCCGCGGGCGGTACCCCGGTGCTGAGCGTCGTCGTCTGCCTCGTGGTGCTCGCGCTGCTGCTCGCCGGCGTCTGCGCCATCGGCCTCGGCTTCTCGGCGCTCACCGCGCGCTCGGCGGGGTCCGCGGTGCTGACGTACCTCGCCGTCGCGGGGCTCACCGTGCTGAGCCTGCTCGTCTTCGGGCTGACGATCCCGGCGGTGTCGAACCAGGCGCAGGAGGTGCGCGTCTGGACCGTGCCGAGCACCTACGACTGGGAGGACGCGCAGGTCCCCGAGTGCGTCTGGGAGACGCAGACGCAGTACGTGAGCCACACGGAGCGGACGTGGTGGCTGCTCGCGATCAACCCGTTCGTCGTCGTCGCGGACGCGGCCCCCGCGGCGGAGCGGGACGACACGTTCACCGGGTTCGACGTGCTCGGCGGCATCCGGGAGGGCGTCCGGACGCTGCGCGCCGGGCCCGCGCCCGAGCAGGACTACTGCTGGACGGGTCAGGAGCGCGGCGCGTCGTACGTCTCGCCCGTGGCCGAGCGCGACGTCGACGACAGCGCGGTGTGGCCGTGGGGGCTCGCCGCGAACCTGCTGCTCGGGGCCGCGGGCGTCGTGCTCGCCGTGCGGCGGCTCCGGATCCCGCAGCGCACCCTCGCCCGGGGGACCCGCGTGGCCTGACGGTCGCGGGGTCCCGCGAGGACCTGCGTGGCCCGCGGGCCACGCGGACGGCGGGCCCGGCGCTCCCACCCCCGGAGGGCGCCGGGCCCGTGCACGTCCGGGTGCTGCTCGCCGTCAGGGCTGCAGCGCGTCGTACTCCGCCTCGGCCGCCACGTCGTCCTCGACATCGAGCCGCAGGTGCCCGAGCACGACCTGCAGCACCCGCAGCACGCTCGACGCGCGCTCGCCCCAGCTCGACAGGTACGAGAACTGCCACCACCACAGCGCCTCGAGCTCCTGGCCCTGCTCGTGGTGGCGCAGGCCCTGGACCAGCGCACCCGCCATCGCGACGAGCTCGCCGGACAGCGTCGACCCCGTGACCTCGGCGCCGAGCACGGGGTCCACGACCTCCGCGTACTCGTCGATGCCCTCGAGCACGTTCGCGAGCGCGACGCGCAACGGGTCGACGTCCGGGTCGGGGCCGATGTCCGGCTCGTAGCGGTCCGGCGGCACGACGTCGACGATCGCGCCGAGCCGCGCCCCGACGGCGAGCACGTCCGACACCGCGAGCAGCAGCAGCGGGATCGCGGCCTCGGGGTTCGTGCCCGCGCCGACCTCGGTGATCGTCGTCAGGAAGCTCCGGGTCTCCTCGGCGACGGACTGCGCGACCCCGAGCAGGTCCGCGAGGTCCTCCTCGACCGCGGGCGGGGTCACCGCCGCCCGCCCGGGCTCACCGCTCAGGTCCACGCCGGGCAGGTCCGCCCCGGCGACGGCCCCGCCGTCGGCCGGGCCCTGCGTCGTCTCGTCCGCCATCGTCGCCACTCCCCTACGCGCTGATCCGTCGTCGACCCTCGAACGCCCGGCCGAGGGTCACCTCGTCCGCGTACTCGAGGTCCCCGCCCACCGGGAGGCCCGACGCGAGCCGGCTCACCGTGAGGCCCATCGGCACGAGCATCCGTGCGAGGTACGTGGCGGTCGCCTCGCCCTCGACGTTCGGGTCCATCGCGAGGATCACCTCGGTGACCGTGCCGTCCTGCAGGCGCGTGAGCAGGTCCTTGATCCGCAGGTCGTCCGGGCCGACGCCCGCGATCGGGTTGATCGCGCCGCCGAGCACGTGGTACTTCCCGCGGAACTCGCGCGTGCGCTCGATCGCGACGACGTCCTTGGGCTCCTCGACGACGCAGATCGTGGTCGGCGAGCGCCGCGGGTCGCGGCAGACGCGGCACTGCGGCTCCTGCGACACGTTCCCGCAGACCTCGCAGAACCGGACGCGCGCCTTGACCTCGGTCAGCGCGTCGACGAGCCTCCGCACGTCGGCCGGGTCGGCCGCGAGCACGTGGAACGCGATCCGCTGCGCGCTCTTGGGACCGACGCCGGGCAGCCGCCCGAGCTCGTCGATCAGGTCCTGGACCGCACCCTCGTACACACACCCACCCTACGTGCCCGGCGACCCCCGGGCCGGGAGCACGCCGACCGGGCCGGCCGGCCGGGCCTCCCGACGGGCCCCCAGGGCGTCGATGAGTCCGCGCGCGCCCCCCGGTCTACTGAGGCGGCCCCCGCTCCCACGACCCCTGTGAGGCACCGTGAAGATGCTCCTGACGTCGGGCGGCGTGACGAACCCGACCATCCACGCGGCGCTCGTCGACCTGCTCGGCAGACCGGTCGACGAGTGCCACGCACTGTGCGTCCCGACGGCCCAGTGGGGCCACCCGATGTGCGGGCCCGGCACCGTGCGCGGGCTCCTCGCCGCCGACCCGGGCTCCCCGCACCTGTCCGGGCTCGGGTGGGCGTCGCTCGGGGTCCTCGAGCTCACCGCGCTGCCGACCGTGGGCCGGGACCGGTGGGAGCCGTGGGTCCGCGAGGCCGACGTGCTCCTCGTCGACGGGGGCGACGCGACGTACCTGTGCCACTGGATGCGGGAGTCGGGGCTCGCGGACCTGCTGCCGTCGCTGGCCGGCACCGTGTGGGTCGGCGTGAGCGCCGGGAGCATGGTGATGACGCCCCGGGTCGGCGGGTCCTTCGTCGAGTGGGCCGGCGCGCAGGACGACCGGGGCCTCGGGGTCGTCGACTTCTCGCTCTTCCCGCACCTCGACGCGTTCCCGGAGAACTCGCAGGCGCACGCGGAGCGGTGGGCGGCGGACCTGGGGGTCCCGTCGTACGCGATCGACGAGCAGACGGCCGTCGTGGTCGTCGACGGCTCGGTGGAGGTCGTCTCGGAGGGACGGTGGAGGCACTTCGACGCGTGACGGGGCCTCGCGTCGTCGCGCAGCTCCCGCCCGCGTCCGCCTGCCGGGATCAGCCCATCGGGTCGTCGGTCTGCTCGTCGATGATCGTGCCGCCCAGGAGCTGGGCGACGAGCGGCGCGCCCGTGAGCCCGGACGACGCGAGGTCGGGGTCGTCGGGCGACGGGAAGTCCTCGACCGGGGCGTTCCGGGTCGCACCGCGGCTCGCGGCGTACGCCCGCTCGGCGGCGACGCGCGCCGTGACGGGCGGCTCGGCGGGTTCGCCGGGTCCGGCACCGGCCGGACCGCCGCGGGCACCTGCGCCACCCGCGCCGGGGCGCGCGCCCGGTGCCGAGCCGCCCCCGCGCGCGGGGGGCGCGTCGTCGTACGGGTCGTCCGCCGGCGGGATCGGGATGCCCGCGTAGGGGTCGCCGTCGGCGAGGTCGTGCGGCGGCTCGGGCGCACCCGGGTCGTCGTCGTACGGCGCGGGCCCCCCGGCAGCCGGGCGCCGCGCAGCCGACGGTGCCGGCGGTGCCACCGGGGCCGACGGGCGCGCGGGGGT
>NZ_JBSGSU010000017.1:0-47665 GCF_053607065.1 Cellulomonas sp. NPDC055163 | reverse complement strand
GACCGGCCGTGGTGCCGGCCGTCGCGGCTGCGGGCGACGTCGCGTCCGACGACGCGGCGGTCCCCGGCACGGGCGACGCACCGGGCATCCCGGCGCCGGCCGCCCCGGGGGCACCGGCCGTGGCCGCCGCAGCCACCGCGAGCTGGAGCGCCGCCGCCGTCGCGTCGAGCGCGACCGCCTGCGTCTGCGGGGCCGCAGCGGCGCCGGCGTCCGCGGGAACGGTGGCGTCCGCGACCGCCGCGGCGTCCGCCGCCCCGGTCGCCGAGGCCGTCGAGCCGGTCGCCGAGGACTCGGCCGTGGTCGCGTCGGCCGGGGTCGCGCCGGCCGGGCGGCCCTGCGGCTCGGCGGAGCGCGTCGGGGCACCGGACCGGGTGGTCGTGGGCTCCCCCGCCGGCCGGGTGCGCGGGCCGCTCGTATCGGTGCGCGGACCGGTCGTGTCGGAGCGCGGGCCGGTCGCGTCGGTGCGCGTGGGCCGGTCGCGGAGCTCGCTGCGGAGCACCTGGTCGAACGCGTCGCGCGACGCACCCGCGCCCGCGCGGGCCGTGCTGCGCGTGCTGCTCGGGGCGGCGCCCGCGGTCGCCGTGGTCAGCGCGGTCATGCGGTCACCCCCGCGAGCCGGGCGAACGCCGCGGCGTCGGCAGCGGCTCCCTGGGCGGTCGTGGTGGCGCTCACCGGCGCTGCTCCTTCTGCTGGCAGGACCCGGCGGATCGCCGTCGGGGTCGTGTACACGTCGCGGACGGTGACGTCCTTGCCGGGCTTCGGGGCGTCGACCATCCGGCCGTCGCCCGCGTAGATGCCGATGTGCGTCCCGCCGCCGAAGACGAGCAGGTCGCCCGGCCGTGCCTCGGCGAGCGAGGCCACCGGCGTGCCCATCCCCATCTGCTGGCGCGCGGTGCGGGGGACGTCGGTCACCCCGAGGTCGGCGAGCGAGCGCAGCACGAGGCCCGAGCAGTCGAGCCCGCCCTCGGCGAGCGACTCCCCGCCCCACACGTACGGCGTGCCGACGTACTTCGTCGCGGCCTCGACGAGGCTCGCACCGGTCGGGCCGGCGGCGGGCGCCGGGGTCGGCGTCACCGCGGTGACGGCGACCGTGCCGGCGAGGCCGAGCGATCCCGCGTCGACCCCGAGGGCGGCGAGCGCCGAGGCGAACGTCGCGTCGGACGTGCCCGTCGCGGTCCCGGGGACCGCTGCGGCCGGTGCGAGGGCCGGCGCGGTGCGCACGACGACCGGCTGCGGCGCGACGAGGCGGCCGAGCTCGCTCATGCGGGCCTGGACGGCGGCGATCCCGGTCACCGAGTCACCTCCGGGGAGCCGGACCGCAGCGCGGCGCGGCGCGCGGCCTGCCCGGCGACCTCGTCGAGCACGAGCTGCTCGGCGCGCTCGTCCTCGGCGCGGACCTCGGTCTCGTGCTTCTCCTCGAGCTTCTCGAGCGCCCGGGCGCGGGCCTTGGCGCTCGCCCAGACGGCGTGCGCGCTGTCGACGCCGTCGTCCGCGACGCGGACCTCGACCGTGCGCTCGGCGAGCAGGCCGCTGAGCGAGACGCGCGCCGCGACGGCTGCGCGGAAGTGCAGCTCGTCGGAGTGCGCGGGCATCGCTGCGGAGCCCAGCTGGACCTCGGTGTCGTGCCGGCGGGCCTCGGCGCGTGCCCGGAGCCGGGCGGCCTCGGCGAGCTCGACGGCGGCGCGCTCCTCGGCGGCCGAGCGCAGGCGCAGCAGGCTCGCGAGCCGGAAGGTGCGGCTCATGACAGCGGCCCCATCGCGGCCACGAGCGCGGCGAGCCGCTGCCACGAGTCGTGCGAGCGGGCGGCGTCGGAGAGGTCCTGCTGGAGGAACGCGTCAATCGCGTGACGGTGCGTGACCGCGGCGTCGACGAGCGGGTTGCTGCCCGCGACGTACGCGCCGACGTCGAGCAGGTCCTGCGCCTGGCGGCGTGCGGCCATGACCGAGCGGAGCCGGGTCGCCAGGTCGCGCTGCTCGCGCGTCGTCACGCGGGACGCCACGCGGGAGATCGAGCCGAGCGCGTCGACGCTCGGGAAGTGGCCCTGGACGGCGAGGCGGCGGTCGAGCACGACGTGGCCGTCGAGGATCGAGCGCGCGGCGTCGGCGATGGGCTCGTTGTGGTCGTCGCCGTCCACGAGCACGGTGTAGATGCCGGTCACCGAGCCGCTCGACGCCGTGCCGGCGCGCTCGAGCAGCTGGGCGAGCAGCGCGAACGTGCTCGGCGGGTAGCCGCGGGTCGCGGGCGGCTCGCCGACCGAGAGGCCGATCTCGCGCTGCGCCATC
The DNA here is from genome assembly GCF_053607065.1 of Cellulomonas sp. NPDC055163. NCBI lineage: Bacteria > Bacillati > Actinomycetota > Actinomycetes > Micrococcales > Cellulomonadaceae > Cellulomonas > Cellulomonas sp. NPDC055163. The sequence goes on along the minus strand of NZ_JBSGSU010000017.1, from coordinate 45,383 downwards.
GCGACGCGCGTGAGGGAGTCCATCATCAGCACGACGTCGCTGCCGCCGTCGCGGAAGTGCTCGGCGATGCGCGTCGCGACGAACGCCGAGCGCAGGCGCACGAGCGGCGGCTCGTCGGAGGTCGCGACGACGACGACGCTGCGGGCCAGGCCCTCGGGCCCGAGGTCGTCCTCGAGGAACTCGCGGACCTCGCGCCCGCGCTCGCCGACGAGGGCGATCACGGAGACCTCGGCGTCGGTGCCGCGCGCGACCATCGACAGCAGGCTGGACTTGCCGACGCCCGAGCCCGCGAACAGGCCCATGCGCTGGCCGCGGCCCACGGTCACGAGGGTGTCGAGCACGCGCACGCCGAGGTCGAGGGGCGCGGCGACGCGGGAGCGCTCGAGCGGGTGCGGCGCGGTGCCGTTGACGCCCACGTGGGCGTCGGCGCGCAGCGGGCCCTTGCCGTCGATCGGCCGGCCGAGCCCGTCGAGCACCCGCCCGAGCAGGCCGTGGCCGACCGGGGCGGTCAGCTCGGCACCGGTCGGGCGCACGCGCATCCCGGCGCGCAGCCCGTGCGTCGGCCCGAGCGGCATGCACCGCGCGGTCGAGCCGTGCGCCGCGACGACCTCGGCCGGCACGCGCGTGCCGTCCTCGACGTCGATCTCGACGAGGTCACCCACGGCGGAGCCGGTCCCGGCGATCTCGACGGTCAGGCCCACGACGCCGCGCACGGTCCCGACGACCTCGGGGGCGCTCGCGCCGAGCGCGCGGTCCCAGGCGGAGGTCGCGGCGTGCGGGGCGAAGCCGAGGGCGCTCATGCGAGGTACCCCCGCTGGTGCGGCAGGACGTGGCCGGAGCCGGCCGTCGCGTGCTCGCGGCCCGTCGCTGCCCCGGCCGGCTGGTCCGCGACCTCGGCGAGCAGGACCGCGCGGGCCCGGTCGAGCGCGGCGTCGATGCGCCCGTCGAGGTACCCGTCGGGGTGCTGGGCGATCGCGTCACCGGGGGCGAGCGCGGGGTCGGCGACGAGCTCGACGCCCGGCGTGGCGGGGACCCCGCCGGCGGCCTGGAGCGCCGCGAGGTCGCGCGGGTGCAGCCGCACGGTGTGCACGCCCGGGACGAGCGGGTTGCCGAGCACGCGGGCGAGCGCGGCGCGGGCCGAGCGCTCCCCGTCGGCGAGCTCGGTGCCGAGCACCGCGGCGGCGAGCTCGAGGGCCGCGGCGTGCAGCCGGGCCTCGGCGTGGGCGAGGACGGGCGCGGTGCGGGCGGCTGCGGCCTGGGCGGCGCGCTCGAGCGCGTCGAGCGCGGCGGCGTGCTCCGCGGCACGGCGGGCGTCCTCCGAGGCGCGGCGGGCGGCGACGTGCTCGGCCTCGACCTGCGCCGCGCGCGCGGCCTCGGACGCCCCGGCGGCGAAGCCCGCGGCGTACCCGGCGGACCGGGCGCGCTCGCGCTCGACCTCGACGGCGTGCGCCGAGCCGGCCGACGCGACGCGCTCGAAGACCGCGGGCACGGGCGCCGACGGTGCCTGTGCCGGGGTCGCCGTGGGTGCGCCGGTCTGCGCGGTGAACGCGGAGGTGGCGGTGGGCACGGCCGTGGGCGCGGCGGACGACGGGCGCAGCGTGGCGCTGAAGACGTCAGGCAACGTACTCGTCCTCGCCGTCGCGCCGGATCACGATCTGGCCGCTCTCCTCGAGGCGGCGGATCGACTGCACGATCTGCGCGCGCGCGTCCTCGACCTGGGACAGGCGCACCGGGCCGAGCAGCTCGATCTCCTCGACGAGGTTCTCGCGCGCCCGCTCCGAGAGGTTGCGCAGGATCTTGTCGCGGACCTCCGTCGAGACGCCCTTGAGCGCGACCGACAGCTCCGAGGTCTCGACCGAGCGCAGCACGAGCTGCATCGCCCGGTCCTCGAGCAGCACGATGTCGCCGAAGACGAACATGCGGCTGCGCACCTCGTCGGCGAGCGCCTCGTCGCGGGACATGAGGCCCTCGAGGATGAGCTTCTCGGTCGTCGGGTCGGCGCGGTTGATGATCTCGACGAGCGGCTGGACGCCGCCGATCGCGGACATCTCGGTGGGGGTGAGGACCGTCGAGGCCTTGCGCTGCAGGTTCTCGGCGATGACCTTGACGACGTCCGGCGAGGCGCGCTCCATGAGCGCGATGCGGTGCGCGACGTCGCCCTGGAGCTCGCCCGGGAGCCCTGCGAGGATCGCCGAGGCGTGCTCGGGGCGCAGGTGCGCGAGCACGAGGGCGACGGCCTGCGGGTGCTCGTTGCTGATCAGCGAGAGGACCTGGCGCGCGTCGGCGTTCTGCAGGAACTCGAACGGCTGGCCGGCCATCGTCGTCTGGAGCCGCGCGAGCATGCCCGCGGCGAGCTCGGTGCCGAGCGACGACTCGAGCAGCGCCTGCGCGTACGCCATGCCGCCGCCGACCCCGGGACCCACGACGGACACGTCGTAGAACTCCTCGAGGACCTCGTCCGCCTGGCCCTGCTCGACGCGCTCGAGCCGCATGATCTCGGCCGTGAGGGCCTCGATCTCCGGCGTGTCGAGCTCCGCCATGACGCGCGCGGCACGGTCCCGGCCGAGCTGCAGGAGCAGCATCGCGGCCTTCTGCGTGCCCGTGAGGGTCGCGGCCATCAGCGGCGACCGCTTCCGGACGTGGAGAGCCAGCCGCGCAGCAGGTCGGCCACCTCGGCCGGCTGCTCGTCGGCGAGCGCGGAGATCTCGGCGCGCTTGACGGCGATCGCGTCGGGCAGCTCGGGCACCGTGTCCGCCGCGGGCAGCGCCGGGACGCCGTCGCCGGCACCCTCGATGCCGAGCGGGTCGAGCTCGCGGATCGGCAGGAGCTCGCCGATGTCGAGCGACTCGCGGCGGCTGCGGCGCGACCGGCGGGCCGCGGCGACGACCAGGGCGAGCACGACGAGGAGCACGATCCCGGCGATGGCGGCCTGACGGATCAGCGTCGCCTGCTGCTCCTTCTCGGCGAGCCTGTCGGCGGCGGCGAGCGCGTCCTGCGCGGTCTCGGCGGCGCTCGTGTCGAAGAGCATCTGCTGGACGGCGATGGTGTCGCCCCGCGCGGGGTCGATGCCCGCGGCGGCGCTGAGCGTCGCGGTGAGCGCGGCGATGTCCATGGCGGCGGTCGCCTCGGCGTCGACCACGACGGCGAGCGACTGGCGCTTGACGCTGCCCGGCGCGGTCGTCGTCTGCTCGGTGACCTTGTCGATCGCGTTGGTGACGTCCTCGCTGGTCGAGGAGTACGTGCCGTTGCCGGCGGCGTCCCCGCTCGGGACGGCGATGTTGTCGGGGCCGAGCACGCCGGTCGCGTTGCCGCCGCCGGTCCCCGTGTACTCCTCGGTCGTCGTCGACGACGCGAGCGGCGGGGTCTCGGGCTTCGCGGTGAAGGACTCGCTCGTGCGCTGCGTCTGGTCGTAGTCGAGCTCCGCGGTCATCGTCACGGCGGACTTGCCCGTACCGACGACCTGGTCGAGCAGCGCCTGGACGGCACCCTTGACGCGGGCCTCGTACTCGCCGGTCTGCTGGCCGGACATGCCGCCCGTGGGGTTCGCGCCGACCGTCGAGAGGACCTTGCCGGCCGCGTCGATCACGGCGACGTCGGTCGTCTTCATGCCCTCGATGCCCGCGGACACGAGGTGGATGATCGCCTGCACCTGGTCCCCCGAGAGGTCGACGCCCGTCTTCGTGCGGATGAACACCGACGCGGTCGGGTCGGCCTTCTCGGAGACGAACACGCTGTCCTGCGGGAGCGCGAGCTTGACGGTCGCGGCCTCGACGCCCTGCATCGCGCCGATCGTCTTGCCGAGCTCGCCCTCGAGCGCCCGCTGGTAGGTGACCTCCTGCTGGAACTCCGACGACGTCATGCCCATGTCGTCGAGCAGCGAGTAGCCGCCGCCGTCCGCGTTCGCGGGCAGGCCCGCCGCGGCGAGCTTGAGGCGCATGTTGTAGAGCGAGTCGGCCGGCACGAGGACCGTGCCGCCGCCGTCGGTGAGCTCGTAGGCGACGCCCTCGGCGTCGAGCTGGTCGACCACCGCGGAGGCGTCGGTCGACGACAGGCCCGTGAACAGCGGGCTGAGGCTGGGCTTGGCGGCCCAGCTGCTGAGCGCGACGGCACCGAGCACGAGCACCGCGAGGCCGATGAGCGCGAGCGTGCGCTGCGCGAGCGTGAACTGCTTGACGGCCCCGGTGAGCTTCCCCAGCGCGCCGGTGATCTGCGCGGGCATCAGGCCTGCATCCGCATGATCTCGGAGAACGCCTCGACGGCCTTGTTGCGGACCGCGGCGGTCAGCTCGAGCGCGAGCTTCGACTCGGCGGCGGCGATCGTGTAGTCGTGCACGTCGTCGAGGTCACCCGTGACGGCCTTGACCGAGAGCTCGTTGCTCGTCGACTGGAGCTGCTGCAGGTTCTCGATCGAGCCGAGCGCGGCGGCGAACCCCGCTCCCCCGTCGGTCGGGGCGCCGGCGTCGACGCCCGTGGCGCCCGTCGGGCCGGAGAGGTAGCCGGTCGCGGCGACCGGCGAGACGCCGGCGGAGATGCCGGAGATCGCGGGGATGCTCATCAGGAACGTCCGATCTGGAGGGCGGCCTCGTAGGTGGCCTTGGCGCGGTCGACGATGGCGGCGTTGGCCTGGTAGCCGCGCTGCGCCATGATCAGCTGGGTCATCTGGGACGACATGTCGATGTCGGGGTAGCGCACGTAGCCGCCCTCGTCGGCGAGCGGGTGGTCGGGCTCGTAGACCATGCGGCCCTCGGCGTCGCCGAGCTCGATGCCCGCGACCTGCACGCCGCCGCCGTTCGCGGTGGGGATCTCGCTCGCGATGACGTGCTTGGCCTGGTAGGCCGCCTCGTTGGACGAGCGGACCGTGGACATGTTGGCGAGGTTGTCGCTCACCGCGTCGAGCCACTTGCGGTACACGGTCAGCCCGCTGCCGGCGACGCCGATCGCCCCGAAGATCGTCATCAGCTTGTCCTCATCGCGACGCGCACGCTCGAGAAGGTGCCGTCGACCGCCTGGGTCGCGAGCTGGTAGCGCAGGTTGGTGTCGACGTTCAGCAGCGTCTCGGCGTCGAGGTTGACGTTGTTGCCGTCCTCGCGCGTCGGCTCGAGCGACCGGGCGACGTTCGCGGCCGTGGCGTCCTTCGACCCGGTCCCGACGGCGCGGCTCAGCTCGGCCTCGAACTGCACGCGCTTGGCGTGGTAGCCGGGGGTCTGGATGTTCGCGACGTTCTCCGCGATGGTGCGCTGACGCAGCGCGAGGCCGTCGAGCGCGCTGTTGAGCGCGACGTAGCCGACGGAGTCGAACATGCCCATGCGAGGTACACCTCACCGACGATGGTGCTGAGGTCGGCCGATCCGTGGCCTGCTGGGTGAGCGATCCGTGCTCACGCCTCCCATCGGGTTCCACCCGGGTGACGTGAGACCTTTTCCCCGGACGGGCCGGGCTTCACCCCCGGGTCACCCGGACGGTCGAACCGCTTCGATCGCACATGTCCGGAGGTGTCCGGTGCTCACGCCGTGCGCGGGACGGAACCCCGCCCCCGGGCGGGCGGACGCAGCCGGGGACGACGACGCGCACCGGGGCTCGGGGCTCCGGTGCGCGGACGGGGTGGGCGGGCTCAGCCCTGGGTGTCGAGGTACACCGGCACGGCCGGCGGGCGCTCGCGCATCGCGTCGACCGCGACCAGGTGCCGGCGGCTCAGCAGGGCCGCCTCGGCGGTGCGCCGGGCGACGTCGAGCTGGCGGTCGAGCAGCGCCTGCACGCGCTCGACGAGCGGGGCGGGCAGCGGCCCGAGACCCGTGGGCGGGACCCACGGCTGCGCGCGCAGCCGGACCGGGCCGGCGTGGTCCGCGCGGAGCAGGGCCTCGGCCTGCTCGACGTCGAGCTCGAGCTCGGTCAGCGCGTGCGACCAGGCCGCCTCCCACGCAGGGGCCGTCACGGCGTGCAGGCCGGGGTGCAGCCCCGCGGGGCCGCCGATCCCCGGGTCAGCCGACACCGAGGACACCGAGCCCGGTGCTGGCGCCCGTCTCGGCGCCGAAGCGCTGGGTCGGCACGACGGCGGACGCCGGAGCGGTCACCAGCGACGCCGCGGCCTCGTGCCACGCGTCGCGCAGCGGGGCGATGACCTCGCGGCACGCCGCGGCCTTCTCGGCGCTGCCCGTCATCGACGCCTCGATCAGCTCGGAGAGCAGGAACGTGTAGATCGACATGAGGCCGGGGCCGCCGTCCCACGCGTCCACGTCGAGGCTCGACATGAGCTCCGCGAGGATGTCCTGCGCGTGCGCGAGCTGCTGCGTCGCCTCGACCCTGTCGCCCGCGTGGAGCGCCCTCTCGGCGCGCTCGACGTCGAGCACCATGCGGTCGTACAGCATCGTGAGCAGACGCGAGGGCCCGACCGTCGCGACGGTGTCGGCGAGGAACCGGGAGCGGACGTCGTACATGGCTGTGTCCTTCGGTGGGTCGGGGTCGGTGGCGGGAGCGGGACGCGGTCAGGAGGGCCGGGCGGGTCAGCCGTAGGTCGGCAGCGACGCGAGCTGGCTCGCGAGCCACGACGACTGCGACTTCAGGCCCGAGAGGCTGACCTCGAGCGCGGAGTAGGTGGTCTGCAGGCCGGCCCGGCGCGAGGCGAGGCGGATGTCCCAGTTGGCGATCTGGTCGCCGAGGTCCTTGACCATGCCCTGCTGGCTCGTGATCTTGAGCGTGAGGCTGCCGTCGACCTTGTCCGAGGCCCGCGTGGCGACGTCCGCGACGCGCTGCGCGAGGCCGGCGACGACCTTCTGCACCTTCGCCGGGTCGGCCGCCATCGCGGCGGTGAACTTCGCGTCGTCGAACGTGAACGTGCCGTCCCGGCCGACCACGAGGCCGACCTCGGTGGGCGACGTGCCGTCGACCGGGTAGGACGCGGCGGTCAGGAGCTGCTGGTTGAGGCCGCGGACCGCGGAGTCGCCGCTGAACAGCCCGCCGCTGACGACCACGCGGCCGTCGTCGCCGGTCTTCGTGGTCGTCGCGGTGCGCGACGTGACCTCCGAGAGGACGACCCCGAGCGCGCCGACGAGCCCCGAGGCGAGCTTCTTGATCGCGGCGTCGTCGCGCGCGACGGTCAGCGTGACCGGGGCGTCGTCCGCCTTCGGCAGGGCGGAGACCGTGAAGCTCACGCCGTCGAGCACGTCGGAGAACGTGTTGGACGTCGAGGAGACCGTCTTCTTCAGGTCGGTGTTCTGCGGCCACAGCGTGACCTGGGCGTCGCTCGCCGTCTTGAGGTTGCCGAGGGCGACCTTCGGGCTGGCGTCCGTGATGTCGGCGGCCGCACCGGCGTACACGTCGAACGCCTCGTTCGCGCCGGTGCCGGTCCCCGAGAGCTGCAGGCGGTAGTCGGACCCGACCTTGACGGCGACGGCCTTGACCCCGGCGGCGGACGAGTCGTTGATGGCCTTGACGACGTCCTCGATCTTGCCGGACGCCGGCGTGATCGTGGTCGCGGTGCCGTCCTTCTGCTTGATCGTGAACGTCGGCGGGGTCCCCGCGAACACCGCGGCGGGGTCGGCGACGTCGAGCAGCGACACCTGGTTGCTCGCGAGGGAGTCGACGCGGAAGCTGATCTCCGACGGGAGCGCCGCGGAGGTGGTCGTCGCGGTCACGCTCGTCGCGGACGACGTGGCCTTGTACGCCTGCCAGGACGCCGGCTTCGTCGCGGTCGTCGCGGCCTCGGCGAGGGAGGCGACCTTCGTGTTGAGCGTCTGCAGCGCGGTCACGAACGTCGTGGTGCTGGTCTGCTTGTTCTTGAGGAGCGACTGGGGGATCGCCTCGGCCTGCATGAGCTGGTTGATCAGGTCGGTCGTGTTGAGACCGCTGATCATCCCGTCGATGCCCATCGAGGCCATGAGGTTCCCGTCCTTCGTGCTGTTCCGTGACGGCGGCGTGCGCCGGCTGGTGCTGGATGCGCGACCGGCGGCGGGCGGACGGTTCGTCCACCCACCGCCGGTCGTGTGGTGCTGGTGCGGGCTGCGCGGAGGATCACCCCGCGGCGTCAGCCCTCAGGTCACCGCAGGAGCGAGAGCACGCCCTGGGGGATCTGGTTGGCCTGCGCGAGCATCGACGTGCCGGCCTGCGAGAGGATCTGGGCCCGCGTGAACGAGACCATCTCCGACGCCATGTCGGTGTCGCGGATGCGGCTCTCCGACGCGGACAGGTTCTCGACCGAGACGTTGATGTTCTTGACCGTGTGCTCGAACCGGTTCTGGAGCGCACCGAGGTTGGCGCGAGCCGTGGAGACCGACTCGATCTTCTCGTCGATCTTCGTGATCGAGGCCTGCGCGGCGGTGGCGGACGAGAAGTCCAGGCCGGCCGTCGTGTTGGCGACGACCGTGCCACCGTCGACACCGGCGCCCGGGTCGGTCGCGGCACCGACGGAGCCACCGTTGAGCGCCTTGATCGAGACGCCCGTCGCGGCACCGTTCGCGTCCTTGATGACGTCGACGCTGAAGTTCGCGGCGAAGTTCGTGTCACCGGCGAGCGCGTCGGCGAAGCCCTGGACCGTGGTGGGCGCCGTGGCGAGCGAGACGACCACGTCGGACGTGACGCCCGAGCCGTTGTCGACCGAGAACGTGTAGTCGCCGGCCGCGAGAGCGGTCGAGTCGACGTCGAACGTGGTGCCGCCGGTCGCGAGCGAACCGGTGGTGAGGTCCTCCGCGATCGCCTTGATGTTGGCGCCCGACAGGTCGACCGTGATCTGGCTGTTGGCGTCGCCGTCCGCGCCGACCTGGAACTTCAGCTTGCCCGAGCCGCCGCCGGCGGTGCCGTCGAGGAGCTTGGTGCCGTTGAAGTTGGTCGACTTGGAGATGCGGTCGAGCTCCGACACGAGCTGCGTGGCCTCGGCGTCGATGTTCTCGCGCGCCTTGGTGTTGTTCGAGTCGTTGCCGGCCTGGACGGCGAGGTCACGCACACGCTGCAGGATCGCGTGCGTCTCCGTCAGGGCGCCCTCAGCGGTCTGCACGACCGAGATGCCGTCCTGGGCGTTGCGAGCAGCAACCTTCAGGCCGCCGACCTGCGAGCGCAGGCCCTCGGAGATCGCGAGACCGGCCGCGTCGTCCGCCGCACGGTTGATGCGGAAGCCCGACGAGAGCTTCTCGAGCGACTTGGAGAGGTCGTTCTGGGTGTTGCTGAGGTTGCGGTACGAGTTGACGGCCGCGATGTTCTGGTTGATCGAGAGACCCATGATGGAACTCCTCCTTGATTCGGGTCGAGATGCTGGCCATCCATGGCCACACCGTGCTCATCGGGGGGCCTCCCCCGCTGATGAGAGTTTCGGGGACGAAAAACCCCCGTTCACCCTCTCGGCCCAGCGGCCGGGTGAACGGGGGTTCTCGTGGTGCAGGTCAGAGCCGTGACAACCGCGACCTGCGCGGGTGGATCAGGACACGTTCAGACTGCGGTGCTGAGCGAGCGCTGCTCGGCGGCGACGCCGGGGCGCTGCGTCGGGACGGACGGGCTGAGCGCGACGCCGGCGGCCGAGGCCCCCATCGCGGCACGCGCGGCGACGGCCGCGAAGTAGCCCTGGCGGCGACGCTCGGCGACACCGTCCGGACGCTCGGCGGCCGGGACCAGGTCGGGGTCGAGGCTCGAGTTGAGCCCGTCGCGCAGGAGGCCGAGGGCCTCGGTGCGCAGCTGGCTGATGCGGGACTGGGTGACGCCCAGCTCCTCGGCGAGCTCGGAGACGGGGCGGTCGTGGAAGAAGAGCTGCTCGACGACGACGCGCAGGCGCTCGGGCAGGGTGTCGACGCCGGCCCGCAGGTAGCGCAGGCGCTCGTTCGTGAGGAGGGACTCCTCGGGGCCGGGCGACTTGTCGCTCACGAGCTCCGCGATCGGGTTGACCGTGGAGTCGATGCTGAGCACGCGGCGCTCGGCGTCCTGGCGGGCCTGGTCGACGCTCGCGACGTCGGTGCCGAGCGCGGAGGCGAGCTCCTCGCGGTTCGGGGTGCGCCCGAGCGTCGCGGTGAGGCGCTCGCTCGTGCTGGCGAGCTCACGGGCACGGTGGCGTGCGCCGCGCGTCGCCCAGTCCATGGAGCGCAGCTCGTCGAGCAGCGCGCCGCGGATGCGCAGGGCGGCGTAGCGGGCGAAGGGAACGCCGGTGGTCGGGTCGTAGGCCCGGGCGGCGAGGACGAGCGCGAGGTGCCCGGCGGAGGCCAGGTCGTCGCGGCTGACGGTCGGGGGGACGCGCATGAGGACCTCGGAGACCTGGTAGCCGACGAGGGCCAGGTTCGCGACGACGAGCTCGTCCGTGGGGTGTCCAGTGGTTGTCACATCACGTTTTTCGGGGTCCTGGAGTCCCGGCTTGAGCCCGTGTGAGCGCTCATCTTGCGACTCTCAGGCAACCGTCGAGAACGAACCGGACGATGTGGGTGAGCGAATCGCCCATCCCCACCCATAGGCTCCCCGCTGCGCCAACCGGGTGTGACACAGATCACAGCCGAACATCCCTCAAGCACCCGGGTGAGGGCCCTGACCTGGACGGCCGTCCAGGAACCTCGCGCACCACATGCCCGCGATCGTCCGTTTCGTCGTCGCCCGGCCGGCCTCGCGCGCGCACCCGCGAGAGAGGGGGACCGCGGCCGCGGCCGGCCGCCGGGACCCGCGCCGCCGCACGCGACGACAGATCGCGCCGGAATCGTCAGCATCCGCGCAGGGCGGCCGATAGAGGGGCCGGAAGCACCCGAACCCCTGCGCGACGAGCGCACGAGAGACGAGAGAGGAGGCCCGCCCCCGTGGCCCTTGCACGACTGTCCGACGTCCTGTGGAAGGAACGGCACCTCCTGGAGCTCCTGCTCTTCAAGCTCGAGGAGGAGCAGCTCGTCCTCACGAGCGGACGCACCCGGTGGCTCGGCCACGCGACCCGCGAGGTCGAGACGGTGCTCGAGCAGATCCGCGACGCCGAGCTCGGCCGCTCGGTCGAGGCCGACGAGGTCGCCGCACTGCTCGGCATGGAGCCCGGCGCGAGCCTCCTCGACATCTCCCAGCACGCCCCGCCGCCCTGGGACGAGCTGCTGCGCGCGCACCGCGACGCGTTCGTCACCCTGACCGCCGAGATCGGCCAGCTCGCCGACGGCAACCGTGAGCTCCTCGCGATGTCGCACCGCGCGACGCAGGAGACCCTCATGACGATGCAGGACACCGTCCAGACCTACGACGTGCAGGGCATGGCCAGCACGCCCCACGACCGCAGCGCCCAGCTGCTCGACCGGTCGTTCTGAAAGGGATCCCGTGAGCACCTTCTCCGGACTCGGCACCGCGCTGAGCTCGCTCGTCGCCCAGCGTCAGGCCCTCGAGGTCTCGGGCCAGAACGTGGCGAACGCCAACACCGTCGGCTACACGCGCCAGCGCGCCGCGATGTCGGCGCTGCCCGCGGCCAACGTCGCCTCGATGTTCTCCACGTCCGACGGCGTCGGGCTCGGCGTCAACGTCACAGGCGTCACGCGCCTCGGTGACGCGTTCCTCGACGCCCGCGTGCGCACCGAGACCGCCGGGGCCTCGTTCCTCGCCGCGCAGTCCGCCGCGTACTCCCAGCTCGAGAAGAGCGTCGGGGAGCCCGCGTCGACCGGCCTCGCCAAGCAGCTGACGAACCTCTGGGGCGCGTTCGGCGACGTCTCGAACACCCCCGACAAGGACTCCGCCCGCGCCGTGCTGCTCGAGACCGCGCAGGCCGTCGTCGACCGCGTCGCGTCGCTGTACGACTCCGCCGAGTCGCAGTGGTCGCACGCGCGGACCACGACGGTCGGGCTCGTCGACCAGGTCAACACGACCGCCGCGAACGTCGCCGACCTCAACGCGCGCATCCTCGCGATCACCAACTCCGGCACGGCCGCGAACGAGCTGCTCGACCAGCGCGACCAGCTCGTCGTCCAGCTCTCCGGCCTCGTCGGCGCGACCACCCGCACCCGCCCCGACGGCCAGCTCGACGTCTACGTCGCCGGCAACACGCTCGTCGACGGCGCGCGGTCCAAGACGCTCGAGGTCGCCGGTGCGACGACGTTCGCGCAGGCCACCGGCGGCGCCGCGGTCACGGTCGGCTGGGCCGGCAAGCCCGGCCTGTCCGTCGGGCTCGACGGCGGGCGCGTCGCCGGCCTGCTCTCGGTCACCGCGCCCCCCGGGACGCCGGCCGGCTCGGGCGGCATGCTCACCGAGGCCGCGGCGTCGTACGACGCGCTCGCGACGCAGCTCGCGACCCAGGTCAACGCGCTGCACTCGACGGCGACCCGGGCCGACGGCACGACCGCCGGCGGCGCGTTCTTCGCCTTCGACGCCGGGAGGCCCGCGGCCCTGGGCCTGCGCGTCGCGATCACCGACCCCAGCCACGTCGCGGTGGGCAACCCCGCGAAGGGCCCGCTCGACGGCTCCGTCGGCGACGCGCTCGCCAGGCTCGGCACCGCCAAGGGCGGACCGGACGCCGCCTGGAGCGCGACCGTCGTCAGCCTCGGGGTCACGACCGCGAGCGCCGCGTCCCGCGCGAACGTCGCCGAGGCCTCCCGGGCCGCCGCCGCGTCGCAGCAGCTCGCCCAGGCGAGCGTCGACACCGACGAGGAAGCCGTGAACATGCTCGCCTACCAGCGCGCGTACGAGGGGGCCGCCCGGGTCCTCACCGCCATCGACGAGATGCTCGACACACTCATCAACCGCACCGGCGTGGTCGGGAGGTAGCACGTGATCAACCGTGTGACGCACCAGACGGTCCAGCGCTCGACGCTCGGGAACCTGCAGCAGAACCTGTCGAAGATGGCGGACCTGCAGGCCAAGATGTCGAGCGGCAAGAACATCAACCTGCCCTCCGACGACCCCGCCGGGGCGTCGGACATGCTCCGGCTCCGGGGCGAGCAGCGGGCCCAGACGCAGTTCGCGCGCAACGCGGACGACGGCAACGGCTGGCTCACGACGGTCGACTCGGCGCTCACGTCGTCGCTGTCGACGATGCGCCGCACCCGCGACCTCGTGGTCCAGGGCGGCAACGGCGGGCTCGGCGCCACGTCGCGCGAGGCCCTCGCCGCGGAGGTCGACGGGCTGCGCGCGGCGCTGCTCGAGCAGGCCAACACGAGCTACCTCGGCCGCAGCGTGTTCGCCGGCACGTCCGGCGCCGGCGTCGCCTTCACGGACGCCTACACGTTCACCGGCACCCCCGGGTCGAGCGTCGACCGCCGCGTCGCGGACAACACCACCGTCCGCGTCGACGCCGACGGGGCCGCCGTCTACGGCGAGGGCGCCGACTCGGTGTTCGCGCTCCTCGAGACGGTGTCCGCGACCCTGCGCTCGGGCGGCGACGTCACGACGCACCTGGCCGCGATCGACTCGCGCTTCGAGTCGATGCTGACCCAGGTCTCCGGCGTCGGTGCTCGACAGAACCGGGTGCAGGACGCGCAGGGCACGCTGCTGGAGACCCAGCAGTCCACGAAGGCCCAGCTGTCCGCGATCGAGGACGTCGACCTCGCGGGCATCATCCTCGAGCTCCAGATGCAGGAGGTCGCCTACCAGGGCGCCCTCGGAGCCGCCGGCAAGGTCCTGCAGCCGACACTGATGGAGTTCCTGCGATGAGCCAGACGACCCTCGCCACCGACCACGACACGCACCCGTTCACCGGCGTGCGCGTGCCCGCCACGCTGCACCTGCGCGAGCACCTGCCGGGCCTGCCGGGGCACACCCGCTTCGAGGTCACCTCGCTCGACGACATCGGCGTCCTGCACGCGATCCGCTCGGTCCCCGCGCCCGGCGTGCAGCCCGTGCGGCTGTTCGTCGTCGTGCCGCAGCCGTTCTTCCCCGACTACGCGCCCGCGCTCTCCGCCGAGGCGGTCGCCGCGGTCGGTGCCCCGGCGGAGCGCCTCGTGCTGCTCGTCGTCGTGCACCCCGCCGACGGGCCCCAGCCGGCGACCGCGAACCTGCTGGCGCCGCTCGTCGTCGACCCCGTCACGGGCGCCACCGTCCAGAGCGTCGTCGACGAGGACTGGCCCCTGCGGGCCCCGCTCGCCTGAGCCGCCCGAGCGGTCCCTCACCGGGACCCGTCCCCTGCCGACAGGCGGGCCGACACACCCCTCTCGATCCAGGAGACCCGTCCATGAGCGTGATCGACGACCCGGGCACACCCACGCGCGTGAGCGAGATCAGCGTGCTGCGGCAGCCCGTGGTCTACGTCGACCGGTCCGTGTACGGCTACGCGGTGCGCGTCGCCGCGCTCGACCCGGCGGGCGAGGCCGTCCCGGAGCACGAGATCGCCGGCTACGCCGACGCCGAGTACGCCCGCCTCGACCTCCCGCGCCTCGCGGGCGACCGTGTCGTGTTCGTCCGTGCGACGCCCCGGCTCCTCGCCGGCGAGGTCCGGATCACGCCGCCCCCGTCCGGCGTCGTGCTCGAGGTCACGCCCGAGCTGACCCACCTCGACGACATCGGCGCGCTCGTCGCCCACGCGCGTGAGCGCGGCCTCGGCATCGCCCTCGCCGACTACACGGGCACCGTCACGCAGGACGCCCTCCTCGCGCTGGCCGACTTCGTCAAGATCGACGTCGGCCGCGGCTTCGACCGGCTGTCGATGCTCGTCGCCCGCGCACAGGCCGCCGGCGTCCTCGTGATCGCCGAGCGCGCCGACACGCGCGAGCGCATCAAGGTCGGGCTCGACCTCGGCGTCGAGATGCTCCAGGGCCCGATGTTCCAGCGCGACCCCGAGACCGTCGGCCGCAGCTTCACCGCGGGCGAGCTCCAGTGCCTCGAGCTGCTCCAGCTCCTGACGCAGAACCACATCGACCAGGCCGCGGTCGTGCGCACCGTCGGATCCGACCCCGAGCTCGCCATGCGCGTCCTGCACCTGGTCAACGCGAGCACGTTCGCGCTGCGCCGCAAGGTCGACTCGGTGCACCAGGCCGTCGTGCTCGTCGGTCCCCACCAGCTCTCCGCGGTCGCGATGGCGTCGCTGATCGACGCGCAGCCGACCACGATCGGCCCGCTCTGGTCGATCCTGACCCGCGCGCTCTCGTGCCGGGCCGTCACGGGTGCCGACGCCGCGTACACGGTCGGACTGCTGTCCGCCGTGGCCGCCCACCAGCGCATCGCGGTCGACGACCTCGTCGAGCGCACCGGCGTCTCCGCGGACGTGGCCGACGCGCTGAGCACCTTCTCCGGCCCCTACGGTCCGGCGCTCGCCGCGGTGCTCGCGCTCGAGGAGAACGACATCGAGGGCGTCCGGGCGACCGGTCTCGAGCCCTACGACGTCGCCCAGGCGTGCCTGGCGGTCGTCCCGGAGGCGCTCGCGACCGCGACGGCGCTCGCGGTGGCCGCCCCGGCCTGAGCCTCGGCCGACCGGCTGCGGGCGGTGCTGCTCGACGTCGACCCCCCGGGCCGCCGGGCGGTGCAGCTCGACGGCGACCGCCGGGCCGCCGCGCGGGATCGACGCCCCGCGCGACCCCGTAACCTGGGGCCGTGCCCTCGCTGCTCGAGCTCGTGCTCCACCCCGACCGTCGCAAGCCCGCGCCCGAGCCCGTCCCGGTGAGCCTCGCGCCGGCGTTCGTCGTCGGCAGCGCGGCGTGGGTCGTCGCGCTCACGGTCCTGCTGCTGTGGCCGGGCGTCGAGGTGGGCCCCACGGTCGTCGCGACGTGCTGCGTGGGTGTTCTGCTCGGCGGCCTCGGGCTGCTCTGGGCGCGGCGCCAGGACTAGCGGCACCCACGCCGTCCGCCTCCGCGCGTCCGGGCGGCCCGCTGCTCGCTGTCTCCCTAGGTCGCGGGGTCCGCCGCCTGCTCGACAGCGATCTCCTCGGCGCGTCCCGGCCCGGTGAGCACGATCTCGACCGCGTGCCGGTGCCCCCACCGCCCGGTCGCCTGCGCCATCCCGCGGGCCAGCGCCGCGAGCTGCGTCGCGTGCACGACCGCGCCCGTCCCGGCGCCCTCGACCCACCAGTCCACGGGCACCCCGTCGACGCGCAGCTCGTCGTGCTCGACCCACGTCGCCGGAGCGTCCGGCAGCAGGCGCAGCACCGCCTCCGGGGTCGGGACGACCTCGCCGCCCGCACCGGCGCCGTCGGACGCGCCCGGGTGGTCGGCCGCACGCGCACCGTCCGGCTCGCGGTCGACGACGCCGTCACCGAGGTCCGAGGCCAGCGGCAGCCCGAGCAGCGCCGCGAGGGCCGCAGCGGGCGGGCGCTCGTCGTCGGTGTCCCCGGAGTCGGGACCGGAGGTCCGCGCGGGGGCCGCGGCCGGCGCCGGGACGAGAGCCGCGAGGTCGGTGCGCTGCCACCACATCGGGGAGTCGGCGACGGCGGCGTCGTCGGCGTGCACGACCGCGATGCGCGTCGGCCCCACGAGCGCCGGCACGAGCTCGACCTCGTCGCCCGGTCCCCGCTCCGCCGCCCCGCCGGCCAGCGCCGCCCACGTGCGCCACAAACCCGCGGCGACCTTGAGGTCGACCGGTGCGCCCGGTGCGCCGAGGCCGTCGAGCACGTGCCGCCACGCACCGGGGTCGAGTCCGTCGAGCGACCCGACACCGCCGAGCGCCCGCTGGACCTCGGGGTCGACGCCCGCGAGCACCTCGGGCGCCGCGGGCAGCAGCCGCGTCAGGGCGTCGTCGCGCGCGCCGCGGACGGCGAACGGGCGACCGAGCCCCAGGTCGGCGCGCTCGCGGAGCCACCACGCGGTGTAGGAGGGCGCACTGCCGGCCGTCACGCCCTCGGCCCGCACCGGGTCGAGCAGCGCGACGCGCAGGTCCGGGCGCTCGGCGAGCCGCGCCAGCACCGCAGGCCACTGCCCGGGCGCGACGGCGTCGAGGTCCGCCACGGCGCGCACGTCGGGCACGTACGCACCGCCGCCGAACGCCTCCGCGAGCTCCTCGGCGTAGTCCTCCCAGGCGTCGAGCGACCCGGCGGCGAGCGCGTCCGCCTCCGACGACCCGAGGTCGACCGCCCCGGCGACGACGTCCCCGACGTGCACGACGACGAGGTCCGCGCGCACCCCGGCGGCGACGAGCACGTCCGCGCCCCAGCGCTCGACGAGCTCGGCCTGCACGGGCGCGAGCACGCGGTCGTCGAGCAGCCCTGCGGCCGCCGAGCCGGGGACGACGAGCCCGTGCGCGGGGGTCGGCTCACCGTCCGCGGCGGGGAGCGTGAGCAGCCCGAGCCACGAGGCGACGGTGGCGAGCGGACCGGTCTCGGGCGACGCGTCGCCGCGCTCGGCCACGGCGGCGGAGACGAGCGCGAGGACCGCCTGCGTCACGTCGCTCGCGAGCGCGAGGTCGTCGTCGTCGGCCTGGTCGAGGACGGCCTGCCGCACCGCGGGGTGCGCGAGCAGGCCCGCGGCGTCCGGGGTCGTCGCGCCGAGCCGCGCGAGCAGCGGGTGCTCGGCGTCCGGGTGCACGACGCGCAGCCCCCACCGGCCGAGCACGCCGAGCGCGTCGAGGACGTCGGCGCCGCGCCGGGTGTCGTCGCGGACGTCGGCGCCGGTCCCAGCGTCGTCGCGGACGTCGGCGCCCCGCTCGGCGTCGCGGAGCAGCACGAGGCCGCGCGCGCCGCGGACGACCCGGCCGTCGGCGAGCGGCACGGGCAGCGCCCCGAGCGCCTCGCGCGTCGCCGGGTCGTGCGCCGCCCCGTCGAGCGCCGCGTACAGGGCACGCCACTCCCCCGGCTCCGCTCCCCGGACGGCGGGCAGCTCCTCGACGACGTCCGCGAGCGGGCGGAGCTCGACGCCCAGCGTGCGCGCCGCCGCCTCGCTCCCGGGGCGCAGGAGCACGAGGCCGCGGGCGTGCACGGCGAGCGCCTGCACCGCGACGGCGTCCCGCCCGACCTCGCCCTCGACCGCGACGGCACGCCCGGGCTCGACGAGGCCGGCACGAGCCACGTCGTCCCGGTCGCCGTCGCCCTCGTCGCGCCGGTCGCCCTCGCCGTGCCGGTCGCCGTCGCCCTCGTCGCGCGGGTCACCGCCCGGCTCCCCGTCCGTCCCCGCGACCGCGATCCCCGCGCCGCCCGAGCGCAGCAGCGGCGTGCGCGTGAGGCGCTCGACGACGAGCCCGCGGAGCGTGCCGTCGAGCGACCCGGCGGGCAGCCCGGTCGGGACGAGCGCGAGCGGGTCGTCGCCGCGCTCCACCGCTGCGGACGCCAGCACCGCGTACGCGTGCGCCGCGTGCGCCAGGACGGCGTCCGTGAGCGGGCCGGGGGCGACGTGCCGGCGCGACGGGTCGAGCGGGAGCGTCGCAACCAGCAACGCGGGCAGCGTGCAGGGCTCGTCGGTCGGCGTCGGGGCATGCACGACCGGAGTCCAGGGGACGGCCGGGGGCGCGTCGCCGGCGGGTCCGAGCGCGTCCACCCGGACGGTGCGGGACGCGGCCCGCGGCACGGCCCACGTCACCCGCCACCCCCGCGCGGTGCGCTCCTCGACCGGGCGGTCCGCGAGCAGCGCCAGGTCGAGCTCCCCGTGCGCCGACGCGACGTGCCAGCGCTCGTGCAGGTCCGCGACCCGGCGCACCGGCCGCGGCGCGGCGTCGTCCTCGACGAGGACCTCGACGAGCCCCGGCAGTGCGAGCAGCAGCGGGTCGCCCACCGCGGCGAGCAGCGCGCGCACCTCGTCGGCGGCGACCTCGTCCCGCAGCTCCAGCACCACGGCGGTGTCGTAGCCCGTCGGCGGCGCCCCCTCGGCCGGGAGCGGCAGCCGCAGCGCGGGCAGCGAGCCGTCGCGGCGCCGGACCTCGTCGGCGAGCCCGGGCACGTCCGCCGACGCCTCCGCGAGCAGGCTCACGGTGTCCGCGAGCGAGAACCGCACGCCCCCGGTGGTCGAGAGCACCGAGACCTCGTCGGCGACCGCCCGCACCGCCGCGAACCCCACGCCGAACCGCCCGACCACCGCGGGTCCCCGCCCGAAAGGCTGCGCCGGTGCGACGTAGCCCTCGCGCTTCGCCGACGCGCGCATCGAGGCGAGCGACGCGACGCCGGCCTCGTCGAGAGGTGCGCCCGTGTTGGCGGCGATGAGCACCGACCCCTCGGAGGTCGACGCGAGGCGCAGCAGCAACCGCCCGGGCACGCCCGCGCGCGTCGCCGCGTCGGCGGCGTTCTGGGCCAGCTCGACGAGCACGCGGTCGCGGTAGTACCCGCGGGCGTGGTCCTCCTCGGTGTTGGCGTCCTCGCGCAGCCGCGCCGGCGAGGCACGCCACGCCTCCAGCACGGCCGCGCGCAGCGCAGCGGTGCCGAAGGCGTCCGGGCTCACGGTTCGGGGCTCGGCTCGACCGTCTCGGGGGACACGTCCGACGGCGCGACCGTCTCGGTCGAGAGTGCGACCGTCTCGTCCGGCTGCGTGGCCGTCTCGTCCGGCTCCGTGATCGTCTCGGCTGCCGCTGCGGGCGCCTCGTCCGCGGGTGCGGTTCCGTCGTCCGTCGGTGTGGGCTCGTCCACCGGGTCGCCCGGCTCCGGGTCCGCCTCCGAGCCGAGCTCCGCGAGCTCCTCGCCCGCGAGCGGGTCCGCGTCGGGCTCGACCGGGGTCGGCGCACCGCCCACCGGCTCGACGGCCGCGCCGGAGGGGCTCGCGCCGTCCACCCGGTCACCGGCGACGTCGGAGCCGGCACCGGTCGTTCTCGTGCCGTCGACCGCGTCGACCGTGTCGACCGTCTCGTCGACGATCGCATCGAGCACCGTGTCACCCGACTCGACCGCGAGGACCTCCGGCGCGTCGTCCGCAGCCAGGTCGTCCGCAGCCAGGTCGTCCGCAGCCGCGGCGTCCCCGGCCTCGACGACCGCGCCCTCGGCGGCCGTCGCCTCCGCGTCCGCCGCACCCGTCCCGGCGACCTCCGCGACGGCGGCGGGCGCGAGCTGCACGACCTCGACGTCGTGCTCGTCGAGGTGATGATCCGGCGCCGGCCACTCGCTCGCCAGCGGCTCGGCGTCGGTCTCCGAGTGCGCGCCGCAGCCGTGGTCGATGCTCACGACGGTGCCGTCGTCGGGCGACCACGCGTTGGTGCACACGCCGAAGACGGTGCCGAGCGAGCCCTGGAGCGGCACGAGGAAGCCGCAGCTGCCGCACGCGGCGGCGGACGCGAGCGAGCCGGGCGACGTGGGACCGTGCGGGCCGGCGTACCAGCGGCTCGCCGCCTCGTCGCGGCCGTCGGCCGACAGGACACGGGCACGCGCGAGCGCGAGCTCCTCGATCGCGACGGAGTCCAGCTCCTCGTCGCCCGTCGGTGTCCACCCGGGCTCGAGGCGCGGGTCGTCGGCGCGGAACGGCAGGACGTCCCCGGGACCGATGTCCCCGGGGCGCAGCCGGTCGGACCACGGCAGCCACTCGGGCGCGAGGATCGCGTCGTCGCCGGGCAGCAGCACGGCCTCGCACACGGTCGCGGTGCGCGATCGGGCCACCCGGGCGAGGGTCACGGTCCAGACCCAGCCGCGGTAGCCGCGCGCGGTGCACGCGAAGCGGTGCGAGACGAGCCGCTCGCCGTCGACGACGTGGCCGAGGTGCTCGCCGACGTCGCCCGGCTGCTCGGCGAGCTCCACGGCGGCCTGGCGCGCGAGCTCGACGGCGGCGCCGAGCACGGCGTCCTTCGTGGCGGCGGCCATGTCAGCCCTCGAGGTTGTCGGCGACGGCACGCAGCAGCGACGCGTACTTCTCGCCGGCGGCCTTGTCGGGGTAGCGGCCGCGGCGCAGGTCGTTGCCGACCTTGTCGAGGACCTTGATGAGGTCCTCGACGATGACGGCCATGTCGTCGGCGGGCTTGCGCGTGGCCTTGACGACCGACGGCACCGGGTCGAGGAACGTGACGGACAGCGCCTGCGGGCCGCGTCGCCCGTCGGCCACGCCGAAGTCGACCTTGGTGCCGGGCTTGGGCGCGGTGACTCCTGCGGGCAGCGCGGAGGCGTGCAGGAACACCTCGTCGCCCGCGTCGCTGGCGATGAAGCCGAAGCCGCGCTCGGTGTCGAACCACTTGACCTTGCCGGTGGGCACTGCAACCCCTGAGGTGTCGATGGATGTCGTAACGCTCAAGGTTACCTGCCCGTGATGTGCGCGCGGCACCGGGAACCGGGGAGCCCGGCGCTCGCCCCCGGGTGCCGGACGGGCACCCGCCGCGCGCCGGGAGGGCTCAGGCGTCCCAGCCGTCCGGGCGCTCGACCGGGGAGAACACCGTCGCGAGGAGCGCCCGGGCCTCCTTCACCGCCGTCAGGTAGGCGTGCGAGACGTCGAGCGCCGTGAACGGCGCACCGATCGCCGGCATCGCGTCGACGTCGACCGCCTTCAGGTACGCGTCGAGCACGTCGCACGCCCCGAGGGCCTCGGGGCTCGGGCGGGCCCGGTGCAGCGCGGGGTCGAGCTCGCTCACGGGCACCCGGAGCAGCTCGGACACGATGCGCACGAGCTCCTCGGTGGACGCCTCGAGCGGCGCGCCGGGCGCGAGGAGCTCGGCGGCGCGGGTGCGGGCCAGCGAGCGCAGCGGCAGCTCGTCGTCGTGGTGCCCGGCGGTCACGAGGATCTCGAGCACGAGCAACGCGCGGAACCGCTCGCGCCCGAGGAGCACGAGCGCCTGGTGCAGGTTGCGGACCGGGCGGCCCGCGCCCGCCGCGGAGTTCACGACGCGCAGCACCTTGAGCGCGATCGACGGGTCCGCCGCGGTGAGCCGCGCGACGACCCGGAACGACACCTGGGGGTCGCCGAGGCGGATGAGCAGGCGGCCCGCGACGAGCGCGTGGTGCGCGAGCGCCGGTCTCGTCAGGATGACGGGACGGCGGAAGAAGTAGCCCTGGAACAGGTCGAAGCCCGCGGCGTGCGCGGCCTCGAGGTCCGCCTCGGTCTCGACGCGCTCGGCGATCAGCGTCACGTCGGGCCACTCCGCGCGGAGCTCCGCGGCGAACTCCGCGAGCCGGTCGCCGAGGTCCTCGATGTCGACCTTGACGTAGTCGCACAGCTCGAGCAGCGGGGCGCGGTGGTCGCCGGGCACGTAGTCGTCGAGCGCGATCGCGAAGCCCTGCTCGCGCAGCGACCGGACGCCCGCGAGCACCTCCTCGTCCGCCGGGACGCGCTCGAGCACCTCGAGCACCACGCGTTCCGGGTCGAGCGCGACGGGCAGCGAGCCGACGACGAACGCGCGCGGGACGTTGACGAACAGGAGGCCGTCGCCCGCGACGTCGCTCACCCCGAACTCGCCGAGGGTCGCCGAGATGACGGTCGCCGTCGCCTCGTCGTCGTCGATGCCGGGCCGCACGCCCGAGACGGTGCTGCTCGCGGTCGGCCGGAACAGCAGCTCGTGGCCGACGGGCCGCCCGACGAGGTCGTGGATGCCCTGCCGCGCGATGCAGACCTCGTGGGTGCGCCGCGGGTCGACCCGCACCGGCGCCTGCGTCATCCCTGAACTCCTGCACGTGGGCTGCGCGCCGTGGTGGGCGCGTCCGGCGTCGTCGGCCGGTCCCCCTTCCATCGGCGCGTGCACGGGCGGCTTGAGGACGTGGCGCGGCCGGATGTGGCGCGCACGTATCGTGGAGCGGATGGCCACGTTCAGTGCGTACCTGCGCTCGCGGAGCGACGAGGAGCTCGTCGCGCTGCTGCTGCGCCGCCCCGACCTGGCCACCCCGTCGCCGTCGACGCTGTCCTCGCTGGCCGCGCGCGCCACGAGCCGCAGCAGCCTCGAACGGGCGCTCGCGGGGGTCGACGCCGTGGTCCTGCAGGTCGTCGAGGCCGTCGCGGCGCTGCACGGCCCGGCGGACCCGGTGACGGCGCGGGACGTGCTGCGCGCGCTCGGCGCGACCGGCCCCGAGGACGCCGCGCTCGTGCGCGACGCCCTGGACCGGGCACGCGAGCTGCTGCTCGTGCGTCCCGACGCGCCGGACGCCGTGGACGGCGCGGACGCGGGCTCGCGCGGGTCGACGGGTGACGACGGGGCCGGGACCGCCCCCGCGGACCCGGCGGCCGACGACGCGCCCCTCGTCCCGGCGCCCGGCCTCGCGGAGCTCTTCGGCGCCTACCCGGCGGGTCTCGCCCGGGTCTCGGACGCCGCAGGGCCTGCCGGCACCGGCGCGTCTCCCGGCGCGGACGCCCCCGCAGCGGACCGCGACGCCGTCGAGGAGCTGCTGCGCCGCGCACCCGCCGGGGCGCGCTCCGTGCTCGACGCCCTGACGTGGGGGCCGCCCGTCGGGGTCCTGCCCGCGCCGCGCACGCCCGCGCGGGAGGCGGTCCACTGGCTGCTCGGCCAGGGCCTGCTCGTCCCGGGCGACGCGCGCCACGTCCTCCTGCCCCGCGCGGTCGCGCTCGCGCTGCGCGAGGGACGCACGCACCGCACGCTCGCCCGTCCCCCGGCGGCGCCGGCGGGCGCAGGCGCCCCGGGCGACGCGCGCACCCCGGACGGCGCCGGACCGCCGGGCGCCGACGTCGCGGCCCCCACTCCGCTCGCCGGCGGGGCCTCGCGGGCGTCGCGCGGCACACCCCTGCGCCCCGAGGTCGTCGCCGCCGAGTCGGGCCGCGCCGCCGAGCAGGTCGTGCGCCTCGTCGCCGGGCTCGTGCGCGCGTGGGAGATCGAACCGGCCCCCGTGCTGCGGGCCGGTGGGCTCGGCGTGCGCGAGCTGCGCCGGGTCGCCGGGCGGCTCGAGGTCGACGACACGGAGGTCGCCCTCGTCATCGAGCTGGCCGGCGCCGCGGGCCTCGTGGTCGACGACGAGGAGGAGACCCCGTCGTTCGCCCCGACCGCCGCGGTCGACGAGTGGCTCGCCGCGGAGCTGCCGGCGCGCTGGTCGACGCTCGCCCGCACGTGGCTCGCGACCGCGCGGGCTGCGTGGCTCGTCGGCACCCGGGACGACCGCGGCATCGTCCGCGCCGCGCTCGACCCCGAGCTCGTGCGCCCCTGGGCCCCCCGGCTGCGCCGCTCGGTGCTCGGCGTGCTCGCCGACGTCCCTCCCGGGGTCGCGCTCGACGCGGCGCAGGTCCTCGACCAGCTCACCTGGCGCACACCCCGGAGCGTCCCGCCCGAGCACGCCGTCGCGGCGACGCTGCGCGAGGCGACGCTGCTGGGCGTCGTGGCCGCCGGGGCCCTCGCGCCCGCGGGCCGCGCGCTGCTGACCGCAGTCACCGGCTCGGACGGCGCCCCGGGCCTCGTGCTCGAGCGGCGCGCCGGGCCTGCCGCCGACACCGTCGCCGACGCGCTCGCGGAGGCCCTCGCGTCGACGGTCGACGAGATGCTGCTCCAGGCCGACCTCACCGGGGTCGTCCCGGGCCGCCCGTCACCCGCGCTCGAGGCGCTCGTCGAGCGGGCCGCCCGCGTCGAGTCCCGCGGCGGGGCCCTGACCGTGCGGTTCACGCCCGAGAGCGTGCGGGGCGCGCTCGACGCCGGGACGACCGCCGACGAGCTCCTCGCCGACCTCGCCGCGCACTCCCGCGGCCCGGTGCCGCAGCCGCTCGAGTACCTCGTGCGCGACGCCGCCCGCCGGCACGGCCGCCTCCGCGCGGGCGCGATCAGCAGCTACGTGCGGGCCGAGGACCCGGCGCTGCTCGCGGGCCTCGTCGAGGACCCCCGGCTCGCGCCGCTCGGCCTCGTCCGGCTCGCGCCGACGGTGCTGGGCTCGCAGGGCTCGACGCGCGAGCTGCTCGCCGCCCTGCGCGAGCGTGGGCTCGCACCGGTGGCCGAGGGGCCGAACGGGCAGATCGTCCACGCCGAGCGGGTCGTGCGCCGCGTGCACGGGCGCAGCCGCCGCGTCGCCCCGGTGTCGCCCGCGCACGCCGACGACGGCGCGCCGCCGAGCGCCGCGCGCCGCGAGCGCCTCGCCACGCTCGTCCCCGAGCTGCGCCGCGCCGAGGACGTGCAGCGCGCCGCCCGGGAGGCCGACCGCGCCGCGCAGGCCCGGGCGCTCGAGCTCCGGGAGGCGCAGCAGCGGCTCGTCGAGGCGGAGCGCGCGCGGGCGGCGTCCGGCGAGCACGCACCCGCCGGGCCCACCGACGGCCGGGCCGGGACCTCCGCGACCGGCTCCGCGAACGGGACGACCTCCGGCACTGCGCCGCGCGCGTCGTCGGGCACCGCGTCCACCGGCCCCGCGTCCGACACCCCCGCGGCCGACGCCCCCGCGTCCACCGGAACTGCGTCCGCCGGCCGCGCCTCCGCAGACACCGCGTCCGACGGCCGAGCGCCGGGGACCCGTCCGACGACCGACCCCGCCCCCGAGGGAACAGTCGACCCCGCGACGGCGTTGGGCCTCTTGCGCGAGGCGGTCGCCGACCGGACGCAGGTGTGGCTCGAGCTCGTCGACCACCACGGGGTCCCGCAGCGCCGGCTCGTGCGGCCGCTCCGGGTCGACGCCGGGCGCCTGCGCGCGGTGGACCCGGCGAGGGACGCCGAGCTGACCGTCGCGGTGCACCGCATCGCCTCCGTGACCCGGGTGCCGTCCGCCCCCGAGCCACCCCCCGCGCCCGACGCGGGCACGCACGACGAGCACGACCCGCCGGCCCCGCCCGGCACCCCGACCGAGGAGACGCATGACTGACGGCCCCCTGATCGTGCAGAGCGACAAGACGCTGCTGCTCGAGGTCGACCACGACCAGGCGGAGGCGTGCCGCCGGGCGATCGCGCCGTTCGCCGAGCTCGAGCGCGCGCCCGAGCACGTGCACACCTACCGGCTCACGCCGCTGGGCCTGTGGAACGCGCGCGCCGCGGGCCACGACGCCGAGCAGGTCGTCAACGTCCTGCTCGACTACTCGCGCTACCCGGTGCCGCACGCGCTGCTCGTCGACATCGCCGAGACCATGGCGCGCTACGGCCGGCTCCAGCTGGTCCAGCACCCGGTGCACGGTCTCGTCCTGCACGCGCTCGACCGGGCCGTCATGGCCGAGGTGCTCCGCTCGAAGCGGACCGCCGGGCTCGTCGGGACGCGGATCGACGACACCGACGTCGTCGTCCACCCGAGCGAGCGCGGCCACCTCAAGCAGGTGCTGCTCAAGCTCGGCTGGCCCGCGGAGGACCTCGCCGGGTACGTCGACGGCGAGGCGCACGCGATCGCGCTCGACACCGCGGGCGAGTCGAACCTCGGGCCCGACGGGCAGCCGAAGCCGTGGGACCTGCGCCCGTACCAGAAGCAGGCCGTCGAGGGCTTCTGGCACGGCGGCTCGGGCGTCGTCGTGCTCCCCTGCGGCGCGGGCAAGACGCTCGTCGGCGCGGGTGCCATGGCGCGCTCGCAGACGACGACGCTCATCCTCGTGACCAACACGGTCAGCGCGCGGCAGTGGCGCGACGAGCTCGTGAAGCGCACGTCGCTGACTGCCGACGAGATCGGCGAGTACTCGGGCGCCCGCAAGGAGATCAAGCCCGTCACGATCGCGACCTACCAGGTCCTCACGACGAAGCGGAAGGGCGTCTACACGCACCTCGAGCTGCTCGACGCACGCGACTGGGGCCTCGTGCTCTACGACGAGGTCCACCTGCTGCCCGCGCCGATCTTCCGCATGACCGCGGACCTGCAGGCGCGCCGCCGCCTCGGGCTGACCGCGACGCTCGTGCGCGAGGACGGCCGGGAGGACGAGGTGTTCAGCCTCATCGGCCCCAAGCGGTTCGACGCGCCCTGGAAGGACATCGAGGCGCAGGGCTACATCGCGCCCGCCGACTGCGTCGAGGTGCGCCTCACGCTGCCCGAGCGCGACCGCATGCTCTACGCGACCGCCGAGCCGGAGGACAAGTACCGCCTCGCGGCGACGGCCCCGGGCAAGAACCGGGTCGTCGAGCAGCTCGTCGCGAAGCACGAGGGCGAGCCGACGCTCGTGATCGGCCAGTACCTCGACCAGCTCGAGGAGCTCGCCGACCACCTCCACGCCGACGTCATCACGGGCGCGACCTCCGTCACCGAGCGGCAGCGCCTGTACGACGCGTTCCGCTCCGGCGAGATCACGAAGCTCGTGGTCAGCAAGGTCGCGAACTTCTCGATCGACCTGCCCGAGGCGTCGGTCGCGATCCAGGTGTCGGGGTCGTTCGGGTCCCGCCAGGAGGAGGCGCAGCGGCTCGGCCGGCTCCTGCGCCCCAAGGGCGACGGGCGGACGGCGCACTTCTACGCGGTGATCGCGCGCGACACGGTGGACCAGGACTTCGCGGCGCACCGCCAGCGCTTCCTCGCGGAGCAGGGCTACGCGTACACGATCCTCGACGCCGAGGACCTCGCGGCGGGCGAGCCCGCGGCGGACTGACCCGCCCCGCGCTCACCCTCCCGCGCGGGCTCCGGCCACGCTCGCGACGAGCTTGTCGAGCGTCTGCTCGAGGCCAGCGAGGGACATCTGCCGCGTCGCCTCGGCCGTGTAGCCGAGCTCGGTGACGGTCAGGCGCGTGCCGCCCGTGGGGAGCGCTTCGAACGTGAGGACGTGCGGCACCGGGACCGGGATGCCCGGGGGGAGGCCGAGGTCCACGGGGTCGACGACCCGGCCGGCCGCGTCGCAGAACTCGAGGGCGAAGTCGAGCCGGTGCGGTGCGTCGACGGCCGAGTACGTCCAGAGGTTGTGCATGTCGTGGCCGTCGGGCGACCGCATCGTCACCCGCGACGAGCCGCCGACCCGCACGTGCATGACGGCCTCGGGGCACGTCCAGCCCGCCGGTCCCCACCAGGCCCGGACGTCCTCCGGCTCGGTCCAGGCGGCCCACACGCGCTCGACCGGCGCGTCGACCGTGCGGCTCGCCACGACGTCGAGCCGCTGCGACGTGTGCGCCGGTGCCGCAGCCTGCCGGACCAGGGCGTCGAGCCGGTCCGTCGCCTCCCGGATCCCGGTCTCCATGTCGGTCGGGACCCACCCGTCGCGGTCCTCGACGGACTGGAACAGGACCACGCTGGTCAGGGTCGTGGCGCCGTCGTGCTCGGCGAAGGTGTCGGTCGTGAGCTGGAGGTAGCCGGGGCCGCCCCCCTCGAGCTCGAACGTCGCGACGATGCGCTCCCCCGGCACGACGTCGTGGTAGACGCCGCGGAACGCGTACTCCGTGCCGTCGGTGCGGTGGGTCGTCACGAAGCGCCAGCTGCCGCCCCGGCGCACGTCCATCTCGTCGACGCGGGTGTCGAACCGGGAGCCGCCCCACCACGCGGGGATGCGCGCGGAGTCGGTGTACGCGGCCCAGACGAGGTCGGCGGGCGCGTCGAAGGTCCTGCGGATGACGAGGTCCTGCCGGCCGGGCTCGACGATCAGCTCGGTGTCAGTCATGGTCTGCCCCTGTCGTGTCGCGCTTCAGTCGTCGGATCTCGCGGTCGAGCAGGTCGAGCCGCTCGGCGAAGGCGTTCCGGTACCGGTCGAGCCACTCCGACGCGGTGTCGAGCTGCGCCGGCTCGAGCCGGCACGGTCGCCACTGCGCCTCGCGGCTGCGGCTGATGAGGCCCGCCTGCTCGAGGACCTTGAGGTGCTTGGACACGGCGGGGAGCGTCAGGTCGAACGGCTCGGCGAGCTGGTTGACGGTCGCCTCCCCCTCGGCGAGCCGGGCGAGGATCGCACGGCGCACCGGGCTGGCGAGCGCGGCGAACGTCTGACTGAGCGGGTCGGCAGGCACGTCCTTACTGTACCGCTCGGTTAATTATCTCATGTGGAAAGTACGCGCGCTCCGCCCGGCGTGTCAACGGTCCGGGACACCGGACGACCGCGGCGGCGCGCACGACCCCGCTCGCGCCGCCGCGGAGCCGGGCCGCGCGAGGCACGCGCTCGTCGGGCTTGGCAGCGCCGCCCTCCCCGACATCGCCGCAGACGCGCGCACCCCCGGCCCACGAGGGACCGGGGGTGCGCGACCCGCGTACGGGGACGGTCAGACGAGCTCGGGCATCGTGTCGGCGCGCTCGTTGACGAGCGCCGCGAACGCCTGCGCGACGGCTCGGCCGCCCGCAGCGACGTCGTCCGCACGGCGCGCGTACTCGGCGCGCACGGCGTCCACGTCCACGTCGTCGTGCGTCGCGGCCCAGGCGGCGAGCAGCTCGGGGCCGGCCT
This sequence comes from Cellulomonas sp. NPDC055163, assembly GCF_053607065.1. Lineage (NCBI taxonomy): Bacteria > Bacillati > Actinomycetota > Actinomycetes > Micrococcales > Cellulomonadaceae > Cellulomonas > Cellulomonas sp. NPDC055163. The sequence goes on along the minus strand of NZ_JBSGSU010000017.1, from coordinate 16,492 downwards.
CGGGGTGGAACTGCACGCCCCAGGCCGAACCGACGCGGAACGCCTGGTACGGGTACGTCGCGGACGACGCGAGCCAGGTAGCGCCGCGCGGCAGGTCGACGACGGCGTCCGCGTGCATGCTCGGCTGCGGGGTGGAGCGCCGGTCGTCGGCGAGGTCCAGGTCCTGGAGCCCGTCGAGGATCGGGTCGCCGACGGCCTCGGGGCGCCACTGGACGTCGATCACGCCGGCCTCGCGCCCGGGAGGGGCCGCGACCTGGAGGCGGCCGCCGCGCGCGACGGCGAGGAGCTGCGCACCGAGGCAGATGCCGAGCGTCGGGACGCCGGCGGTCGACGCGTCCGCGAGCAGCGCGCGGACGGCCGGGAGCCACGGGGCGACCCCGTCGTCGACGGCCGACATCTGGCCGCCGAGGACGACGAGACCGTCGCCCACCTCGTCGGCCGACGCCGGGACGGTCTCGCCCGCGTACGCGTGGACGGTCCGCAGCTCGACACCGCTCAGCCACTCGGCGAAGCGGTCGAGCGGGACGTCCGGGCTGTTCTGGATGACGGTGACGACACGGGCGCCAGAAGTGGCGGGGACACCGGGAGTCTGGTAGGTCACGGCGCGACGGTACTCCCGGCCTCCCCGGGAACGTAAACCCGCACGTCACGCGGTGCACCGATCGTGTGACCCGGCTCACGAATGCCCGACCTGTCCGGGTTCGTCCGAGTGCGCCGCGGGCGCTGCCCGCTCCGGGCCTCCGCCGAGCGCCCGCCCGCCGGGCCGCCCGAGCTGCGCGCGGGTCGCCGACCGGCCCCGACCAGCACCGACACCTCCGGGCGAACCCGTGGGCCCACGTTTGCACGCCCGCGCCGCCCGGTCGAGGATCGACGGGTGAGCCACCCCCGCGTCCCGGCCCCGTCCGCCCCCACGTCCGTGCTCACCCGTGCGACGCCCGTCCCCCGGTTCACCCGCGCGGCCGCGGCCCTCACCGTGCTGCTCGCGACCCTGGGGCTCGCGGTGCCCGCCGCCGCGGTCGAGCCGCTGAACCTGCCGAGCCAGATCACCGACCAGGTCGGTGCGCTCGACGGCAGCACCGCGGAGGTCCAGGCGAGCCTCGACCGCCTCTCCGACGACACGGCGTACGACCTCTTCGTCGTCTACGTCGCCGACTTCTCGGGGCGCGACGGCGAGCAGTGGGCGCGCGAGACGGCGGCGGCGTCGGGCCTCGGCCCGGAGGACGTGATCCTCGCGGTCGCGGTCGACGAGCGCCGCTACGGCATGTGGGTGCAGAGCGCGGGCGAGATCACCGAGGAGGAGGCCACGAGCGTGCGGGTCGACCTCGTCGAGCCGCGCCTGGCGGAGGACGACTGGGCCGGTGCGGCGATCGCCGCCGCGGACGGGCTGCGCGACGCCGCGCTCGGGACCGGCACGGCGGCGTCCGGCGGCGGGCTCGGCCTCGGGACCCTGCTCGTCGTCGGCCTCGTCCTCGTGCTCGTGGTCCTCGTGGTGCGGTCCCTGCTGCGCCACCGCGGCGGTGCCGGCCAGGGCGCTGCGCAGCCCGCCGGCGCCGCGCCGCAGGGGCTGGCCGCGCTGCCGACCCCCGAGCTCAACCGGCGTGCGAGCCAGGCGCTCGTGGCGATCGACGACGCGCTGACCACCTCGGCGCAGGAGCTCGGGTTCGCGCAGGCGCAGTTCGGCCTGGAGGCCACCCGCCGGTTCGGCGCCGCGCTCGAGGAGGCCCGGGCGCGCGTGTCCGAGGCGTTCCGGTGGCGCCAGCAGCTCGACGACTCGACGCCCGAGACCGAGCCGCAGGCGCGGCAGATCATGATCGCGATCCTCGAGACGTGCCAGGTCGCCGCGGACACCCTCGACGCGCACACCGAGGAGTTCGAGCAGATGCGCGACCTCCAGGCGCGCGCACCCGAGGTGCTCGACGACGCCGAGCAGCGCGCGACGGAGGTGTCCGCCCGCGTCGAGCCCGCACGGGCCACGGTCGCCCAGCTCGCCACGACGTACCCGCCCGCGGCGCTCGCGTCGGTCACCCCCAACCCCGACCAGGCCGCCGCGCTGCTCACCGGCGCGCAGGAGTCCGTCGCGCGCGGTCGCGAGGCCCTCGCCACCGACGACCGCGGAGCCGCCGTCGGTGCCGCCCGCGCCGCGCAGGACGCCGTCGCGCAGGCCGTCACGCTGCTCGACGCGGTCGAGCGCGCCGGCCAGGACCTCGCCCGGGCCGGCGCCGACCTCACCGCCGCGGTCGCCTCGATCAGCGCGGACTTCGCCGACGCCGACCGCCTCGCGCCGCGCGAGCCCGCGGTGCAGGCCGCCGTCCAGGCGGGCCGCGCGGCGGCCACGGCGGCGGAGGCGGCCCGCTCGGGCGGCGACCCCCTCGCCGCGCTCCGGGACGTGCGCGCCGCGGAGGCCCGGCTCGACGAGACGCTGGAGCCGTTCCGCGAGCGCGCCGAGCACGACGCCCGGGCACGTGCGCAGCTCGACGACCTCCTCGGCCGGCTCGCCTCGCACATCCGCGCGGTGCACGACTACATCGAGACCCGTCGCGGTGCCGTCGGCCCCGAGGCCCGCACGCGGCTCTCGGAGGCCGCCCGCCTCGCGCAGCAGGCCCACCGGGACGCCGCGACCGACGCGACGGGCGCGCTGGCGCTCGCGCACCGGGCCGGCGAGCTCGCGGGCCAGGCCCAGCAGCTCGCGCAGCTCGACGTGCAGGACTGGGAGGACCAGCGCCGCCAGCGCTCCGGGTACGGCGGCATCGGCGGGGGCGGGTCGAACGTCGGCGGCATGGTGCTCGGCGGGATCCTGCTCGACTCGCTCCTGCGGGGCGGCGGCGGGGGCTTCGGGGGCGGCGGCTTCGGCGGAGGGGGCTTCGGCGGGGGCGGCGGAGGCGACGGCGGTGGCTTCGGCGGGGGTGGGCGCTTCTGACGGACCCCCGCGACCCACCGCAGGACACGGACGACGCAGCAGCAGGCGCGACGACGGCCCACCCGGGCGCGTCGCACGACGAGAGGGACGCACGATGACCGAGAAGCAGACGATCCTGGGCCGCATCACGACGCTGGCCCGCGCCAACATCAACTCCATGCTGGACCGGGCCGAGGACCCCGCGAAGATGATCGACCAGCTCATCCGCGACTACACGAACAACATCGCCGAGGCCGAGGAGGCCGTCGCGCAGACGATCGGCAACCTGCGCCTCGCCGAGGCCGACCACCGCGAGGACGTGGCGTCGGCGTCGAGCTGGGGCCAGAAGGCGCTCGCCGCGTCGTCGAAGGCCGACCAGCTCCGCACGAGCGGCGACGCCGCGGGCGCCGACAAGTTCGACAACCTCGCCAAGGTCGCGCTCGGCAAGCAGATCGCCGCGGAGCAGGAGGCCAAGGACGCCGAGCCGCTCATCGCGTCGCAGACGGAGACGGTCGAGAAGCTCAAGGCCGGGCTCGCGGCGTCGAAGGAGCGCCTCGCGGACCTGAAGAACCGCCGCGACAACCTCGTCGCACGCCAGAAGAGCGCCCAGGCGCAGTCGCAGCTGCAGGACGCGCTCGGCTCGATCAACGTGCTCGACCCGACGAGCGAGCTCTCGCGCTTCGAGGACAAGGTGCGCCGCGAGGAGGCCCGCGTCCAGGGCCACGCCGAGCTCGCCGCGTCGTCGATCGACGCGCAGTTCGAGGAGCTCGAGGCGTCCGGCCAGAACCTCGAGGTCGAGGCCCGGCTCGCCGCGCTCAAGCGCGGGTCCGCGCCGGCCTGACGCACCACCGCTCCCCCGCCGATGCCCGCGCGCCCGGACGCTCACCCGCGTCCGGGCCGCGGGCGCCGGCGTGCCCGGCGCCACGCCGCCCGCAGCGTCCTCCCAGGCCGCTCCCAGCCCGGCGACGCACACTGAGGGCATGACGGGGACCCCTGTGCAGCCCGAGGCGCGCCTGCTCGTCGTCGACGACGAGCCGAACATCCGCGAGCTGCTCGCAACGTCGCTGCGGTTCGCCGGCTTCGAGGTGCACGCCGCCGCCGACGGCGCGTCCGCGCTGCGGCTCGCGCGGCAGGTCGAGCCGGACCTCGTCGTCCTCGACGTGATGCTCCCCGACATGGACGGCTTCACCGTCACCCGGCGGCTGCGCGAGAAGGGCCAGCACGTCCCGGTCCTGTTCCTCACCGCACGCGACGACACGTCGGACAAGGTCACGGGCCTCACCGTCGGCGGCGACGACTACGTGACGAAGCCGTTCAGCCTCGAGGAGGTCGTCGCGCGCATCCGTGCGGTGCTGCGCCGGACCCACCCGGGCGACGTCGACGAGTCGAGCATCCTGCGCGTCGGCGACCTCGAGCTCGACGAGGACAGCCACGAGGTGCGCCGCGCCGGCCAGGTCGTCGACCTCTCGCCGACCGAGTTCAAGCTGCTGCGCTACCTCATGCTCAACCCCGGCCGGGTCCTGTCGAAGTCGCAGATCCTCGACCACGTCTGGCAGTACGACTGGGGCGGCGACGCCAACATCGTCGAGTCCTACATCTCCTACCTGCGCCGCAAGGTCGACCAGGTCACCGGGCCCGGCGGGCAGCCCGTCGAGCCCCTCATCCAGACCAAGCGCGGCGTCGGTTACCTGCTGCGCCGCGTCGCGACCCCGTGAGCGCGACGCCCGCCGGCGCGCCTGCCCCCGACCGGCAGGCCGCCGGTGGCGAGGCGCGGGACGCGGCGCCGGACGCCGCCGACGGTGCGTCGACCACCGGTCCGGCGGCGGCGGCGGGCGAGGAGCCGACGGCCCCGGCCGGCACCCCGTCGCCGTCGTCCCGCGCGTCCCGCGCGGCCGACCGTGCCCGCGCCGCGTGGGCCGGTGTCCCGCTGCGCGCCCGGCTGGTCGGGATCATCACGGCACTGCTCGCGGTCGGCCTGCTCGTCGCCGGGCTGACGACGGCGACGCTGCTCGAGCGCTACCTCGTCGGGCAGGTCGACCGGCGCCTCGAGACGGAGGCCGCGTACCTCGCGCAGCGTGAGGCCGACAGCCTGTTCGGGGACAGCCGCCCGGGCGACGCCTCGTTCGTGCCGACCGACTACGTGCTTGTCGTGACGGACGTCCTCGGCGGCCGCAAGGCCTCCGGCCGCGACACGACGTACCGGGAGTACGGGGTCCCCGCGCCGCCGGAGCTGACCCCCGCCGAGGCCCGCGCGACCGATCGCCGCCCGTTCGACGTCCCGAGCAACCGCCCCGCGTCCTCGTGGCGCTTCGTGGCCTTCTCGATGTCGAGCGGCGGCGAGCCCATCGGCACGGTCAGCGTCGGCCTGCCCCTCGGCGACGTCCAGCGCACGGTTCAGCGCATCACGCTGCTGCTGCTCACGAGCGGGCTCGGCATCGTCGTCCTCGGTGCGCTCGCCGGGAGCTGGGCGGTCCGGCGGTCGCTGCGCCCGCTGCGCGAGATCGAGTCGACCGCCGCGTCGATCGCTGCGGGCGACCTGTCCCGGCGCGTCCCGACGGCACCCGAGACCACCGAGGTCGGCCGGCTCGGGGCGGCGCTCAACGGGATGCTCGCGCAGATCGAGAGCGCGTTCGCGGACCGCACGGCGTCCGAGGCGCGCATGCGGCGGTTCGTCGCGGACGCCTCGCACGAGCTGCGCACGCCGCTCGCGGCGATCCGCGGGTACGGCGAGCTGTACCGGATGGGTGCGCTGACGGAGAAGGAGCAGGTCGACGACACCTTCCGCCGCGTCGAGGAGTCGGCGACCCGGATGGGCGGGCTCGTCGAGGACCTGCTCGCGCTCGCCCGGCTCGACGACGGGCGACCGATGCGCCTCGACGACGTCGACCTCGCGGTCCTCGCGGCCGACGCGCTGAGCGACCTGCACGCGCTCGACCCGTCGCGCCCCACGGCCCTGCTCGGTCCGGACGGCGCCCCGCTGCGCTCGTGCGTCGTCGCGGGCGACGAGCGGATGCTGCGCCAGGTCGTGTCGAACCTCGTCGGGAACGTCGTGCAGCACACCCCGCCGGGGACCCCGGTCGAGCTGTCCGTGGGGCTCGTCGCGGGCCGTCCCGGCGAGGGGGTGCTCGAGGTGCGCGACCACGGGCCCGGCATCGACCCGGAGCACGCCGCGCGCGTCTTCGAGCGGTTCTACCGCGTCGACGCCAGCCGCACGCGGGGCGGGACAGCGGGCGGCGGCACCGGCGGCGGTGCGGGTCTCGGCATGGCGATCGTGGCCGCGATCGTAACGGCCCACCGCGGCGAGGTGAGCCTGGCGCAGACCCCCGGCGGCGGGACGACCGTGCGGGTCGCACTGCCCCTGGCGCGCCCGGGGGACGTGGACGACGAGGCCGCCGACGAGATGGGCGCGGGGGCGGCCGACGCGCGCACGACGGCCACCTCCGCGGAGGATGAACACTGACGCGACGCGTATGTGCTCGCGCGGCACCGTGGTTACGATGTCGGGTCCGAAGCAAGGGTCACCGTTCGTGAGGCTGGTCATGGGCGTCTACGACGCACCGCAGTGGTTGCTCTCCGCGTTCGTCCGCAGCGCACTCGGGGCCGGGGCCACCGCTCCGCCCGAGCAGATCAAGGCAGCAGGGGTCGCCCTCGTGGACCGCTGGTCCGCCAAGGGACGCGACTTCCACAACCTCAAGCACCTCGTGGACGTCCTCGCCCGGGTCGACGAGCTCGCCGCCGAGACCCACGAGCCGGACCTCGTACGCCTCGCCGCCTGGTACCACGGGGCGATCTTCGACTCGGCGGACGCCGCGGCGTACGCGAACCGGGGCGGCGAGGACGAGCTCGCGAGCGCCCGCCTCGCGCTCGAGGAGCTCACGGCGCTCGGGGTGCCCGAGAAGCGCGCCCGCCGCGTGCACGACCTGGTGGTAGCGCTCCGACGCCACACCACCGACGCGTCGGACTTCGACTGCGCCGTCCTGTGCGACGCCGACCTCGCGATGCTGGCCGCGGAGCCGCAGCGGTACAAGTCCTACCTGCACGACATCCGCGCCGAGTACGCGCACCTGCCCGTCGAGCACTACGTGCGGGCCCGCGTCAACATCGTCCGCAAGCTCCTCAGCCGTACGAGCCTCTTCGTGAGCCCGCTCGGTGCGGCGTGGGAGGAGGCCGCGCGCCAGAACCTCGGCGCCGAGCTCCAGCGGCTCGAGAAGGAGCTCGCGAAGATCGATGCCGCGAACGCGGAGTCGGGCACGGCGGCCTCGGACGGGCATACGCCGGCGGCCGACGCGGATGCCACGGAGCCGCCCGCGAGCGCGCAGCCGTCGCTCGCTGCTCAGCCGCCCACAGCCCGTCGCTGACGCGCGGCGCCGGCGACCTCCGGGACCGGGGGCTCGACGGTGACGACGCCTGCGTAGCGTCCGGACCTCCACGAGCACAGGAGGACGGAATGAGCAGGTACGAGGTCGACAGCGCGCTGGTCGCCCAGGCAGCCGCCGGGGTCCAGGCCCGCACGGCGGCGGTCCGCAGCGAGGTCGCGGCGATGCAGCGCCAGCTCGCCGAGCTGCAGGGCGCCTGGCGCGGCGGTGCAGCCACCGCGTTCGCCGGCGTCATGACCGAGTGGTCCGCGACGCAGGCCCGCGTCGAGCAGTCGCTCGACCACATCACCGCGGCGCTCTCCGTCGCCGCGCGCACATACTCCGACGCGGAGGACCAGGCGTCGCGGCTGTTCCTGCGCTGACGGCGGGAGGGCTCGGCGGCCCGCTCGGGCAGCGGAGCGGCGCGGTCGCGGCGGCCGCGCAGGTCGTGACACGGCAGTGGAGCGGTGGGAGGACGCACGGGCGCCTCCCACCCTCCATCCGCCGACCTCGGTGTCACACCATCGACGACGGGCGCCGCGACCTCATGCTGCGCTCCGTGCCCTGGCACGAGTGCACGAGCCGTCGCACGTGGCGCTTCACACAACTCTATCGTTAGCGCTAGGGTTGTGTGCATGGTTGACGTCGGTGTGGCTGAGGCCGCGCGCATGCTCGACGTCTCGCCGGGGCGGGTACGCCAGCTGATCTCGGCGGGTCGGCTGCCCGCGCGGCGGATCAGCGGGCGCTGGATCGTCGACCTCGCCTCGCTTCCCTCCGCCCCCCGACGTGGACGCCCCATGAGTCCGCGCATCGCCTGGGCGCTCGTCGAGCTCGGCGAAGACCGGCGCGCTGCATGGACGAGCTCGAGCGAGACGAGCCGGCTGCGGGGTCAGCTGGACCGCCTGGCCCGCGACCAGGAACCTGAGCTGCTGCTCCGCTCGTGGCTCGCGTCGCGCGCCGTGCGCCACGTGCTGTCAGCCCCCGACGCGGGACGCCTCCGGCAGGACTCACGAGTCGTCCTGTCCGGCATCAGCGACCCGCGGTCCCGGCTGTCACCCGGAGACGATCTGGAGGCCTACGTCCACGACGACGACCTGGCAGCCGTGCGGGCTGAGCACCTCCTCGTGCCTGCCCGAGCCAGCCGTGCCAACGTCGTGCTGCACGCCTCGCCGATCCTTCCCGCGCAACCCGTACCCCTCCTGCTGCTGGCGGCTGACCTCGCCGAGCACGACAGCGACCGGGAGCTCAGCAGGTCTCGCGACCTGCTCGTGACAGCACTCCAAGCTCCCGAGGCGGTGGGGGCTTGACCATGGTCCTGCCTGCCATGAGCGGCTCTCAGGTGAGTTCATGGCACGCGCTCCTCGATCTTCACGAGGCGCACCCGACCGGCTGGACGCTCGTCGGTGGGCAGATGGTGCACCTGCACTGCGCAGAGCGAGGAGCCGCGCCTCAACGACCCACCGATGACGTCGACACGCTCCTCGATGTAAGGGCCGAGCCACACGTCCTACTGGCCGTGACGAGCATCTTGCACAACCGGGGCTTCCGCCCGGCGGGAGAGACATGGACCGGCCATCAGCACCGCTGGGAGCGGGACGGCGCAGTCGTCGACATCCTGATACCGCGTCATCTCGGGGAGCGGGCAGCGAACCGCAGAGGTGTTACGGGTGGCACCACGATCGAGACGCCGGGCGCGCAGCAGGCGCTGGACCGCACTGAAGCGCGCGGGGTGAGCGTTGCAGGGAGGGAAGGCGCGGTTCGACGCCCAAACCTCTTGGGTGCGCTCGTCGCCAAGGCAGCAGCCAACACCGTGGCCCTCGATCCTCGTCGCGGTCGGCATCTGAGCGACTTCGCCGTCCTCGCGACCCTGCTCCGTCCCGACGACGCATTGGCGTCGGCAGGGCCGCGAGACCGGCATTACCTCGACGGGATGCTCGCCGCGATGGCAGAAGACCGCCGACCCTGGGCTCGTGTTGACGGCGCTGAGGAAGGACTTGATCGTCTGAAGCTGGCGCTGGGCGCTGCACCCACGTCGGCCTCGACGAGGTCGCGTGCTTCGTGGCCGCCTCCGCGGACGCATGGCGCCGGCGACAGAGCCGGAGCAGACGTGGAACGGAGCCCTGACTGATCGTCCACAGATGTCGGACAGGCCGTGACCGGCTCGCCCCGGTTTCGGTACGTTCGCGGGCATGCCTTCGCCTCGTGCGGCCGACGACGCCCACCGCCCTTCCCGACGTCGTCGCCGCGGCGGGCACCGTCGGGCACGCGCCGCCCTCGGCGCCGTGGCGGTGCTCGTGGTGATGCTGACCGCGTGCACCGGGGAGCCGTCAGCCCAGCCGAGCCCGTCGCGCACCGCGACGGCGAGCCCGACAGCGTCGCCGACGCCCACCCCGACCACCACACTCGAGCCCGAGCGCCCTGCCGCGATGGACGACCCCGGCGTCGACGGGGCGGTCGCCGCAGCGACGTACTTCCTGTCGCTGTATCCCTACGCGCACGCGACGGGCGATCTCGCCGCCTGGAAGGCTATGAGCCACCCGGAGTGCGTCTTCTGCGCGAGTGTGAGCGAGGGTGTCTCGACGATGCATGCCTCGGGGAAGAAGCAGACCGGCGGCGTCTTCGCCGTTCGATCGAGCCGGCCGACAGAAGTCGAAGCGACGAAGTTCTACGCGATCGAGCTCGATGTCGACCAGGCGGAGTCCGTCGAGACCGACGCCAGCGGCACGATCACTTCGACGGTCCCGGGCGGCCACTACTCGTTGACGTTGCTTGTCATCCGTGAAGGCGATGCCTGGCTCATTCGAGCGAGCGAGGCGAAGAGTGCGTGAGCGGATGGAGAACGCGCTCGGACGCACCGGCGTCCTCGTCGTAGCAATGCTGCTGGCCTTCGGCGTCGGCGTCCCTCCAGCAGCGTCCAACGGTGAGACCGGCGGCGTCGGCGGCTATTTGCAAGACAATGTCGCAGAGGTATGGAACAAGGCAGCCGAAGGCACCATGCAATCCGATCTCGGCAAAGGCGCGAACGCAGGCGCGGCCCTTCTCGTGCAGTACCAGCGGGGTCGCCAGTGCAACGTCGGCTCCGCCACGCCGATCACCGAGCTGACCGCGCCGTGTCCGGGCGCCGACGGGTACGTCGACCCGCCGTTCTGCGGTGAGGGCGTCGCGCACCTCGAAGCGCTGTGGCGCCGGAACCGGGATGCTCCGACGAACCCCAACTGGGGACCGTGGACCTTCGTCGCACCGGCGACGTGCCCTCAGGACGTTCTCCCGGAGTTCACCGCCGAGGACTTCCGCCGCCTCCCCCTCACCCCCTCCCCGGTCACCCCACAGCCCGCGAACCCCGACCTGCTCACCGGACTCGGCCTCGTCGTCCACACCACCGCCGACCCCCAGGACCACCCCACCACCCTGCTCAACTTCCCCATCACCGTGCGCGCCACCCCCACCCAGTTCACCTGGGACTTCGGCGACGGCACCCACACCACCACCACCCACCCCGGCACCCCCTACCCCACCGACCACGACCACCACCCCGGCGACCCCGTCTACCCCACCGGAGTCATCGGCCACCCCTACCCGGCACTCGGCACCTACACACCCACCCTCACCACCACCTGGACCGGCGAGTACCTCATCGCCGGCACCACCACCTGGCACCCCATCAACGGCACCGCCACCACCACCACACCCCTGCCCACCGTCACCATCCACGACGCCACCAGCCACCTCGTCGCCGACACCTGCCTCGACAACCCCCACGGCCCCGGCTGCTGACCACCCTGGACGTCGCACCGCCGAGGCGCTGCCACCGCCCGGGAGGGCGACGGGCGAGGAACGACGAACGACGCGGCCGCCGGGGTGAGTCCGGCAACCGCGTCGTTCGTCGTGCATCCGAGCGTGTTGCGCCGTGAGCAGCGAGCAGTGAGCAGTCAGCAGTCAGAGCGCCAGGATCTCCCGCACCTCCGGGTCGACCTCCGCGAGGCACGCAGCCCGCGCGTCGGCGGCCGTGCGAGCCGCCCGAGCGACCTTCGCCAGCCCCCGGCAGTCGTCGAGCGAGTGCCGGCTGAGGGCGAACCGGACGCCTGGTACGGCGGCGGGCGACATCGACAGGCTCGTGACGCCCATGCCGGTGAGGACGAGGGCCATGAGCGGGTCCGCCGCCGACTCCCCGCAGACGCCCACGGGTTTGCCGGCGGAGGTGCCGGCTGCGGCGGCGGTCGCCACGAGGTCGAGCACGGCGGGCTGCCACGGGTCGAGCAGGTCGACGAGCTCACCGAGGAGGCGGTCGGTGGCCATCGTGTACTGCGCGAGGTCGTTGGTGCCGATCGAGATGAAGTCGACCTCGGCGAGCAGGTCGGCGGCCCGCAGCGCCGCCGAGGGGACCTCGACCATGACGCCGACGGTGCGGACCCCGGCGTCCCGTGCGAGCGCCGCGAACTGGGCGGCCTCCTCGACGGTGGCGACCATGGGTGCCATGACCCACGGCTCACCACCGGTGCTCTCGGCCGCGCGCGCGATGGCCCGGAGCTGCGTGAGCAGGAGGTCCTCGGCGGCCCGGACGAGCCGGAAGCCGCGGACGCCGAGCGCCGGGTTCTCCTCGCCGTCGCGCGTCACGAACGCGAGCGGCTTGTCGGCGCCCGCGTCGAGCGTGCGGATGACGACCTTGCGGCCCTCGAGGCCGCGGAGCGCGCGGGCGTACTGCTCGGCCTGCTCGTCCTCGGTGGGGGCGGTGGTCCGGCCGAGGTAGAGGACCTCGGTGCGGAACAGCCCGACGCCCTCGACGGCCGCGCCGGTGAGGCGCTCGGCGTCCTCGGCGGTGCCGATGTTGGCGAGCAGCGCGACACCGTGGCCGTCGGACGTGCAGCCGTCGTCGGTCGTCTCGGCGAGGGTCGCGAGGCCGCGGCGGCGGACCTCGACGCGGGCGCGGACGTCGTCGTCGGGGTCGACGACGACGGTGCCGGCTGCGGCGTCGACGGCGACGAGGGTGCCGTCGGTGAGCGTGGAGGCGCCGACGGCCCGCACGACGCACGGGATGCCGAGCTGCCCGGCGATGATCGCGGTGTGCCCGGTGGGACCGCCGCGCTCGATGACGATCGCGAGCACCTTGTCGAGCTCGAGGGCGGCGGTGTCGGCGGGCGAGAGGTCGTCGGCGACGACGACCGCGGGCTCGGTGAGCGCCGGGACGCCCGGCTCGGGCTGCCCGGTCAGCAGCGCGACGACGCGGTCACGCACGCTGAGCAGGTCCGTGACGCGCTCGGCGAGGTAGCCGCCGGCCTGCGTGAACAGGTCCACGAACTCGGCGACGGCCCGGTCCACGGCGAACGGCGCGGACTGCCCGGAGTCGATCCGGACGGCGACCTGGTCGGTCAGCTCGGCGTCGCGGGCCATCGCTGCGGTGGCGGTGAGGACGTTCGCGACGGTCCCGCTCGACCGCTCGGCGCGCGCCTCGAGCGTGTCGGCGACGGACGCGAACGCCGCGACGACGGACGCCGTCGCGGCCGCACGGTCCCCCTCGGCGGGGGCCGACGCGTCGACCACCGGCGCGGCGTGGGCGCGCGCGACCGGGCCGACCACCGCGCCGCGGCCGACGCCCGCACCCCGCAGCGTCGTCACTGCGCCACCGCGTCCAGGTCGGAGGCGAGCATCGCCGCGAGCTCGTCGAGCGCCGCGTCGGCGCCCTCACCCTCGGCGGTCAGCGTGACCTCCTCGCCGAACTTGGCGCCGAGGGTCATGACGCGCAGGATGCTCGACGCGTCGACCGGTGTGCCGCCGTTCTTCGCGATGAGCACCTTGGTGCCCGTCGCGGCGGCGGCCGCGGTGAAGAGCTTCGCGGGCCGCGCGTGCAGGCCGACCTTCGATCCGATGGTGACGGTGCGCTGGGACATCGGGAGTTCCTTCCGGGGTGACGCCGCTACGGTGCGGCGAACGGGTGCGGCGGACGGGTTGCGGGTGGGTCACAGCTCCTTGAGCGCGATGTCCGGGTGGGGCGACTCGAGGATGCGCACCTCGTCGAGGCGCACGTCGGCGGGCGTGGGCACGGCGGTGCCCGGGAGCAGGACGGCGGCGCGGCCCCACGCGACGGCGGTCGCGAGCCGGGTCGCCGGCTCTCCGTCGACCTCCGCGAGGAAGCCCGCGAGGGTCGCGTCACCGGCGCCGACCGTCGAGGCGGGCACGAGCGGCGGGCCGCCGGCCCACCACACGGACGTCGCGTCGACGAGCAGCGCACCGTGCGCCCCGAGGCTCACGAGCACCTGCCGCGTACCGCGGTCGACGACGGACCGGGCGGCGTCGACCACGTCGCCGACGACGACCATGTCCCGCCCCACGAGCGCGCCGAGCTCCTCGTCGTTGGGCTTGACCACGTCGAGCCCGCCGGCCTCGACCGCCGCGACGAGCGGCTCCCCGGACGTGTCGAGCGCGCACGGGACCCCGTGCCGTCCGGCGAGGGCCGAGAGCCGGACGAAGAAGTCCGTCCCGGCGCCGGCGGGCAGGCTCCCGGCGCCCACGACGAGCCGCGCACCGGCCGAGACCTCGGCCTCGACCGCCGCGAGCAGCGCCGTGACGTCGTCGGGCCCGAGGGCCGGTCCGGGGGCGTTGACCTTGGTCGTGACCCCGGTGCGCTCGACGAGCGTGATGTTCGACCGGGTCTCCCCGGTCACGGGCACGGCGTGCGCGGGCACGCCCCGCTCCTCGAGCAGCCGGACCAGGAGCTCGCCGTCGGGTCCACCGGCCGGCAGGACCGCGCGGGTCGCGTGCCCGTGCGCCACGAGCGCCCGCGACACGTTGATGCCCTTGCCGCCCGCGTGCACGTGGGTCTCGTGCGCCCGGTTGACCTCCCCCACCGCGAGGCGGTCCAGGTCCAGCGCGCGATCGACGCTCGGGTTGGGGGTGACCGTGACGATCATCGGTGTCTCCTGGCTGCTGTCCGGGTGCGGCGGGTCGGGGCGGCGGCCCTCGGTGGTGGTGCGCCCACCACCGAGGGCCGCGCCCTCACTCCTCGTTCACCTGCTGGAGGACGACGTACAGCTCGGCCGCGGTCGGCGCGTCGAGCACGCGCTGGACCTGCTCCATGTCGGCGAAGACGAGCGCGATCCTCGACAGGATCTCCAGGTGCTCGTCGCCGACCCCGGCGATGCCGACGACGACGCGGACGGGTTCGCCGTCCCAGTCGACCGGCTCGTCGTAGCGCACGAGGCAGAGCGCGGAGCGCGTGATGGTGCCCTTCGCCTCCTCGGTGCCGTGCGGGATCGCGAGGTAGTTGCCCATGTACGTGGACAGGGACCGCTCGCGCTCGAGCATCGCGTCGACGTACGCCGGCTCGACGGCGCCGGCCCGGACGAGCACCGCGCCCGCCTCCCGGACGGCGTCGGTCTTGGTGGCGGCGGACGCCGCGAGGACGACGTCCCCGGGCGCGAGGATCTCGCTCATGCCGTGGCCCCTTCGCTGTCGCCGGCGAGCTCGCGCACGATGTCGTCGTACACGGGGCTCGACAGGAAGTTCTCGACCGAGACGTGGCGCGCGGTCGGCGCGTAGCTCCGGGCCCGGTCGGTGAGCTCGCGGTGCGTGATCACGAGGTCGGCGGAGTCGTCGAGCTTCGCGACCGCGCGGTTGACGACGGTGACGTCGGTGCGGCCGGCCTTCTTGAGCTTGTCCCGCAGGATGCTCGCGCCCATCGCGGACGAGCCCATGCCCGCGTCGCACGCGAACACGATCGAGCGGACGGGCCGGGTGTCGGTCGCGGCAGCACCGGCCATCACCTCGAGCGCCTCGAGCGCCGAGCTGGACTTCCCCTTGTTGGCCTCGGTCTGGGCGATCGCCGCCTGCAGGTCCCCGCCGCCCGTCGCGAGGTCCCGCTTGCGCGAGGCCCGCAGGATGACCGCGGCGATGAGGAACGTGACGACGAACGACAGGACGACCGACAGCGTCACACCGAGGAACGAGCCCCGGGCGGTCGTCGCGTACACCGCGAAGATCGACCCCGGGGCGGCGGGGCCGCGCAGACCGCTGCCGAACGCGGCGTTCGTCGCGACCCCGGTCGCACCGCCGGCGATCGCGGCGATGATGAGGGCCGGCTTCATGAGGACGAACGGGAAGTAGACCTCGTGGATGCCGCCGAAGAACTGGATGATCGCGGCGCCCGGTGCGCTGCTCCGCGCCATGCCGACCCCGAAGACCGTGTACGCCATGAGGATGCCGAGGCCGGGCCCGGGGTTGGCCTCGACGAGGAACAGCAGCGACTTCCCGGTCTCCGCGACCTGCTGCGCGCCGAGCGGCACGAGCGCGCCGTTGCCGATGGCGTTGTTGAGGAAGAGCACCTTGGCGGGCTCGACGATGATGCTCATGACGGGCAGGAGCCCGTTGTCGGCGAGCCAGCCGACGCCGTCCCCGAGCCACTCGGACACCCGCGTGATGAGCGGGGCGAAGCCGAAGAACGCGATGACCGCCATGGCGGCACCGGCGATCCCGGCGGCGAACATGTTGACGAGCATCTCGAAGCCGGCCCGGATCTTGCCCTCCCAGAGGCCGTCGATCTTCTTCATGACCCACGCCGAGAGCGGGCCCACGATCATCGCGCCCAGGAACATCGGGATGGTGCTGCCCGTGATCATGCCGATCGCGACGATCGACGCCACGACGGCGCCCCGCTCGCCGTAGACGACACGGCCGCCGGCGTTCGCGATGAGCAGCGGCAGCAGGTAGGTGATCATCGGCCCGACGAGGCCCACGTACTGGCGGAACGTGGTGCCGTCCTCGGCCTGCGCGAGCGCGGTCGCGGCGCCCTGCCAGCTCATGACGTCGGCGTTGCCGAAGCCACCGAGGATGCCGTTGGGCCACCAGCCCACGGCGATGAACAGGGTGGTGATCAGTCCCCAGGCCAGGAAGGCCGGGAGGTTGGGCATGATCATGCTGCTGGCGAAGGCGCCGAACTTCTGGAGCTTGACCTGCATGGCCTTGCCCCGGGTGGCGGTGCCGGCGGCCGGTGCCGTCGTAGCGGACACGGGCTCACACTCCCATCGTGGTGGTGCGCGTCCGGGCGTCGGTGCCCGGGGCGGCGCTGATCGTCGTTGACCTTGTCTCGCCCCTGCGCCCCGGGGCGGCGGGTGGGGGGGGGGGGGTGTTGCGGCCCCCCCTGCCCCCGCACCCCCCCACGCCCACCGCGTCAGCGGAGCCGGCCCCGCCGCTCCGCGGGCCGAGCCTGTTCACCCGAGGGTGACGGCGGGCGGGACGTTCAGGTGCCGTA
>NZ_JBSGSU010000016.1:56282-58950 GCF_053607065.1 Cellulomonas sp. NPDC055163 | reverse complement strand
CGGGTGGGCCGCGTCGCCCGCCGCCGCCGCGCCGGCCGCCCGGGCCGCCGCGACGCCGAGCCCGGAGCCCGTCGTGCCCGCGCTCGCCGGGGCCGTGACGCTCGCGCAGGTCATCGAGGAGGACGTGACCATCGGGTCGGTCGAGAAGCCGCGGACGCTGCGGATCAAGTCGTCCGGCGCCGGGGGGAGCGAGCGCGGCCCCGACCTGTACGACTCGACGGGGCGGATCGTGCTCGAGTCGTACCAGCCGCACTTCAAGTGGTACGGCGAGTCGATCCGGGTCCAGCTCAAGGACCCACGCGCCAAGGGGATGCTCGCGTACCAGGCGCACTGGCCGACCCCGCACTACGCCGGCGGCGACTTCTCGGGGCGCGCGGTGCACCCGAAGGACCCGATCACGATCGCCTGGATCGGGGCGCACTTCCTCGACAACGACGACCCCACCCAGCTGCGCAACAACCTGCGCCACGGGCACCTCAACTTCGAGGTCCCCGACGCGCGCGGCGACCTCCAGACGCGGTTCGAGATCAAGCTCATCGACACGGTCACCGGCAAGATCGGCACCGACCGCTCGGCGATCCGCACGAACCTCGCCGACTTCGAGCACCAGGTCGGCGCCGCCGGGGAGCAGGTGCGGATCGTCGGCAACGACACCCGGCACAAGGACCTCGCGTTCTCGCTCGAGCACGGGGACAAGCAGCCGCGGTGGGTGCTGCGTGCCGCGGCGGGGGGTGCGCGGTTGCAGTTCCGGCGGTACGCGCCCGGGGCGGTGAGCGTCGACTCCCCGTTGCAGCTCGATCCGGGTGACGGGCGGGTGCTGGTGGGCGGTGACGAGGGTTCTGCTGCGGGGTTGGTGGTGCGGCGCCGGGACGGGGTGGCGCTGACCGTGCAGACGCTCGCGACGGGTGGGCACGGGATCCTGGTGAGCGGGCCGGCCGGGGACCGGACCGCGCGAGTCATCGAGGGGGACGCGACGGGGGACGCGATCCGGCGGTTCGTCGTCCAGGTCGACGGCACGGTCGCGTGGGGCGACGGGGCTGCGGAGCGGGACACGTTGCTCTACCGGCGGGGACCGAACCAGCTCGGGACGGACGGTGGGGTGTTCCTGCGCGACAGCGGGGTGCCCGACGCGGCGCCGACGGGTGGGGTGCTGTTCGTGCAGGACGGGGCGCTGAAGTACCGGGGCTCGGCAGGGACGGTGACGACGCTCGCGGCGGCGTGAGCGGCGTGAGCGGCGTGAGCGGCGCGGGCTCCGGCGGCGTGAGCCGCGTCGCGCCCTGAGCCGCGTCGGGCCGTGAGGTGCGTCGGGCGGTGATCCGCGTCGGGCGGTGAGCCGCGTCGGGCCGTGAGCCGCGTCGGGCGGTGAGCCGCGTCGGGCCGTGAGGTGCGTTGGTGTGGCGAGCCGCGTCGGGGCGGGAGTCAGGACGGGGCCGACGCCTCGCCCGGGTGGTCCTCCGCGGCGTGCGACGGGGCGACGTCCGGTGTGGGCGGCGGGGCGGCGTCGCCTTCGTGCGCCGCGCCGCGCGTGAGCCGCCACTCGCCCACCTCGGCGTACGCCGAGTCACGGATCGTGTCGTGCTGCCCGTCGGTCAGCGGGTAGTGCTTGAGGTTGCCGGCCCAGTAGCGCAGTGCGCGGCCGAGCTCGTCGAGCACGGTCTGGTCGGGTGTCGCGTCGTCGAGCTCGACCTCGAACGTGAAGCGCATGGCGGGTCCTTCCTCGTCGGGGTGGACGTCCCGATCGTCCCGCGCCGTGCGCGTCGGCGAAAGCGGGGGAGGCTGCGGGCCGCCCAGGGGGTCGCGCCTGGGAGCGCGGGCCGCGATCACGCCATCGGGCACGACCCCCGATCGTGCTGCCCGACGTCCGTGTCGCGGCCCTCGGAGGTCGGGGGCAGCATGGCCGCATGCAGATCGAGGCAGTCCAGGGCGACCTCACGCGTGAACGGGTCGACGCGGTCGTCAACGCCGCGAACGCGACGCTGCTCGGCGGCGGTGGGGTGGACGGCGCGATCCACGCCGCGGCCGGCCCGGCGCTGCTCGAGGAGTGCCGGCGCGTGCGGAGGGCCGCGTTCCCGGACGGGCTGCCCGTCGGTGAGGCGGTCGCGACCGGCGCCGGCGCGCTCCCGGCGCGGTGGGTCGTCCACACGGTGGGGCCGAGCTGGAACCGGGGGCAGCGTGACGAGGCGCAGCTCGCGTCGTGCTTCACGCGGTCGCTCGACGTCGCCGCGGAGGTCGGCGCACGGTCGGTCGCGTTCCCCGCGGTCAGCGCCGGTGCCTACGGCTGGGCGATGGGTACCGTCGCCGACGTCGCGGTGCGCGCGGTGCGGGCTTGGGACGCGGCGCACCCGGGGGAGGTCGACCTCGTGCGGTTCGTGCTGTTCGGCGCGCCGGCGCTCGCGGAGTTCGAGCGGGCGCTGGGCGAGGCGCCCTGAGCTCGTCGTCCACGCCGCTCGGCGGCTCGTGCACGCCGCCCGCGCGCCCTCGTCGCGGGCCGGTCAGACCTGAGCCCGACGGACGCACGGCGGGCCGCGCGCTCTCGTCGCGGGCCGGTCGGACCCCGGCCGGTCGGACGCACGTCGGGGGGCCCCCGGAGGGGAGGGGGGGACTGCCGGGGTGGTGGTGGGGGGGGGAGGGGGAGGAGGGGTGGCAGGTCGGAGTCCCCCCCTACGCG
>NZ_JBSGSU010000016.1:0-56272 GCF_053607065.1 Cellulomonas sp. NPDC055163 | reverse complement strand
CCGAAGCCGAACGGACCAACGGGGGGCCACGCCCTCTCGTCGCGGGCCGGTCGGACCCCGTCGGGGGGGACGCATGTTGGGCCGCCGGGGGGGGGGGGGGCGCCCCGACGTCGGTGGTGCGGGGTGGGTCAGGCGACGGCGGCGTCGAGCTCCGCGATCTCCTCCGGGCCGAGGATCAGGTCCGCGGCCTTGACCGAGTCCTGGATGGTCTCGGGGCGCGACGAGCCCGGGATCGGGATGACGACGGGAGCCTGCGCGAGCTCCCACGCGAGCGCGACCTGCTGCGGGCTGACGCCGTGCGCGGCCGCGACCCGCTCGAACGCGCCGTGCGTGTCGCCGAGGGACGACGCCTTCGAGATGCCGCCGAGCGGGCTCCACGGGAGGAACGCGAGGCCGAGCTGCGCGCACAGGTCGAGCTCGGGCTGCGACGAGCGGAACGCCGGGGAGTACTGGTTCTGCACGGACGTCAGGCGCCCGCCGAGCACGTCCTGCGCCTCGCGGATCTGGTCGGGGTTCGCGTTCGAGATGCCCGCGAGGCGGATCTTGCCCGCGTCGAGGAACTCGTGGAGCACGCCGACCGACTCGGCGTAGGGGACCTCCGGGTCGGGGCGGTGGAACTGGTAGAGGCCGATCGCCTCGACGCCGAGCCGCTGGAGCGACGCGTCGAGCGCCTTGCGGAGGTGGTCGGGCGAGCCGTCGACGTACCAGGAGCCGTCGCCGGGGCGCAGGTGGCCGCCCTTGGTCGCGACGAGCACGTCGGAGGAGTCGCCGCCCCACGTGCGCAGCGCCTCCGCGATGAGCTCCTCGTTGTGGCCGACGTCGGTCGCGGTCAGGTGGTACGCGTCCGCGGTGTCGATCAGCGTGACGCCCGCGTCGAGCGCGGCGTGGATGGTGGCCAGGGCACGGTCGCGGTCGGGGCGGCCCTCGATCGACAGGGGCATCCCGCCGAGTCCGATGGCGCTGACCGTGACGTCTCCGAGCTGTCGTGTCTGCATGCGGTCCAGTCTGCGTCGTATCGGTTCGACCGGCAGCGCGAGCGGGGCGGGTTCGCGGGGAGCGGAGCGGGCTGGTGGGTGCGGAGACCCGTCCGGCCGACCGGTTCTCGGTCCTGCTGCTCCCCGGGGTCAGCCGCGGTGCACGGCGAACCGGCGGACGAACAGCCACTGGCCCGGCGTCTCGACCGCGCGCGGGTGGTAGCCGCGGCGCACGTACGCCACGGCCTCCGGCGCCGGCACCCCGTCGAGCACCGCGAGGCACGCGAGCGCCGTCCCGGTGCGCCCGCGGCCGCCCTCGCACGCGACCTCGACGCGCTCGTCGGCGGCCCGGCGCAGGACCTCGCGGAGCGCGTCCGCGGCGTCGGCGGGGTCGCTCGGCGTCCGGAAGTCGGGCCACCGGACCCAGCGCGACGGCCACGGCAACGGGTCCGGTGGACGGGCCAGGAGGTAGAGGCCGGTCTCCGGGTCGGGACCCGCCGGCGACGGGCGCCGCAGACCGCGCCCGCGGACACGCAGGCCGCTCGGCAGCGTGAGGACGCCCTCGCCGGACGGGTCCCAGGTGCTCATGGGCGGACGCTAGCGAGCCGGGTCGACCCGGGGCGAGGGGGCGCTCAGCGTCGCCGGGCGCGGCCGGCGCGCGTCGGGGCGGGGTCGTCCTCGGGTCGTCGCATGAGCGAGCCCATGAGCTGCGCGAGCCGCCGCCGGGTCACGAGGCGGCTCACGGCGACGAACGCCCGGTTCGCCGTGCCGGAGACGACGCTCGGCGGCGGGTTGCGGCGGTCGAGCGTGCGCAGCGCCGTGGTGACGACCTGCTCGACGGTCTGGCGACGCGTCCCGTCGCCGCTGGTCCGCCACTGCGCGACGTCGAAGAACTCGGTCTCGGTCGCACCCGGGGACAGCGCCAGCACCCGCAGCCCGGTCCCGAGCGCCTCGCCCCACAGCGCCTCGGTGAAGCTCAGCACGAACGCCTTCGTCGCGCCGTAGACCGCGAGGTTGGGGTTGCCCTGGTACGCCGCGATGCTCGAGAGGTTGACCAGCACGCCGTTGCCCGCGGCGCGCAGGTCGTCGACGAGCGCGTGCGTGAGCTCGACGAGCGCGAGCACGTTGAGGGTGATCTCCTCGCGCACCCGGTCGGGGTCCTCGTCGTGGAACGGGCTGTGCGTCGCGAAGCCCGCGTTGTTGACGAGGCTCGTGACCCGCAGACCCTGCCGGTCGAGCTCCGCCACGAGGTCGGCGACGGCGGACGGCTCCCCGAGGTCGAGCGCGATCACAGTTGCCCGGACCCCGTGCGCGGCGACGAGCTCGGCGGCGAGCGCGTCGAGGCGGTCCCGCCGCCGGGCGACGAGGACGAGGTCGGAGCCGCGCGCCGCGAGCTGGCGGGCGAACTCGGCGCCGATGCCCGAGCTCGCGCCCGTGACGAGGGTCGTCTGGTCGCGGTAGTCGACTGCGGGCATGGCGGGTCCTCCGGGCGTACGCGGGCTCCTCGGACGCCGGGCGGCGGGGAGCGGTGCTCCCACTCTGCGCGCGCGTGCGCCCGGGGGCACGTCGGCGCGCAGCGCGCGCGTGCGCCGGGCGGCTCCTCGGCGCGTGGGCGGCCCACCCCGCGAGCGGGGCGGCCTCAGCCCAGCAGCTCCTCGAGCGCGCCGCTCGTGAGCAGGTGGTCGACGACCATCGTGCTGGCCCCGAGCACCCCGGCGCGGCCCTTGGTGCGGCTCGACACGATGCGCAGGTGCTGCGTCGCGAGGGGGAGCGAGCGGCGGTAGACGACCTCGCGGATCCCGGCGAGGAGGTGCTCGCCGGCCTCGGCGACGCTGCCGCCGAGCACGATGACCGACGGGTTGAGCATGCTCACGCACGTCGCGAGCACCTCGCCGATGGCCCGGCCGGCGTCGCGGACGGTCCGCAGCGCGGTCACGTCGCCCGCGCGGACGAGGGCCACGACGTCGGCGCTCGTGAGCGCCGGCAGCCCCGCGGCGGCGAGCTCGGCGGCGATGGCCCGCCCGCCGGCGACGGCCTCGAGGCACCCGGTGTTGCCGCAGCGGCACAGCACGTCGCGCCCGCCGGGGACCGCGATGTGCCCGACGTCGCCCGCGGCGCCCTGGGCCCCGCGGCGGATCGCGCCGTCGCTGATGACGCCCGCGCCGATGCCGGTCGCGACCTTGACGAAGAGCAGGTGGTCGACGTCGGCGAACTCGGTGGCGTGCTCGCCGAGCGCCATGACGTTCACGTCGTTGTCGACGAGGACCGGGGTGCCGAGCAGCGCGCCGAGGTGCCCGGCGACGTCGGCGTCGTCCCAGCCGGGCATGATCGGCGGGTTCGTGGGGCGGCCGGTCGCGTGGTCGACGGGTCCGGGCAGCCCGACGCCGGCCCCGACGAGCTCGGACGTGTGCCGCCCGGTGTGCTCGACGAGCTTGGCGGCGATCGTCGCGACGTGGTCCAGCACGGGCCGCGGGCCGTCGGAGATCGCGATGGTCTCGAGGTGCTCGGCGAGGACGGTCGAGGCGAGGTCCGTCACCGCGACGCGGGCGTGCGTCGCGCCGAGGTCGATCGCGAGCGTGATGCGGGCGCCGGGGTGGAACGCGAGCGTCGCGGGCGGGCGGCCGCCGGTCGAGCTGGCCTCGCCCGCAGGGGTCACGAGGCCGGCGGCGAGGAGCTGGTCGACACGCGCGGAGACGGTCGAGCGGGCCAGGCCGGTGAGCTGGCCGAG
The DNA here is from genome assembly GCF_053607065.1 of Cellulomonas sp. NPDC055163. Classification (NCBI taxonomy): domain Bacteria; kingdom Bacillati; phylum Actinomycetota; class Actinomycetes; order Micrococcales; family Cellulomonadaceae; genus Cellulomonas; species Cellulomonas sp. NPDC055163. Next base: position 52,570 of record NZ_JBSGSU010000016.1, on the reverse strand, counting down.
CTCGGCGCGGGTGCGCGGCTGCCCGTCGCGCAGGAGCTGGACGACATCGCTGAGGTCCCCGGAACGTCGTTCACCTGCACCCATGCGCGCAAGTCAAGCACACGCGCAGAAGTCCGCCGACAGTCAGGCATGTTTTGCTTGACTTCCGGCAGAAGTGGACTAGCGTCCGTCGCATGGTCGATGACGACTCCCGCGGCGGTGCCGGTGCAGGCGATGGGCGCACAGACGGCGCCCACCGAGGCGATGCCCTCACCGGCGGCGCGCTCGCCGGCGGAGCGCTCGCCGGCCGCGCGCTCGGAGGCACGGCCGACGCCCCGCTGCTCCAGATGCGCGGCATCGTCAAGCACTTCCCCGGCGCGAAGGCCCTCGACGGCGTCGACCTCGACATCCTCCCCGGCGAGGTGCACTGCCTCCTCGGCCAGAACGGCGCCGGCAAGTCGACGCTCATCAAGGTCCTCGCCGGCGCGCACAAGCCCGACGCCGGCACGCTCACCTGGCGTGGCGAGCCGCTCGCGGTGACGACTCCCGTCGCCGCCATGCGCGCCGGGATCGCGACGATGTACCAGGAGCTCGACGTCGTCGACGGGCTCACGGTCGCGGAGAACGTCTACCTCGGCCACGAGCTCACGAGCGGCGGCTTCACCCAGCGTCGCCGGGCCCACGCCCGGACCCGCGAGCTGCTCACGCGGCTCGGGCACGGCGACATCCCGCCGCACCGCGAGGTCGGGAACCTCTCCGCCGCGGGCAAGCAGGTCGTCAGCATGGCGCGCGCCCTGTCGCACGACGCCCGCCTCATCGTCATGGACGAGCCGTCCGCGGTGCTGGACTCCGAGGAGGTCGCGAACCTCTTCCGCGTCGTGCGGGAGCTCACCGCGGCGGGCGTCGCCGTCCTCTACATCTCCCACCGGCTCGAGGAGATCCGCCAGATCGGCGACCGGATCACGGTGCTCAAGGACGGCCGCACGGTCGCGTCGAACCTGCCCGTGGTGTCGACCCCGACCCCCGAGCTCATCCGGCTCATGACCGGGCGCGCCGTCGAGCAGGTGTTCCCGGCCCGGCCCCCCGTCGCCCCGGACGCCCCGACGCTGCTCGACGTCGACGGCCTCGCGCTGCACGGGGTGTTCCACGACGTCTCGTTCTCCGTGCGGGCCGGCGAGGTCGTCGGGCTCGCCGGGCTCGTCGGGTCCGGGCGCTCCGAGATCCTCGAGACGGTCTACGGCGCGCGCAAGGCCACCGCCGGGCACGTCCAGGTCGCCGGGAGGCCGCTGCGTCGCGGGTCGGTCGACGCCGCGGTGCGCGCCGGGATCGGGCTCGCCCCCGAGGAGCGCAAGAGCCAGGGCCTGCTGCTCGACGAGCCGCTCTACCGCAACGTCACGCTCTCGACGTTCGGGCGGTTCGCGCGCGGGCCGATGCTCGACGAGCCCGGCGAGCGTGCGGCGGCGCGCGAGCAGATCGCCGCGCTCGACCTGCGCCCCGCCGACCCCGACCGCGCGACCCGCACGCTCTCGGGCGGCAACCAGCAGAAGCTCATGCTCGCCCGCTGGCTCGTGCACGGCTGCACGGTCCTGCTGCTCGACGAGCCCACGCGCGGCGTCGACGTCGGGGCCCGCGCCGAGATCTACGCGCTCGTCCGGGCGCTCGCCGACGCCGGGACCGCCGTCGTCGTCGTGTCCAGCGAGATCGAGGAGGTGCTCGGGCTCGCGCACCGGGTCCTCGTCGTGGCCGAGGGCCGGGTGCTGCACAGCGGCCCCGCGGAGGAGATCGACGAGCACCGCGTCCTCGACCTGATCATGGAAGGAAGTGCCGCGTGAGCGAGCAGAACCCGCCGACCCTGGCGACCGCCGGCGGCGTGCCGCCCGACCCGGAGCACCCGTCGCGCCTCCAGCGCACCGGACCGACGCCCGGCGCCGGTGCCGAGCGTTCCGGCCGCGGCCTCCTGCACGGCGCCGCCGGGCGCAACATCGGCCTCGTGATCGCCCTCGCGGCGCTGTGCGTGGTCGGCGTCGCGACTGCCGGCGACCGGTTCGCGAGCATCGACAACGTCATGACGATCCTGCGGCTCGCGGCCGTGATCGGCGTCCTGAGCATCGGCATGACGTTCGTCATCACGGGCGGCGGCATCGACCTCTCGGTCGGCTCGGTGCTCGGGCTCGCGTCGGTGTGGGCGACGACCCTCGCGACGCAGACGATGGCGCAGGACACGCACTGGATCGTCATGGTGCTCACCGCGCTCGCGGTCGGCACGGTGTGCGGGCTGGTCAACGGGGTCCTGGTCGCCTACGGGCAGGTCGTGGCGTTCATCGCGACCCTCGCGATGCTGGTCGGCGCGCGCGGCCTCGCCGAGGTCATCGCGAACCGTCAGACGCAGATCGTCACCGTGCCGGAGTTCCTCACGGTGTTCCGGGCGGAGCCGCTCGGCGTCTCGGTGATCGTGTGGATCTTCGTGGTCGTCGCGATCGCCGGCTGGGTCCTGCTCAACCGCACGACGTTCGGCCGGCGGACCCTCGCGGTCGGCGGCAACCCCGAGGCCGCGCGGCTCGCGGGCATCCGGATCCGTCGGCACACGATGTACCTGTACGCGCTCTCGGGCCTGACCGCGGGGATCGCGGGCGTGATGATGCTCGCCCGTACGACCGCGGGTTCCTCGACGAACGGGCAGCTCTACGAGCTCCAGGTCATCGCGGCGGTCGTCGTCGGCGGGACGCTCCTCGCGGGCGGGCGCGGCACGATCGTCGGCACCGTGCTCGGGGTGCTGATCTTCTCGACGCTCACGAACGTCTTCACGCAGAACAACCTCTCGATCTCGGCGCAGTCCGTCGCGCAGGGCGCGATCATCGTGCTCGCCGTGATGCTCCAGCAGCGGTTCGCGGCCCGCTCGCGCAGCAGCTGAGCCACCCCCCACCTCGCCCCCCGGGCTCCGCTCCGTCCGAGCGGGCCCGCACCCCCGCACGGCCACCGCAGGAGTCAAGGAGGATTCCCATGTCCGCACGCACCGTCGCCCGCCCCACCCGGCTCGCCGGGACCGGCACCACCCGCACCGCCCGCCGCCGCCTGCTGCTCACCGCCGGCGCGCTGCTCACGACGGCCGGTCTCGTCGCCGGCTGCACGTCCAACGAGCCCGCGGAGGACGACGACGCCCCGCAGGCCGCGTCGAACTCCGGCGGCGAGAACGACGAGTCGGGCGAGACCGTCCGCATCGGCTTCTCGGCGCCGGCCGCCGACCACGGCTGGATGGGCGCCATCACGAAGGCCGCGGTCGACGAGGCCGACAAGTACGACGACGTCGAGCTCATCGTCGCCGAGGCCACCAACGACGTGAACCTGCAGATCAGCCAGGTCGAGACGTTCATCAACGACGGGGTCGACGCGATCGTCCTCCTGCCGTTCGACGGCGCCGCGCTCACCGAGGTCGCGACGGAGGCCATGGAGGCCGGCATCACCGTCATCAACGTCGACCGCGAGTTCTCGAGCCCGTTCGCCGCGCGCACCACGGTCCTCGGCGACAACTACGGCATGGGTGTCAGCGCGGGCACGTACGTGTGCGAGCAGGTCGGCGACAACCCCGACGCGGTCGTCGCGGAGATCGCCGGCATCGACTCCCTCCCGCTCACGCAGGACCGCAGCCAGGGCTTCGCGGACGCGCTCGCCGACTGCGGGCTCGACGTCGACAACCGCGTCGCCGCCGACTTCACCGTGCAGGGCGGTCAGCAGGCCGCCGCGAACCTGCTGCAGGCCGCCCCGAAGATCGACGCGCTGTGGAACCACGACGACGACCAGGGCGTCGGGGTCATGGCCGCGATCGACGAGGCCGGGCGCGACGAGTTCGTCATGGTCGGCGGCGCCGGGTCCGCGAACGTGATGCGCTCGATCGAGGCGGACGACACGGTCCTCAAGGCCACGGTCATCTACCCGTCCACGCAGGCCGCCGACGGTGTCCGGCTCGCCCGGCTCATCTCGCAGAACAAGTCGATGGGCGACCTCGTCTCGGTCTCCGTCCCGCGCACCGTCCAGCTGTACGCGCCCGTCGTGACCAAGGGCAACGTCGACGAGTACCTGCCGACCGCGTTCGAGTCCTGAGCGGCACGTGAGCGGCACGTGAGCGGCACGGACGAGCGGGTCGACGGGAAGGGGAGGGGCATGGCGCAGCACGAGGACGGCAGGCTCGGCGTCGGGATGATCGGGTACGCCTTCATGGGCGCCGCGCACTCGCAGGCGTGGCGCGTGGCGCCCCGGTTCTTCGACCTCGCGCTGCGCCCGGAGATGACGGTCGTCGCGGGGCGGGACAGCACCGCGGTCGAGGCGGCGCGCGCCCGGCTCGGCTGGGGTGCCGCCGAGACCGACTGGCGAGCGGTGGTCGCCCGTGACGACGTCGACCTCGTCGACGTCTGCACCCCGGGCGACACGCACGCCGAGATCGCGATCGCGGCGCTGCAGGCCGGCAAGCACGTGCTGTGCGAGAAGCCGCTCGCCAACACCGTGGCCGAGGCGGAGGCCATGACGGCCGCCGCCGAGGCCGCGGCGGCGAAGGGCGTCCGCGCGATGGTCGGGTTCACCTACCGCCGGGTCCCGGCGATCGCACTGGCCCGCCAGCTCGTCGCCGAGGGGCGCATCGGGCAGGTGCGGCAGGTGCGGGCGCAGTACCTGCAGGACTGGATCGCCGACGCCGAGGCGCCGCTGTCGTGGCGGCTCGACAAGTCCGTCGCCGGGTCCGGGGCGCTCGGGGACATCGGGGCGCACGTCGTCGACCTCGCGCAGCACGTCACCGGCCAGGTCCTCACGGGCGTGAGCGGCCTGCTCGAGACGTTCGTGCACGAGCGGCCCGTCGCCGCCGGGTTCTCCGGGCTGCACGGCTCGGCGGGCACCGAGCGCGGGCCGGTCACGGTCGACGACGCCGCGGTGTTCTTCGGGCGGCTCTCCGGCGGTGGGATCGCGACGTTCGAGGCGACGCGGTTCGCGTGGGGCCGCAAGAACGCGATCCGCCTCGAGATCAACGGCTCGCACGGGTCGATCGCGTTCGACTTCGAGGACATGAACGTGCTGCACCTGTACGACGCGACCGACGAGGCGCGCGTCGCGGGCTTCCGCCGGATCGTCGTGACCGAGCCCGAGCACCCGTACGTGGGGGCGTGGTGGCCCGCGGGGCACGGCCTCGGCTACGAGCACGGGTTCGTGCACCAGGTCGTCGACCTCGTCGGGGCGCTCGCCGCGGGGGAGCAGCCGACCCCGTCGTTCGCGGACGGCCTGCAGGTGCAGCGCGTGCTCGACGCGGTGGAGCGGTCCGCGGCCGACGAGAGCCGCTGGACGTTCGTCGACCCCGGCCCCACCGCGCCCGCGCGTGCGTCCGACGACGGCCTGCCCGGTGCCGTCGCCCCCGAACCGAAGGAGAGCTGACGTGGCACGACCGATCACGCTGTTCACCGGCCAGTGGGCCGACCTGCCGCTCGAGGAGGTCGCCCGGCTGGCGTCCGAGTGGGGCTACGACGGGCTCGAGCTGGCCTGCTGGGGCGACCACCTCGACGTGCGGAGGGGCGCCGAGGACGACGCGTACATCCAGGACCGGCTCGACCTGCTCGAGCGGTACGGGCTCAAGGTCTGGGCGATCTCGAACCACCTCACCGGGCAGGCGGTGTGCGACGACCCGATCGACCAGCGCCACCACGACATGCTCCCGCCCGACGTGTGGGGCGACGGCGACCCCGAGGGCGTCCGGCAGCGCGCCGCCGAGGTCATGCAGCTCACGGCCCGCACCGCCGCGCGGCTCGGCGTGCAGACCGTCGTCGGGTTCACCGGCTCGGCCATCTGGAAGTACGTCGCGATGTTCCCGCCGGTCACCCCGGAGCTCGTCGACGCCGGGTACCGGGACTTCGCGGACCGCTGGAACCCGGTCCTCGACGTGTTCGACGAGGTCGGTGTCCGGTTCGCGCACGAGGTGCACCCGAGCGAGATCGCCTACGACTACTGGACGACGGTGCGGACGCTCGAGGCGATCGGTCACCGCGAGTCGTTCGGCCTCAACTGGGACCCGAGCCACTTCGTCTGGCAGGACCTCGACCCCGTCGGCTTCCTGTGGGATTTCAAGGACCGGATCTACCACGTGGACTGCAAGGACGCGAAGCGCCGGGTCGGCAACGGGCGCAACGGCCGGATGGGCTCGCACCTGCCGTGGGCCGACCCGCGACGCGGCTGGGACTTCGTGTCGACCGGCCACGGGGACGTCCCGTGGGAGGACTCGTTCCGGATGCTCACGACCATCGGGTACGACGGGCCGATCTCGGTCGAGTGGGAGGACGCCGGGATGGACCGGCTCGTCGGGGCGCCCGAGGCGCTCGAGTTCGTGCGGCGCATGGCGTTCCCGCCGCCGACCGCCTCGTTCGACGCGGCGTTCAGCACGCGCTGACGTCGGGCGGAGGGGCCCGACGGCGACGCTGCCGGTGCGGGGGTGGGCGTGGGGCCCGGCGCGGGGGTGCCGGGCCTCACGCGTGCCCGGGCCGTGCGGGCGCGGGCGGCGGGCCGCGGGGGTGCGGGCCGTGCGGGTGCGCGCCGCGGGGGTGCGGGGGCGGTGGTCAGGTCGTGGCGTCCGGCTCCCGTCCCGTCCTCAGGTCCTGGGCCAGCATCACGAGGATGCCGCTCGGTCCGCGGAGGTAGGTCAACCGGTAGACGTCCTCGTAGGTCGCCACGCCACGCAGCGGGTGGCAGCCGTGCCGCGCGGCGACCGCGAGGGCCTCGTCGAGGTCGTCGACCGAGAAGGCCACGCGGTGCATGCCGATCTCGTGGGGCCGCGTCGGTGCGGTCTCGATCGCGTCGGGGTGCAGGTACTGGACGAGCTCGAGGCGGCCGTGCCCGTCCGGCGTCTGCAGCAGGGCGATGCGTGCGTGGTTGCCGTCGAGGCCGACGGCGGTGTCCGCCCACTCCCCGCTGACGGTGTCCCTGCCGAGGATTCTCAGTCCCAGGTCGGTGAAGAAGGCGATCGCCGCCTCGAGGTCGCGGACCGCGATGCCGACGTTCTCGAGCGCGATGGGCATGGGCACCACGCTACCGAGGGCCCGGCGACCGTGGGCGGTCGAGCGGCTCGGCCGCGCCGCCCACGGTCGCCGGTGTGCTCAGCCGAGGAAGACCTGCGCGCAGAGCACCCCGCGGGGGCCCGTGACGCAGCCGATCCCGACGGAGCTGTACGAGCGCAGGATGTTCGCGCGGTGGCCCTCCGAGTTCATCCAGCCCGTCATCATCGCGTCCGGGGTCCGGTAGCCGAGCGCGATGTTCTCGCCGACCGAGCGTGCGCGGCACGCGGTGAGGATCGGCCCGAGCGGGTCGTGCTCGAAGCGGTTCTCGGCGACGAGCACGCCCGCCCGGGCGACGGCCTGCTGCGTCGCGCAGTCCGACACGACGAGCGCGGGCAGGCCCGCGGCGGCGCGCTGCTCGTTCGTGAGCGTGACGAGGGTCGCCGCGTACTGCTGGTCCGTGGTGAGGCCGGGGGTGGTCGGCGCGGGGGTCGCGACGGGGGGCGCCGTGCCGGGCTGCGACGCGGACGGCACGGGGGTGGGCCGGGGGGTGCGCGTCGGTGCCGGGGCCGGGGTGCGGGTCGGTGCCGGGGTGGCGGCCGGGGCGGTGGGGGCCGGCGTCGGCGCGGCGGTCGGGGCGGCCGTCGGGGTCGGGGCGGCCGTCGGCACCGCGGTGGGCTCCGGGGCGATCGTCGGGACGATCGTCGGGGACGGCGTGGCGGTCGGCGCCGGCGTCGGGCGCGGGTGCCCGGGTCGGGGCCAGCGACCGTGACGGTAGCCCGACGAGGCCGACCAGCCGCTGCCGGCGGAGTACGCGGTGTACCAGGCGGCGGGCGAGTGGCCGGGCTGCCAGTCGCGCCCGGCGGTGTAGGCGGCGTACCAGCCGCGTGCGGAGGCCTGCGCACCGGCGCCACCGTCGCGTCCCGGCGCCTCGGACTGCCAGGGCGCGACGGCCCACGCGGACGCGGCGCCGGTGCACAGCGCGAGGGACATGACGACGATCGCCCGGGCGCGGAACCGGTGCCGGCGCGCTCGCGCGACACGCGCGCGGCGGACGTCACGCCGTCGCGGTTCGGTCGGGGTCGTGCTCTGGGTCGGGTTCATCTCCAGCACGTTATAGAACCGTTATCTACCCTGACCGCCCGTTCGGATTGGAGTTCTCTCATCCGGCGGGCGTCGCGGTCGGGGGCGTCGCGGTCGGGCGTCGCGCGCGTGCGACCGTAGACGCCATGACCGCCGACGAGCACGGGCTGTTCCCCGGTAAGCACTTCATCAGCACGGCGCTCGAGGCGCTCGAGACGAAGACCGCGATGTCCGGCGAGCTCGCGCGGCGCTACCTGCAGCGTGCGGGGATGGCCGGGGTCCTCATCGGCATCTTCTACGGCACGTACTTCGCGGTCGTCGCGGCGTTCACCAGCATCGACGTCGGCGCCGGGACCCTCCAGCCGCTCGGGCGGATCGCCGGTGCGCTGGCGTTCGGGTGGGCGCTCGTCTTCATCTACTACACGAAGTCCGAGCTGCTGACCTCGAACATGATGATCGTCTCGATCGGGGCGTACCACGGCCGCACGACGTGGGGGAAGGCGGTGCGGCTGCTCGGGCTCTGCTACGTCGGCAACCTGCTCGGCGGGCTGTTCGTCGCGGTGCTCGTCCGGTTCTCGACCCTCGTCGACGGGCTCGCGCTCGACGTCATGCTCGCGTCCGTCGAGCACAAGCTCGACTACGTCGCGTCGGGGCCGGCGGGCTGGGTCGACCTGCTCGTGCGGGCCGTGCTGTGCAACCTGATGATCAACCTGGCCATGCTGCTGGTCTACAACGGGCTCATCCGGGACGACCTGACCAAGAGCCTCGCGATGATCGTCTCGGTGTTCGTCTTCGCGTTCCTGGGCCTCGAGCACTCGGTCGCGAACACCGTGCTGTTCACGATCGTCGGACTGAAGGAGGGCATCGACGTCGGGCTCGCGGCCGCGAACGTGGGGATCGCGCTCGTCGGCAACTTCCTCGGCGGCGGCGTGCTGATCGGGCTGTACTACGCCTACGTCAACGACGACTCCCGGTACCTGCGGACGCCCGCGGACGGCTGACCGCCGGACGGCTCGGCCCGAGCCGTCCGCGTACGCCCGCCGCACGGGTGGGCGTACGCGGACGCGCCGGTCAGCGGGAGGCCGCGGCGGCGGCGCGGCGGACGAGCACGAACCACACGACGCCGGCGACGACGTGCATGAGCGCGAGCCCGACCTGCGTCCCGGTCGCCGCGTCGACGGTGAACGGCATCACCACGGTGAGCAGGCCGAGGGCGAGGCCGACGGCGGCGAGCGCGCGCCACGCCCGGGCTCCCCACCGGCGAAGCAGGAGCAGCAGCGCCGTCGCCAGCAGGACCGGGACCACGGTCATGACGCCGACCATGACGAACGTGACCTCGGTGGCGGGCGCGTCGGGCGTCTGCTGGACGAGGAAGTCGGCGCCCACGGCGCGGGACACGACGAGGACGAGGAGATTGACGACCACGGCGACGCCCGCGACGGTCAGGCCGGTGCGCCAGGTGGTCGCGGCGGTCACCCGGAGAGGTGCGGACGTGCGTGCGGGGACGGGCGTGACGGTGCTCATCGTTGCGCTCCTCGATGGTTGACATGTTCAAGTATTCGAGAGTTGCGCATGGTGCTTGACCATGTCAACCATCGAGGCGGCCAATATGCTGACCCCATGAGGGACGCGGACCAGGACCCCGGCTGCGGAGGTGGTTGGGCGCCGCAGCCGACGCTGAGCCAGCGCCTGTTCGCGGTCGCCGAGCTCGCGCGCGCGGGATTCGCGGAGACCGTCGGCCGCCACGGGCTCACACCCGTGCAGGCGCGCGCCGTCCTGATGCTCGACGAGCCCATCGCCATGAGCTCCGTCGCCGGCCACCTCGCGTGCGACGCGTCGAACGTCACGGGCCTCGCGGACCGCCTCGAGGCCCTCGGCGTCGCCGAGCGGGTCCCGAGCAGCGACCGCCGCGTCAAGCTGCTCCGGCTCACCGACAAGGGAGCGGCGCTCCGCCGCGACCTCGGGCGCGAGCTCGCCCGGGGATCCGCCGTGACGGACCGGCTCACCGCCGCCGAGCGCGCGCAGCTCGAGGTGCTGCTCGACACGATGCTGACGCCTGACGCCTGACGCCTGACGCCTGACGCCTGACGCCTGACGCCTGACGCCTGACGCCTGACGCCTGACGCCTGACGTCGGGCGGCCATGAGGGGCGCGCGCACGGAGAGAGTCGCGCCGCCGCTACGGTGACCTGCGACCGCCCGGGGCTGCCGGGGGACGCGACCGGGAGGTGCTGCCGTGGACGCTCCACGCCGCCGGCCGACCCTCGACGAGGTCGCCCGCCGTGCCGGGGTCTCCCGCACGGTCGCCTCGCGCGCGGTCAACGGCGGGCCCGACGTCAGCCGGGCCAAGCGGGAGGCCGTCGCCCGGGCCGTCGAGGAGCTCGGCTTCGTGCCCAACGCCACCGCGCGGGCGCTCGCGACGCACCGGGCCGGGGCGGTGGTGCTCGTGGTCGCGGGCGACGACCCCGCGCTGTTCGCCGACCCCTTCCACGCGCGGCTCGTCATCGGGGTCGCCTCGGTCCTCGAGGAGGCGGACCTCGACCTCACGCTGCTGCTCGCCGCGTCGGCGCGGGGCCAGGCGCGGCTCGAGCGCGCGCTGCGGGCGGGGCGGGCGGACGGCTTCATGGTCGTCGCGGCCCGTGCGGACGACCCGCTGACGCGGTTCGCGGCGTCGACCGACCGGCCCGTCGTCTTCGGTGGGCGCCCGCCGCGCGGGGAACCGGGCACGTACGTCGACGTCGACAACGTGGCAGGCGCGCGCCTCGCGACCGAGCACCTCCTCGCCCTCGGGCGGCGCCGCGTCGTGCACCTGGGCGGGCCCGCGGGCCTCGACGCGTCGGCCGCTCGGGAGCAGGGGGTCGCGGAGGCGCTCGCGGGCGCGGGTGCGCCGCCCGCGCCGGTCGAGCGCGCCGACTTCGACGTGGCCGACGCGTCGCGGGCGATGGCGCGGCTCCTCGTAGCGCATCCCGACCTCGACGGCGTCGTGGCCGCGTCCGACAACATCGCCGCGGGGGCCCTCCGGGCGCTCCGTGCCTACGGGCGCTCGGTCCCGGAGGACGTGGCCGTCGTCGGCTTCGACGACCTCCCCGTCGCGCAGCAGACCGAGCCGGCGCTCACCACCGTGCACCAGCCGATCGAGGACCTCGGTCGCGAGCTCGCCGCGATGCTCGTGCGCCTCCTGGAGGGCGGCTCGGCGTCGCCGGTGATCCTCCCGACGCGGCTCGTCGTGCGCGGGTCGGCCCCGGCCGTCGGCGGGTAGGTCGCCGAGCCGATCGCCTCGGACGTCGGTGGGGGGCACCGGGCCGGCGTGCGCTGGCCGGGTCCGCGCTGCCTCTCCGGGTCGTGCCGGTGCCCGTGACGGGTGGCGTGTCGGACCCCGGTGGCAGCGTGGGCGCATGGAGATCACACGTCTGCAGCCGGCCGGGCTCGTGCAGAGCCCGGCGTTCAGCCACGTCGCCGTCGTCCCGCCGGGGGCGACGACGATCTACGTCGGCGGCCAGGACGGCGTCGACGAGACGGGGGCGCTCGTGTCCGGCGAGGTCGCCGCGCAGTCGGTCCGCGCGATGGAGAACGCGCGCGTCGCGCTCGAGGCGGCGGGGGCGACGCTCGCTGACGTCGTGCAGTGGACCGTGCTGCTCGTCGCGGACGCCGACCTGAACGCCGCGTACGGCGCGATCGCGCCGCTGCTCGCCGGGCCCGGGGCGCCGCCGCTCGTGATCGCCGCCCGGGTCGTCGGGCTGGGCGTCCCGGGTGCGCTGATCGAGGTGAGTGCGATCGCCGCGGTGGTCCGGGACTGAGTGCGGGAGCGCGCTCCCGGGGCTCCTGGACGCGTCAGCGGGCTCGGGGGCGGCGGCGCGCTGGAGCCGGCCCGCGGAACGCCGGTGCACGGGACCCCAGGACGCCGCCCACCAGCGCGGGGGCAGGGCCGGGCGGCTCGTCTTGACGGGTGCACCGGGTGAGGCGCAGGATGGCGGCGCAAACTGGAAGCGCTTCCAGTTTGAGCTCGCGCGATCCGCTCCAGCCGACACCGACGTCGGCACGACCCCCGGAGAGTCACCATGGCAACCCCCGCACGCAGGCGGTGGGGCATCGTCGCCCTGACCGTGTGCGCCCTCGCCCTCAGCGCCCTCACCGCCTCGCCGGCCTCCGCGGCCAACGACGTGCTCGACCCGACGACCCGCCTCTACGTTGACCCGCACAGCACGACCAAGGACGCTGCGAAGGCCCTGCGCGGGCAGGCGAAGCGCGACGCCCTCACGCTCAGCCGCATCCCGAGCGCCACCTGGTTCACCGAGGGCACGCCCGCCGAGGTGCGGCACGACGTGCGCACGCTCGTGCGCCGCGCGGGCCACAAGGTCCCGGTGCTGGTCGCCTACAACCTGCCGTTCCGCGACTGCGCGCTGTACTCGGCCGGCGGCGCCGCGGGCGCCGACGCGTACAAGGCGTGGGTCGACGCGTTCGCCGCCGGGATCGGCGACGAGGAGGCCGTCGTCGTCCTGGAGCCGGACGGGCTCGGCGTCATCCCCTGGTACACGACGCTCGACGGTCAGCTCGAGGGCTGCCGCCCCGCGGAGCTCGACCCGGCGACGACCGGGGTCCAGCCGTCCGCCGAGCGCTTCGCGCTGCTGCGCTACGCCGTCGAGCGGATCGCGCAGCAGCCGAACGTCGCGCTGTACCTGGACGGCACCGGGCCGTCGTGGCTCGCCGTCCCGGAGATCACCGACCGCTTGCTCAAGGCCGGGGTGCAGGGCGCCGACGGCTTCTTCCTCAACGTCTCGAACTACGAGCGCACCGAGAACGACGTGCTCTACGGCACCTGGATCTCGCAGTGCCTCGCGTACGCGACCGTCGTGGCGCCCGGCAGCGTCGCGGAGTGCGGGCACCAGTACTGGAGCGGCGGCCCGGCGAACGACTGGACCGGCGCCGTGCTGCGCAACACCGGCATCTGGAGCGACACGGCGGAGGACCCCACGCTCAACACGGCGGGCATCACCTCGCGCTACGAGCTCGTGCTCGGCGGCGTCGAGCCGACGACCCACTTCGTGGTCGACACGAGCCGCAACGGCCAGGGCCCGTGGACCGCGCCGGCGGGGAAGTACACCGACGCGGAGACGTGGTGCAACCCGCCCGGACGTGGTGCCGGCCTGCGCCCGACGACGCAGACGGGCAACGAGCTCGTCGACGCCCTGCTGTGGATCAAGGTGCCCGGCGAGTCCGACGGGCGCTGCCTGCGTGGCACCGCCGGACCGACCGACCCCGAGCGCGGCATCGTCGACCCGGCCGCCGGCCAGTGGTTCGTCGAGCAGGCGCGCGAGCTGGTCGCGCTGGCTCAGCCTCCTCTCCGCTGAGTCGCGTGCACCGCGCCGGCCGCGAGGCTGCGGCGCGACCGAGGGCCTCGGCGGTGAGTGCCGGGGCCCTCGGCCGGCGCGTGGGGATGTGCGCCGCGGCCGTGAGGTCAGGCCGCGGGATCGCTCGCGCGCGCGCCCGTGGGCGGGATGTCGTCGGCGCCCTCTCCGGGTGCTGGGTCCGCGACCGTGTGCGGCGACCCGAGCGGCCGCGAGCCGGGGCGGTACCGCTGGACGCCGCCGTCGCCGCGCCGCTTCGCCTCGTACATGGCGATGTCGGCACGGCGCAGCAGCTCGGTGGGGTCGTCGCCGGGGGCGCCGTCCACGACACCGAAGCTGGCCCGCACGACGAGCCGGTGGCGCTCGACCTCGACGGGTGCCAGCAGCGCGTCGACGATGCGGACCAGGACCGCATCGACCGCGTCGCGGTCGAGCCCCGGGAGCAGGATGGCGAACTCGTCGCCGCCGAGGCGGGCCACGGTGTCGCTCGCGCGCAGGGAGGCACTCATCCGCTCCGCGACCTCGACGAGGAGGCCGTCGCCCACCGCGTGCCCCAGCGTGTCGTTGACGGACTTGAAGTCGTCGAGGTCGACGAGCACGAGGCTCATGCGCTCTCCGGGGGCCGCGCTCGACACCGCGGCCCGGACGCGGTCGCCGAACAGCGCGCGGTTGGCGAGCCCCGTGAGCGCGTCGTGCGTGGCCTGGTGGCTCAGGCGCTCCTGCACCTCGCGGGTCTCCGTGACGTCGCGGGCGTTGCTGACCCAGCCCTCGACGTGCGGCTCGTGCACGAGGTTCGACGCGACGACCTCGAGCCACCGCCACGACCCGTCGGCGTGCCGGAGCCGCATCTCGTAGGTGGCGGCGGCGCCGGGCGTGCCCGCGACCGACGCGACGGCGGCTCGCGCCGCGCCGTGGTCGTCGGGGTGCGCGAGCTCCAGGACGTGCCGTGCCAGCAGGCTGTCGGGGTCGCGCCCCAGCACTCTCAGGACCGACGGGCTCACGTAGCGGATCGTGCCCCCGGGCTCGGTGATCGTGACGATGTCGCTGCTGTTCTGCACGAGCAGGCGGAACTGGCGTTCGTGCGTGCCGATCACCGACAGCAGGGCGGCGTTCTGCCGGAACGCGAGGAGCTGGCGGACGATCACGAGCGCGGTCAGGGTGACCGCCGCGGCGACCACCACGAGACGGTCGGGCGCGTCCTGCACGGACGTGCGGACGAGCAGGACCGCGACGGCGGCCACCGCGACGTAGGGCAGCGTGCTGAAGGTGCGCGGGCGGGCGGCCGGCGCACCGGTGCGCGCGGCGTCGGCGACCTGCAGGTGCGCACTCAGGGCGATGGTCACCGAGGCGATCGGGTTGAGGAGGAGCTGGACGTCGACGTCCGGGCGGACCGAGAGCAGCAGCACCCCGACCGCCGACCCGAACCCCCCGACGAGCGCGGACACCGCGCGGAGGTAGAGGGCGCGCCGCGGCACGACGCCGGAGCCGGCGAGCGCGGCCTTGGCGGCGAGGAGCACCGCCATGAGCGCCGGGGCCATCACGGGAGCGACCTGCGAGACGGTGCTGCGGGTGATCTCGCCCCCGGCGAACGTCACCACGAGGTGCCACATGAGGACGCCGGCCGCGATCACGAGCGTGGCGACATCCAGGGCGAGCTCGGCCTTCTGGGTCCGGGTGCGCAGCCCGAGCGGGATCCGCACGATCGAGGCCGCGAGCAGGACGGCACCCATCACCTGCGGCACGGTGTGCGCCGGCGCCGGGAGGTCGGACGCACCGGTCACGATCACGAGGCGCACCGCGATCGACGCCGCGATGAAGGTCATCCCTGCGGCTGTCAGGCGCCAGACGGTGCGGGCCACCACGGGCGTCGTGGGGTGCTGGGCCGCGCGCCGGCAGAGGCCGACCGCGAGCGCCGCGACGAGCGGGTTGAGGACGTGGCCGAGGGTGGGCAGCACGGACCACCCGGTGATCAGCTCCGCCACGAACGCGACCGTGTTGAGCGTGGCCAGTGCGACCAGGACCCGCGCGAGCGTCGCGCGGGGCGCGGAGGGGACGGCGTCGCCCGCGACGGCGTGGTTCATCGGGCACCCCCCTGGACGACGCTCCGGGCGGGGCGACGTCGAGCAGATCGGCACTCCGGGTGCTGCCGTGAGCGTCGCCGCGGGTGGATCCGCCGTGCACCTCCCGCCGGATCAGCGGGTGCGGAACGGTCCGTGCAGCGCGGCCCACTGCAGCAGCAGGATCGTCTTGGCGTCGGCGATCTCGCCGGTGAGCGTCATCGCGAGCGCGCGCTCGAACGGCAGCTCGACGACGTCGATCTCCTCGCCCTCGTCGGCGACCCCGCCGCCCGCGGTGGTCCGCTGCGCCGGGGTGTAGCGCGCGGCGGAGAAGTGCAGCCGCTCGGTGACCGACCCGGGGCTCATCCAGACGTCGAAGACGTGCTCGAGCTCGCCGATCTCGACGCCGGTCTCCTCGGCGGCCTCGCGGCGGATCGCGGTCTCCGGGTCGTCGTCGTCGAGCAGGCCCGCGGCGGTCTCGAGGAACATCCCGTCGGGGTGCCCGTTGACGTACACGGGGAACCGGAACTGCCGCGTGAGCAGCACGGTCGCGCGCTCGGGGTCGTAGAGCAGCACGGTCGCGCCGTTGCCGCGGTCGTACGTCTCGCGCTGCTGGCGGGTCCAGCGGCCGTCGGTGCCGAGGTACTCGAACGTCGTGCGGCGGAGCACGTGCCACGCGGCGGCGAGGAGCTCGACGCCCAGGACCCGGACGCGAGGGTTGCCCGTGAGGTCGAGGCCGGTGCGGTCGAGGTCCGTGCGGCCGCGGTGGTCGGGGACGCGGGTGCCGGGCCGTGCGGTGTCGGCGTCGGAGTGGCGGGTGGGCTCGTCGAGCGGCGTGTAAGGAGGCATGTGTGGGACACTACGTGCATCATCCGGCAAGAACAAGGAGAAACGTGCAATGCTGACCGCGCAGCGCCGCGACGTCCTGCTGTCCCGGCTGCGCGACGAGGGTCGCATCGTCGCCAAGGACCTCGCCGCCGAGCTCGGGCTGTCCGAGGACACCCTCCGGCGCGACCTGCGCGAGCTCGCCGCCGCGGGGCTCTGCCAGCGCGTCTACGGCGGGGCGCTGCCCGCGTCCCCGGCCACGGCCGACTACGCCGCGCGCCGCACCGTCGGCGTGCCGAGCAAGGAGCGCGTCGCCGCCGCGGCCGCCGCGCTCGTGACCCGGGGGAGCACCGTGATCCTCGACGGCGGCACCACCGCGCTCGCGGTCGCCCGCCTGCTCCCGCCCGACCTCGACGCGACGGTCGTCACGCACAGCCCGACCGTCGCAGCCGCGCTCGTCGAGCACCCGCGCGTCGAGATCGTGCTGCTCGGCGGGCGGATCTTCAAGCACTCGGCGGTCGCGTGCGGGGCTGCCGCGGTCGAGGCGGCCGAGCGCGTGAGCGCCGACGTGTTCCTGCTCGGCGTCACCGGCGTGCACCCCACCGCCGGCCTCACCACGGGCGACGCCGACGAGGCTGCGATGAAGCGCGCCCTCGCCCGCCGCGCCGCCGACACCTACGTGCTCGCGAGCGCCGAGAAGATCGGCGCCGCGTCGCCGTTCACGGTCCTGCCGCTCGGGGAGGTCGCCGGCGTCGTCACCGACGTCGACCCCACGGACCCCACGCTCGTCGAGCTCGCCGGTGCCGGGGTACCGATCGTCCACGCCTGATCGCGGTCGCGCCGCCCCGCCCCGCCTCGCCCCGACGCGACGCGACGCCCGACCCGGCACGAGGGGAATGCCGGGCCGGGCGTCGGGCGCGCGTGCGCCGGAGGGGAGTCAGGCCGACGTGCGCCGGCGGGGAGTCAGGCCCCCGTGCACGTCGCGGTCGGCGTCCCCGGGTCGCCCGACGCGAGGAACCCCGCGGTCGTGCTCGCGCCGGGGGCGAGCACGCTGTTCCACGACGCGCTCGTCAGGGCCCCGCCGGACACCGTCGCGTTCCACGCCTGCGTCACGGTCGAGCCGGGGACGGTCGACCGCCAGCCCGTGGTCCCCGCGGCGCCCGCGGTCACGGTGAGCTCGCCCTGCCAGCCGCCGGGCCACCGCCCGACGACCCGCACCGCCGCCGCGCACGTCCCGGTGCCCGCCGTGGGTGTGGGTGTGGGCGTGACGGTGGGAGTGGCAGTGGGAGTGGGGTTCGGTGTGGCGGTGGTTGTCGGGGTGGGCGTCGGGGTCGCGGTGGGCGTGGGCGTAGGCGTGGGCGTCGTCGCCGGTCCGCCGATGCTGAGGTCGCTGCACAGGTAGTACGACTGGTCGGAGTGGCTGGCCTGCCAGATCGTGTAGAGGATCGCGCGGCCCGACCGCCCGCTCAGGTCGACGTCGGTGCGGTACTCGCTGGCCGGGGCGTACCGGCCGGTGACCTGGAGCAGCTGCATGTCGGACCAGGCGGGCGCGGCGCGCGTCGGGTCGAAGCCGGGCTTCGTGACGTAGACGCGCAGGTAGTCCGCGCCGTGCTTCGCCTGGTCGGTCAGGGTGAGCGTGAACCGCTGCGGGACGGTCGTCGCGACCCACGCACCGGGCGTGTCGAGCGCGGCGTACCGGTCGCCGCCGGTGCGTCCGCCCGAGCAGAGCTGGCCGTCGGGGATCTCCTGCTCGTGGCGGCCCGCGACGCCCTCGCGGTAGAGGCCGTTCCAGTTCCACATCGCGGTGGTGTCGGCCTGCCACGCCTGCGCGCACATCGGGTCCTGCGCCGCCATCGCCGGGTCCTGGAAGCGCGAGCCCCAGACGTCCCAGCAGCGGTAGTTGCGTGAGGGCGGGTCGGTCACGGAGCCGTGCGCCGCGGCGGGCACGGCGGCGACGACGGTCGTGGCGACGACGGCCAGCGGCAGGGCGAGCGCGAGGGTGCGCAGCCGGGTTCTCCAGGTCATCCGAGGTCTCCCGTTCGGGTCGGGACGCGCCGGACAGGCGTCGCCCCGGGGGTCCGGCGACGCTGCCGGGTCCGCGGCGACGCGAGCGCGTCGCGGCTCACCGTCGCTCCGCGGCGATCTCGGCGGAAGGCGTTGAAGCGTTTCGATGCGGAAGCGCTTCGACTGAGGTGGGTTCAGCGGCCCCACGGCACCGGCGGCCTCACGGCGCCGGCGGCCTCACGGCGCCGGCGGCCTCACGCCGCCGGCGGCTGCGGGACGACACGGCCTGGCCAGGCTCCAGCGGTGCGTCGTCCCGGCGTCAGGACGAGGAGACCGCCGCGCTCGCGCCGAGCGGCTCCGCGCCGTCGACCGCGATCCCCAGGACCGCCGCGATCGTCCGCACGACGCCGTTCTCGTCGTTGCCCGGCGCCACGAACCGGGCGCGCTCCCGCACCTCGGGGTGCGCGTTCGCCATCGCGTACGACCACGCGGCGGCGTCGAGCAGCTCGCGGTCGTTGAGGTAGTCCCCGAACGCCATCGTCTGCTCGCGCGTGACCCCGAGCGCGCGCTGCACCGTCTCGAGCGCGGCGCCCTTGTGCGTCGTCGGGTTCATGACGTCGACCCAGTGCGCGCCGGAGACGACGACCTGCTGCGTGTCGCGGAAGCGTGCGAGCGCGGGCTCGGTCGTCGTGGCGGCGTCCCCGAAGTCGAAGACCGCGACCTTGAGCACGTCGTCCTCGACCGCGGTGAGGTCGTCGACCCGCGCGAGGAGCGCGTAGTACCGGTCGCACTCGTCGACGAACGCGGCGTCGTGCCGCTCGACGTACGCCGACCGCGTCCCGCACACGACGACGCCGACGTCCGCGCCCGACGCGGCGAGCGCGCGCACCGCCTCGACGACCCCCACGACGACCGCGGGGTCGACGACGTCGGTGCTCAGCACCTCGCCCTCGCGCACCACGATCCCGCCGTTCTCGGCGATGAAGCACAGTCGGGGTGCGTGCGCGCCGAGCTGCCGGGCGAGCGTCGCGAGCTGCCGGCCGCTCGCCGGGCAGAACGCGATGCCGCGTGCGTCGAGCGCGTCGAGCAGCGGCCACAGCGTCGGCGGGACCTCGTGGTCCGGGTCCAGCAGGGTCCCGTCCATGTCGACCGCGACGAGGCGGATGTCGGGCACGTCGGAGGGCGTCGCGGCGGAGGGGGTCGGCACGTCCCCATCCTCCCAGGGGCTCGCTGGCTACGCTGAGCCGCATGAGGCAGCGTGCGTTCGCCCAGGTCGACGTGTTCACGGCGACGCCCTACCGGGGGAACCCCGTCGCGGTCGTGCTCGACGGCTCGGACCTGACCGACGACGAGATGGCGGCGTTCGCCCGCTGGACCAACCTGTCCGAGACGACGTTCGTGCTCCCCCCGTCGGACGCGGCCACCGCGGACTACCGCCTGCGCATCTTCACGCCGGGCGGCGAGCTGCCCTTCGCGGGCCACCCCACGCTCGGCAGCGCGCACGCCTGGCTCGCGGCGGGCGGGGCGCCGCGCGAGGAGGGCGTGCTCGTGCAGGAGTGCGGCATCGGGCTCGTGCGGCTGCGCCAGGACGCCGGGCGGCTCGCGTTCGCCGCGCCGCCGCTGCGCCGCTCGGGCCCGGTGTCGCCCGAGCTGCGCGCCCGGGTCGAGGCCGCCCTCGGCCTGCCCGACGACGCCATCGTGGCGTGCGAGTGGGTCGACAACGGTCCGCCGTGGGTCGCCGTCGTGCTGTCCGGCGCGCGCGAGGTGCTCGCGATCCGGCCGGACCCGGCGCCCGCGGGTGACCTGTTCGTCGGCGTCGTCGGGCCGTGGGACCAGGCGCACGAGCCCGACGTCGAGGTGCGGGCGTTCATCTTCGGTGAGTGGTTCGCCGAGGACCCGGTCACCGGAAGCCTCAACGCGGGCCTCGCGCGCTGGCTCATCGGCACAGGCACCCTCCCGCCGCGGTACGTCGCCGCGCAGGGCACGGCGCTGCGGCGCGAGGGGCGCGTGCACGTCGAGCAGGTCGGCGAGGACATCTGGGTCGGTGGCGACACCGTGACGTGCATCGACGGGACCGTCCTGCTCTAGGCCTCCCGAACCCGGCGTCCCGGACCCGGCGACTCGGCCTGGCGTCACGGGCGCCGCGGCCGGGGGTGACCGTCCGGCGTCCCTCGTCGGGTGCCGACGGGCGCCCAGGTGGACCGCACCCCGACGGGTGACATCTCCCCGGCGCGCTCCAGGACGGGCCCGGCGATGTCGATGCGCTCTTCCTCGACGACGAACAGGGAGGCCCCGCGATGCGCATCGGCTTCGACATCTACCGGGTCGGTCCGGACCAGGACCACCAGGAGCCCGCGAGCTCGTGGGGCTGGACGCCGCGCCGCGGCGAGGTGCCCACGGGTGAGACGGTCGTGCAGGACCACGACTTCGCGCTGACGTACACCGGGACGGACTCCGAGCTGGCCGCCGCGTTCGGGCGGGGGGCGAAGCTCATGGAGATCGTGCGGCTGTGGCCGGAGCTCTCGTTCTACCCCTCGACGGCCGGGGACACCCTGCCCGACGGGTCGGTGTTCCCCGTCCGCGGCGAGGGCCGGCCGACGAGCGCCCTGAGCGCCCTCCGGGGCCGGTTCGGCCGCCGCTCCGCGGGCGCCCAGGCGGCGAGGGCAGCGACCCAGCCGTGAGGTGAGGGGCGTCCGCGCCCCGGTGCGCGGTCGGGAGCGCGGGACGTTGCGCGGTGCGGTGGGGTCGACCCTCCGCCCGGCGCCGGCTGGGGGTCACCGCCCGGCGCGGCTCGGCAGGGTCAGGATCTCGGCGCCGTCGTCCGTGATCGCGATCGTGTGCTCGCTGTGCGCGGTCAGGCACCCGGTCGCGCTGCGCAGCGTCCAGCCGTCCGCGTCGGTCACGAGCTCGTCGGTGTCGGCCATGACCCACGGCTCGAGCGCGAGCAGCAGCCCGGGCCGGAGCGTGAATCCCCGGCCGGGGCGCCCGGTGTTCGCGACGTGCGGGTCCTGGTGCATCGTCGAGCCGACGCCGTGCCCGCCGAACTCGGTGTTGACCGGGTACCCGGCGGCGCCGAGCACCGTGCCGATCGCGTGCGAGAGGTCCCCGATGCGGGCGCCGGGGCGCGCGGCGGCGATCCCGGCGGCGAGGGCGCGCTCGGTCGCGTCGATCATCGCGAGGCTTCCCGCGGGCGCCGACCCGCCGACGACGAAGGTCACCGCGGAGTCCGCGACGAGGCCGCGCAGCGAGACGGCGAGGTCGAGCGTGAGCACGTCCCCGTCGGCCAGGGCGTAGTCGTGCGGCAGGCCGTGCAGCACGGCGTCGTTCACGGACGTGCAGATGTAGTGCCCGAACGGGCCGCGCCCGAACGACGGCGCGTAGTCGACGTAGCAGGACTGCGCGCCGGCCTCGACGATCATCGCCTGGGCCCACCGGTCGACGTCGAGCAGGTTCGTGCCGACGGTGCAGCGGCTGCGCACGGACTGCAGGATGTCCGCGACGAGCGCGCCGGCCGCCCGGGCGCGGGGGAGCTCGGCGGCGCTCAGGATCTCGATCACGGGGTGCTCCTGCCGGTGTTCCAATAACTATCCCGGTCAGACTATCCCGGTATTACTATCGGCGTCATGGTCAGGCTGCCGCTCACCCCCGCCGACGTCGAGCGCGGCCGCCGGCTCGGCGCGCTCCTGCGCGAGGCCCGCGGCGAGCGGTCGATGCTCACGGTCGCGCTCGACGCGGGGATCTCGCCCGAGACGCTGCGCAAGATCGAGTCGGGCCGCGTCGCGACACCGGCGTTCCCGACGATCGCGGCGATCGCGGCCGTGCTCGGCGTCTCGCTGGACGCGCTGTGGGCGGAGGTCGGCCCGTCGGCGGGCTCCGCGCGGCGCGAGTCACGGGAGCGGCTCGTCTCCTGAGCCCGGCGGGCCGCCCGAGGAGCGGCTCCCCGGGCGCCCGTGAGCGGTCGGCGCGGCGCGGCGCCCTAGTCCACCCGCACCACGCCGTACACCAGGGTGTCGTCCCGGAACGTCACCTCGTACCGCGCCGGGCCCTGCGTCATCAGGACGTTCGGCGCCCCCTGCTCGGCGACACCGTCGTTCTCGGGGTCGCCGAAGACGGTCGCCCCGGTGCCGTCCACGTCGAACAGGAAGTCCTCCACCGGGTGCGCGCCGAACGCGGTGGTGACCCGCCAGGTGTGGTCGGCGACGAGCTCCATCGGGACCGCCGCCCAGCCGGTGCTGATCCCCCGGAGCGTCATCGCGGGGTACGTGCTGACGAAGCCGCCACCACCGCCCCCGTCGCGGACCACGGTGTACCGGAGCGACGCGAGGTCGAACGTCACGGTGTACGTGCCGGCCCCGGGCACCCGGATGTCCGCTGCGCCCGCGTCGGCGACGCCGTCCGGCTCGGCATCGCCGTAGGAGCCGCCGCCCGGCAGGACCTCGATCCGGAAGCGCTGGTCCGGCTCCGCGCCGAACTGCGCCTGCGCGGTCCAGGTCCCGGGTGCGCCGGGGACCTCGGTCATCGGTGCCGGTGTCCAGCCGTTGTGGGTACCCGTCAGGTGCGCCGCCTGCGCCGCCACGCCGAGGTCGACGTGCACGACGGCGCCGTCGGGCCCGGACTGCTCGGTGTGGATCCGGACGCCCGACGCCCGGTCGGTGAACGTCTGGCCGACGCGCAGCGGTGCGTCGTCGACCCAGCCGCCCGGCGTCGTGTCGACGAGCGAGGCCCCCCAGCCGTCGCCCCGGCGGATCGTCACGCCGTCCATCAGCGCCGGGTAGTCGGCGACCTTCGCGTCCCAGAGCCCGTGCGGGCGCCGGACGTCCACGTCGTAGGACAGGCCCGACGCGAGCGGGATGCGCAGGAGCTGGGGCTGGTCGGTCCGCACCTCCGACGGGGCGAGCGTGTACGTGCCCGACACGGTCACGGTCGTCACGTTCGCCTCCGCGATCCAGCCCAGGCGGGCCTTGTGGCGGGCCGAGAACTCCATCTGGTTGTAGGCGTTGCCCATGGTGTCGTACGGGTCCCCGTACTCCTCGACGCGGCACGAGCCGCCGTCCTCCTCGATCGCGCTCGGGAGGCCGGCGGGGGTGGAGCACTGGAGCGCGGACGCGTGCAGCAGGCCGAGGTTGTGCCCGAGCTCGTGCTGGAGCACGGCGCGGGTCGCGTCCGCGCCGCTCATCAGATTCACCGACACCTGACCGCCGATGTACGCCCAGCCGCCGAACCAGCAGCCGCGGTCCGCGGAGTCGAGCAGGAACGCCACCCGGTCGTACCCGGTCAGGTCGATCCCCGCGGCCTGCACGGCGGCGATCCCGGCCTGCTCCTCCGCGGAGCAGGGGGTGTCCGCGGGGACGGTCAGGTAGCCGTACACGTCGCCGTCGGGCCGGTCGCGCCCGCGCAGGTCGAGCTGGGACCACGAGCTCTCGCGGAAGAAGCTCGCGACGGCGCCGGGGCCGGTGAAGACGAGGTCGCGGACCTCGTCGACGGACATCGGCGCCGGCCCGTCGTCCCCGAGGCGCAGCAGGACGACGGCCGCGGTGTCCTCCTCGGACATCTGCGGCGCAGCGGCGGCGGTCAGCTCCCGGACGGCGGTGGCGTCGATCGTCGGCGCCTCCTCCGTCGCGTCGGGCGGCGCCGCGGTCACGGTCCCGGTGACCGCGACGCGCTGGCCGGGGACGACGTCGTCGAGCAGCGCCGGGTCGGCCTCGACACGCACGCGGTCTCCGTCGGCCAGGCGCACGAACTCCTGCGTCGCGTCCTCGGGCAGCGCCGCGTCGTGCGCGGCGTGCGGGGTCGCGGCGCGCGCGCCGGGTGCGGGTGGGTCGGCCGGGTGGAGGGGCGGGTCGACCTGGCGGATCTCGTAGGTCCCGACGACCGTGCTCGGCGGTGACGCGGCGGCGGCGTTCGTTCCCGCCGCAACCGGGGCCGCCGCGGCGAGCGCGAGGACGAGTCCGGTCAGGGTCGCGAGGGCCGTGCGCGGTCGGTGGTGCTGAGGCGGCAGTCCGGCGGTGGGCTGCGGCGCCTGGCTCTGGTGCATGGGGCGGATCCGTTTCGTCGGAGCAGGTGGGTCGCCGGCGTGTGGCGCCGGTTCCGGTGGTGCGCGGGCGCGTGCAGGGCCCTCGCCGCGGCGCGCAGGGCGGGAGCGGGAGGGTCTGTCGGTCCGGAGGGGCGGGAGGTGCGGATGCGCGGCGCCGGGCGGTCGTGCCGGCCGTCCGGTGTGCGGCTGGTCGTGTGGTGGTGGTCGGAGGCGCGAGGGCGCGTGGGCGCCGTGCGCGAGCGCTCCACCCCGTTCCGGCGGTCCCGTCCCTGCGCGGGGCAGCAGGTGGAGGGTTGTCGTCGGGAAGCGCGTCGACGTCGTCAGGCCGCTGAGAGAGCGCTCCCACCGGCGCTTGAAGCTTCGCGGGCAAGGAACGGACATGTCAACGCAATCCGGACGCCGAGCGCGCTGTGCACAGGGTGAAACGCGGCGGCCGGCCTACGTCGTGGGGTCCGACGCGCGGGGTCGGCTCGGACGAGCTGCTTCCCCGCCACCCACGGAGGGCACGACGTCGCCGCCGCGCAGCCGCGCCACGGCGACGGCGCACGCCGCGGGGAGGCGGGGGAGCGGGCGCTCGTCCGAGCGCTCCGGACTCCTGCCGCTCAGTCCCGGCCGCGGCCCAGCATCTCGAGGTAGTGCGGGTTGGTCATCACGCCCAGCACGTTGCCGAACGGGTCGACCACCGACGCGGTGACGAAGCCCTCGCCGCGCTCCGTGATCGGCTCGCGCAGCGTCGCGCCGAGCGCGAGCAGCCGGTCGACGGCCGCGGCGAGGTCGTCGACGTGCCAGTGCACGACCGCGCCACCCGGCGCACCGGGCTCGCCCTCGGGGGCGTAGCGCCGGTCGATGATGCCGAGCTCCTGCCCGTGGTCGCCGATGCGGAACTCGTGGTAGCCGGGGCGCTGGAAGTACGGCTCGATGCCGAGCAGCTCGGCGTACCAGGCGGACCCGGCGGCGTGGTCGGCGGCGTAGATGTTCACGGTGGCGACTCCACGGAGCATGTCGGTCCCTCTCGTCGGGGGCGGTCCGTCCCGCCCAGCAGCCCAGCCTCGACGGTGACGTGCTCACCGAGTGAGCACTTTCCGGCGCACACTGGCGGCATGCGCGCAGACCGGCTCGTCGCCACGCTCCTGCTGCTGCAGACCCGCGGGCGAGCGACCGCCGCGGAGGTCGCCCGCGAGCTCGAGGTGTCGCTCGCGACCGCCCGGCGGGACCTCGAGGCGCTCGCGGCGGCCGGCGTCCCGGTGTACCCGCAGGCCGGGCGCGGCGGAGGCTGGCAGCTCGTCGGCGGCGCCCGGACCGACCTCACCGGGCTCACGGCCCCCGAGGCGCGCGCCCTGTTCGCGCTGCTCGGCCCGGCGTCGTCGGGTCAGGCCCGTCCGGAGGCCCGCTCGGCCCTGCGCAAGGTGCTGCGCGCGCTGCCCCAGACCTTCCGTGCCGAGGCCGCCGCCGCGGTGGACGCCGTCGTCGTCGACCCCGTCGGCTGGGGCGAGCCGGGACGGGTGCGGCGCCCGGCGCTGGCCGACGAGCTCGAGTCCGCCGTCGTGCGCCGCCGCCGCGTCCGCCTCCGGTACGCCGGCCGCACGCGTGCGCCGTCGGAGCGCCTCGTCGACCCCTGGGGCCTCGCCGACAAGGACGGCACCTGGTACCTGCTCGCCGGGACCGACCGCGGGCCGCGCACGTTCCGGCTCGACCGCGTCGAGCGCGCCAAGGTCACCGACCTGCCGGCGCAGCGCCCCGACGACCTCGACGTCGAGCGGCTGTGGGACCGCACGGTCGAGGAGGTCGAGCGCCGCCGCTCGACGCTGCGGGCGACCGTCCTGATCGACGCGCACCTCCTGCCGATCCTCCAGGAACGGATGGGCCGGCACTGCGAGCCTGCGGGGACGCATGACGACGGGCGCGCGCGGGCGCACGTGACCGCACCGCGCGCGCTCGACGTCGCCCGCCACCTCGCGGGCTGGGGCGGCGACGTCGAGGTCCTCGAGCCCGGGTCGGTCCGCGTCGAGCTCGCGCGGATCGGGGCGGCGCTCGTCGCCCGCAACGGCGGCTGACCCGTCCCCTGTCGCGCCCGACGCGCGGGCGCGTCCGCCCCTGCCCGGCGCGCTGCCCGCGGTCGGATCGTGTGCGTGGGCGGACCCGCATCCTGTCGTGGCTCCTGCGCGACGCGCCGACGTCCGGGCGTCGGGCGCCGTGAGAGCGGCGCAGCCCCGCGCGGTGGAGCGCTGCGCCGTCGTTGGCCATACTGACCGCCATGAAGCTTGCCGAGGGCCTCGCGATCCGTGCGGACGCAGCGCGCCGCGCCGAGCAGCTGCGCGCCCGCATCGCCGCGAGCGCGCGGTACCAGGAGGGCGAGCCGCCCGCCGAGGACGCCGCGGCGCTGCTCGCCGAGGCCGACGCGGTGCTCCGCCAGCTCGAGGACATGATCCGGCGGATCAACCGGACGAACTCCGCCACGCCCGTCGAGGGCGGCACGCTGACGGACGCGCTCGCCCGTCGCGACGTCCTGCGTCTGCGGCACGCGCTCCTGACGACCGCGGCGGGCGCCGCCGCCGGTGACGGGCAGCGCGGGTTCCGCCAGCTCCGGTCGGAGCTGAAGATGATCCCGGCGCTGCCGGTGGCCGAGCTGCGCACCCGCGCGGACGACGTCGCCCGGCAGCTGCGCGAGGTCGACACTCTGGTCCAGCGGACCAACTGGGAGGCCGACCTGCTGGACTGAGGACGAGGTGCGGAGCAGGTAGACGTCGTGGAGGCGTGCACCGACCCGAGGACCGGCGGGCACTACCGGTCCACTGCTGGCGCGCCGCGGGCAGGCGCCGGGGTTCGACTCCCCGACACACATCGCACGCCCAGCACGTCGCACAGGTGACGACGCACGACGCACGGCACACCACCGGGTGCAGATCCACGACGTCGAGGGCGGGCACGGGGCATCCGCACCCGGACGGCCCGAGCGGGGGCAGGGCGCACGCGGGTCGCCGTGCCCCCGCCCGGTGCGCCACGTCCCGTCGTCGCGCTCCCGGACCGTGCCGTGCCACCCTGACCCCATGAGGCTGTTCGGTCGGCACGCCGAGGTGCCCGCGGAGGTGGGCGACGGGTTCGTCGCCGGCGAGGCCGTCGCGCTGCAGACGTCGTTCCAGGCGGCGCTGTCCGGGCGCGAGCGGTCCGCGCGCGCGCCGGTGCCCGCCGAGCTGCAGCTCGACGGTGGCAAGGGCGGGCGCGTCGTGCTGATCTGGCGCAACGTCGTCGTCGGCTTCGTCCCGCCCGCGCACGAGGCGGACCTGCGCGGGCAGCTCCACCGCGCGGGCAAGGACCGCCTGGTGTGCCCGGGGCAGGTGTACCGCGACGGTGACGTGTGGCGCGTGTGGGTCGGCGCGCGCCCGCCCGTGGGTTCCCCCGAGCCCGAGCCCGGCTCCGACCGGCTCGCCGCCCCGCCGACCCGGATCTTCGGGCTCGCACTGCCGCGCCCCGTCGACGACGACGAGGACTGAGCACCCTGCCCGCGGCGCGCGTCTCACACGCGCCTCGCGGCCCCCGCTCAGCGGGCTCATAGCGACGCGCACCGTAATGGGAGACGTCACCGACCGGCCACCCGCCGGTCACCCGACGATCACCCGAGGACGTCATGCCCCAGCCGCTCATGCTCGCGACCGACCTGGTCGCCATCTCCCTGCTCGCCTTCGGGCTGTACTTCCCCCGCCACCGGCGCCGCGACCTCGTCGTCGCGTTCCTCGGGGTCAACGTCGGCGTCCTCGCCGTCGCCGGGGCGCTCGCGACGAGCACGGTCGGCGCGGGCCTCGGCCTCGGGCTGTTCGGCGTGCTCTCGATCATCCGGCTCCGCTCGACGGAGCTCGACCAGCGCGAGGTCGCCTACTACTTCGCGTCGCTCGCGCTCGGCCTGCTCGGCGGGCTCGGGGCGTCGATCGGCTGGCTCGCGACGGTCCTGATGGCGCTCGTGCTGCTGGTCATGCTCGTCGGCGACCACCCGCGCCTGTTCGCCCGGTACCGCCACGGGGTCGTCGTGCTCGACGCCGCGGTCCCCGACGAGCTCGCGCTCGTGGCCCGGCTCGAGCAGCTGCTCGGCGCGCGGGTGCACGGCGCGAACGTCCAGCGCCTCGACCTCGTGAACGACACGACGACGGTCGAGGTCCGGTACGAGGTGCTTCCCGGCGCGACCGTGACCCGGCCCGGCGTGCGCGGGGTGCTCGCGGAGGCGGCGCGGTGAGCCCGCTCGTCACCGGCACCGTCGCACCGCTCGAGGCGCTCGCGGGCATCACGCTCGACGCGCTGACCGCGACGGCGTCGCTGCAGACCCGGGTGGACCGCAAGTACGTGCTGACCACGGACGCGCTGCGTGGCCTGCTCGCCGCGCTCGACGGCCGCACGCACGTGCTCGAGATCGACGGGTTGCGCACGTTCGGGTACGAGTCGGTGTACTTCGACACCCCGGACCTGGCGAGCTACCACCTCGCCGCGCACCGCCGCCGGCGGCGGTTCAAGGTCCGCACCCGCACCTACCTCGACACGCGCTCGTGCTGGCTCGAGGTCAAGACGCGAGGCGCTCGCGGCAGCACGGTCAAGAACCGGGTGCCGCACGGTCTGGACGCGCGCGACCGGCTCGGCCACGGCCGGTGGTTCGTCGACGAGGTGCTCGGCGGCGAGGAGACGGAGCCCGTGCTCGCAGGGGCCGCGGCTCTGGCGTTCGCCCCCGTGCTGACCACGCGCTACCGGCGCACGACGCTCCACCTCCCCGGGGAGCACGGCCGTCCCGCCAGCCGCGCGACGATCGACACCGACCTCACGTGGGAGGTGCCGGGCCGGCGGCTCGCGCTGCCCGGCGCGGTGGTCGTCGAGACCAAGACCGGCTCGACCGCCTCGGCCGTCGACCGGCTGCTGTGGGCGCACGGGCACCGCCCGGCCCGCCTCTCGAAGTACGCGACGGGGCTCGCCGCGCTCGACCCGTCGCTGCCCGCGAGCCCGTGGAACCGCACGCTGCGCCGCCACTTCGTCCCGATGACCCTCGCCGGCGCCGCTCCCGGCGACCCCGCGACCTCCGCCGCCCTCCCCGGCACGACCCCCGACGACAGGACCTGACATGCGACGCCCGACCCTGACGACCCTCGTCCCCGCGGTGCTCGTCGCCGCGATCCTCGCGGGCTGCACCGCGACCGACGACGCCACGACCGCCGCGACGGCCGGGGCGGACGCCGCCGTCGTGCAGGCCGCGGCCGACGCCCGGGCGGGGACCACCGCCGAGGAGGCGATGGCCGCGAACGCCCAGGCCCACGCGGAGGACGGTGACGAGGCCTACGACGCCGCGTCCGCGACGACCGTGACGCTCGACGGCTCCACCGCGAGCGCCTCGGGCGACGGCGTGAGCGTCGACGGCTCGACGGTGACCGTCACGGCGGCCGGCACGTACGTGCTGAGCGGGACGCTCGACGACGGCCAGGTCGTCGTCGACACCGCGGACGCCGGGACGGTGCGGCTCGTGCTCGACGGGGTCGACCTGACGAGCTCGACGTCGGCGCCGCTCGTCGTGACGAGCGCCGAGGAGGTCGTGGTCGTGCTCGCCGACGGGTCGGAGAGCTCGCTGACCGACGCCGCGGAGTACACCCACCCCGACGCGACGACCGACGAGCCGAACGCCGCGCTGTTCTCCACCGCCGACCTGACGATCACCGGCACCGGCGCGCTCGACGTCACGGGCAACGCCGCCGACGGCATCGCGAGCAAGGACGGCCTCGTGATCCGGTCCGGCACCGTCACCGTCACGGCCGCCGACGACGGCATCCGCGGCAAGGACTACCTGGTGGTCGAGGGCGGCACGGTCACCGTCGACGCGGGCGGTGACGCCCTCAAGGCCGACGAGGCCGAGGACGTCGAGAGGGGCTACGTCGCGGTGACCGGCGGCACGCTCGCGCTCACCGCGGGCGGCGACGGGATCGACGCGGCGACCGACGTGGTCGTGACCGGCGGGGACGTCGGCGTCGCGTCCGGCGGTGGTGCCGGTGCGACGCTCGCGGCCGACACCTCGGCGAAGGGCCTGAAGGGCGGGGTGCTCGTCGTGATCGGGGGCGGGACGGTCGAGGTGGACTCGGCGGACGACGCGGTGCACTCCGACGGCGTCTACAGCCAGACGGGCGGCGACGTGACCGTGGCCTCGGGGGACGACGGCGTGCACAGCGAGGTCGCGCTCGACGTCGCGGGCGGCACGCTGACGGTCACGGAGTCGGAGGAAGGCGTCGAGAGCGCGCTCGTCACGGTGAGCGACGGGACCGTCGACGTCACGTCGAGCGACGACGCGATCAACGGCTCGGCGAGCGAGGTCGACACGGCCGACGACGGGGCGACGGACGACGCGGCGGGTGCGGGTGCCGGTGCGCCCGGTGGCCCCGGCGGTGGTGGCGGCGGCGCGTTCGCCGCGGTCGAGGGCGTCGCGGTCACGATCACGGGCGGCACGGTCCTGCTCGACTCGGGCGGCGACGGCCTCGACTCGAACGGCACCGCGCTGGTGAGCGGCGGGACCGTCGTGGTCGCCGGACCGACGAACGACGGCAACGGTGCGCTCGACGTCAACGGCACGTTCGAGGTGACCGGTGGCACGGTGCTCGCCGCGGGCAGCGCCGGGATGGCCGTCGCGCCCGGGACGGCAGGGCAGGGCTGGGTCTCGGCGTCGCTCGGCGCGTCGCAGCCCGCGGGGACGGTCGTCCAGGTCGTCGCGCCGGACGGGACGGTCGTCGCCGCGTACGAGTCGACGAAGGCGTTCCAGTCGGTCGTGCTCTCGACCGCCGGGATCACCGCGGGCGAGTCGTACGAGGTCTACGCGGGCGGGTCGCTCGTCGGTGACACGGTCGGCGGGCTGGCGGCGGACGGCGACCTGACCGGTGCCGGCGTGATCGCCACCGTGACCGCGGGCGAGCACACCGGCGGGATGGGCGGCGGCGGGATGGGCGGCGGCGGCATGCGGGGCGGCGGTCGTGCACCCGGCGGGACGCCGCCCGCAGCCCCGCCTGCCGGCGACGCGGGCACGACGGGCACGACGGGCACGACGACCGGCTCGACGGGCACCGACGTCTGACCCGGTGTCCGCGCGGCGGCGGCGGCCGGTACCCGTGCCCGGTACATACCGCGAGGCGTCGCCGTCCCGGCCCGGGAACCGCGACGGACGCCGCCGTGACCACAGCGCCACCGGCCAGGGGACTCCCCGGCCGGTGGCCTGCGTCGCGCGTGGTGGCGCCGGGCCGACGGCGCGCAGCCGGCCGCGACCGGATCGGCTCAGCCGAGCTCGAAGCCCCGGAACAGCACGCTCGCGAACGCGAGCCCGGCGACGAGGTTGAACGCCGTCGCGGCGGCGAAGACGCCCACGGGCCGCCACCCGGCGTCCTTGAGCGCCTTCGCCCGGAACTCCAGGCCGATGCTCACGAACGCGAGGATGAAGAACAGCGTCCGCAGGTCGTTCGCGACGGCGAGGACGGGCTTGCCCGCGTCGGCGCCGACCTGTGCGAGGTACACGGTCGAGATCACCGACGCGGCGAGGAACCCGAGCACGAACTTCGGGAAGCGCCGCCAGACCTCGCTCACGCCGGGGGCGTGCGCGTCGGGCCGCCGCTCGACCTTGAACGCGAAGTAGGCGGTCAGGGCGATCGCGACGACGCCGATGAGCGCGTTCTGGGTCGACTTCACGATCGTCGCGAGCGCGAGGACGTCCTCGCCCGCGATCGACCCCGCCGCGGCGACGGCCGCCGTCGTGTCGATGTTGCCGCCGATCCAGGCGCCGGTCACCGCAGGGGACAGGTCGAGCAGCCCCGCGATCCACGGCAGCACGAAGATCGAGGGCAGCGCGAAGACGATCACGAGGCTCGCCGCGTAGGCGAGCTGCTCGCGCTTCGCCTGCACCGCGCCGGCCGCCGAGATCGCCGCGCTCACGCCGCAGATCGACACCGCGGACGCGAGCAGCGCGCGGAGCTTGTCGTCGAGTCCCGCGCGGCCGCCGATCCACCAGGTGAACAGGAACACCGACGTGATGAGCAGCAGCGCCTGCGCGATCGCCGGCAGCGCGGCCGACACGATGAGGCTGAGGTTGACGGACGCACCGAGCAGCACGACGCCGGTCTTGATGAAGAACTCGGTGCGGAACGCCGCAGCGAGCCGGTCGCGCAGGTCGAGCGCCAGCAGGGCGGCGTTGCCGAGCAGCCCGAGGGCGATCGCGTAGACCGGGAACTCCACGGACTTCGCGACGCCGCCGAGCGGCGTTCCCTCGGTCCACACGGGGACGTTCTGCTCGAGGTAGCGCGTGAGCGCCGCGAGCGCGACGACGAGCACGAGCCCGCCGACGACGGCCGCAGGCGTCGGCCGGCCGGCCGCGTCGGGGTCCGCACCGTCGGTGCCGTCGGTCCTGTCGGCTCTCGCGGCGTGGGCGTCGGTGGTGGCGACGGCCGTCGGGTGGGTGGACCCGTCGTCCGCCGGGGTGCGGGGCTGGTCGGCGCCGGCGCCGGGGCGGGTCGTCGCGCTCATCACGGCACCACGTCGGCGCCGAGGACGCCGGTGAGCACGAGGCCGAGCAGCACGAGGCCGACGACGGTCGCCGCCCAGTCCTCGTTGAGGTGGAAGCGGCGCGTCGCCTCGGGAGACGCGGTGCCGGTGGGACCGGCGGGGCTGGGGGTGTGCGGGGTGGCCATGCTGGGGCTCTCCTGACCTGGGGCGGGTGTCCGGTGCGCACGGGCGCGGGCGAGCCGTGGCTCGCGACGAGCTGGACGGGCGCCGGGAGGAGCGGTCAGGGGTGCCGCGGCGTGCGACGGCGGGTCCGGTCCGGCAACGGGCGTGCCCAGCGGGGCAGACCGGTCCAGGGACGACCGCGGAGCCTCCCGGCTAGCGACAGGTACAGGCGCGCGCGCTCGCGACAGCGCGTGAGGCGCTGCGGGGTGCGGTCGGCCAGGGGGTCACGCGAGGGATCGTGCTCCCGCCCCCGGCCGTCCGCCAGCGGTGTCCGGATCATGGACGCTCCTGAGACGAGAGGCGCTGCGCATCCTGGGCGGCGCCTCGGAAGGTGCGACGCGGCCGCGAACGTCCAGCGTGGTCGCGAGACGTGGTCGTGCGGGCAGCGCCGCGGTGCGGCGCCCGGACGTGCGACGAGGGCCGCGGCGCACCCGCGCCACAGCCCTCGTCGTCCCGCGGCGGTGCGTCCCCGTCCGGGGCGCCCGCGGTGGACCGCCGGTCAGCAGGTGAGCACGCGCTCCCAGCCCGCGCCGGTCTGCCGGGCCGAGACGCGCACGAAGCTGCTGACCCGGCCGAGCCGGTCGCCGCTGCCGGTCGCGTACGCGACACCGAGGCGCCGCTCGGCACGCCCGGCGTCGACGTGCGCGCGCGTGCTGGACCGCACGCACGTCGCGGCCGGAGCCGTCGGGGACGGCGCGGGCGTCGGGTTCGTCGTCGGCACCGGGGTCGGGGTGCCGGGCGCCGTCGGGGCGGGCGTGGGCGTGCCGGGGACGGTGGGGGTCGGGACCGGCACGGTGGTCGAGCGGACGAGCGCGGCCGCGAAGTCGGCGCCCTCGGTCACGTCACCGTTCGTGCGGTAGGCGAGGTGCGCGGCGAACGACGAGCCGCCGCCGCAGACCGGGTCGCCCGTCGCGCAGAAGTCGCGCGCGCGGGCCGCGTACGTCGGGCTCGCCGTGGCGATCGTGCGGCCGCTGATCCCGAGGGGGTTGCCGAAGACGACGACCGCCGCGACGCGCGGCTCGAGCGCCGCGGGGATCGCGGTGCCCGTCGTCGTGCCCGTGCGGATGCCGAGCGCGATGTCGACGACCGAGGCGCCCTGCGAGTAGCCGCCGAGCACGAACCGCGTCCCGGGGCAGGCGGCGGCCGTCGCGGTGAGGTGGGTGGTCAGCGCCGTGGCGCCGGGGCCGGCGCTGCGCTGGGACGACTCCGCGGCGTAGTCGACCGCGTAGGAGGTGACTGTCCGGTCGCTCAGGGCGCTCGTGAGCGACCGGACGAACGGGGTGCCGAGGACGCCCGGGCCGGGCGCCTCGCCCGTGCCGCGCGCGAACAGCACCTCGACGTCCGCGCAGGCCGGTGCCGCGGCCGCGGTGGGGGCGGCGAGCGTGGAGAGCGCGCCGGACGTCGCCACGAGGGCGAGGGCGGCGGCGAGGGTCCGTCGGAGACGGTGGGCGGCGCGGGGGCGGGACGGTGCTGCGGGCGGCGTGAGCGGGTGCACGAGGTCTCCTCGTCGGGGGACAGGGCCGACCGGGTGATCGCTCACACGTCGCCGACGGTGCCCGCGAGGTGTGACCGGCACCACCCGGCCACGGGGACCGTAGGAGAGCCCGGACAAACCGGACAAGGGTCCGCGCGGCCCGTCCCTCGCACGGAGGACCGCCGATCGGGTGGCACCCGGTGCCCGGCGGGCGCGGCCTGCGCGCCCCCCGGGCGTCACCCGATCGCCCGCCGACCGCCACCCGCGCGCGGCGTCAGCCGACGATCTGGATCAGGTTCCCGCACGTGTCGTCGAGCACCGCGGTGGTCACGGGGCCCATCTCCACGGGCTCCTGCACGAACCGCGCGCCCGCAGCCACGAGCCGCTCGTAGGACGCCTGCACGTCCTCGACCGCGAACGCCGTCATGGGGATACCGTCGGCGACGAGCGCGGCCCGGTACGGCGGGACCGCGGGGTGCGCGGCCGGCTCGAGCACGAGCTCGGGGCCGTTCGGGTCGTCCGCGGAGACGAGCGTGATCCAGCGGTACTGGCCCATCGGGATGTCGTTCTTGACGATGAAGCCGAGCACGTCGGTGTAGAAGTCGAGGCCCTTCTGCTGGTCGTCGACGTAGATGCTGCTGAACTGGATCCGGGGCATGGTCGGTCCTCTCGGTGGCGGTGCGCTGGTCGTGCGGGGCGTCGGTGGTGCGGGGCGTCGATCGTGGCGGCGGTGCTCGGGTCGTGCGGGGTCAGGGGCCGGGCGTGACCTCGGGTGGCGGCTGCGGCCACCGCTCGCCGATCTGCGCGAGCGGGCGCGTGTCGAGGTGGTGGAACTTGTACCGGCCGTCGCGGCGCACGGTGACGAGGCCGGCCTGCTCGAGCACGTCGAGGTGCTGGGAGACGGCCTGCCGCGTCGAGCCGAGCCCGTGCCTCATGGTGAGCCGGGCGCAGATCTCGAACAGCGACTGCCCGTCGCGGTCCACGAGCTCGTCGAGGATGGCGCGCCGCGTCGGGTCCGCGAGCGCGCGGTACACCTCGTCGGCCATGCCCCACCATAGGCAAGCACAGACTTGCCTGACAAGGGCATCGCCGTCGGCCGCAGCCCGGCCGAGGGCGGCCCCCCGGGTACGCTCGCCGGACCCCTGGGACGCACCGCCGGTGCACCACCGTCCCGCCCCGCGCCGCGCACCCGGTCGTGCCCCGCGCACCCGGTCCCGCGCCGCGCCGCGAGCCCGGTCCCCGCCCGCGACTAGGGTGACGCGGTGTCCCGCGAACCGCTCCCCGTGCCACCCCACGAGCCCGCCCCGGAGCCGTCGCCCGCGCCGACCGGGCGCCCCCATCGCGGCCGGGTCGTCATGCAGGTCCGCTGGTCGGACGTCGACCTCTTCGGCCACGTCAACAACGCCGCCTACCTGCGCTACCTCGACGACGCGCGCTTCACGCTGTTCCCGGTCATGGGGGTCGACGAGCACGGCGCGCTCACCGCGTCCCTCCTCGTGGTCGTCAAGCACGAGATCGACTACCTGGCCCCGCTGACCTTCCGCCCCGCGCCGTTCGCGGTCGAGGTGTGGGTCCCGCGGATCGGCACGTCGTCGGTCGACTTCGCGTACGAGATCGTCGACGTCGCCGACCCCGGGACGGTCTACCTGCGGGCGCGCTCGCGCATGGTGCAGCTCGACCACGCGACCCACACGGCGCGCGCGTTCACCGCCGAGGAGCGCGCGCTGTTCGAGACGTACCGCGAGGACGGGCCCGCGCTGCGCGGCTGGTGAGGGCGACGGCGGGTCCGCGCTGCGGCCGGTGAGCCGGGGACGGCCTCGCGCCGCGCACCGGGTGGGTGCGACGTCGGGCCCGTGCGGCGCGGCCCGTGAGCCCGGCGACGGGCCCGTGCTGCGCGGCAGGTGAGGCGGCGGGTGAGCCGGCGCGGTGTGCCCGTCCCGCTCCGCGACACCGGAACGTCACGCACTGGATACGCCGCGGGTGTTCCCCCGCGGTCCGGCGGGGCGCATGCTGGGGCCCTCACCGCCGACCCGAAGGTGTGTGCCCGATGACCTACTCCCCGCCCGCCCCGGTCGTCTCCGGCGTCCCGTACGCCGTGCTCGACGTCGACGGACGCACCCCACGGACCGTCGACGACTTCGTCGGGCGCGTCGCGCTGACCGTCGAGGGCCGCACCGGGCGCCACGTCGTCCGCGGGGACGCCTCGGTGCGCGACGGCGTCGTCCGGCTGCACGAGAAGAGCGACGTCGACGGCGGCGGCAAGGACGTCCGCACCTGGCGGGTCACGCCGACCGACGCGGGCGGGTTCTGCGCGGAGACCGCCTGAGCGGAGACGGCCCAGGCCGGAACGCCTCGCGCCGAGACGCCTGAGTAGGGACGCCGCGCGCCGCGACCGCCCGACCAGCCGCCGCTCAGCCGCGGGCGAGCAGCGCGCTCAGCAGCTCGACCACGGGCACGAGGCCGTCGACCCGCACGAGCCGCGGGTGGGCGGACAGCCGCGGCGGCAGGTCGAGCGACGGGTCGACGGCGAAGACCAGCGTCCCCGCGGCGAGCGCCGCTGCCACACCGCTCGACGAGTCCTCGACGACGAGGCAGCGCGCCGGGTCGACGCCGAGCGCACGGGCCGCCGCGAGGTAGGCCTCGGGGTGCGGCGCGAGCCGGTGCACGTCGTCGCCCGAGACCACGGTCCGCAGCGTCCCGACGGGCGTCGCGCGCACCACGAGCTCGGCGAGGCTGCGCCGGCTCGTCGAGACGAGCGCGCTCGGCACCTCGGCCCAGCGGAGCAGGGTCAGCAGGTCCAGCGCACCCGCGCGCCACGGCAGCTCGAGCGCGAGCCCGAGGCCGACCTCCTCGTGCAGCAGCTCCGCGATGCGCTCGGCGGCGAGCGGCACCCCGCGCTGGTGCAGGAGTGCCGCGACGTCCGGCGCCGGGAGCCCGGCGATCCCGGCGGCGTCGAGCGGGCTCCACGAGCACCCGTGCAGGCGCGCGTGGTCCGCGGCGGCGGTCGACCACAGCGGCTCGGAGTCGACGAGCGTCCCGTCGAGGTCGAGCAGGACTGCGGCGGGGAGGTTCACGGCCGGCCCGCTCGGTGCGGAGCGGGGTGCGAGGGAGCCGCGGACGCGGGCGCGAGGGACGGTCCGGCGGCCAAGCGCGGCTGCGGTGCGGGGTGGGACGTCACGGTGCTCCCTCGTGCCGGCGGCTCTCGGAGGGTGGTCGTCCCAGCGTCCTCGCGCCCGCGAGGTCACCACAAGGCGCTGCCGCCGGTGTTCACGCGGGTTTCACGTGGCGGGCCGTGCGCTCACACGCCCGCAACACCCCCGACCCGCGGAGGTGCGCCGCACGCTCCGGGTGCCCGGGCCCGCGCCGCATGTTCTGCTGGACCGGTGCTCAGCCACGCCGACCCGTCCCAGCTCACGGGCCTCGCCGGGTGGGCCGTCTCGACCGTCGAGCTCCTCGGCCCGGTCGGTGTCGGCGTCCTCGTCGTCCTCGAGACCGTGTTCCCGCCGATCCCGAGCGAGGTCGTGCTGCCCGTCGCCGGGCTGCTGGCCGGGCAGGGCCGGATGTCGCTCGCGCTCGCGGTCGTCGGCGCGACGGCGGGCTCCGTCGTCGGGGCGCTCGTCCTGTACTGGGCGGGCATGCGGCTGGGGTCCGACCGCCTCCAGCGCATCGCCGACCGGCTGCCGCTCGTCGAGCCGCGCGACGTCCAGCGCGCCGAGGACTGGTTCCACCGGCACGGCGGCTCGGCGGTGCTGATCGGGCGGTGCGTGCCGGTGGTGCGCAGCCTCGTGTCGATCCCCGCGGGCGTCGAGCGCATGCCGCTCGGGCGCTTCCTCGCGTACACGACGCTCGGCAGCCTGGTCTACAACGGCGTGCTCGTGACGCTCGGCTACGCGCTCGGCAGCCGCTGGACGCGCATCGGCGAGTACAGCGACTACATCAACTACGCGATCTACGCGGCGTTCGCCGTCGCGATCGGGGTGTTCGCCCGCAAGCGCCTGCGCAGCCGGTCGCGCGAGGACGCTGCGGCACGCTGAGACGGAGCCCGGGCGCCGCGCGCGCCGGTGCGTCTCCCACGCCTACGCCCGCACCCGCGCTGAGACGCGCCGCCACCCGCTACCGGTGCTGCGCGGGCGTCAGGGCACGTGACGCCCGCGCGGCGCCGGTAGGCCGCTCAGTCACCGCCACCGCCACCACCCCCGTCGCCGCCACCGCCGTCGCCGCCCCAGCCCCCGCCGTCGTGCCCGCCCCAGCCGGAGCCGTGGTGGTGCCCGCCGTGCCCCCCGCCGTCCCCGCCGTCCCCGCCCCACGAGCCGCCGTCGTGCCGCCCCGACGGGGCCGCGCGCGGCCGGGGTGGGTGGCGCGCGGAGCGGACCGCGAGCGTGAGCCCGCCGACCACGAGCGCGACGAGCAGGACGCCGAACGCGACGCCGACATCAGCCATGGGTGTGCTCCGTCCTGAGAGGTGGTCCGCATGCTAGGGCCCGCGCGAACGCGCCGTCCTCGGGACCGGTGGGTACGCTCGCGCAGGTGGAGACACGGATCGCCGCCTACGGGATCGTGGTCGACGACGGCCGGGTGCTGCTCGCCCACTGGGTGCTCGACGGCCACTCCGGCTGGACGCTCCCCGGGGGCGGGATCGACCCCGGCGAGGACCCGGCCGACGCCGCCGTGCGCGAGATCCTCGAGGAGACCGGCTACACCGCCGAGCTCGAGGGGCTCCTCGGGATCGACTCGGTCGTGGTCCCGGCGGCGGAGCGGATCGTGCAGCCCGCGGTCGACGCGCACGCCATCCGGGTCGTCTACCGCGCGCGCGTCACCGGCGGGGAGCTGCGCGCCGAGGTCGGCGGGACGACGGACGCCGCGCGCTGGTTCCGGCTCGACCAGGTGCCCGCGCTCGACCGGGTCCGGCTCGTGGACCGCGGGCTGGCGATGGCCGGGCTGCTCGACGACGCGCCGGGCGCCGGCGCGCGCGTCGTCCCGTACCGCGGGCGCTGACCCGAGGCTGCACGCACGACCCGCGCGGACCCGACGCTCCGCGACCCGCACGCACCCGTGGCTCCGCGACCCTCGCCACCCGCCCACCCGCAGCGCTCCCCGGCGCCGCGGGTGGCCGCGTCACGCCTGCGGCGAACACGGGCAGTAGGCGGGGGGTCGCGCCGTTACAGTCGAACAACGCCGACCTGTCCCGGGCGCTCAGCCGGGACGAGCGCTGCTCGTGAGGAGTGTGCACATGTTCGAGAGATTCACGGACCGAGCCCGCCGCGTGGTCGTCCTCGCCCAGGAAGAGGCGCGGATGCTCAACCACAACTACATCGGGACCGAGCACATCCTCCTGGGGCTGATCCACGAGGGTGAGGGTGTCGCCGCCAAGGCGCTGGAGTCGCTCGGCATCTCGCTGGACGCCGTCCGCGCCCAGGTGCAGGAGATCATCGGCGAGGGCCAGCAGGCCCCGTCCGGTCACATCCCCTTCACCCCGCGCGCCAAGAAGGTGCTCGAGCTGTCTCTGCGCGAGGCGCTGCAGCTCGGCCACAACTACATCGGGACCGAGCACATCCTGCTCGGCCTCATCCGCGAGGGGGAGGGCGTCGCCGCCCAGGTCCTCAACAAGCTCGGCGCCGACCTCAACCGCGTGCGCCAGCAGGTCATCCAGCTCCTGTCCGGCTACCAGGGCAAGGAGCCCGTCGCCTCGGGCGGCCCCGCCGAGGGTCAGCCGTCCGGCTCCGCCGTCCTCGACCAGTTCGGGCGCAACCTCACGCAGGCCGCGCGCGACGGCAAGCTCGACCCGGTCATCGGGCGCGAGAAGGAGATCGAGCGGGTCATGCAGGTGCTGTCGCGCCGCACCAAGAACAACCCGGTGCTGATCGGCGAGCCCGGCGTCGGCAAGACGGCGATCGTCGAGGGCCTCGCGCAGGACATCGTGCGCGGCGACGTCCCCGAGACGCTCAAGGACAAGCAGCTCTACACGCTCGACCTGGGTGCGCTCGTGGCCGGCAGCCGGTACCGCGGTGACTTCGAGGAGCGCCTGAAGAAGGTCCTCAAGGAGATCCGCACGCGCGGCGACATCATCCTGTTCATCGACGAGATCCACACCCTCGTGGGTGCGGGTGCCGCCGAGGGCGCGATCGACGCCGCGAGCATCCTCAAGCCGATGCTGGCCCGTGGCGAGCTCCAGACGATCGGTGCGACGACCCTCGAGGAGTACCGCAAGTACGTCGAGAAGGACGCCGCGCTCGAGCGCCGGTTCCAGCCGATCCAGGTCGCGGAGCCGAACCTCAAGCACGCCATCGAGATCCTCAAGGGCCTGCGCGACCGCTACGAGGCGCACCACCGCGTCTCGATCACCGACGGTGCGCTCGTCGCTGCGGCGACGCTCGCGGACCGCTACGTCAACGACCGGTTCCTCCCCGACAAGGCGATCGACCTGGTCGACGAGGCCGGTGCCCGCCTGCGCATCCGTCGCATGACGGCTCCGCCGGAGCTGCGCGAGCTCGACGAGCAGATCGCCGAGACGCGCCGCGACAAGGAGTCCGCGATCGACGAGCAGGACTTCGAGAAGGCCGCTCGCCTGCGCGACGCCGAGAAGCAGCTCGGCCTCAAGCGGATCGAGAAGGAGAAGGCCTGGAAGTCCGGCGACCTCGACGCGGTCGCGGAGGTCGACGAGGAGCTGATCGCCGAGGTCCTCGCGCTCGCCACGGGCATCCCGGTGTTCAAGCTCACCGAGGAGGAGTCGAGCCGGCTGCTCCACATGGAGGACGAGCTGCACAAGCGCGTCGTCGGCCAGGAGGCCGCGATCAAGGCGCTCTCGCAGGCCATCCGGCGCACGCGTGCGGGCCTCAAGGACCCGAAGCGTCCCGGTGGGTCGTTCATCTTCGCGGGGCCCACGGGCGTCGGGAAGACCGAGCTGGCCAAGGCGCTCGCCGAGTTCCTCTTCGGGGACGAGGACGCGCTGATCCAGCTCGACATGTCGGAGTTCTCGGAGAAGCACACCGTCTCGCGGCTGTTCGGCTCGCCCCCCGGCTACGTCGGGTACGACGAGGGCGGTCAGCTCACGGAGAAGGTGCGCCGCAAGCCGTTCTCGGTCGTCCTGTTCGACGAGGTCGAGAAGGCGCACGCGGACATCTTCAACTCGCTGCTGCAGATCCTCGAGGACGGTCGCCTGACCGACTCGCAGGGCCGGGTGGTCGACTTCAAGAACACCGTCATCATCATGACCACGAACCTCGGCACCCGGGACATCGCCAAGGGCCTGCAGACCGGCTTCCAGGCCGGCGGGGACCTGTCGACGTCGTACGAGCGCATGAAGGGGAAGGTCAACGACGAGCTCAAGCAGCACTTCCGCCCGGAGTTCCTCAACCGCGTCGACGACGTGGTCGTCTTCCCGCAGCTCTCGCAGCCGGAGATCTTCGCGATCGTCGACCTGATGATCGCCAAGCTCGACGTCCGCCTGCGCGACAAGGACATGAGCCTCGAGCTCACGGACGCGGCGAAGAAGCTCCTCTCGGAGAAGGGCTACGACCCGGTCCTCGGGGCGCGGCCGCTGCGCCGGGCGATCCAGCGGGAGATCGAGGACGTCCTGTCCGAGAAGATCCTGTTCGGTGAGATCAAGGCCGGTCAGACGGTCGTGGTCGACGCCGAGGGCGAGGGCATCCTCGGGGAGTTCCACTTCACCGGGAAGCCGCGCACGTCGCTCACGAAGGACCCGGTCCCGGTCGGTGCCGCGGTGGGGACCCCGAACTCGGGGATCGACCTGCCGGCCGCGCCGCCGTCGGCCGCACCCGGCGAGCTGGGCGCGGGGCCGCAGACGCAGCTCGGCTGAGCAGGCGAGCAGCACAGCACGACCGACCCGACCCGGGACCGCGCAGCGGTCCCGGGTCGGGTCGCGTCCGGGGCCGCACAGCGGTCCCGGGTCGGGTCGCGTCCGGCGCCGCGCGGTGGTCCTCTACGGTGAGGCGGTGCCGGCCTCGGGCCGGTCGACGGCGGGCCGGACGGTCAGGAGCACAGGAGGCGGAGCGCGATGACGGACGCGGCACGTGAGGTCGGGTCGCCGGTCGAGGCGGTCGACCGGGCGCTGCTCGCGCTCCAGCAGCTTGCGCGCGCGGGAGCCCGTGGGCTGACCCTCGCGGAGCTCGCGTCGTCGCTCGACCTCAACAAGACGACCGTGCACCGCGCACTGGCGGCGCTGCGGTTCCGCGGCTTCGTCACGCAGGACCCGGCCACCGGCGCGTACGTGCTCGGACCGGCGGCCACGCAGCTCGGCGACGACTTCCTCAGCGACGAGAACCTGCCCGCGCTGCTGCACCCGGCGCTCGTCGCGCTCTGCGAGGCGGCCGACGAGCTCGTGCACCTCGGCGTGCTGAGCGGGTCGGAGGTCGTGTACCTCGACAAGGTCGAGCCGGAACGCCCGCTGCGGGTGTGGTCCGCGGTCGGGCGGCGCAGCCCCGCGGTCACGACCGCGCTCGGCCGGGCGCTGCTGGCCCACCGCGGCGCGGACGGCGCGGTGCTGGCGGGGTACCTGCGCGCGGCCGGCGACCGGGCCCGGCTCGATGCGGACGCCACGGCGGCGCTGCTCGCGCGGGCCCGGCAGCGCGGCTTCGCGACCGAGGAGCAGGAGAACGAGCCGGGCATCAGC
This sequence comes from Cellulomonas sp. NPDC055163, assembly GCF_053607065.1. NCBI lineage: Bacteria > Bacillati > Actinomycetota > Actinomycetes > Micrococcales > Cellulomonadaceae > Cellulomonas > Cellulomonas sp. NPDC055163. The sequence continues at coordinate 9,404 of NZ_JBSGSU010000016.1, read as the reverse complement.
TGCCTCGCCGTCCCGCTCCTGCGCTCCGGGACGGCGATCGCCGCGGTGAGCGTCACGGCACCCGCCGAGCGGATGACCGCCGAGCGCTTCACGTCGCTGCACGAGCAGATCCGGGCGATCCTCCCGGCGCTGCTGCCCGCGGGGCTGACGCTGCCGTAGCCCGCTCCCTCGCGTCCGGTCCGGGCCCGTCGGCGGAGCTCAGAGCGCGGCGCGCGCCTCCGCGATCTGCCGCAGGGTCGCGGCCACGACGGCGACCCGGGTGGCGACGTCGGCGTCGGCGGGCCGGACGGCGGCCTTGAGCCCGACCCGCGGCACGTCGCCGGCGGCCTTGAGCGTCGCCGCGATCTCGTCGGGTCCGAGCAGCGACACCGAGGACGCCTCGAGCGCCGGTGCGTCGCCCCGGGAGGGAATGTGGGTGTCGGCCCACGGCACGCCCCAGGCCGACTCGACGTCCGTCGCGCCCGAGAGCGCGAGCACGCGCAGCAGGCCCGCCTCGGCGACGGCCTGCGTGTGCTCGACGGCGAGGGCGGGGTCGCGGCCCTCGATCGCGGACCGGCCCCAGTTGACGGCCATGCCGAGCACGTCGGGGGCGAGCCCGTAGGACTGCACGGTCGCGAGCTCGTCGTCGAGCGTGAAGAAGCCCTTGGCGGCGCGCTGCCCAGGCACGTGCGCGTCGCAGTGCTCGACGAGCAGCTCGGCGCCGGCGAGGTCCCAGGTGAGGATCTCGTCGAGCGAGCGGCTGAACGCCTCGCGGGTGCCGTGCACGGGGCCGGGGGCGGTGTGGATCTCGATCGCGCCGACCCGGCGCCGGCCGTCGGCCTGCGCGAGCGACGTCGCGAGGTCGCGGGCGCGGGCCACGTCGGCGAGCGCCCGCCGGCGCTGCGTCTCGTCCGCGGAGGCGAGCCCGTAGGCCGGCTCGGTGCCGAGCCGCACCATCATCGTCGGCACGAGCGACAGGACGAGGTCCCACGTCGGCTGCACGTGCCGGGCGATCCAGGTGAGGTCGAGCGTCCGGGTGCCCTCCGGGGCGACGGCGAGCTCGAGCCCGCCGAGGCCGAGGTCGGCGAGCGAGTCGAAGAACGCGTCCTCCTGCACGGGGTCGGTCGGCGCCGCGATGTAGCCGGACAGGAACAGGTTCTCGAACGTCGTCATGCGTCCTCCGTCGGTGTGCCGGCTGCGCTGCCGGGGGTGGTGGTGCGTCGTACGGGCGTGCGGCGCCCCGGGATCGGGGCCGACGGCCCGGTGCCCTGGACGGTTGACCGGACCGATTCGCCCGGCTACGGTTCCGCACTGTGGAACTGAGTTCCACGGAAGTCTGACACCGAGGTCGAGACCCGCGCAACACCGCCGCCGCAGCACCGACGCCGCGCACGGCACACCCCCGACGCTCCCCGCGGAGCGCACGAGAGCCCACGAGCGTGGGCCGACAAGGAGCTCACGATGAGGCGAAACACCGTCGTTTCCGTCACCACCGCGATCGGCGCCGTGCTCGCTCTGGCCGCCTGCGGCGCCGAGGGCGGGACCGCGGCAGCCGGCCCGAGCGAGGGCGCAGGCTCGGGCGGCGGCGCCACGACGACCTTCAAGCTGGCGTTCAACCAGCAGCCCAACCACCCGCAGTTCCGCGCCCTCGACGCGATGGGGGACCGCATCAAGGAGCGCACCGACGGCGCGTACGACATCGAGGTCTTCCCCAACGAGACCCTCGGTGCGCAGAAGGAGACGATCGAGCTCGTCCAGTCCGGCGCGATCGAGTTCACGATCGTCGCGAGCCCGCTCCTCGAGAACTACAACCCCGACTTCGTCGTCTTCAACCTGCCGTTCACCTTCGACTCGCAGGAGCACCAGCGCACCACGACGAACGACCCCGAGATCGTCGAGGAGCTCTACTCCTCGCTCGACGCCGAGGGGCTGCACGTCCTCGCCTCGTTCCACGGCGGCGTCCGCTCGATGTACAACGCGAAGGGCCCCATCGAGACGCCCGCGGACCTCGAGGGGATGAAGGTCCGCGTCATCGAGTCCGACACGAACATCGAGATGATGCGGCTCATGGGCGGCACGGGCACCCCCATGGGGATGGGCGAGGTGTACACCGCGATCCAGTCCGGCGTGATCGACGGCGCGGAGAACAACGAGCTGACCTACGCGAACGTCAAGCACTCCGAGGTCGCGCCGTACTTCAGCTACACCAGGCACCTCATGCTGCCCGACTACCTCCTCACCAACCCGAAGGTCATGGACGGGCTCCCGGACGACGTCCGCGAGATCTTCGAGGAGGAGCTCGCCGCCGCCGTCGAGGAGGAGGGCGAGCTCTGGGAGACCGAGATCGAGGTCGCCAAGGAGATGGCCGAGGCCGACGGCGCGACGTTCAACGAGGTCGACGCCGACGCGTTCGCCGAGGTGATCGCGCCGCTGACCGAGTCGAAGCTCGACAACGACGTCATCCGCGAGATCCACGCGAAGGTCCGCGCCGCCGCCGAGTGAGCGCCGCCCCCACACCCGACCCGCGAAGGACCTGACCGACGATGACCTCCACCCCCGGCACGCCGCCGTCCCCCGGCGGACCCCCACCCCCTGACGAGCCCGCCTCCCCGCCGGCTGCGGGGCCTCCCTCGTCGCCGTACACGGCGGTGCTCGACACCGCGTTGCGCGCGATCTGCGTGACGCTCTTCGCGCTGCTCGTCGTGCTCGTGACGTGGCAGGTGCTCACCCGCCTGGTCCTGTCGGAGCCGAGCGTGTGGACCGAGGAGGCCGCGCGCTACGTGTTCATCTGGCTCAGCCTCATCGGCATCTCGATCGCGACCGGCGAGAAGGCGGACGTGGCGATCGACTACTTCGTCCAGAAGGCGCCGGTCGCCGCGCAGCGGGTGCTCGAGATCGTCGCGTACCTCGCGACGCTGAGCTTCGCGCTTCTCGTCATGGTGTGGGGCGGCTGGACGAACGCGATGCAGAACTGGCACCAGGCCAACCCGGTGCTGCCGGTCTCCGCGGGGGTGCTGTACCTCGCGGTGCCTGTCGCCGGGGTCCTGGTGACGTTCTACCTGCTGCTGCACCTCGTCCAGACGTTCTCCCCGCGGTACGCGGGCGTCCAGACGATCGCACCCGAGGACGGGGTAGAGCTGTGACCGACGTCGGGCTCGTCGCCCTGGTCCTCGTGGGCGGGATGGTGGTGCTGATGCTGATCGGCGCGCCGATCAGCATCAGCATCGGGCTCCCGTCGGCCGTCTCGATGATCCTGGTGCTGGGCCTCGAGAACGGCGCCTCGACGTCCGCGCAGCGGATGTTCCATGGGGTCAACTCGTTCGCGCTGCTCGCGATCCCGTTCTTCGTCCTGGCCGGCGGGATCATGAACAACGGCGGGATAGCGACCCGGCTGATCAACCTCGCGAAGGTCCTCGTCGGGCGGACGCCGGCGCCGCTCGCGCAGACGAACGTCCTGGCGAACATGCTGTTCGGCTCGGTCAGCGGCTCCGCGATCGCGGCGGCGGCGGCGGTCGGCACCACGATGGCGCCGATGCAGGCCCGCGAGGGGTACGACCGGGCGTTCACCGCGGCGACGAACGTGGCCTCGGCGCCGAGCGGCATGCTCATCCCGCCGAGCAACCTCATGATCGTGTACGCCCTGGCCAGCGGCGGGACGTCGGTGGGGGCGCTGTTCCTCGCCGGCTACGTCCCGGGCGTCCTGTGGGGTGCCGCGTGCATGGCAGCCGTGTGGTTCTACGCCCGGAAGCACCGTGAGCTGCGGGCCCCGGCCTGGGCGAGCCTGGGCGAGATCGGCCGGGTCTTCGTCCAGGCGCTGCCCTCGCTGACGCTCGTGGTCGTCGTGATCGGCGGCATCATCGGGGGGCTGTTCACCCCCACCGAGGGCTCGGCGATCGCGGTGGTGTACTCGCTGCTGCTGTCGTTCCTCTACCGGGCGATCGGGCTGCGCGACCTGCCGCGCATCCTCTACTCGGCGGCCCGCACCAGCTCGGTCGTGATCTTCCTCATCGGTGTCTCGTCGATCATGTCGTTCGTCATGAGCTTCACGCGGATGCCGCAGCTCATCGCCGACGCGCTGTTCGGGTTCACCGACTCGAAGGTCGTCGTCCTGCTGATCATGATGCTGATCCTGCTGGTCATCGGCATCCCGCTGGACGCGACGCCGGCGATCCTCATCTTCACGCCGATCTTCCTGCCGATCGCCGAGAGCTACGGGATCCACCCGGTGCACTTCGGGATCATGATGACCTTCAACCTGTGCATCGCGGTGATCTCACCGCCCTCGGCCCCGGTGCTGTTCGTGGGCGCCCAGGTGTCCGAGGTGCGGGTCGAGGCCGTCATCGCCCGCCTCACGCCGTTCTTCCTCACGCTCGTCGCGGTGCTCTTCCTCGTGACGTTCGTGCCGCAGCTGTCCCTGTGGCTGCCCGGGCTCTTCGGCCTCCTGTAGCTGGACGCGACGGGGGTGGTGCGTGCCACCCCCGTCGCCCGGCCCGCGACCCGCGGGACCTCCGGACTCATCCCGACACCTCCGACACCCCCGACGCCGTGAGAGGCACTCCATGGAACAGCGTTACGCCACCAGCCCCGACCAGGTGCCCGGCCTCGACACCGCCGGGCTGCGCAGCCGGTACCTCGTCCCCGACCTGTTCGTCGACGGCGAGGTCCGCTCGGTCCTCACCCACCACGACCGCCTCGTCCTCGCCGGTGCCGTCCCCACCGACGCGCCGCTCGACCTCGTCGGCGCCCCCGAGATCCGCAGCGAGCAGTTCCTCGCCCGCCGCGAGGCCGGGATCGTCAACGTCGGCGGGCCGGGCACGATCACCGTGGACGGCACCACGTACGACGCCGGGCACGGCTCGTGCCTGTACGTCGGCCGCGGGGCCGAGCGGGTCACCTTCGCGTCGACGGACGCCGGCGGCGCGGCCGGCCCGGCCCGGTTCTACGTCGCCTCGGCGCCCGCGCACGCGTCCTTCCCGACGACGTTCGTCGCCGCGGGGGAGGGCACCGTGCGCGAGCTCGGCGACCCGCTCACGTCGAACCGGCGCACGCTCACCCAGTACGTCCACGAGGACGGCGTCCGCAGCTGCCAGCTCGTCATGGGGGTCACGCAGCTGCACCCGGGCAGCATGTGGAACACGATGCCCGCGCACACGCACGACCGCCGGACCGAGGCGTACCTCTACTTCGACCTGCCGGCGGACGCGCGCGTGGTGCACCTCCTGGGCCGGCCCGACGAGACGCGCCACCTGCTCGTCGGCAACCAGGAGGCGGTGATCTCCCCGAGCTGGTCGGTGCACTCCGGGGTCGGTACCGCGAGCTACTCGTTCGTGTGGGCCATGGCAGGCGAGAATCAGGCGTTCGACGACATGGATGGGCACCCCATCACCGACATGCGCTGACGCGCACCGACGACAGGCAGACGGACATGGTCACCGACTCGACGCCCGCACCAGGCACTCGACGAGGAGACCAGCCGCCGGGCACCCTCCACGCCGGCCCCGGCGCTCCGGTCGCGCACGTCGCGCCGGTGCTGGGGGCGAGCGAGAAGACTCTGCTCGTGCTCGAGGCCGCGATGGCGCACGGCCGGTTCACCGACGTCGTCGAGGCGACGGGGCTCGCGAAGGCCACGACGCACCGGATCCTCGCGACGCTCATCGACCGGCAGTTCGTCTCGCTGGCCGCGGACGGCACCTACCTGCCGGGGCCCAAGATCCTGTCGCTCGCGGGGCAGGCGATGGCGCGCATCGACATCGCGGCGATCGCCCAGCCGTTCGTCGACGAGCTCGTCGAGAGGACGCACTGCACGGTGCACGTGGGGGCCAAGAACGGCGACGAGATCGTCTACCTGGTCCGCGCGGACTCCGACAAGCCGTACCTCATGCCGTCGCGTGTCGGCCTCGCGATCCCGCTGCACACCTCGGGGATCGGCAAGGCCGTGCTCAGCGGCTTCACCGACCAGGGGCTCGAGCGCTTCGTCGAGCGCGTCGGCCTGCCGCGCCGGACCCCGCACACGATCACGACCCTCGACGCGCTGCGCGCCGAGGTCGCCGAGATCCGGCGGCTCGGCTACGCGATGGACCGCGAGGAGAACGTCCCGGGGGTCGCCTGCGTCGCCGCACCGATCCGGGACACCACGCACAGCATCACCTACGGCGTCAGCATCTCGACCCTGACGCTCGAGCACAGCATCGACCAGATCGAGGCGATGGCCCCCTTGGCCGTCGCGACCGCGGAGCGGATCTCCGCGGCGCTCGGTCACACGGGCTGACCCTCCGGTCGGCTCGCCACCCTTCGCCAGGAGAGCCGACATGACCACCGCCACGAGTCCCGCGACACCGCACAGCACCGCCGCGTACGCCGAGAGCCTGCTCGGGCTCTCGGGCCGGCTCGCCGTCGTGACCGGGGCGAGCCGCGGGATCGGCCTCGCGATCGCCGAGGCGCTGGCCTCGGCGGGCGCCGACGTCGTGGGCGTGAGCCACGAGATGCCCGCCGGCGCGAGCGAGGTCCGGTCGGTCGTCGAGGGGCTCGGTCGCACGTTCGTCCCGCTGCGGGCGGACTTCTCGGACCGCGCGCAGGTCACGGCGCTGGCCGCCGACCTCGCGGCGCGCGACGTCGACATCCTGGTGAACAACGGCGGGACGATCCGCCGGACGCCCGCGGCGCTGCACTCCGACGAGGACTTCGACCACGTGCTCGACGTGAACCTGCGCTCGGCGTTCGTGCTCTCGCGCGAGGTCGGCCGCACGATGGTCGCGCGGGGCTCGGGCAAGATCGTGAACACCGCGTCGATGCTGAGCTTCCAGGGCGGCATCAACGTGCCCGGCTACACGTCGTCGAAGTCGGGCATCGCGGGGCTCACGCGTGCGCTGGCGAACGAGTGGGCCGAGTCGGGCGTCAACGTCAACGCCGTCGCGCCCGGGTACGTCGCCACCGCGAACACCCGCGACCTGCGTCAGGACCGGGCGCGCAGCGACGAGATCCTCGGCCGGATCCCGGCGGGGCGGTGGGCGCTGCCCTCCGACATCGCGGGTGCGGTGCTGTTCCTGTGCTCGCACGCCGCGGACTACGTCAACGGCGCGATCCTCCCGGTCGACGGCGGCTGGCTCGCGCGCTGACGGTGCGGCCGGCGCGGGCCGCGGCGGTGCGCGCCGCGCAGCCCGCCCGCCGCCAGGGTTGAGCCGTGGGGCGTTCGTGTGCGACAGTCGTTTCACACAACGACACGCACATTACGCCTAGCGGAATGGAAGCCGGATGGACACCCTGTCAGCCCTCGCCGAGGCCCGCCTCGTCCCTGTGGTGGTGCTCGACGACGCCGCGGACGCCTCGGCCCTCGGGGACGCGCTCGTAGCCGGCGGCCTCCCCGTCGCCGAGGTCACGTTCCGCACCGCTGCCGCGGCCGACGCGATCCGCGTCCTCGCCGACCGCGGCGACGTGCTCGTCGGCGCCGGGACCGTGCTCACCGTCGGGCAGGTCGACCAGGCCGTCGCCGCGGGCGCGAGCTACGTCGTCTCGCCGGGCACGAGCCGCGCGGTCGTCGAGCGCTGCCACGAGCTCGGCGTCCTCGCCCTGCCCGGCGCGGTCACCGCGACCGAGGTCCAGGCGGCCCTCGAGCTCGGGCTCACCACCGTCAAGTTCTTCCCCGCGGGCACCTCCGGCGGTGCACCGGCGATCGCCGCGCTCGCCGCACCGTTCGGCGGCGTGCGGTTCGTGCCCACCGGCGGCGTGAGCCCGACGAACCTGCACGAGTACCTCGCGCTGCCGTCCGTCACCGCCGTCGGCGGCTCGTGGATGGTCCCGCGCGAGAGGATCCGGGCGCGCGACACCGCCGGCATCGCCGAGCTCACCGCCGCCGCCGTCGGGCTCGCCGCCCGCGGCGCCTGACCGCCGGACGACCCGGACCGGGACGCGGGGCCCTGGGGAGGCGTGACCTCCGCGGCGCCCGCCCGGACCCGACGACCTCGGTCGCCGCACCCCGCAGCACCCGCGCCACCCCGCACCCGCAGCACGCCGCACCTGCCGCACCCCGTGCCCGCCCGACCCCGACGAGGAAGCCCCCGATGACCGAGCTCCAGATCCGCCCCGCGTCCGAGTGCCGCTACGACATCGTCTCCCTCGGCGAGGTCATGCTGCGGCTCGACCCCGGCGAGGGCCGCATCCGCACCGCCCGCCAGTTCCGCGCCTGGGAGGGTGGCGGCGAGTACAACGTGGCCCGCGGCCTGCGCCGTGCGTTCGGGCTGCGCGGCGCGATCGTCACCGCGCTCGCCGACAACGAGATCGGCCGGCTCGTCGAGGACCTCGTCCTCACCGGCGGGCTCGACACCGAGCACATCCGCTGGATCCCGTACGACGGCATCGGGCGCAGCGTGCGCAACGGCCTCAACTTCACCGAGCGCGGGTTCGGGGTGCGGGGCGCGGTCGGCGTGAGCGACCGCGGGCACACCGCTGCGAGCCAGCTCAAGCCCGGCGACGTCGACTGGGACCACCTGTTCGGCACGCTCGGCGCGCGGTGGCTGCACACCGGCGGCATCTTCGCGGCGCTCAGCGAGTCGGCGGCCGAGACCGTGATCGAGGCGGTCACCGCCGCCAAGCGCCACGGCACCGTCGTCTCCTACGACCTCAACTACCGCCCGAGCCTGTGGAAGGCGATCGGCGGCCAGGCCAAGGCCCAGGAGGTCAACCGGGCCATCGCGCCGTACATCGACGTGATGATCGGCAACGAGGAGGACTTCACGGCCAGCCTCGGCTTCGAGGTCGAGGGCGTCGACGAGAACCTCTCCGAGCTGGAGCTCGACTCGTTCACCGCCATGATCGAGAAGGCCGCGGCGACCTACCCGAACTTCTCCGTGATCGGCACGACGCTGCGCACCGTGCGGTCCGCGACCGTCAACGACTGGGGCGCGATCGCCTGGTCGAAGGCCACCGGCGTCGTGCAGGCCACGCACCGCGAGCGCCTCGAGATCCTCGACCGCGTGGGCGGCGGCGACTCGTTCGCGTCGGGGCTCATCTACGGCCTGCTCGACGGGCAGCCGCTGGGGACGGCCGTCGAGTACGGCGCGGCGCACGGCGCGCTCGCGATGACGACCCCGGGCGACACGACGATGGTCACCAAGGCCGAGGTGCTCAAGCTCGCGGGCGGCGGCAGCGCGCGCGTCGACCGCTGAGGACCCGCGGGGCAGGCGCCGATGCCGGCCCCGCGCAGCACGACGGTCCCCCGGGTGCGCGGTGCGCCGGGGGGACCGTCGTACGTCCCGCCGTCGCGTCCCCAGACCTCCGCGTCGGGCGGCCCCTGGCGCACGGCCTCTGGCGCACGGCCCCGGGCGCACGGTCAGCGCGCGCCGGCGCCCGCCACCGCGTGCCGGTCGATCTCGGCCAGCTCGGCCGCCTCGCCCGCGCCCGCGCCCGCGCCGGCGCCGGCCGAGCGTCCC
>NZ_JBSGSU010000015.1:0-61790 GCF_053607065.1 Cellulomonas sp. NPDC055163 | reverse complement strand
TCCCTCCCTCACCACCACCTCTCCCCCCCCCCTCCCCCCCCCTTCCCCCCCCCCCCCCCCCCCCCCCCCCCCCCCCCCCGGCCCCGCGCCCGGGGTGAGCCGCCCACCCGGGCGGGTGGGCGGCCTCCCGTCGGTGGCTCAGAGCAGGGCGGGCAGGATCACCCCCAGCGCGTGCGGGACGGTGAACGCCTCGCGCGTGGCGTCCGGGTTCGGGGTGTCGCGGTCGGGGTAGGTCTGGACCTGGAAGGTCGCCATCCCGTGGTGGGCCTCGACGAGCACCCGCAGCCGCCGCCTGGTCCAAGGTCACGTCGTACTTCGCCGTGACGGCGGCCGCGACCGGCGAGGCCGCGACCGTCAGGGCAGCGGTGACGCGGTCCTTCTTCGTGGCGGTGCGCTTGGCGATCTGCGCCGCCGAGAGCCCGAGCAGCGCCAGCTGCTGGTAGGCCGCGACCCGGTCCCGGTCGCTCACCCCACGGCGGTGGTCGTTCTCGGCCATCTGCTCGATGATCCGGCGCGCCTCGTCGGTGTCGCCGTCCACGACGTACGCGGGGATCGTCGCCCGGCCGACCTCCACCGCCGCGAGGGTGCGCCGCTGCCCGGCCCGCACGTGCAGCCCGTCCGCCTGGGCCTGCACCAGGACCGGGGTCAGCACCCCGAGGGTCTTGATCGACGCGAGGAACTGCGGGTCCAGGTCCGCATCGGTGCGCACGTTCGCCTCCAACAGCAGCGACCGGGGGTCCACCTCGACGAGCCGCGCCCCCTCCGGCGCGGGAGCGAGCGGGGCCGCCTCATCGGTCTCGACCTCAGCAGTGGTAACAGTGGCATTCATGGTGTGGGTCTCCTTGCGGGTGGTGGTCTGGCCTGCCTGGTTGGCTGGCCGGTGAGCGCCCGTGTTCTTCGGGCCTCACCGGCAGGCGCGAGGTAGCACGCCCGGCAGAGGCTCACGGCAAGGCCGTCCCGCCCGGCCCCACTCCCCCACGGCTTGGTCCTGGGTGCGGAGCACCGTCCCCGACCACCCCGCCGACGCCGGGCGGGACGGCCTTGTCGTGAGGGACGGTCGTGCTACCGGCCACCGCAAGCCGCCGGCCCAACCCCGCCACCGGTACGGCCGACCGCGCATGCGAGCTCGCGCGCCCGCAGGGCGCACCGCCCGGTGTCAGGCAGGGCGGCTCGATGCCGTCAACGGAGCTTTAGCGCGCAGGGTAGAGCGGCACGACTCCATGCGCGCGAGCGCCCTGGACGTCGTCGTCGACCTTCGGCGAAGTCACCCGCCGGACGTGCAGGAAGCCCTGCGCTCCGGACCTACCCTCGGCTCATGCCGCACCGCCCGCACGTCGCCGCAGCTGCACTCGTCCTCGGAGTCGGCCTCGTCGCTGCATCCGTAGTTCCCGCCACTGCGGTGACCGCGCAGGTCGCCGTGACCGTGCTCGGCGAGGGTGGCTGGTTCGGGCACCGGACGGTGCTGGATACCACGTGGCAGGTGCGGGCCGAGGCCCACGCCGCGGATGGACGCGACGCTCTGATCTTGAACACCCCGGACTCGGTCGTGGTGGTGCGCGCGCCGCTCAGCAGCCCTCGGCTCTTTGCGGGACAGCACTACGCTCCGACCCACTACCCCGACCGCGTGTCGGGATGGCCAGACCCCGAAGCGAGCCTGACCGTTTCCTCGCACCGCACGAGCTGCCCTCGTTGGCAGGTTGGTTCGTTCGACGTGCTCGCGCTCACGCGTGACGCCGCGGGCGTTCTGGCGAGCCTCGCCTTGGACTACGAACTGACGTGCACCGGTGACCCGGCGCCAGTCCGCGGGTCGGTGCGCTGGAACAGCGATGTCCCCTTCCAGCACACGAGCTCGACGTCGTTCGAGCCGGCACCTGTCGTGGCGGGTGAGACGGCGCGCGGCACGGTGACGCTGACGAACAACGGCAGTGGACCCCAGACATACGGCCCGGTGACCTGGGAGGGCTCGAGCGACCGTCCGGTCGTCGTCGAGCGCGACGGGTGCGCCGGGGTCACGCTCACGCCCGGCGGCACCTGCGCGATCGACGTCAGTGCGCACCCCGCTGCGGACCACCCAGTCCAGGGCGTGCTCCGCACGTCCGACGGCACGGCTCGCGGCGCCGCGTACGCGCAAGTCGACGTCCGCGTGGAGAAGCTCACGGCACCCGAGCTCGACGCCACCCCCCGGCGTGGCGGGGTCGAGCTCAGTCTCGTGACCTCCCCGCGTCCCCTCGCGTATCGCGTCCTGCGTAGCGACGACGGCGGCCCCGAGGCCGAGAGGGCCACCGGCGTCACGCTGCCGTGGACCGACACCGACGTCGACGAGGGCGCGGTCTACAGCTACCGAGTCGTGGCTGTCGCGGGCGAGGGTCAGAGCCCGCCCTCAAACGAGGTGACGACGGGCCCCCTGCCCGTGCCGCAGGGCGCCGAGGGCACCTTCGTCCCGGTGCAGCCGGCACGCGTGCTCGACACCCGGATCGGCACGGGCGCGCGACGCGGCCCGGTCGGTCCCGATGGGTCGATCCGCTTCGACCCCGCGGCGTCCGGGGCCATCCCCGCGACCGGCGTCCAAGCCGTCGTCCTCAACGTCACCGGCACCGAGCCCACCGCGGCGACGCACGTGCGCGTCTGGCCGGCCGGAGACCCGCTCCCCGACACGTCGTCGGTGAATCTCGTCCCCGGGCAGAGCCGCCCGAACTCCGTCGTGGTTCCGCTCGGCGATGACGGCCAGGTCGCTCTGCACAACAACTCGGGCAGTACCCACCTCATCGTGGACGTTCAGGGCTACTACTCCGATGTCGACGGCGTGCACGGCAGCGGGTACCACCCCAGGGTCCCGATGCGGTACCTCGACACCCGGCTCGACGTCGGCACAGAGACGAAGCTTGCGCCCGGCCAGGAGATGTCGGTGTGGGTTCCCGTCACTGTCTCGCCGTGGACCGACATGTCGGCGGTCGACGTGAACATCACCGTCACCGAGCCGACCGCCGCGGGACACATCGTCGCCTGGCCCGGGGACGGCTCCGCCCCGGGCGTCTCAAACGTGAACTTTACGGCCGGGCAGACCATCGCCAATCACAGCGTCGTGCCCGTCAAGCTGCACAGGACGAGCAGCGACTGGTGGGCCGGGTACGTTCCGAGGTTCGTCGTGCGGAACAACAGCACCGGATGGACCGAAGTCATCGTCGACGTCCAGGGCTGGTACGACGACGGCACCCAGCCCGACGCCCTGCGGTACGCACCCGTCGAGACTGCCCGGGTCACCGACACCCGCAGGAGCGGGGAACGCGTGAAGGTCGACGAAGTCCTCGAGGTTCCGGGTGACGTCCTCCCGCCAGCCCGCGCTCACGTGATCAACCTGACCGCGACGCAGTCGACCGGCCCTGGCCACCTCACCGCCTGGGACGGACAGAACTCACGCCCGTGGACATCCTCCGTGAACTACCTCGCCGGTGAGGACGCACCCAACTCCACGACCGTTCTCGCCGGCCCTGATGGACAGATGGCCGTGTCAGCCCGCAGCGCAAGCGCTCACGTGATCGTCGACTACGTCGGGTTCTTCTACTGAGCCCAAAGGGTGGTGTCGACCGAGGTCGCGCGGAATGAGGGAGCGCAGCGACCGCCGCGCGACCTCGTGGCGCCGGCCGGCGGCGCAGCCGCGTGCAGCCCAGGGCGCGCGGGCGATGATGGAGCGGCGGGAGGGGGCAAACACCCGCGCGCAGCGCGGCACAGCGCACCGCGCAGCGGGGCTCCGACAGCGCGAGCGCAGCTCGGGCCGCAGTGCACCCCACTCCCCCACCGCTCGAGGTGACGCGAGCGGCTAGGAGCCTCTCGGGCGACTCGCCACGAGACACACGCTCGGCGGCAGGCGCGAACTCGCGTTGAGCGGGCTGATGTAGGTCTGGAGTATGCGCAAGTCCGCGCGGCCCCCGTTGCCGGTGACCGCGCGGACGGAGCGCGTAGCGGAGGAGGTCAGACCCAGCGCTGGTCGGTGCTGTTGACGTTGCAGGTGGCGAGGACGAGCTTGGCGTCGGCTGCCTGGGCGCGCATGCAGAGGTGTCGGCTCTGGAGGGTCCAGGCGCCCCAGCTCTTGAAGGTGATGGAGCTGTCGGGGTTCTTGAACACTTCCCAGCGCTGATAGTCGCCGTTGTTGCAACCCCGGACCCACACGACGCCTCCGGCGTTGGCGGCGTTGCTGTCGAGGCATGCGTTGGTCTCGACGTTGCGCAGCTTGACGATGCGGTGGTTCGAGGGGCTCATCTTGATGTAGTCGACGTACCAGTTGTCGGTGGCGGTGCTGGGCGCGCAGCGACTCGTGACGGCCTCGACCGGGTTGCGCACGGAGTTGGGCCAGATGCAGGTGCCGTAGCGCGAGCTCTTGTAGAACTCCCCCGCCTCAGCGCTTGCTGGGGCGGCGGCCGCCATGAGACCGGCGGTGAGCAGCGCAAAGGCCGCCACGACGGTGATGGCACGTCGTGTGACGGCCTTCGGGTTGGGCATGTAGGCAGACGGGTACACGGCAGTCCTTTCGGTCGTGCAACGAGGCCCGGCACCGGGGCGTGAGGCAAGCCCGGCCGGCGCGGGACGAAGGAGCGGGTACCCGTGAGCGAACGTAGCGGGGTCACCTACTGGGTCGTAAGTGCTCGGGCGCACTCGTGAGCATGGCTGCCCCGACGGGCACCGCGAGCTGCAACGCATTGGATCCGCAACCACGGGAACCGCCGTCGCGGACATGCCAGCGCTGCGTCGGATCGACCGGGACCCCGGCCAAGGCAGATGTCGGGGTCCCGGTCGGTGCCTAAGACCGCGTCAGCCCCAGTACGCGACCCCGCAGCCAGGACCACGAGGCAGGCCCGGGCATCGCATCTTTTATACCGCGATCGGTGCCCATTGACCCCTCTGACCATGAGCCGACTAACACAAGGCTTGTATTGCTTGTTTTCCTTGTATTACTTGTATTACTTGCAAGTCTTGCGGCTTGGCGAGTGGACCGACCAACCAGCGGGCAGGGCGTGTAACACTTACAAGCAACACAAGCATTGCTTGTCATACAAGCCTTGAGGAGAGCGATGACGGTCACTGCCGTAGTGGCGAACAACAAGGGGGGCGTAGGGAAAAGCACGGTGACGGTGCAGCTCGCCGCCGCGCTCGCTCGAGCGGGGCGGCGGGTCCTAGTCGTCGACATGGACCCGCAGGCGAACGCCACGAGGCGGCTGGGGATCACCTGGGATCCGGAGGAGCCGTTCGCGACGATGTCCGAGGTCTTGAAGGCTGAGGCTGCCGGGGCAGGGGAGGGCGCGGTGCTGGGCTGCGCCTGGACGACCGCGGAGGCTGAGCACATAGACGTGCTCCCGTCGCGGTTCGACCTGATCAACCGCGAGAGCGAGGCGGGGGTCGTCGGCGCGACGTTCCGGCTGAAGAAGGCGCTGGCTGGGTGGACCGGGGAGTACGACGTCGTCCTCATTGACACCCGGCCAGATCTTGGGCATCTCGTCCAGATGGCGATGGCGGCTGCCGACACGGTCCTCATCGTGGCGGCGCCGGAGTACGACGCTGTCGAGGCGGCGGTGCGCGTGCGCGACTTCGTGGTGCGGCACGCAGCAGACCTCGCGAACCCCGGCTTGAGCGTCGGGGGAGTGCTGGTGACGATGCGCCGCCCGACCGCGGAGCACCTGTTCCAGCTCGAAGGGTTGGCTGAGACGTTCGGGGACGTGGTGTGGGATCTGCGGACGACTCGTCCTTTGCTCGACGGCTCAGACGTCGAGGTCACGCCGTCCCATGTGCCAGCGTGGTCGAGGTTCGCTGAGGCTGACAGTGCTGCAGCGTCGCTCGCGGCGTGGACCGATACGCGGGGTCGTGAGACGACCGCGATCTTCGATGTGCTTGGTGCGCGGTTCGCTGACCGCTTCTTGAAGACGGCCTAGGGGAGGACTGGTCATGGCTGCACCCGTACGTCGCCGTCCCGGCGCTGGTAGCCCGTTGGCTGTGGAGGTCGAGCCGGTGCGCACGCCGGCCACGGTGCCGGACCCGCCGGCGGCGCCGGCGGTCGAGAAGGCACCGCTCGCCGACGCGCCAACCCCGGATGGCCCGACGCCGGCGGGAGAGTCGCCTAGGGCCGCGACCCCCGTGAAGCGTCCTCGTCGCGTGTCGTCCGCTGCGTCGCCGATGACTCTCGAGCCGTCCAGTGAGCCCGACCCCAAGTCGGCGGTCACCGTTCAGCTTCGGACTTCTCTGCGGCAACGGGCGCAGACGGCGGTGCTGCAGACCGCTGGCCGTCCAGGTGGGCATCGCTCCTTCGCGGCCCTGATTGACGAGGCGCTCGAGCGTGAGTTGGCGCGTCTGGCGACGGAGTTCAACGACGGGGAGCCCTTCGAGCGGAACGCGGGTCAGTTCCGGACTGGGCGGCCGTTCGGAAGTTAGCTTCGTGGCCTGCAAGGGGGAGCACCCTGGGTACAGCGGCAGTTCGGTCTGAAGGCGGCGCTCGGCGCTCCGTCCCGGTCGACGTTGGTTGCCGCAGCCTTCGCCATGCGAGCCATCAACCGGGGTTCCGACGGACAAGTACGTCAACGCGCACGACCGATTCCTGAACTACCTGGGCGTGCGCACGGGAGTGCTGCGCACCCGATCGCTGCCCTGAGCGTCGTCGCACCCTTCGCGACGGCGCTCGTCACGGCCCTCGTCCCCACGGAACCGACCCGCACCTGGGGGGCGTCAGACCCCGTCATGGCAGTGCCACGGTCGCTGCGGAGGTCCCGGCTGCGGCTGTTGCGGTGTTGGAGCCGACGGTACCGGCCTGTCCTTGCTTGATGAGACGGAAGAGGAACTTCCCGGGTCGGGAGGGGTCCTCTTCCACTATGCGGGTGATGACGAAGCCGGATGCGCGCACGGTCATCCCGATGGACCCGGTGCGGTTGTCCAGGAACGCCCAGAGCTGACGGATCGTCTGTCTGCCGGGTCCACGGGAGACGACCGCGCGTGGCGAGCTGTGCTCGTCGTCAGACGGCATGAGGGAGGCGAGCAGGAGCCCGCCGTGGTCGCCCAGGCCGGTGCCGGTGAAGCAGCCGTCCTCCTCGAGGAGCTCGACCTGTTCTTCGTACTCGATCTCGTCGAGGGAGTTGATGGAGCGCCCATCCGAACTCCAGCGCATCTGGGCGAGCATCCCGACGTTCGCCTCGTCGACCGGACCCTGCAGCCGGGTGCTCATGTCTTGCATGATCGCCGCGACCGCGAAGCCAGCGCTGCGACCGACGGGCAAGACACCGAGCGTCGCGGTCAGCGCGAGCGGGGTTCCGGCGCGGGGGAGTGTCTGCCGGTCTCCGGCGACCGCGATCGAAGTGGTCGCGTCCGTGATCAGGATGGAGGGCGCGCCGTCGAGGGTGACGGTGCCTCCCCGTCCTTGGCCGGCCGCGGCGACAGCGATCGGGCCCATCGACGGGTTCCAGCCGGTGACCTGGACGGGAACGTCCACGACGCCCCCGTCCGGGAGCCGGTCCGGCATGGGGACCGGTGTGTTGGGTGCCCGGACCGGGCCGAACTCGACGCGCGGTGTGGGGGGCACCGGCAGTGGAGGTGGAGGCGGGTCGTCCGGCCGCGGTCGCGGTCCCGGGCGGGGCTCCTCCCCGTCGTCCGGGACAGGCGTCGGGGTCGGCACCTCGATCGGTAGGGGAACGGGCCGGTCGATAGTGCCCCGCAGCAGCGAGACGATGAACAGCACGATCGCCACGATCACCGCCGCGATCAGCAGGAGCTCCCCGACGGTCAGCGCCGCGATGGCGGCCGCGATCGCCTCGAGCGCGGCGATGATCGACGGCAGCGCGATCGGCAGAGTCCCCACGGCGGCGGCGGCCGTCTCGGCCGGCGCAAGCGAAGGCAGGAAGGCCCCGGTCACCGAGGACAGGCGGGCGAGCTGACCGTTCAGGCTCGCCAGCTCACCCGGGGTGAGCACGACGCCCTGCGCAGGCAGGCTGCCCTGCAGCCCGGACAGCTCGGCCAGCAGGCGTTGCCGCTGAGCCTCCGCCGCCTGCGCCCCGAGACCGCCGCCGGCGGCCTCACCCCCGCCGCTCGGGCCGCCTTGGTCCGGCGTGACCGTGTCGAGGACCGTGTCGGCGACATCGGACACGACTTCCGTCGCGCCGGCCGCGACGTCGCCGACCGCCTCCCCGACGTCGCTGAAGGCCTCGCCCACAGTCTCGGCGACCTGGGAGGAGAGGTCACCGACCGTGTCGGCGACCTCCGAGGCCGCGTCTCCGACGGCAGTCAGGACGCTGTCGAAGAAGCCCCCGCCCGACTCATCGTCGTCACGCTGCACCGCGACCCCAGGCGCGCACGCGGCGGCCCGGCCACGCGCCAGGTGCGCGCCGACCGCGGAGTTGCCCGCGAGCCGCTGCAGCATGAGCACACCCGCGGGCCCGAGCGGCGGCCCGGGCTGCCGGCGGACACCCCCGGGACCTGGCCCACCCGGCTCGGCGCCGTGGCGTGTCCAGCCTCCGTCGTGAGTGCGTGCACCGGTCCAGGGTGGGATCGCCCAACGCACCGGTTCAACGACAAAGCGGATCTCTGCCCTCGCAGCCGACCGTGAGTGTCCGCTCGGGTGACCGAGCGGGCACCCAGAATCGCCCCCGTGGACCTGCCAGTCAGGCGGTGCGGGCGATCAGGTGACCGACAGTCCAGGTGACGTCCTCCGCGTCGTCGGGGGGCCACCACAGGTCCTCGACGACGCCGGCAGCGGGTTCGCGCTGCTCGGGGTCGTGCCGAGCGAGGTAGGCCCGCCAGAGTTGGCGGTCGCGGGCGTAGCGGCGCAGCTGGGCAGTGACGGCGTCGAGGGTGCCGAGGAGCTCGGCGACGGCGCGCAGTCGTTCGGGGTGGGCGGTCAGGCCGGTGGGGGAGCGCTCGAGCAGCCCGTGCGCGGCCAGGACGTCGACGGCACGGGTGACGGTGTCGCGGTGCAGCCCGGTGGCGGGCACGAGGGTCCTGACGCTGTGGGCGCGGCCGGCTTCGACGGCCTCGAAGACGAACGCCGCGGCGTGCCCGAGCTCACGGAACGCCGGCCGCAGCGCGTAGGCATGCCCGCGATCCCACCGCAGGTCAGCGGCGGTACCGGCGAGGTCGGTCGGGATGGTCAGGGCGTACAGGTCGGCCCGTTCCCCACGGGCGGGCTCAATCAGGTCGATCCACCCGCCGGGCTCGTCGGCCAGGCGGCGCAGCACGGCCGCGACGGAGGAGTACTCGGTGCCGGTGGCCACCGCCAGGGACCGGGTCCCGAACGCGACGTAGCGGGAGCCGGTCTTGTGGGCAGCTTCCCCGAGGGCTCGCAGGATGAACCGGGCGAGGTGGTTGCGGCGTCCGGGGAGGCGGTGCAACTCGAACGCGCGGAGCAAGGTGCGCCAGGTGCGGATGTGGTCGTGATCGTCCTGCGTCTCACCGAGGGGGGAGCCCCCCGCTAGTGATTCTGAGGGGCTTGTGTGTGATCTACCGGTAGGGCTCTGCGCGCCCTCGCCTGCGGCTCGCTGCGAGGTGAGGAAGCTGCGGGCCTTGGCCCAGTCGCTGGCGAGGGAGGTGTGCCGGCGGGTGGGGGCGTACTTGGCGTACAGGGCCGCCAGTCCCGGCCAGCGCCCGTCGGCGACTCGGGCGGCGACGTCGGCGAGCTCCCA
This sequence comes from Cellulomonas sp. NPDC055163, assembly GCF_053607065.1. Classification (NCBI taxonomy): domain Bacteria; kingdom Bacillati; phylum Actinomycetota; class Actinomycetes; order Micrococcales; family Cellulomonadaceae; genus Cellulomonas; species Cellulomonas sp. NPDC055163. Next base: position 52,143 of record NZ_JBSGSU010000015.1, on the reverse strand, counting down.
GCGGGCGGCCACGGCCGCGGTGATGACGCCCTGGCGGGCCTCGGACGCCGAGGCGTACCCGTAGCCCTGCCACTGCCCGGTCTCGGCGATGTGCCGCACCCGCGCCCCGATCGCCCGCCGCGCCCCCGTGGGCGCCTCGTCGACGTCCGGGCGCGCCGCGGCGACGCCGGCGGCCCCGTCCGGGTCGGTGGGGGAGAGGGTGGCGTGCCAGGCGGCGATCTCCGCGGCGAGGTCGGTGCGGATCGCCTCGAGGACCTCGGGGGCGTTCGGGCGGCGCAGCACGTCGTACGCGGCCGTCAGCGACATGGTCAGCGTCTGGTGGCCGCCGGACTTGTGCGCCGAGCCCGGGGGGCGGATGCACCCGGTCTTCAGCGACCGGTGCGGGCCAGCGTCCAGGGTGGGGTGTGAGGCGGCCAGGGCTTCGACGATCTCCCGGGCGGTCTCGTACGGCACGCGCTCGCGCAGCGGGACGTAGATGTGGATCCCGCCGCTGGGGGAGCGGTCGGTCACCACGCGCGCCCCGCGCGCGGTCAGCCAGGCGATCAGGCGGGCGGCGTCGGCCTCGACCGCGTTCGCGCCGCCGCGGGAGGCGTCCAGGTCCAGGCACAGCGCCGCGCAGCACCCGTCCGGCCCGTACACCCGCACCGCGGCCGGTGCCTTGGGCAGCGCGAGGGTCAGGGGCCGCTCGTCGCGGCTGCGGTACTCCAACCGGCCCCGCGAGCTCACGACCCCGATCCGCATCCGCGGGGTACCCGCGATCCCGGCCGCGCACGCCGACCACATCGCGTGCGGGGTCGCCAACGACGGGCGTTCACCCGGCGTGTCGCTCGGACGCGGGTGTGCGGAATCGATCGCGCGGGTTATCGTGTTCTCCAAGCGCTAGACACACCGAAGGGTGCGTCGACTGGAGTCCTTCACCTGGGGCCGGCAAGCATCAGGGTGAGGAACTCTTGGGATTGGGCCCGCCCCCTCCGGGGGGCGGGCCTTCGCTTTGTCTCCAGCTATGCGGACCTCTGGAGCTGTCCACCGCCCTTCACGATCGGCAGCTCGCCCTGCCCGGCCGCAGCGGGCCGGGGCGCGAGTTCAGGCATGCCCTCGTGTTCAGCGAGGACCGCCGCGACGTAGTCGGTGTACGACATGCCAGCCGCTGCAGCCTTCGCGCGGATGGCATCACCAACGGGGCGTGCGACACGCGTGATGAACTGGTCGCGATCCCCCTTGTGGATGCGCCCGGGGCGCCCTGGTCCAGCCATGGGCCCATCCAACACCGACGCGAATCAGATTTTGGGCAAGTTGCTCCGCGTGTCGCGGCTCTTCCTGGACGGCTGCTCATCGCGGTGACTCCTCGGTCAGCGGCTCGACGAGGAGCTCGAGGTCGCCGAGCAGGAGGGTCGCCTCGTGGGGGAGAACGAGCGAGGCGCCTGCGCGCAGAGGCCGACGGGTGCCGTGGAGGCGGATGGCGGTGCCGTTTGTGGAGTCGCGGTCGGTGACCGTGACTGAGCCGCGGTCGTCGATGTCGAGTCGGGCGTGGGTCTTGCTGACCTGGCGTCCGGTGTCATGGACGGCGAACAGGGTTTGGATGCTCTCGCCTTCGGCGGGCTGCGGGTTGCGACCGATCAGCGCTGAGCGCGTGGGCTCGCTGGTCCGCCCGTCACGGGTGCGCAGCCGGAACATGCGGTCTGATGCCTGCTCGGCGGGGGAGTGGTGTGTATCGGCGGCGGTGACGTGGCCGTCGGGGTGGACGATCAGCGGCCACGTCCCGTCGGGGTCGTGCGCGGTGACGCGGACGGGCCGGCCCAGGGCGATCGCGGCACGCAGCGTGACCATGCCGAGCGCGGCTTGCCGGGCGGCGGGGATGTCGGCTCGGGCGGGGATGGGGTGGGAGATCCCTTGGATGGTGACTTCGCCGCTGGCGTCGGGGTGGATGGTGACGGTGACGCGGGGGAAGTCGGGGACGCCTGTCATCGGATGTGCACTCCGACGGCGGCGAGGTAGGCCTCGGGGGCGGTGTGCTCGCCGTTGAGGTAGACCTCGAAGTGCAGGTGGCAGGTGGTGGAGGTGCCGTCGGACCCGACGCGGGCGATGTTCTGCCCGCCGGTGACGCGGTCACCGACGTCGACGAGGATCCCGTTGGCGTACATGTGGGCGTAGCGGGTGCGCAGCCCGCCGCCGTGGTCGATCTCGATGACGTGCCCGTACCCGGACGCCTCGCCGGCGCGGGTGATGACGCCGTCGTTGGCGGCCCAGATGGGCCCGTCGCACCCGCCGCCGTCGAGGTCGATGCCGGCGTGCAGGCGCCACTCGTGGTGGATGGGGTGGAACCGCATCCCGTAGTCGCTGGTCTGCGGCCCGGCGGAGGGCTGGGCCCACCCGTTGGGGTTGACCTCCCCGGGCACCCCGGGAGTGCCGGCGCAGACGTTGCCGCCGTTGCCCGGGGTCAGGCCCGTGGGGGAGCCGGTGACGGCTTCGACGATCTGCACCGCCCTGTCCCAGTACTTCTCGTAGTGGTACGGATCGGAGTTCCGCTGGGTGCGGTGGGCCACGATCGTCGGGGCGAGAGACTCGCGGTTCTCGATGCGCATCATCGCGCGGAAGAAGTTCGTCGAGGAGATGTAGGGGTCCATGCGGTCCTCGTAGCTGCCCCACGCGCCGTTGGCGCGCTGCTGGAACAGCCCGCGGCTGTCCGGGCCGGCGGTGTCGCCGTAGTCGATGACCCGCAGGCTCGACTCACCCATCGCGGTCATCACCCCGATGGTCTGGTCCCGCACCCCCAGCCCGAGGTCGGCCCCGGCGCGCAGGACGTAGGCGGCGTTGACCAGCTGCTCCCCGCTGTACCCGGCCACCGACCCCTGCGGGACCGTGGCTGGGTCGACCACCACGGTCGGCCCGCCGGTGGGGTTGCAGGTGCTGGCCTGGGCGGCGGTGCCGAGCAGCAGGAACGTCAGTGCCCCACCGATCACCGTCAGCGGGATCAGGCCCACGGCGATCACGGGCCCGAGCTTGGGGTTCGCCACGCTCAGCCCAGGCCCTCGGGCGGGGTGATCCGCTCCACCAACCATCCCTGGCCCGCGCTGGCCCGGGACAGGACCACGGTGTAGGGGCCGACGTCGGTGGGGACCTGTACCCCGGCGACCGACGCGCTGGCCTCGTCGACCAGGACCGCGGGGCCGGTGACGGCGCGGGCGGGGACGTTCGCGGGGTCGACGTACTGGTAGTCCATCTGCGCCTGCACGCTCAGCGCCGGGGCGAGTTCGGCCCACCACTGCTCGTACGGCAGGCCCGGGCGCGCGAACGCCGCCACCGCCCCGGTCGCGGCCGCCACCGCCGCAACGCGTGAGGCCTCGTCCCACACCGGGTCCGGCTCACCCGGTGGAACGGGGGACCCGTCGTGGTACTCCACGGTCCCCGGCGGTACCTCCATCGGCGTCGGGGTCGGCGCGCCGCTCGAGCTCGCGCTGCTCGTCGGCGGCGCCGACGTCGCACCTGGCGTGCCGTCCTGGCCGGCGGGAGCGCTGGTGGCGCACCCGGCCAGGAGCACCCCGACGCCCAGTGCCGCGACCCATGTCCTGCTCACCTGCGTCCCCTGCCCTCTCACCTCAGTCGCCCGCCGGCCCCTCCGGGTCCTCGCCGTCCTCGGGCGGGTCGTCGACGGGGCGGTTGCGGTTGGCGATGAGGTGGTCCTTCACCTCGTCGCGCACGATCACCCACGCCTGCCGGCCCGCCTCACCGCCCCCGACCTTGTACCCGGGCACGTACCCCCGCTGCAGCCACCGGTAGGCCGTCTGCGTCGTCACGCCCAGCACCTGCCCGAGCTGCTCAACGGTCAAATGCGTCGGAAGTGGGGCGAACAGATCATCTAGCCTGCTCATGCGACCCCACCACCGACCGCTGCGATGAGACACTACAAGCAACTAGGCGACTATGGGACAGTAGGGGTGGCATCAGGGGCGTCCAAAGGTGTCGGGGGCGTGCGGTACATCTTGGGCCAGCAACAGGGGGCAGGTCATGAGCGAGTCAAACCCGTGGCTGTCCGTGCGCACCGTCGCCACGGACGCCGGCCCCGCCGTACCCATCACCGACCCGCGTGACGCGGTCGCCGCGACCGGCCCCACGGCTCCGCAGTCGGGCATCGCGGTGCCGGATCTGGTTGACCAGCTCCCGTTCCGGGACCACGGCACGACCGCGGACCTGTGGTGGGTCGGGGTGCACGGCGGGGCGGGGGAGTCCACGCTCGGGCGCCTGGTCCCGGGGTGGAACGCCGCCGGGCATGCCTGGCCGCGCACGAACCCGTCCTACTCCATGACCCGCGTCGTGCTCGTCGCCCGCTCCCACACCGCCGGCCTGCAGGCCGCCCAGAAGGCCGCGACCCAGTGGGCCGCCGGGGCCGTCCCGCTCACCGAGCTCCTCGGCCTGGTCATCGTCGCTGACGCCCCCGGACGCCTCCCGCGCCCCCTGCGCGACCTGGCCGCCCTCGTCTCCGGCGGGGTGCCCCGGACCTGGCACCTGCCCTGGGTCGAGTCCTGGCGCCTCGGAGAAGACCCGCACCTGGAGTCCTCCCCGCGCGAGGTCCGCCACCTCGCCCGCGACCTCACCGCACTGCTCCCACCCCACGGCTCCGCCACCGGCGCGAACCGCTAACGAGAGGACCCTCCATGGGCATCCTGTCCACCGTCACCCTCGCCACCGCGCAGGTGATCACCGCCATCCCCGACCCCGACGCCGTCCAGCCCCCCGGCACCCAGGGCCTGACCGACATCCTCAGCTGGGCCAAGTGGATCGCCCTGGCCGTCTGCATCGCCGGGCTCATCGCCGCCGGCGCGATGATGTCGATCAACTCCCGCCGCGGAGAGGGCGGGGAGCACGCTGGACGCATCGGCATGGCCCTCGGCGGCGTCGTCGTCATCAGCGGCGCCTTCTCCATGGTCAGCTTCCTGGCCACCTGAGCGGAACCGACCGATGTCGACCAACGACACCGAGCCCAGCCCCTGGACCCGACCCTCCTTCATTACCGCCGCCATCGTCGTGGCGATCGTCGTGATGCTCGGTGCCGCCCTGGCCATCCGCGCTCTCAGCAAGGACGACGCGAACGCCGCGCCTCCCGAGCCCACAGCGTCCGCGTCCGCGGAACCCAGCCCGACCGCCGATGACGGCACAGCGGGTACCGACGCGAGCATCTGCGGGCTTGACGGCGTGGAGACCACCGGCACGGTCACGATGGCACCGGCCGCGGAGTGGGCCTTCCAGGGCACGACCGCGTACCCGACCTCGCCGGAGTTCGGCCCTGCCGCGACGACGACCGAAGGTATTCGCCACTGCTTCCAGCAGTCTCCGGAGGGGGCTCTGTTCGCGGCCGCAAACGCACTCGTCCAGGCCACCGATCCGACTCACTCGGCAGCATGGGCTGGCTACTTCGTCTCGTCTGGGCCGCAGCGCGACAGCATCCTGAGCGAGGCTGGCCAGCCCTCGTCCGACTCCGACGTGCGCATGAACATCGCCGGTTTCCGCATGCTGGCCTTCGACGGAGACGCCGCGACAGTCGATGTAGCGGTCCGGGGCTCCTCAGACGGCACCGCGATCGTGGGCTCGTTCGTCTACGAACTCGTGTGGGAGGCGGGCGACTGGAAGCTCGATGCCTCCACTCAGACGCCCTTCAAGTTCGCCGCGATCCCTGATCTCGCAGGCTACGTGGCCTGGGGGGCCTGACCGATGGCCTGCGGGTGGCTCACTCCAACCGACTGCGTCGGCGATGCCGTCGAGTCGGTTGCGAACGACGCGATCGAGAACATGGCCAAGGCGGTGATCGAGGCGGTCGGTCGCGCTGTGGCGTCGCTGGGCACGGTGTGGGTCAACATCGGCACCCCGAACCTGACGAGCACGGGCGGATGGTCATCGGTCGCAGCAGGCTCGAGCGCGGGGAACGCCGGCAACATCACAACGGTCCTCGGCTACATCACCTGGATCTCGCTGGCGATCGCGCTCATCGCGCTATTCATCCTGGGTGGGTTGATCGCGACACGGATGCGGTCGGGTGAGGGCATCGCAGCGGTCGGGCGCATCGGCCTGGTCCTGACGGCCGTGGTCCTGGTGTCGGCGGCGAGCTCCCTGGTGGGCGCGCTGCTGCCGGATCGCCCCCAGCGGGTGGCCGGCACGGTGGCGTTCTTGCAGTCGTCCCTGTGGTGGTACATGGGCGCCGCGGCGGTGCTGTCGGTGATCATCGGCGGCTTGCGGATGGCGTGGGAGCAGCGCGCCGAACCCGGCCGCGACCTGCTGCGCAGCCTGGTCACCCTGGTGGTGGTCGCGGGCGCCGGGGTGGGGATCATCAACCTGCTCGTCGCCGCGGCGGACTCCTTCGCGGTGTGGATCCTGGATAACTCCCTGGAGTGCGACTTCACCGCGGGCGGTGCGTGCTTCGGGGAGAACATCGTCCGGCTGCTGAAGATGCCGGCCGACGTCGGCGCCGGTGCCGGGCTCGGCCCGCTGCTGCTGATCATCCTCGGGCTGCTGGCGATCATGGCGTCCGTCACGCAGGTCCTGCTGATGGTGGCCCGGGCCGGGATGCTCGTGATCCTTACGGGGATCTTGCCGCTGGCGGCGGCGGCTACGAACACCGAGATGGGCCGGACCTGGTTCCGCAAGGCCGTGGCCTGGTTGGTGGCGTTCATCCTCTACAAGCCCGCGGCCGCGATCGTCTACGCCGCGGCGTTCCAGCTCGCCGGCACCGACCTGTTCACCGACGACGGGTCCGGGCTGCTGTCGGTGCTGACCGGGCTGATGCTCATGGTGATCGCCCTGTTCGCGATGCCGGCGCTGATGCGGTTCGTGACCCCGATGGTCGGGGCGATGGCCTCCGGGTCCGGCGGCGCCGCGATGGGCGCCGCGGCGCTGGCTGCGCTGCCCACCGGCGCCGCTGCAGCGGGGCGCCTGGGTTCGGGCGGTGGGACCGATGCCTCGAGCGGATCGGGGCAGCCGGGCGCGACCGGGAACCCGGGCACCGCGGGTCCGACGTCCAACCCGCCAGGGTCGACCTCGGGCGGCCAGTCCCCGACGACCCCGACCGGACAGACCACCGCCAGCAATGCCCCGGCGAAGACCGGGACGTCGAGCGCCGGCACTAGCACGGGCGCGGCTGCCCCGAGCACCGCCGGCGCCGGAGCGGGCGCGGCCGGCGCAGGTGCTGGTGCTGGTGCCGCGGGTAGTGCTACTGCGGCGGGTGCGGCGGCGGGGCCTGTCGGGATCGCGGCGGGTGTGGCGTTGGACGCAGCGAAGGCAGGCGGGCAGGCGGCCGCGGGCGCCGCCCGCGCGCTGGGGGAGCACAGCACCGGTGAAGGGGAGGGGCCCAGTGGCAGCCGTTGACGAGGTCCGCGCACCGCGCACGTACGGGAACTGGCGCCGCCCCACCTCACCGGGCCTGCTCGGCCTGGGATCGGTGGGGACCGCGATCCTGCTCGGTGGGCTGATCTTCGTGGTGATCACCGTGATGATCGCCGGGCTCCTGCGCGGCCTGGTCGTGGGCGCCGCGCTGGGCCTGGTCCTGCTGTTCCTGCTGAGCAAGGACCGCCACGGGCGCAGCCTCCTGGCCCGTGCGGCGACCCGGGTGGGGTGGGCGGTGAACCGCAACCGCGGCTCCCACCTGTACCGGTCGGGCCCGCTCGGGCGGGCCCTGTGGGGCACCTTCCAGCTCCCCGGCCTCGCGGCGCCGTCGAGGCTGAGTGAGCACACCGACTCCTACGGGCGGGCGTTCGCGCTGTTGCATGTCCCCGCGACCGGGCACTACAGCCTGGTCATCGGCACCGAACCCGACGGGGCGGCGCTGGTGGACCGGGAGCAGATCGACGCCTGGGTCGCCGACTGGGGCCACTGGCTGGCCACCCTGGCCGACGAGCCGTCCCTGGAAGCGGCGTCGGTGACGATCGAGACCGCCCCGGACTCCGGGTCCCGGCTGCGCCGGGAGGTCGAGATGAACATCGACCCGAACGCCCCCGCGTTCGCCCGGCAGATGCTCGCCGAGGTCGTCGAGCGCTACCCCGTCGGATCCTCCACGGTGAAGGCCTACGTCGCCCTGACCTTCACCGCCGCCCCCCGCACCGGCGGCAAGAAGCGCACCCCGGGGGAGATGGGCCGCGAGCTGGCCTCCCGGGTCCCGGGCCTGACCGGGAGCCTGCAGGCCACCGGCGCCGGCGCCGCGCACCCCCTGTCCGCCCAGGAGCTGTGCGAGGTCATCCGGGTCGCCTGCGACCCGGCCGCCGCGGCCCTGATCGACGAGGCCCACGCCGCCGGGCAGACCCCCGAGCTCACCTGGCCCGAGGTCGGCCCGAGCGCGCACGAGACGACGTGGGAGGCCTACCGGCACGACTCGGCGGTCTCGATGACGTGGTCGATGACCTCGGCCCCGCACGGCACCGTCCAGTCCGGGGTCCTGGCCCGCCTGCTCGCCCCGCACCGGGACATCGCCCGCAAGCGCGTCACCCTGCTCTACCGCCCGATCGACCCCGCCCGCGCAGCGGCGATCGTCGAGGCGGACCTGCGCGCCGCGGAGTTCCGGCAGACCTCCACCGCCAAGCCCTCGGCGCGCAACATCATCGCCGTCCGTGCGGCGGCCGCCACAGCAAGTGAGGAAGCCTCGGGGGCGGGGCTGGTGAACTTCGGGCTGCTGGTCACCGCCAGCGTCCTGGACCCAGCGGGCGCCGCGGACGCCCGGGCGGCGATCGCGAACCTCGCCGCCACCGCCCGGTTGCGGTTGCGGCCGGTGTACGGGGCGCAGGACTCCGCGTTCACCGCGGCCCTGCCCCTCGGCCTGGTCCTGCCCCGGCACCTGAAGGTGCCCGCCGAGCTGCGGGACAAGCTGTGAGCCCCCGCAAGAAGAACGCTGCGCTGACAGCTGCGGAGGAGAGGGCGCCGCGGGTGCTGCGCCCGTCGATGCGCGGGTGGCTGGGGCGCGGGCGCGGGGAGGCGTTCATGGTCCAGGCCGCCGATGAGTGGCGGGGCACCACGGTGCAGGTGTGCGGGCTGTGGCCCTACGCGATCGGCACCGGCACCCCGATGATCGGCGCCCCCATCGGCCGGCACACCCACACCGGCGCGACCGTGTGCTGCGACCCGATCTCCTGGTTCCAGCGCGCCCAGCTCATCTCCAACCCCTCGGCCTTCGTCCTGTCCAACCCGGGCCTGGGGAAGTCGACCCTGGTGCGGCGCATGGCCACCGGCCTGGCCGGGTACGGGGTCATGCCCCTCGTGCTGGGCGACCTCAAACCGGACTACGTGGACCTGATCGAGGCCCTCGGCGGGCAGGTCATCACCCTCGGGCGCGGACGCGGGTACCTCAACGTCCTGGACCCCGGCGAAGCCACTCAGGCTGCTGAGCGCCTCACCGGCACCGCCCGCGCCCAGGTCCTGGCCGACGCGCACGGGCGCCGGCACACGATGGTCGCCGCCCTGATCACGATCATGCGCGGCAACCCACCCGGCGACCGCGAAGAGACCATCCTCGACCGGGCCCTGAAGGTCCTCGACGACCGGCACACCGGTGTCCCGGTCCTGGCCGACCTGCTCCAGGTCATCCGCGACGCACCCCCCGAGCTGCGCGCCGTCGCCCTCGACCGCGGATCCGACGCCCGCTACGGAGACATCACCGAGAACCTCGAGGCCTCCCTCATCGGCCTCGTCGGCGGAGGCAGGTTGGGGGAGACGTTCTCCCAGCACACCACCAACCCGATGCGCCGGGACCGGCCCGTGGTCTACGACGTGTCCGCGATCGACGACAACGAAGCCGACCTGCAGGCCGCCACCCTGCTCGCGTGCTGGTCCGCCGGGTTCGGGACCGTCACCGTCGCCAACGCCCTCGCCGACGCCGGCCTCGAGCCGCGCCGGCACTACTTCGTCATCCTCGACGAGCTCTGGCGCGCGCTGCGCGCCGGCAAGGGCATGGTCGACCGCGTCGACGCCCTCACCCGCCTGAACCGCCAGCGCGGGGTCGGCATGGCGATGGTCTCCCACACCATGTCCGACCTCCTCGCCCTGCCCACGGAGGAGGATCGGATGAAGGCGCGCGGGTTCGTCGAACGCTCCGGCATGGTCATCACCGGCGGGCTGCCCCCGGCGGAGATGCCGAAGCTGAACTCCGCGGTGCCGTTCTCCCGTGCCGAGCAGGATCTGCTCACCTCCTGGGCGGACCCGCCCGCCTGGGACGCCGCCACCGGCCGGGAGACCGAACCCCCCGGGCGCGGGCGGTTCCTGATCAAGGTCGGCGGGCGCCCCGGGATCCCGGTCAAGGTCGAGCTCACCCCCGCCGAGGCCTCGATCAACGACACCAACAAGCGCTGGCACACCCAGTCCCGCGTCGGCACCGACCCAGTCGGGCTCGACACGGACACTCGGCCCACGCCCCGCGTGCAGGCGGCCGCCCGATGAGCTCGACGTCCAAGAACCGCGGCAGCGGCCCCGAGCCCGAGACCGCGCTGCTGCTCGGCGCGCTCGGTGCGCTGGCGGGGGTGGCGGGGTTGCTGTGGGTGGCCGTGCACGTCGGTGCCCGCATCGACGGAACCACGGTGACCGGGGACCCGTTCGAAGTCGCGTTCGCCGTCGTCGGCGGGGACCAGCCCTGGCCGAAGTCCGTGACCTGGGTGCTCGCCGGGCTGTTGCTCCTTGCCGCGGTGGCCGGCGTCGCAGCATACCGGGTGTGGCGATCCACCCGGCGGGCGCGGTCGCGGGTGGACGGGGCCGCGGTGCACATGGGCCGCGGCCGCGACATCGACGCCCTGTCCCTGGCCACGGTCACCGCGACCAACACCCGCCTCGGCGGCCCGGCCGCGTCGCCCGGGCTGCCGGTCGCGCGGACGGTGGCGGGTGGGCGGACGTTGTTCGCGTCGTGGGAGGACGTCGCGGTCGACATCTGGGGCCCGCGCACCGGCAAGACGACCTCGAGGGCCATCCCCACGATCCTCGCCGCCCCAGGCGCGGTCCTGGTGACCTCGAACAAGCGCGACGTCGTCGACGCCACCCGCGACCCCCGCGCCGCTGCCGCGGGGGAGGAGCCGTGGGTGTTCGACCCCCAGGGCATCGTCGACGAACCCGCCACCTGGTGGTGGAACCCGCTCACGTACGTGGTGGACGAGGTCAAGGCCGCGATGCTGGCCGACCTGTTCGCCACCGCCTCCCGCGACCCGGGCGCCCGCACCGACGCCTACTTCGACAACGCCGCCACGGACCTCCTCGCCGGCCTCCTCCTGGCCGCCGCGAGGGACAACCGGCCGATCACCGACGTGTACCTGTGGCTGACGGACTCGACCAACGACGAGCCCGTCGAGATCCTGCGCGCCCACGACTACCCCCTCACCGCCGCCGCGGTCGCGGGGGTCATTCATGCTCCGGAGAAGCAGCGCGGCGGGGTCTACGGCACCGCCCAGCAGATCGCCTCGTTCCTCACCAACCGGCAGGTCGCTACCTGGGTCACCCCCACCGGCGGACCGCACCGCCGCGAGTTCGTCCCCGCGGAGTTCGTGCGCTCGTCCGGGACGCTGTACTCCCTGTCCAAGGAAGGCCGCGGCTCCGCCGGCCCCCTCGTCACCGCCCTGACCGTCGCCGTTGCCGAGGCCGCCGAGGAGCACGCGAAAACCCAGCCCGGTGGGCGCCTGGCGGTGCCGATGGTCGCGGTGCTCGATGAGGCGGCGAATGTGTGCCGGTGGCGCGAGCTCCCCAACCTCTACAGCCACTACGGGTCCCGCGGGATCTGCGTGCTGACGATCCTGCAGTCCTGGTCCCAAGGCGTCGAGGTCTGGGGCCGGGACGGGATGCGCAAGCTCTGGTCCGCCGCCACCGTCAAGGTCTACGGCGGCGGAGTCACCGAGGTCGAGTTCCTCTCCGAGCTGTCCCAGCTCATCGGGGAGTACGAACGCCCCACCACCTCCACCTCCACGTCCAAGCAGGGCCGATCCACCTCACGGCAGACCACCCGCGACCGGGTCCTGGACGTCGCCGACCTCGGCGCCCTCCCGAAGGGCCGCGCCATCGTCCTGGCCTCCGGCTCCCGACCCACCCTCGTACGCACCACCCCCTGGATGACCGGACCGCACGCCGCCGCGGTCAACGCCTCGATCCTGGCCCACGACCCCGCCAGCGCCCGCACCCTGGCCGAGGCCGCGACCGAGGTCGAGCGCGTCACGCACCTCGAGGACACGGTGGCCCGGTGAGCGCGCTGGGGGAGTGGGACGACGACATCGACCACCACGCCGACGTCGACACAGGGGACGGGCCGGGGTTGTTCTACCCGGACGTCGCCACGTTCGTCGCGGACTTCCTGCTGCCCATGTACACCCGCTCTTCGCGCACCTGGTGCCCGCAGTGGTGGCGCCACGCCGAAGGCATCTACCGCCTCGAAGCCCTCTGGCGCGCCTGGGAACACCTGCGCCTGGACCCCGCCACCGGCGCCTCGATCTGGCTGCGCGACCACGCCGACCCCCACATGACCGTCCTCCTCAGTCCCGACGGACCGTTCAAGGGCTGCACACCGGACACCGGCCACCGGGCCCGCAACCGCCCGCTCCCTTCCGAGCCACCACCGGCTGGCCTGTTTGCCTGATCATCGCGGGGGGTGCGAGCCAGCGCTTCACGGATAGCGAGACGCCACGAGGCACGGGTTCCGGCAGGCGGGCGGCAGGTGGTACCGCACGGACTATGCCGGAGCTATCTCCGAGAATCGGAACTTGAAGCCGGGGGTTTCCAGCCCGCCGGTGAGCGTGAGGCTCGCCTCACGGATGCACCCGTCGCTGGATCCGTCTGCAAAGGTCCCCGAGAAGCGCACGATCTGCCCTTCCGTCAGCGTCAGCACGGATTGAAACACCGGGGAGGACGCCTCGATCAAGGTCTCGTCGCCGGCGTCCGAGAGGAAGTTGTTCCAGGTGCCGACCTCGACGTCCTTCGCGACGTCCAGGTAGATGATGCCCTTGCCTTCGCCATTGGCGTCGATGCCCGTGACCTTCCCCGTCCAGTTCACGACGCTCTTAGTAGGCAGGAGCCCACAGATCGCCTGATCGCGCTCGGCCTTCAGGGCAGCGATCTGCAGGTCGTTCTCTGCCTGAGCCACCCCCTGCTGCGCCTTCTGAACGGCCTGGATGAAGGCGACCTGGTCGGCTGGCTGAGACCCGTATGCGGCGGCTGCGGCAGCGGCCGCTTCGGCTGCCGCAGCCGCAGCGGCCGCTGCGTCGGCTTCGGCCTTCGCCGCCGCGGCCGCCTCGGCCTCGGCCTGCGCAGCTGCGTCCGCCAACGCCTGCTCCTCCGCACTGATCGTCGGATCGTCGGTCGGTGCCTCGCTGGCAGTTGCCGCCGGAGCGGGGGAGTCGTCATCGCCCAGGGATCCGAGGAACCCGATCGCCAGGACGGTGGCGATCGGCAGCACGTATCTCTTCTTCTTGTACCAGGACCGGCCCGCGTTAGCCGCACCTGGGGGCGCCGACATCGCAACCTGTCCGTATGGCTCGGTCGGTGCGCCATCGTCCACGACGAGCTGCCAACCAGGCGGCGCAGCTGGCCATGACGCGTCTGGCTGCCACCCGGCGGGCGGCAGCCAGCCCTCGGGAGCGGAGGGCCAGCCAGGAGCGGGGTTGAAGCGACGAGCCAATGGAAGTCCTTGCGTGGAGCGGGTTGTGCGCGGGCGCAGCGCCGAAGCACATGGATGCGGTCACTCGTCCATCGACCAGCAAGCACTTGAACTTGAGCAACGCGCTTGAACAGTGAGTATGCTTCGAGTTATAGGAGGTGGTGGTCGTGAGCGACACACTGGAGCAGTTACGCGCGGTGCGCCGCGAGCAGTTGAGGCAGAGCCTGGCCGAGCGGGACAAGTTGCGCGCGGTGCGTGCGGCGAGCGAGGCGGGGATCACCCAGAACGAGCTCGCCCGGACTTTGGGCGTCACGCAGCCGGCGGTGGCGAAGATGCTCGCTCGGGCCGCGGAGCGCGTGCCGGCCGTGCGTGAGGGGTTCAGCTCGGCGACTCCGCTCGAGGTCGCGGAGCGGTACGCCGCCGGGCTGATCACCCGAGAGCAGATGCGCGCGGAGCTGTCGGCGTGGGACTACACCTCCCGAGAGCGACCCGACGGGCCGTACGACGAGATCTGGGTCGTCGACGACCACTCCTTCGAGAACGTCAGCACCGCCACCCGCGAGGGATATCTCGACCACGAGGACTACGAGGTGATCTTCGACGCCTACGGCGCACGCGTGCGGGCCGGCGAGCTGACAGGGCTCACTCCGCGCGACTAACGCCCCAGGTCATGGCATCGGCGCTCTAGGCTGGCCTGCGCGCGACGACGCCCGAGCGTGCGCGATAGGACCACCACGTGATCACGCCCGAGGCGCTCGAGCGTCACCGCGACCACCTGACGTCCCTGTCCGTCGACGGCGAACCGCTCTCCCCGGCCAGCCCGCACGCCACCGTGCACAACCCCGCCTGGTTCGACCAGGCCACCGGCGCAGCCACCCCCGTCCGGCAGCGACTGCACGAGCGGATCCTGGCCAGGGCCGCCGAGCGCTCGGCGCACGTCCCACGCGAGCGGCAGGCCATCGTGCTCGCCGGTCCGCCCGGCGCCGGCAAGACCAGCGTCCTGACCGACGTCCTGCGCGCTCGACGCGGCCCTGAAGCCCACCTCGAGAACTGGCGCACGCTCAACAGCGACGACTTCAAGGACGAGCTCCTCGAGCACGCCCATACTGACGGCAGCTACGAGGCGTTTCTCAAGCCGCCCGCCGTTCGCGACCTCGAAGCCCGCGGCGAGAGGTTTCATCCACGTGATCTCGCCGCACTCGTCCACGAGGAGTCCTCCCTGCTGAACCGGCTCGCGTTCACCGACGCGGTGCGCGCGGGCCAGAACATCGTCATCGACGGCACCCTGTCCAAGGCCAGCCGCGCGGACCAGATGCTGCACGGCCTGGCCCTGGCCGGGTATGAGGTCACCGTCGTTGATGTCGAGGCCCCCCGCGAGGTGACTCAGCAGCGCGTGGCGAACCGGTGGCGCGAGGGCTACCTCGACGCCGAGCAGCGCACCGCCGCGGGGGAGGAGCCCGGCATGGGTGGGCGGTGGGTGCCGACGTCGTTCTCCGGGTCGCTGTACGGCGCCGGGCGTGACGACCGGTCTGTGTGCGAGGACGTCGCCCGCCAGGTCGCCGAACGCCACCCCGTCGTTCGCGAGCTCCACGTCTATCGCGTCAACGCAGTAGAAGCCGCCCCCGTACCCAGCGACGTCCGTGGGCGGGTCGCCGGCGGACCACTCATGGACAGCGAGACGTACGCCGCACGGCGCGCTGCAGCCCGGGGGACACCCGCCTCCACCCGGCACCGGTCACCGGCCCCACCTGACCTCGAGCGCTGATCCGCTGGCTACGTCCGGCAGGATGCAGGGGTGAGCACAGCGGCGAAGTCGAGCAGCGGTGACGTGGAGCTCGCCGGGTACGCCGAGCTCCTCGAAACGCTCAAGCAGCGCGTCCGCACCGCCCAGGTCCGCGCGGCGCGGGCAGCGAACACCGAGGTGCTGCGCTTGTACTGGTCGATCGGACGGGACATCCTCGACCGGCAGGAGCAGGCCGGCTGGGGAGCAAAGGTCATCGACCGGCTTGCCGGGGACCTGCGCGCCGAGTTCCCCGACCAGCGCGGGTTCTCCGTGCGCAACCTCCACTACATGCGCGCGGTCGCCGAAGTGTGGCGGGCCGAGGCGGACTTTCTGCAGCAGCCCGCTGCACAACTTCCCTGGACCCACCTCACGACCCTGCTCGACCGCCTCGAGGACCCCGCGGAGCGGCACTGGTACGCCGCACAAGCCCTCGAGCATGGGTGGTCCCGCAACGTCCTGACCCACCAGATCATGTCCGGGCTGCACCGCCGGATCGGGGCGGCGCCGTCCAACTTCACCGCGACCCTGCCCGCGCCAGATTCCGACCTCGCTCAGCAGCTCACTCGCGACCCCTACGTGTTCGATCACCTCGGGCTGACCGCACCGGTGAACGAGCACCGGCTCGAGCAGTCGATGATGGACAAGCTCCAAGCCACGCTCACCGCGTTCGGACACGGCATGGCCTTCGTCGGACGCCAGGTCCGCTTCGAGGTCGGCGACGACGAATTCATCATCGACCTGCTGCTCTTTCACCTCACCCAGCTGCGCTACGTCGTCGTCGAGCTCAAGATGGGCCGCTTCCGCCCCGAGTACACCGGCCAGCTCGGCACCTACGTCGCCATCGTCGACGACCTCGTCCGCGACGACGCGATCCACGCACCCACCGTCGGGATCCTGCTGTGCCGCGACCGCGACGAGCAGGTCGTGCGCTACGCCTTGTCCAGCACCGCCGCACCAATGGCCGTTGCTGACTACACCTACGACGCCCTGCCCCCCGAGGCACGCGCCGCTCTGCCGAACGTCGCCGAGCTCCGAGCGGCACTCGACACGGCCACAACCACCACTGACCGCGCGTAGCGCGCAGCACCGCTGTATATGGCGCAACGGTTCCTGGCGCCCTCGTCGCCGCGCGCGGAGATGCGTGCCGGGACGCCGGCGTGGGCAGCAGGAGGGTGAAACCTCGCTGAGGTCGCCCCAGACGTCGCCAGAATGGGCGGATGTCCTGGTCACGGTCGCCTTCCCCACGTCCCGCTGGACCTGCGTGGAGGACGGTGCTGCGGCGGCCGTCGGTGTGTGTTCCGGCCGTTGGCCTGCTCCTCGCGGCGGCGCTGTCCGTGGCCAGCGGGCAGAGCGCGTTGACTGCGCTGGCGGCGCTCGAGGTCAAGGGCCGCGCACCCAAGTCCGGCTACGACCGGGACGCCTTCGGATACCGCGCGGTGGACCTGGACCGCAACGGGTGCGACACCCGCAACGACATCCTGCGCCGCGACCTCGCAAGCGTCGCTCTCAAGGCCCGGCACCAATAACTGCGTCGTAGCCACCGGGACACTCGCTGACCCCTACTCAGGGTCGCCCATCCCTTTCACCCGTGGACAGGCCACCTCCGACGACGTGCAGATCGACCACGTCGTCGCACTGTCCAACGCCTGGCAGACCGGCGCCACGGGCCGGGACGGCACGAAGCTGCACGGGTTCGGCAACGACCCACTCAACCTGCTCGCGGTGTCCGGCCCTCTGAATACCCAGAAGGGCGACGGTGACGCCGCCACGTGGCTGCCGCCGAACAAGGCCTACAGGTGCCAGTACGTCGCCCGCCAGGTTGCAGTGAAGTACGCCTACGGGCTCTGGATCACCGAGGCCGAGCGCACAGCGATCGCCGGGGTCCTGGCCGGATGCCCCGACGAGCCGCTGCCGGCCGGGTCGACCCTGCCGCCTGCTTCCATCCCCCAGCTCCCTCCGCAGATCCCGCGCCCGCAGCGCCTGCACCGGCGCCTGCGGCCCCAGCTCCCGCTGCCCCCGCTCCCGCGGCTCCGGCTCCCGCGGCTCCGGCTCCCGCCGAGCCGGAGCCAGACCCGGCCAGCGCGACCGATCCTCGGTTCGGCAGCTGCAAGGAGGCAATCGGGGCTGGCTACGGCCCTTACTACGCCGGCGTCAACCCCGAGTATGGCTGGTACCGCGACGGTGACAACGACGGCAAGAACTGCGAGTCATGACCACTCCGCCTACTTGACACCCTTGCGGCGAGCGTCGAAATCAGCCCTCCGCCTCAGGGCACAGAAACCTGCTGGACTTACCGATGAGCTCGAAGGCGCCGTCTTGCGGCAGATAAGGCGCTTCGATGGCGATACTCTCCCAGGCGTCCCCGAGAACGAGGCGCTCGCACGCATAGTCGCCGAATCTAAGGTACTGCGCCGCGGCCTCTTCGCTGAAGTTCGGCAGAATTCCCGTGGCCTCGGCGTAAGAAGGATTCGTTGCGGCCGTGCGAAATTCTTGGATGAACGCTTTCTGCGCAGATGTCCACGACGAGAAGTCAGAGTACAGCGGCGACGGACTGGCGCTCGGGAGCATGGTCTCTGCCGCAACAGGGGCCGGAGTTGCAGGCAGGGAGGTGCAAGCGGTCGCGAAAACGACCAGCGTGGAGGAGATTGCCACGGCCCTAACCAGTCGAGCCACTTCGTTTTTCCGCTTTGACCACTTGGAAACCATAAAGAGACAGGCTAGCGTCGGCGAATGGCGCCCACGGCTAGCGATTGAGGGACAAGAGTCACTCGTTGGGGCTCAGCCGCAGCCCGGAGGTGCATGGGGAGGGGGCGGTGCGTCGGAGGCGTCGAGACGGGTCGGGTCGGGTCGGGGTGTTGGGCGCCGCCGAGGCCCACGACCGGGCTCACGCCTCCCGGGGCGCTGCAGCGTGTCAGGCAATCGCAGACGGAAGCGCCTCCATCTCTGCGCCGACGAGCGCTCCCTCTGGGAGGTGGGCGCGGAGCAGTGCGGGAAGGTCACCCACCTGCCCGGGAAGCACCGTGATCAGGCGAAAGCCGGCAAGTTCTGCGAGTTCTTGCTTCTCAGCCAGCCGGTCGAGATAGGCCTCGCTGTTCATACCCGCCGCCTCCACTACGACGCGCCCGGGCAGCAGCCAGTCTGCTCGCCGCCGCCCAGTCGGGTTGAGGGAGTGGTGCCACGGATACACCGGCTCGAGTTCGTGCCGGACCTCGTTCGCGCTGAGGAAGTCATCGATGACAAGCTCCAGGAGCGAGCGGCACGGGTGCCCGTCCTGCGCGGTGACAGCAGTGCCTCGGGACAGGCGGGCGATGGGACTGATCACGCCAGCCGTCTGGAGCCAGGTGGTCCAGGTCCGTCCGTCTTGCAGGTAGGACAACTCGTCCCTGTGGGGGAGCGCGATGCGGGCGAGGAGCCAGGCGTCGGCGAGCACCGGCGGCATGTCTTCTGGCTGCGGAGTTTTCGGCATCAGCAGACTTGGGTGGTCTTGGATCGACGCCATGTGGCGGATCGCCTCCAGGGCGACCTCGTCCGTCAGATCGGGCAGTTGACCCCAAACCTCTGGGTCGGGCTCATCGTCGTCCCCGAAGTAGCCGAAGTTCTTGTACGGTGCAGAGGCGCACGCGGGACACCATCGATCGGCACCCCAGGCAACCACCGAGTCATAGCGGCAGTGCCGCAACGTGAAGTCCTCGCCGCAGATTGTGCACGCCACCAAGTCAGCGTCCTGCCATGTTCGTCGCTGCACGGTCCGACGCCACAGCGCCCCAGCGAGAAATCCGGCAATCTGCGAGTCGGTGTCATCGGCGAGGGTGATTCCGAACCAGGACTCCGGCCTATCTCGCTTCTCCCAGGCGGTCGCAGCGGCGGACCAGAGCTGCGGGTACCGGTGCCGGGCTCTGAAGCCAGCGACTACAGCGAAGAATGAGTTGTGCCTGTCCAGAAGCTCGTCGATCCACGCGTCCACGTCGTCGGGCCAGGGGAGCGGCGTTTTGATGCGCCGCACATCCCGCGAGTCCAGCGAAGCGCCGCGCCGGGCGTCTGCGGCGGGCCACCATCCGCGGTCCGGTTGGTGCACGCCACCGAAGTCTGCGAGCGTCCGCTCAGTTTGAGCTTCCTGGCAGTGCATTGCCTGGTGGGCTATCCGGAGCCAACCTGAGACCCTCAGACGCAACTCCGTGGGGAGCGCCTGGACCACGGGGAATCGGCAAGAGCTCGACCAGCCAGCCCAGTCCTCAGCTGGCAGTCTTCGTTCGAGGCTGGAGGGCGGGCTCCCGTCGCCGTTCAGCACAGCGAGACGGTTGTGGAACAGCTGAACGGCTCGTCGCAGGAGTCGATGGCGTTCAGCCTGGTCAGCGACAGCCTTGAACGCGATGACCTCGGCGCGATCTTGCGCGAGCGTGCGGCGCTGTTCAGTACCCGCGAAGACGGAGCTCCGCGTGCCAAGAGGTGTTACGCCCATCCGCTGGAGCAAGTGCTCGACCGGCGCGCGGTGACGCTCTTCTACGACGTCGAGCTCGACGGTGGCTCGGAAGTACCTTCCGATGCGCTCGTGCCCGCTTCGGCTGGGGAGATCGTCGTCGTAGATGTCGACTCTGTCGTCGGACGGCCATGCGTTGAACCAAGGGCCGGTTTCAAGTGCCGCGATGACGTCCGAGTGCGGGGCCTGGACGACGACGCCGATCGTCTGCAGGGCGCCGATGATCTGAGGCCGGGCCGGCTCCCATCCGGCATCGAGGTACAAGTGCTGCTCGTCGAGGACGAACCCCACTCGCTCGCCCTCCGCGCTGCGGATCAGCAGTCGCTGCTGCCGTTCGCAGTGCCCCTTGCCACGCGGCCATCCGCTCCATCGTCGAAGCCGCAGAGGGAGAGCCACCTTGGTATGCAACTTTGGCTCGTCAGCTTCGTCTAGGCCGCCCGGGACCGTTGGTGTGTTTGACACCCCTGCTGCATCGGCCGAGGCGCCGCCTTGCTGAGTCAGTCCGGGCCGAAGCGCACTGTCGACGCCCTGGCCATCTGTCATAACGATCATTATCGGCGCGGGACGTTGGCGTCAGAGTGACCTGGTCACAGCGGTCGGAGGCTGGAATCCCGGCGCGCGCAGCCGATAGGGAGGTGTGCGACGTGATGCAGATTCTGCCCGGCCTGGTAACGGTGCCCTAGCAGGGGAACTACCCGTTGAGGAGGCGGAGTTTCGCGTCTGGATGCTGTCCGCTGGCGTGCCACCGGGCGCCCGGATCACTGCCGACCTACTTCTCGCCTTCGACCGCATGACGGGCCGAGCGGTAGATGGGGCATTCCTCGAGACGCTTCGACACGTACCCCTCCACGTTCGGGACTTCATCCGCGAGGGTGGCGGGTTGCTGGCGGCGCCTGAACCGCCGGAGCCGCCGTTCACCGACGCGGAGCGCGCAGCGGGGTACGGGCCTCGAATGCCGCTGCTCGGGCACGCACCGCGCCTCGGGCAGAGCGCGCGCACCAACGGACGCGATCTCCGCTGGTCTCCGGATGTCCCCTACGGGCTCGTATGGGTCTCAGAGGGCCTAGTCGTCGTTCCGCGCGATGGGTTCGGCGGATCCGTGGCAGTGACGGCCCCGTCCTTCGAGGGCACGCTGCCTACGCGACTCATCCCCAGCCCGTACCGCCTGAGCCTGTGCACTCGCGCCCCTGCCAACGTCTACACGGCCTTCGAAGGGCGGGAGAACGTCTGCGACTTCCGACTTGTGTGG
Source organism: Cellulomonas sp. NPDC055163 (assembly GCF_053607065.1). NCBI lineage: Bacteria > Bacillati > Actinomycetota > Actinomycetes > Micrococcales > Cellulomonadaceae > Cellulomonas > Cellulomonas sp. NPDC055163. Next base: position 31,043 of record NZ_JBSGSU010000015.1, on the reverse strand, counting down.
GATCCGCTACACGATGCGCTCGTGCGCGATGCCGAGAGGGCCAAGGAACTACTCGGCGATGTTCCCGCGGTTCCGTTCGACGGGATGTACCCGGACGAGATGCTCGCAGAGCTGCGCAAGACCACCCGCTCCAAGCGCGCCCTGGCGAGCTGGCTGTCAGCGGCCGAGGCCGCCATCGCGGCATCTGTAACAGCGCTGCGGTCTGTGCGAGAGACCACAGCGGTAGGGGTGCGCGGTGAACTTATTTTCGAACCCGGGCTGCCAGACGCCTGGGTGATCTATCCCCCACGCCGGTATGGGGTGTTCCTCGGATACAGCAAGCACGAAGAAGGCCCGTTTCGTCTGTGTGCATGCGCCCGAGCAGCCTTCGATGCGGTCGCACACGGCGACGAGGCCTTCGACGCCGACGGCGTCTCACAAACCCGGCGAGACGTACCTGTGTCTCCCGCGGTCCTCCAGGGCCGATCGTTCGATGTCGTCTTAGACGACGACGACTCGTGGGGCACCAGCCTGTGCCATCGCTGCAACAGTCAGACACCGGCCCTCCGCTACCGGTCCACCCTGAGTCGATTCCGCCAGCACCACGAATGGTTCATCGCTCAGGAGTGGCTCGCGAGTGACACGGACGGAGTTGGCGAAACCGAAGACATGGTTTCTCAGCACGAGGTTGAGAACACAGTTCGCGCTTCCTTTGGGGTGCCGGCGATCGGAACATGGAAGGTTTCCGAGACGCTTCTGTATGAGATGATCAAGCAACTTGTCCCCAGCGAGCGGGTGGAAAGATGTGTGCGACCATCGTGGCTCGGCGGCCTGGAGCTAGACATCTGGATACCAGAACTTTCCCTAGCGGTTGAGTATCAGGGCGAGCAACACTTTCGACCGGTGGAACACTGGGGAGGAAAAGACGCACTGGATCGACAGCAAGAGAGAGATGCACGGAAGGTTGCCTTGTGTCGGGATCGAAAGGTGACGCTCATCCATTTTGATTATGACGAGCCGTTGACGCCTCAGCATGTGCTAAACCGCCTCGGTCCTTTCATCGGGCCGCCTCGCGTTCGCCCATAACGACTCGCCTAGGACGGCGTCGATCTGCAGCGCCCGACACCTCCGCCAGTGGAAGATCTATGGGACGACCCCGTGTTCATTGGCGAGCGCCCCCCGTCGGGGTCAGCCGTGAAGCGTCATAAGGTTCATTATCGGCGCGGGGTGAGTTGGGCTGGGGAGTCTCAGCGACCGCACTCTCTGGTCGATGTGCCCGTGGTGACTGATGCCCCCTCGGCAACTCCGAGCCCCGCTGGTTCTGGTCTGAGTGCCTGGCACGCCAAGGCGATCGCTGCGGGAGCGCCCGTACTGCCGGACGGCTGGAGGTATGCGGTCAAGGCTTCGGGCGGTCTGACGGTTGTCACAGTTCATGACCGTCACCATCAGGTGGGGCGCGCGAGCGACCTGGGGAAGCCCGAGAGTCTCGACGCGCCGACTTTGCGGCGACTCGCAATGGCCGCTCACGCCGACGTCCGGCGGAGGATCGTGGACGGCAGCATCTCGCTCCGAGATCCGGCGGCTGGTCTTCACAGTGGCCCACAGGTGACGCTCAGCAGCTCAACGGCCGGCAGTGCCTGGACGTTCGGCTGCCTCGGCATGGTTGTGCTCGGGGTGATCGGGATGGTGTGGTTGACAGTCGCCGGCCCGGTGTCCAGTGGTGGCAATGGCGGCGGCGCTTCGACCGGAGTCCAGCCAGACCGCACGTCTGCATGCCGAAACTCGTACGACACCGTGTACCAGGACCGATACACGGCCGCAGACATGGGGTGGCCGGCGTACGCGGCCGAGGTCTGCGCACTGAGCGTGAACGGCTAGGTCGCCGACGCAAGCTGCCTCCGTCATCGCCCAAGTTCGACCTGACGATGCTGACGCCCCTGCTGGACTGGGCGTGTGGTCGACTTCGCGCGCGACGGCGAAACCACAGCGGCCGCCGGCGCGGCCGCGAAGCCCATGTCGGCAACGACGCGGGCATCGACGATCTCGGCGTCGACGCCGGCGTGCGCGAGCCGGTCCGCGAGCTCGCTGCGCCGTTCGGCGCTGTCGTAGAGCGCGACGCCGTGGACATCGTTGCTCGGGTCGCGGTCGGTCAGGATCGCCACCGCGGTCAGCTCGTCCGCGCGCGCGGCGGTGCGCGCACGCGCGGCTTCGCCGGCAGCCTCTTCGAGGGTCGGGCCCCTGCCCACTGACAGCTCGGCGCCGCGCTCGGTCGCGGGACGTGACTCATCGCGCCCACGCTCCTGCTCCCGGACGGTGTGGTCGCGAGCCAACCCCAGGCTCCCCTGCACCGCGAACGTCGGAGCCCCGTGCCCCAGCGCAGGGGAAGCGACGCCAGACTCATGTGCAGGCAGGACCCGGTAGGGGTCCCGGAGGTCCGCGCGCCGGGTGTCGGCGCCGACGGGGTCAGCCGGTGCGGCGGCCGCGAGGTCGACGCCGTAGCGGGCCTGGGCCTGCGTGCGGATGGTCTGCGCTGCCGCGGCGGCGTCCTGGTCGAGCGGTGCCCACGCGGTCGCGACCGTCCAGGCGCGAGCGACGTCTTGCTGGGTCGCCTTGTCCCACCACTCGTCCCGGGCGACGACGGCGAGCTCCGCGCGGGCGGCCGCACGCTCGGCGGCCACTCGCTGCTCGAGGTCGCGGGCGCGTTCCTCGGCGCGGGCCTGCGCCTGGCGCCGCTCGTCGGCGACCATCCGCAGCAGCGGCTCGGCGACCTGACTGGCCACCATCACCGCGGCCCGCGCGCTCTCGTCGAGGAGCTCCTCGACCCCATCACTGTCAGCCATCGCGCTCACCCATCCCTTCCCCCTGCATCGACTCACCGCAGCCTGCGCCGGCGGTGATCTGACCTGACCTACCGTTCGTGCCCCGGACCGCCCTCATCGAGGGTCGGCGCGGTGTGCGCGGCCTCCCGGGCCCGCTCGAGCGTGTTCGGGACCGGGGACCCGATCGCGGTGGCGGGTGCCTGCCCGGTGGACGCGATCCGCCGCGCCCGCGCGACCTCGCTCTCCCGCACCAGGTGGCCGTGCGCGCCGATGGCCGGCAGCCCAGCTGCGACGGTCGCGAGCTGCCCGCGGACCGCGCGCTCGATCTGCGCAGCGGCCTGCGCCTGCCCGATCGCCCGGTGCGCCTCGTACAGGGCGCGGGTCAGGTTCACCATCTGCCGGAACATCACCGCCTGCGCGGTCTTGGACTGCCCGCCGTGGGCCGCGGCCAGCAGCATCCAGGACGCACCCTTCACCGCCGCCGACGGCGAGACCTTCGGCACCCGGCTCGGCCGGATGGTCCCGAACCGGGCCAGGGCATCGGAGGTCGCGGCGAGCGGCCCGGGCACGGGCTCGACGCGCGTCGACCAGGCCGCGAACGCCCCCGAGGTCTCCCGGGCAACCTGCGCCCAGGTCGCAGTGTCGTCCACCGGCACCGACCGCAACCGGTCGCGCAGCTCACCGATCTCGGTGGCGTACTGCTGCCACAGCTCGGGGTCCGGCTCGGCGTGCTCGCGCCCTGGGGCGACGGGACGCTGCCCGCGGCGGGCGGCCTTCCACTCCGCGACCGCCGCGGTCGCGCCCTGCGGGGTGTCCGGCCACTGCTCCCGCAGCCGCGGCAGGGTCAGGTCACGGGCGAGGTGACCGCCGCCGAACCACACCACCGTCTCCCCCGCCGGCGGCCGCACCGCCACCGAGTACCCCGCCACCACGTCCTCACGCCCGGCAGCGAACCGCGGCCGGATCAACAGCCCCTCCCGGCGGGCGCGGCGGACGAACTCCGCCTCATCGACGCTCGCCGTGGCCACGGCCCGCACGCGGCGGGCGAGGGTGACGCGCTCGGGCTCGGGGGCGCCGGTGCGCTCCTGGCGGGCCTGCTCCCCCGGCTTGACCCCCCGGGCGCCACGGGCGGCCTCGCGGGACTCGAGCACGACCAGGCCGTGCTCCTTCTCCAGCTCCCCCGCGATCCGCTGAGCGTGCCGGCGGTCGTTCCACACGCTCGCCTTGGTCCCGTCCTCCCGGACCAGGTTCACCGCGATGTGCACGTGGTCGTTGCCGGCCTTCGACAGCCCGTGACGGACCGCGACCCACCGGCACGCCGCCTTCCCACCCGACTCCGTGAACCCCATCCGGTCCACGAACGCCGCCGCGATCTGGCTCCACTGCTCGTCGGTCAGCTGACCCTCGTCGGCGCGCAGCGACAGCGAGCAGTGCCACACGTGCCCGTCCCGGTGACCCACCACGTTCCCGTCCGCGTCCTTGTCCGCGACCAGCACCTGCGTGCCGAACACCCGCGCGGGGTCGTCCAACTGACGGGCGATCGCCAGCGCGGACGCCCGGTCCAGGACAGCGTCGTCGTGCCACGCCATGATCGCCGGGTCCCCCGCGACCAGGTGCGGGTCGGTGTGCTCGTTCGCCCGCCCGTCGCCGGCGAGGTAGACCATCAGCCCACCCATCCGGCCACCCCGGGTGATGTTCGGCATCACGAGACGCGCAACCCCTCGATCACGCCGTCGACCCGCTCAGCGGTCCGCCGCACCGCGGCCAGCGTCGCCACCAGCTCCTCGTGCACCTCGCCCGTGGCGTTCGTCGCCCGCGCGATCTGGTTGACGTTGTTCGACACCGCCGCCAGCAACCGGTAGACCCGGAACAGCTCCGCCGCGGCGTTGCGGCGCTCGCTCACGCTCCCCGCCGACCGATCGGCCAGAGCCGACTCCACCAGCAACCGCGGGACGGTCGTCCCCGCCTCACCCGCCAGGGCGACCAGCCGGTCGTTCTCCTCGTCCGAGACCGTCACCTTGTACGCCTTCGGCCGGCCCCCGGCCACGTTCGCCTGCCGCCGGCGCCCGAACCTGCGGGCGGGCAACGCCTCCTCAGCCATGCCACTCCCCCGCTCTTCCCGGCCCAGCGCAGCGACCCCGCGACCGCGGGGACCACACGACCAGTGTGCCCGCGCCGACCCCTCCAGGTCGAGCACTCAAGCCACTTAGGGAACCTAAGTGTATAGCTTGCTCCGCTTCGCACGCTTCGCACGCTTCGCACGCTTCGCACGCTTCGCACGCTTCGCACGCTTCGCACGCTTCGCACGCTTCGCACGCTTTGCACGCTTCGCACGCCGAGGCAGCGGTAGCCTCACCGCATGGAGGCGGCCGGAGGGTCGATCGGCGCAGCCGATCCCGACACAGCGCTCTGCCGTGTCATGACCGACTACGCCCGACGGGTGCTGCGCGAGGACGCGCGCACCTACGACCTCTGCCTCGACGCGTGCGGAATCCTGACCGACACGGACCTGGTCGTGGACGCCACGCACGGTGGAGCCGCGTACTGCCTGTGGGGGGAAGCCTCGGACCTCTACGACGATCCCCGACGGCCCGACTTCGGGGACACCGGCCGCACGCGCCAGCTCGAGGAGCACGCGCGCCGCTTCGCGCGCGACTGGCTGGATCTCGACCCCGCCGACCGCAGAGCCGTCGCCGAGTTCTTCGAGCGCTGGGCCTCCCGCTGACCCCTCGCCCACCTGGGCACGGCCCGAGCTCCATCGCTCCGCGGCTCGGCCCGCGCACAGGGGGACGACGGGACCCAGCCGACCGCCCGCACACAACCGGCGCCCTCACCACGCCGCTGTCAGCTCACCTCGCGCAAGCGCCGGCTGTGCACGGCCTCTGACGCGTAGCCGGTCGCGTCCCACAGACGCGAACGCCCCACGGGCCGATGGGCCGCGGGCGTTCGCGGTCACGCTCGAGCGCTACCGCTGTCCCACCCCCGCCGCGACAGCGGCGGGACGCTCCGCAGCCGGCGCCTGTCCCGTGGTCTGCAGGATGCGGGACACCGTCGACTTCGACACCCCGACCTGTTCGGCGATCGCCCGCTGGGGCAACCCCTGCGCGGCGAGGGCCGCGATCGCAGCCTCCCGGGTCGCGAGCTCCGCGACCCGGACCACCGTGCGGGGGCGTCCCGTCGTCCCGCCCGTCCCAGCACCGTCCCCCACCAGCGCGGGACGGGCGCCAGACCCCGTCGTCCCGGCGAGCTCGCGCTCGTCCGCGGTGTCCCGCTCGGAGATGTCCCGTCCGCTCGGCGACGGCGCGCTCTCGCGGGGCAGGGTCTCGGCGCCCGCCCCACCCGGCTGGGACGGGCGCGCGTCGTCGACGTGTGTCCCGCCGCCGGGAGGGTCCTCCTCGTCATCGCGTGCGTCGTCGACTATGGGCGGGACGCGTCCGGTGTCCGGGACGACGAGCGCGCCCCGTCCCGCCGCGGTGTCCCGTCCCGCGGGACGCACCTCCCGTCCCGGAGCGCCGGCGTGCAGGTGTCCCACCGCGGTGCCCGCGGGCAGCACGTCGACCGCGCCGACCGCGGCGAGCACCACCGGCAGATCAGCGCCCGGCGGGACGACCTCGAGGGCTGCCGCTGTCGCATCTCCGCCAAAAGGACAGCGGGAGCCGGGCGCGCGCTGGCGCCGGCGGAACGCGGGACAACGTCGATCTCGACCCTCGACCTGCTCCACGATCGCACGCTGCGACATCCCTGCTCGACGAGTTCGACAGGTGGTGACCAGCATGCAGCCGCCAGAGACGCCGATTCGCGGAGGGCTACAGGCGGAGCGCGGCGCTAGGGTCAATGCGCGCAGCTTGAACCGCAGCCAGCAGTCCAGCGAGCGCGCCGATGGTGATCCCGACCCCAACTGCGAGCGGCGCAAGAACTAGGTCAAAGACGGGCGCCCAGTGCTGGTAGATGGTGATAGCGAGGACCGCGGCCAGTCCGAGACACAGGCCAGCCGCTCCACCCGCTGCGCCGATCAGCGCCGACTCGTGAAGCACGAGAGCGATGATGTGGCGCGCGCGGGCCCCGATCGCGCGGCGCATTCCGATTTCCTGGCGCCGCTCGAGCACCGACATAACCATGGCATTCATCAGACTGAGGATCGAGGCGATCACCGCGACAAGGCTGAGGACCAGGAGAGTGGCGCGTACGTCCGACTCCACCTCAGCGCGCAGTGTGCTCGGGTCGACGGGAGCACTGACGTCGAGATCCAGCTCGCCAGCCGGATCGAGAAAAGCCGCCGACTGCCGAGCGACCTGCTGCGCCGCTCCAGCGACGGTCGTGAGAACTGCGCGGCGGTAGCCGGTACTGCCCAGTTTTCCGCTGTCATCCAGTGTGACGGCCACGGCCGCGACCGCTTCGGGGACTCTAGTCGAGGACTCGATGACGCCGGCCACGCTGACCTCGCGCCCGTCCAACAGCACGCGGGGTCTGCCGGCGAGCGGTCCAAGTCCCACCTGGGTCGCGAGCGTGCGGCCGAGGAGGACTTCATCGTTCCCTAAGACACGGTCTTCGCCTGTCCAAGTGATCTCCATCTCGGCGGCGTCAGGCAGCATCGCGGAAATTCCCACGACAGGATGATTAGTGGGTTCGCGCTGCGGTGTCAGCTGGAGCGTATGGGGCCCAAGGTCGTCGACAAGTCCGGCTTCAGCGACGCCCGCAAGTCCGTCGAGCCCATCCACCAGCACCTCGCCGTCACGTCCCCACCCGTCCGGGAAGGACGTCGGTGACCACGCCACAGTGACCTGCTTGTTTGCGTGGGCGTCGAAGCTAGCAGTCACCTGGCTCCGGGCCGACTGGGAGAGCCCTGTCGTCGCGGTGGCGAGACCAACACCAACTGCGACAGCCGTCACGAGACCGAGGGTGCGGCCCGGTCTGGAGGCGAGCGACCCAAGGGCGTCTCGGAGAACGTCCCCTCGCCTGAGGACCGCCCCGCTGCCCGGAGGAGGCTCCGGGGCGGGAGTGGGCGGCATACTCGCGGGGGCACGGACTTGCTCTACCAGTCGGCCGTCGCGAACGAAGACCCGCCGGTCTGCCGCCTCCGCGACGGCGAGGTCATGAGTAACGAGAACTACTGTGATCCCAGAATCGTTCACCTGACGTAGATACTCGACGACGGTGGCGCTCGTGGCCGAGTCGAGGTTTCCGGTGGGCTCGTCCGCCAGGAGCACCGGAGCAGTCGTGGCGAGGGCGCGCGCCAACGCCACCCGTTGGCGCTCGCCACCGGACAACAGGGACGTATCCCGCTCTGCAAACCGCTCGAGGCCCACACGGCTGAGCGCGTCGCGTGCTAACTCTTTGCGTCGCCCAGCCTTCACGCCACGATAGATGAGCCCGAGCTCAACGCTGGCGGCCACAGGTCGCCGTTCGAGCAGATGAAACGCCTGGAAAACAAAGGAGAACGTGTCGCTCCGGTGCTTTGTGCGTGCACCGTCGCTCATTCCGGCGGTGTCGACCCCGCCGATGAAGTAACTGCCATCGGAGGGCGCGTCGAGGAGCCCGAGCAGATTGAGCAGCGTCGATTTTCCGCCCCCGGAGGGGCCGACAATCGCGACAAACTCCCCTTGGGCGATCTTCAATGAGATGCCGTCGAGCGCCGCAACTGGGGGGGCACCGGGAAATATGCGACGAACGTCTCTCAATTCGAGGTCAGGCACCTAGTCCATCCTAACCAGCGACCCGACAGCTAGGGCCTCGGGCTCGACCGGGGCAATCGCAGTCCTACCTCCCAGTGAGCCGAGTTCTGTCACAGGCACCGAGCGAAACGAGCCGTCGTCCTCCAGACGCAGCACAGTAGGCGGCCCGTTACCTCCCGGAACCACGGCCGCAGTCGGGACGACCAGCGACTCACCCTGGACACTCTGCAGGACAAAAACGGCGAGTACGTCCGCGCCTAACCAGTCAGGAGAGAATCCCGCGGCCGGCCGCACGTTGACCATCACCTCGGATTGGTCGCCCACAGCCGGCAAAGTGAGAGCAGTGGCCGCCACCTCTTGCCCGTCGTCCCGCGAGATCGTGATCGGGGTCTCGTCGGTCAACCTCACTAGTAGCGAGGCCGCAACGTTGACGTGTGCGATAAGGTCGCCCGAACTCAAGGTGACGGCAACGGGATCTCCGCTGAGGGAAGTCCCGACCGCCGGCACGGTGACAGCGGTCGCTGGGAGTGTGCTGATCGCCGTGATCTCGCTCGCCGGGACGACGATCTGGCGCACCGGCGCGACGGGAGTAACCGGCGCCTGCGTGGCGGGTAGGTCTGGCAACGGCCGTTCGGCCGACGAATCGGCGGCGTCGTTAGTTGGTGATTCGGCCATGACCTCGTCGGGTACCTTGTACCCCGCGGCCCGGTAGAGCGCTCGCACCGCGCGTTCCGTGCTAGGACCAAAATCTCCATCAACGCGAACTGCATAGCCAGCAGCCGCAAGCGCGGACTGCAGCTGCGAAACATCTGGTCCTGTAGCCCCGGGCGACAGATTGCGGTAGTACGCGAACCTCCCCTGCAATGCGATCACCGGTCGGCCGTTGATCTCGGTCAGAACTTGTCCGGACGCCACCGTTGAGCCGGCTTCCACAAGCGCATCTGTCACCACCGCGTTCCCGTCGCCTGAGACGAGGGGCACCGCCTCTGTCGCCGCCTGAACTACGGTCCCTCGTGCGGACGCCGTCTCTTCCAGTGCCTGCGAGACCACCGGCACGGTCACCGGTCCGGGTGCAGGAGCGGACGCAGCCGCCTCACGTTGCGCGGGCGACTCAAGATGTGAGGCAGCGATCCAACCCGCCGCCACCGCGGCGATCACCGAGATGATAAGTACCCCAACGCCCACCCGGCGCCTGTGAGGGCTAGCGAGCGACATCATCCGAGCCCGCGTTCTGCGAGGACTGCCAGCGCCCGAGCATCGACCTCCTTGTGCTCGGCCAAGATTCGCTCAAGCGCATCAGCGTTCTCCTCCACGGCCGTTACCTGCCGCTCCCACTCTGCCTCATACCGAGCTTCACTCCACCCGGACGAGTCGCGGCACGCCGCGTCGAACGTCGCCACCTCGATCTCACGCGCGCTTGCGCCCTCCCCGCCGCGATCGGCGTCGGCTTCACCGTTCCCGGCCCGACCGAACTCGGCTCTCAGCGAGTCCGAAGGCATCCCCTCTGGCCCATCAGGCAGATCTGAAACGCCCAACGGCTCCATGCACGTGCGCCACTCTTCTGCCGCGGCTAGCACGTCGTTGTCCAGTCGGGCCGCTTGATCGGCAGCCATTCCAAGTGACGCAGCGAAGTTCCGGGCTTGGCTGGACTCGAGTGGTAACTGATCCGCGCGCACATCAGCGATGCACTGCGTGAACGTGCCTTCCGATCCTTCAGGCAGCTCCTTCGTCGTGGCAGCCTGCTGCGCCGCAATGTTTTTCTGCGTGCTAGGCGCCGGGAGGTATCCCCAGTTCGCAGCGGTAGTCCGATTAAATAGCACGCGATTGACCGCGTTTCGGGTAGGCGAATCCGGAGCATGAATGTCATATTCCGGCACAGTCCATGTGTACCCGGCAGCCGCCATGCACTCACTGATCAAGACATTTTCAGCATAATCGAGCATTGGCTGATTCTGTGGCACGTACTGGTCTACCGGCATTGCCCATCGATCAATGTCTTGGGCGGGCAGAGCAGCGGCACTTGCGGATCCATCACCATCATCATCGGCCGCAGGGCCCGAGCATGCAGATAGCGCAAAAGCGGCGACCAGCAGAGCGCTAGCCAAGGAAAGGCGGAAGCTCATCGCGAGATCAACTTTCGTAAGCATTCATTGCGTTCCGCGGCGTGGGCGAGCAGTGCGCCCACGCCGCGGCTCAGCACAAGACCGGATTAAATCGTCCAGTCCTCAGTAGCAGCTACCAAGGTAGGAGTCGAAGGACGCGCTCGTGAGGCCGTTGTTGAAGCCGTACAGACTGGCGCCTGTCACGTTGCCAACGTCGTCGCTAAGGTTACCATCCCCGGTGTTCTTCGGGAGTCCGAAGCTGTATCCCGTGCAATTGAGGTGGATGAACGCGTACATCGTGCTCGTGACACCGTTGTTCGAGATCGAAGAGGCGCTGTCATTAGTGTTAGTGCCGCTGATCGCGTATGTGAATGAGCGGTAGTCCGGGACATACCTCTTGAATCCGAAATATTCCGCGGTATTCCCGTTGCCTTGGTAGTTGTACCCGTCCCAGGTGCACGTGTATGAAGACGGGCAGGCAGTCGCGGAGGCCGCGCCCGCCCCCGCTACCGCAGCCGCCACCGCCACGAGAGTGGTCGCGGCGATCGCAACGACCCTATTGAAAGTACGCTTCATGCGTTGCTCCTATGATTGGTGTCAAACACTCGTGAATGAGGGCGTGCCGCGGCAGCGCTGCGCCATGCATATTTCATGGCGACACCTAGAAGCACCTTCTTCTACGCTGGCAGCAATATTGGAATATGCATCAGCTAAAAGTTCGCCCCCTGCCGCAAAGCATCACCGTGACCGGTTTAAATGACCGTCGTCACGACGACGTACGACACGGTAGCAGCCCTCGATGCAGCTCCGTAGGCCTACACGCGCCTCTCCAATCAATGGCGACCAGACGGTAGCTTTTCTGGTTCCTGGAAGGGCTGCCCCCTAGCAAGGTGCGGCGGGACGCCAGCACGGCGGAGGTCCCGGATCGCGATGATGGGGCGACCATTTCTCGATTGCTTGCCTGCCGCTTCTCGGACGCCGATGTCGTGTCTCACTTGCTTGGAAGTGAGACGGTCCGCGGCAGCCGCTCCCCCGCGCCGACGGTGACGGAGTGTCGCGCTCCAGAAGCCCTCGCTAAACGCGCGTCGCAGAACACCGCCACGGCAACGAGTTCCGCTACGGTCGGCGCATGGAGCTGGGCTACGCGCGGGTCTCGACCGCGAAGCAGGATCTCGAACGCCAGATCGACGCCCTCACCGCCGCCGGCATCCCAACCGAGCGGATCTTCGTCGACAAGAAGTCTGGCGCCCACACCGACCGCCCCGGGCTGACCGCGCTGCTCGACTACGCTCGCGCCGGCGACGTCATCGTCGTGCACACCCTCGACCGGCTCGGACGCACCGTGCGCGACACCCTCAACCTCATCCACGACCTCACCGACCGCGGCGTCGGGCTGCGCAACCTCGCCGACCCCATCAAGGTCAACTCCGCCGACCCCACCGACCCCATGGGGCAACTCGCCCTCGTGCTGCTGGCGCTCTTCGCCCAGATGGAACGCACCTACATGCTCGAGCGCGCCGCCCACGCCCGCGCCGTCGCCGCCAAGACCGGCCGGCGCACCGGACGCCCCAGCGTCGTCGACCCCGACAAGCTGACCTACGCCATCCACCTGCGCGAGGCCGGGCACACCATGGCCGAGATCGCCGCCAAGACCGGCATCACCCGCGCCACCCTCTACCGCCACATGCCACCCCGACCCGCCACACCCGTCACCGCCGCCGGGTCACCCGAACCGGAGCCACGGTGACGCTGCCCGAGGGCGCCGTCCCGCCGAGCCACGCGCCTTCACGCTCGCTGACCTATCGCGAGATCGGCGCCTCTCTGGCAGCCGAGCTACCGGACGGGTACCGCCACCGGAGCCATCGCGTTCAGCTGGGGACTGGGCGGGCGCTGTTCGAACACTCAGCAGACGCGGTCGTGGGCTGGGAGCTGCACCGCCGCGCCGGCGTGCACCCGACCCCCGGAACCCCACCCGCCCGGGTCGGGCTCGTCGTCGATCTCACCGCCCGGGTCGGGCCCGTGGCGCTCCGCGCACCCTGCCGCGTTGTCGCGCTGATCGACGATCGGGCGCGGCGCGGCTTCGCCTACGGCACGCTCACCGGCCACCCGGAGTGCGGCGAGGAAGCCTTCGTCGTGCGCATCGACCAGCGCGCCACCGTCTGGCTCGAGATCACCGCCTTCTCCCGGCCGGCCAGCTGGTACGCCCGGCTCGGCGGACCTCTCACCCACGCCGCCCAACGAGCCGCCACCCGCCGGTACCTGCGCGCACTCGCCCCATGAGAGCCCCCCGCGCACCCCGCTCCGGCACTGTCACACAACTCGTCCACGCTGCGCCCGAGCGGCCAGCGGTTGCGTACGCGAGTTCCGGACACCTGCTCGACGCACGGCAGCCCCGGCCTCCGCGCACCGTGCGCAGATGATGGCGGTCTCAACCGGTCAACGCACCGCACGGGAGGATTCCGGGCGGGAGGTCGGGCGTGGAGCTGGTGGGGTCGGTCGAGGACCGGGTGTGGGCGGGGTGGCGGACCGGGGAGTCGGTGCGGGCGATCGCGCGGTCGGTGGGGTGTCACCCGGAGACAGTCCGTCGGGTCCTGGCCGCTCACGGTGGGGTCCGTCCGCCGGTGCGGCGACGGGACCCGCGGCGGTTGAGCGCCGCGGAGCGGGAGGAGATCTCTCGGGGCCTGGCCGCTGGGAGATCGTGCAGGGCGATCGCTGCTGCGTTGGGGCGGTCGGCGACGACCGTCTCAAGGGAGGTCGCCTGGAACGGGGGTCGAGCCGGCTACCGAGCGGTGGACGGTGACGCGGCAGCGCTGGTCCGAGGTCGGCGACCGAAGCCGACGAAGCTCGCGATGAACCCGGCGCTGTCCCGAGAGGTGCGGGCGAAGCTGGAACTGGACTGGTCACCGCAGCAGATCGCGGCGTGGCTGTCCAAGGAGCAGCAGGATCCGGTGATGCGGGTCAGCCACGAGACGATCTACCGCACGGTCTATGTCGCGGGCCGTGGTGAGCTCGGGGAACGCCCGGCACGGCATCTGCGGACGGGGCGGTCGCTGCGTCATCCGCGGATGGTGCGTCGCCGCGACGGGCGGGGCCGGCTGCGGAACATGACCTCGATCCATTCCCGTCCGCACGAGGTCGCCGGGCGCACCGTGGCCGGGCACTGGGAAGGTGACCTCGTCATGGGCCGGCGCCCGAGCGCAGTGGCGACGCTGGTCGAGCGACAGACCCGGTTTGTGCGCCTGGTGCGTCTGCCTGACGGCTACAAGGCGGACGAGGTTCGGGCGCGGCTGGTCGACGACCTCGCCCAGGTCCCGGCGCAGTTGAGGCTCTCGCTGACCTGGGACCGCGGCCGGGAGATGGCCGAACACCAGAAGCTGACCGCTGCGTGCGGGACGGCCGTCTACTTCTGCGACCCTGCCAGCCCGTGGCAGCGCGGGTCGAACGAGAACACCAACCGGCTGCTGCGCCAGTACCTGGCCAAGAACGCCGACCTGCGCACCCTGACCCAGCGCGATCTCAACGACATCGCCGCCAGGATCAACGCGCGCCCCCGCCGAGTCCTGGGCTGGGACAGCGCAACCGACCACTACCAGCGACTGCACCAGCGCCTGACGGCCGACGCACGCTGAGCCCGTTCCCCTCCTCTCCGCTCTACGGCTAGAGCCGCAGCCCTCGCCGCTCCAACTCGGCCTCAGCCGACTGCAACTTCGCGCGCCACATCCGGCCCGCCTTCGGATTCCGACCCATACCTCGAGCGACAGAGTCCCCGGCGTTCTCCCGGGCCATACGCACGCGGTCTCGGACGCCGTCGTCCGAGAGACCGGGCAGGTCCTCTTCCCACTTGTCGATCAGTCGGCTCCTGGACACCGCCACCCACCCTCGCGCTCGCGCACCTCACGTCACCGTGCCTCTCCACCGGAAGCACCCGCCTGTCGTCCTCGAATCCTGGTACATGTGACGGGGCACGTGGTGCGTTGACCGGTTGAGACCGCCAGCGATATCGGCCACCATGGCGAAGGTCGTCACACCCGCGGACGCACTCACGTCGCCGACGGCGATGACATCACAAACCCGACGTCGTCGGTCACGGCTCGGGCTAGCTTCGAGTGTTGATCTCGAAACTGCGCAGGTAGTCGGCGTAGAGCCGGGCCGTCCGGAGAGACGGGTCGAGCCGCGCCACGACCTGCTGGTACTCGACGAGCGAGTCGGTGACGATGAACGCGTGCGTGAGGTCGTCACGCCGCGCAGCCGCAGCTACGAAAGCGCCCCACGTGCTGGTGTCGAACAGGACCCCGTAGCAGGCCGCCGGGGGGATCGACCAGCCTTCCGCGGCCACCTCACCGATGCGCTCGCCCCGCGCGCCGGCCTGCAGCCAGAGCAGTGGCGCGATCGCCTCGAACCGGCGCCCGAGCGAAACGAGCGTGGGGTCCTCATAGGTGAGGGTGAAGAACTCGGCGTTCTCGCGGAACCCGTCGGCCATCGCGAACTCGTCGACGAACCGGTAGTCGCCGCCCACCGCCGTCCCTGTCGCAGCCGTGCCCGTGATGGCGGCTCGGATGCGCGGCTTGGTGATGTAGTCGCAGATGCCGAGTGCTTCCCACTCCTCGTCGCCGGGCTTGAGCCCTCGAGCGCGCAGCGTGGCCTGTTCGGCGACGCCGACCTCGTTGTTGGTGACGCAGATGCTGCGGCGGCGACCGCCGTCTTGGCGATTCAGCCGCATGACGGCGTGGGTGGTCGTTCCTGAGCCGGCGAAGAAGTCGAGGACGAGCGCGTCGGGCTTGTTCGCGACGAAGAACCGCAGTGCGTCCTCGACCGCGTAGAGCGCCTTGGCGAACGGGAATGTGCGGTCAGGCAGGAATCGCGCGAGCAGACGGCTCCCGCTGTTTCCGGCGTCGTGGCTGGTCAGCCGCCAGACGTCGTTCGGAACGTAGCGCGCCTGGTATCCGGAGCCGTCGGTGATGACCGACCCATCGGAGCGGCGGCCCGTCACGGGGAAGGTCCCGTCGTCGACCTTCTTGCGCTCACCCTGCTTGAGGTAGCTCAGCGAGCTGCTGGCCCCACGCCAGGTGCCGATCCGGGCGTAGCCGAGGGTGATGAGCTCGCGCAGCGCGTCGGGCGAGATCTGCCAGCGACCCTCCTTGCCGTCCTGACGGATGGGCCAGACGGCCTCGCAGCCAGCAGGCGGCACGACGTCCTGCCAGCCGTCGCCGTAGAACGGCTCTCCGACCGAGTCGAAGACGGGGCCGTCCGCCGCGTACCTGACGAACACTGGGTAGAAGAGGTTCGGATGCGTCGTGCGGAACGGCTGCGTGCCCGACCGCATCAGCATGTTCCACCGGATGTTGTTCTTGTTCGCCGTCTTGACGGGGTTCCACTCTTCTCCGAGGTGGAGCGGGGCGGGGTGGGAGGCGCCCAGCTGCACGAAGAAGATGTACTCAGCGGACCGGGCGAAGGTGCCGGTCCGCGTTGAGCCGCCAGCGTTGATCGACGCGGTGACCATCGTGATTCGGGCGTCGGAGAAAACCTGCTCGAGAAGCAGTCCGAGGCGCAGGTACTCCTTCTCGTCGATGGTGACGATCAGGACCGAGTCCGCGGGGTTGAGCAGCCGCTTGGCCAGCAGCAGCCGGCGCTCGATAAAGCTGAGCCACTTGGAGTGGCGGTAGGGGTCGGCGTCGTCGACGTAGTCGTTGTTGTACTTCCAGTCGCGGGCGCCGGTGTTGTACGGCGGGTCGATGTAGATCGCGTCGACCTGGCCCTCGTGGGCGAAGAGCAACGCCTCGAGCGCGTGGTAGTTCTCCGCGTTGATGACCGTGTGGAACGGCTTCCCGCCGTCGTCGCCGTCCGCGTCGCCCCCACGCACAACGCGGCCGGTGGGCAGCAGGCCCGGGTAGATGGGATCCCCGAACTCGCGCGTGGCGACCAGGCGCCCGCTGCTGACCTGCCGGGCTTCCCCGTTGCCATCGCGCAGCTGGGTGTGCGTGGCCCCGACGTCGGTCACAGTCCAGACGCCGGAGCCGTCGATGTCCGCTGGGTCGTCGGAGCCGTCCGCAATGACCTGGACCTTCTCCCCCTCCCGGATCGCGAACCCGGGAAGGACGACCGACTCGGGCAGGTGGCGGTCGAAGACCAGGCCCAGACGCCGGCTCTTGGTGACCTTGTCGTACTCGGCGCGCAGCGCCGTGCGCAGCTGGGGGTCCTTGATCGAGTCGATGAGGTTGTCGATGTGCGCCACGGTCAGTACCTCGTCCCGTGCGCACGGAAGAGCTCTCGCGAGTCGGTGCCCTCGAAAGCCATGACGGCGGCGCGGATCAGCGGGTCCTTGTGGTTGAGCAGGAGGTAGTGCTCGTCCACCAGCGCCACGGACTGGATCCGGTGGTAGGCGTCCGCGTGAGTCGCGGCGTAGGCGGCGAGCCCCTTGAGCTTGTCGACAGCGTCGGCGAGGTGGGTGCCGTGCGGGTCGACGAGCGAGGCGACCAGCTGACCAGCGACCTGGTCGACGAAGACGAAGTCGGGAGCGAGCCCGCTGATCCCACTGGCGGTCGTGTACGGGATCTGCAGCGAGTGCCGGCCGGTGGACGGGTTGCGGTACCAGGCCACGGCGCCGGCTGCGAGCTCGGTGCGCAGCACGTGCTCCTCCCAGCCCTGCAGCTCGGTGCGGTACAGCCCGTCTGCGTCAGACAGGATGTGCCGCTCCCATGCCGTGCCGGCGGAGCTCTCGGTCTTGTTACTGGGCAGGGTGATCGTGGTCAGCAGGGGCCGGTCCGACTCGCGCTTGATGCGGTCGAACCGCTCTTGCTCGGGTGCGGGGAGCCGGGTGATGGCGCCGCCGTAGTCCTTGAACCACTGCTCGACGATGTGCGAGGCGCGGTTCTTGAGCGCGGTCGGCAGGGTGGGGTCGCCGGCCAGGGCGATGGTGGTCAGCTGAGCCTGGCGGATCTGGTCGTCGCGCTCGGCCAGGCGCTTGACATAAGCGTTGGCCAGCCCCTGCGGGAGCAGCGCCTCGGCGCGCTTCATCAGGATCTGCACGCCGCGGGCGTCGAGCACGAGCTCGGAGCTGGTGTCGGTGCTGACCGCCTTCGGGTTGGCGAAGCCCACGGTGCGCTCGAAGAGCCGTGTGACGCCGGCGCCGCGCACGAGCTCGTCGAGCTCGCCGGACTCCTCAAGAACCGTCCGGCGTTCGTCGGCGACGGACAGCAGCGCGGCCCGGGCCTTGATCGGCGCCTTCGCGTCGATCGTCACGCCGTCGTGCTCACCGGCGAGCAGGATCGCCATCTGGGTGAGCCGGTCAATGGGCGAGCGCAGCGTGCGCCGCGGGATCGTGTACGACGGCAGCGCGGCGATCACATCGAACACCGACGTCGGTGCCGCGACGCTCAGGTCGTGCACCGGTGCCGCGTCGGCGGCGAACAGTCCGCCGGCCTCGATCAGCTCGCCGCTGCCCGCGCTCGTCGTGCTCGAGTGCGTCGACTGCGCAGCCTCGGTCGGTGAGGCGAGGGCCGCGCTCGTCTCGTCGACCGACGCCAGGCCGAAGTCGTCTGAGTTCGGGGCCACCGAAGAGGACGAGGTCGTGCGGGGCGCGACGTCGAGGGCTGCTGCCGGCGCCGGTGCAAGGGTCGGGTTCCGCGCGAGCTCGACGGCATCGATGATGACGGCGGTGCCGCTCGCGAGGGTCTCGTCGTCGCCGACGCGGAACCGTTGGGCGATCGCCTCGACGGCGGCCTTGTCGAACTTCGGCAGGATGCAGTGGACGGCGTTGAGGTCCTGGTCGGTGTCGATGCGCCTCGCGAGGGGGGTGCGGACCATCCGGCCCATCACCTGCGTGATGAGGTCGAGGTCACGCGCCACCCGGAAGGAGAGCAGGACCTCCGCGCGCGGGCAGTCCCACCCGGTCGTGATGGCCGTCTTGCACAGCACGACCCGGACCTCGGTGCGGTCCTGGATGTCCTCCGGCGGGCACCAGGGGATCTCGTAGCCGCCCGCGGTCACCGCGGCGTGGTCGGCGAACGTGTGCACGACCGCCTCTGGCCCGATGCCAGGCCACTCCTCAAGCACCGTGCCGATCAGCGTGGCCAGCTCGACCGGCGTCGGCTTGTCGGCCACCTGGATGACCAACGCGGGATGGACGGCCGGCTCTCCCGTCGACGCGGTGTACGCGGCCCACTTCTGGTCGTACAGCCGCACGCGCTGCACCGCGAACCGGACGAGTGCCGACTCGGCGGCGTCGATGCCCTGGGTGTGGCCCAGGACGATCTGCTCCTTGAGAAGCCCCGAGGCGCGCACATCCTCGATGCGCACAGTGTGCTGCTTCGTCGTGCGCCCGGCCTCCGCCATAGCCCCAAGGAACCGCCGAGGCGTCGCGGAGATCCCCCACACGACGGGCGCCGCAGGGCGACCGGTCGTGCCGCCGCCGATGATCTGGCTGACGATCGTCTCCCTGTTTCGCCCTGACGCGGCAGCCGTCGTTGTGCCCCGGTGGGCCTCATCGACCACGACGACGAAACCGTGCGGGCGCTGCACGATCGTGTTCGCGATCGTCTCCCATAGCGAATAGGTGCGTCCGTCGACCCGCGACCTCGACAGCGTCGCGTTGGTGCTCAGCTTCTGGATGTTCAGGAAGTAGACGCGCCCAGGGGCCAAGACCTCTTCGTCGAAGTCGCTCTCGATGATCGTCAACCGGTTGAGCTTGAGGTCTGAGGAGGAGTCGTACATCTTCTGCAGCGTCTGCCGGTTCAGCGACGGGTCGTCGGTGACCCACAGGAACGTTGCGTCCTCGACGCCCGGGGTCGCTTCGTCCCCGTCCAAAGACGCCTCGATGACCCCGGTCGCGATGACGGTCTTCCCCGCACCGGTCGGTGCTGCGAGCACGACAGCGGACCGCTCGTCGGGATCCTCGTCGTGGTCGCGGGTCGCGCGGATGAGATGCTTGGTGAGCGCCGCGACGGCGTCCTCCTGGTAGTCGAACAGCTCGTACTTCACACACGCTCCCTCGCCGGCCTGCCGCCGGCCGAGCCTATCCGCGCGGTGGCGGCGCTCACGCCGCTACGGGCGGCCGACGACGTAGCCCTTCGGCCAGGTGGGTGAACCATAGGCAGGGGCAGGCGGACGATCAGGGATGAAGGACACGTCGGTGCCGCACGTGGACCCCGACGTGGGCGGCGCGCGCCGGGCTGTCACGTTGGGGTGCACCTCAACGCCACACCGTTCGATCCCGTCCGTGCAGCGTCCAGAGTGCGGTTTCTTGACGCCTGTCGCCTCATGTTCACGGTCTGCAATGCGATAGCGACACCGCCCGTCAAAGCTCGATCGGTCTCACGCCGGGCAGCTCGGTTGGCGGTAGCTCCCACCCGTGCTTCGTGGAGATGGCCTTGATCTGACCTTCAGCCGATGCCTGGAGTTGCGCCGCGGCAGCAGGGTCGAATCCAACCTTTCTGAAACGGCGCAAGTTGTGGCCGAGCACCTGAGCCCATCGTTGGTAGGGGTCGAGGTTGGCCAGCCGCTCGTCGACCGAGGCACCTGGTCGGGCCGACTCCATCACTTGCCGACCGAGGATGGCGCCGAGGGCGCGCTCTGACTCCAGCCACGTATCGAGCCCTGCCCAGTCGTCCAGTTCGTCAACGAGGGCGATCGTCGCGATACGAAAGTCGGCGAGGCGATCGCCGATCGGCTCGATGGTCGGATCGAAGCCGATGAACCGCTGGACGGCCTGCTGGACGTCGGACCAGAGAGCACTGGCGGCAGCCTTGCGCGACTCGTCCAGCGCCTCCTTGGATCGCTTGTTGGCCAGCGCCGTACCTACGACGGCGATGACTAGTGACAGACCGGACAGGATCACGGCCGCGAATTCCATAGCTGGATCGTGGCACGCAATCCTCAGTCCGTAGCCCATGAGTTGGGGACGGCTGCTCCGTTCAGCCGGTCAGCACGTCAAGCGCGCGGGTGCCCAACCGCTGGCCGGATCGCGCGCTGACGGGGCAGCCGCGTCGCGTCAGCTCGTGGGCCAGTCGGGCACCGGAGATGGCCGGGTCGGCGCGGACGCCAGCCCGTGTCCGTGCGCTCTGCGAGACTCCGAGAGCCGTCGCTGATCATCGCTACTCGCTCTCCGTGCGGGCGCCGGGATCGCGACGCGTTCCGATTCGAGGGTGGTTCGCTGTGC
Source organism: Cellulomonas sp. NPDC055163 (assembly GCF_053607065.1). NCBI lineage: Bacteria > Bacillati > Actinomycetota > Actinomycetes > Micrococcales > Cellulomonadaceae > Cellulomonas > Cellulomonas sp. NPDC055163. Next base: position 10,318 of record NZ_JBSGSU010000015.1, on the reverse strand, counting down.
AGCTGCTGTATGCCGTGGAGTTCGACGTCGCTTGTCCGCCAGAGCGTGTGCCAGGCGATGTCTTGCGCGAGCACTTGGCCAAGTGGTTGAGCAATCGCGCCGCAGAGGAGGTCACCGCGGACGACTTGCTCGCGGATGGCGTGTCGTGGATGGGGCCAGCGCCGGACGGTCGTGAGCGCGCCGTTCAGTGGAGCGCGCTGGGTAAGGAACCGCGTCGGGCGACCCGGGTCGAGGTTCGCCAGGTGTCGAACGACGTAACGTTCGTGACGCGGGTGACCATCGGAGAGATCGATGGGCGGACGACGCTGCGAGTCTCGATGGGTAGGGAAACCAGTTCGGTGTGGCTCACGCCGGTCGCAGCCAGTCAGCTTCGGCAGCCGGCGTTGGTGGCCCAGGTGGCCAGCGATGCCGACCTGGAGCTAAGAGTGTCGGGTCAGCGTCAGAGCACTCGGTATGAGCGGGCGGCGAATGAGGCGGCGGCCGAAGAGGTCGCTCGCGCACTGAAGATCAGCACACGGTTACCCGTGGCCTTGCTTCACGCGCGGGCGCCCGGTGACTGGGCCACGGCTCGATCGCTCGCGAACGGGCTGGTGGGGCTCGCGACCGTCGTCACCTTGAGTCGGCTCGCGGCGGACGTGGTGCGCCGAGAGTTCCCGGCCGTCTCCCTGCCCTACGGTGGCGGCGCCCTCGTGTGGAGTGATCCGGGCGCGCGTCCGTTGATCTTCTCGCCCGCTCAGCTCGCCATGCTTGCGCCCCACGGGCTGCGTGACCAGCTCTTCCGACAACTTGGCGAGCTCTCGGTCTACGGGCGCGGGACGGACATGGCTTATCGGGACGCACGCGCTTCGGCGCAGGCAGGTGCCCGGGCCAGGGCCGCAGAACGCATCACCGCGGCGGCGGTCGCGCAGGACTTCCAGGGCCAGGTGCACGAGCTGTCCGCGGAGCTGGCGCGTGAGCGGACCGATCGCGAGTTCTGGGAGAGCGAAGCCACCACGTTGCAGGAGCAGGTCAACCAGCTCGCTGCTGCAGCGAGCCAGGCCGAATACTGGCGCGAGCAGTATGAGACGGTGCGCGCCGCGACTTTGGAAGTAGATCAGTGGCAGCACGTGCCGCTTCTCCAGCCGAAGCTCGCCGGCCCTACTTTCGACGCACTCGAGAAGGCTTCGAGCGGGAGGATCGTCTTCACAAGCGAAGCGGAGAAGTCCTGGCGGAAGTCGGGGTACCCGCGGCCAGAAGCCATGACCGAGCAGCTGATCACTCTGGGTCGAGCCGCAGGCCGGCTCTACGAGGAGCCACCGTCCCCGATGCCTCGCCTGGACTCATGGTTCAAGGTCGAGTTCGGCCTCAACGTGTCGACGAACGATGACACGATCGAGAAGGACAAGCGTCTCCGGTACTTCTGGTTCGACGACCAGCAGCATGACCAGGTCCCTCACGTGAAGGTTGACGATCACGTGAAGCCCAACGAGGTCGGGCGCATCCACTTCGCCCTCGACTCAGACGAAGGGCGGTTCATCGTCAACCACGTCGGTTTGAAGCTCTACGGCACCTGAACCCGAGAACTCGGACGGTCATGCTCGGCTGCGCCCCGGTGCGCAGGGGGCTGACACCGGGGCGTCCTGAGCACGAACGTACATCCGTGCCCGCGTCTACTTGCCCTTCACCACGATCGCGGGGTGAGCGTGCGGCGGGTAGACGTCCGCGCTGTCGTTCTCGTCCCCGCGCACCTCGGAACGGCGGTAGGTGTTGACCACGAGGCTCTGGCCGCGGCACGCGACAAGCAGCCGGGCGACGTGCCGGGCGATGTCGTCGACGTCGTACAGCTCGACGTCGATCCCGGGGCCAGCGATCGTCACCTTGGCTTGGGTGTGTTCCACGTCCTCGCTCACGGCCACGGTGTGCGTCACCGCTCGGTCGTTGATGAATTGAAGGGTGTCGGCGTACCGCCCGCGGGTCCCGGGGTCGACGTAGAAGCGCATCATCGCTGGACCTCGGCGGGCGCCGTGGTGCGGCCGTTCTCGTCGACGTCGGCGGACCACACGAGCATGCGCCACCCGTCGCCCTCCGCGGCCGACCCGACGTAGCCGGGGTCCGTGCCGGGGTAGGTGACCGAGATGCCGCGCTGGCCCTTGACGGGCGCGTCCAGGGAGAACGTCAGCGCACCGGGGTAGTAGCGGCGTACCCACGCCTCCGCGCGGGTACGTGCGGCGTCGTGGGCAACGTGGTCGCCTTGGCCGTCGTGGGCTTCGGCCGCGGCTCGGTACTCGGCCCACAGGGCGTGCGCCTCGCGCTTCTGCGCGCGCTCTGCGATCAGCGCCGGCAGGCACCCGCACGGCTCGTTCTCGCCGTGGTGGTACCCGGTGCACCGGTCGTCGGTACAGCCGCACACATCACCGCGCCACTGGTCGGAGGGCACCCACCGGGTGCCACCGTCGGCGTCGGTGATCTGCTCGAGCCACCCGCCGAAGGCGATCCACTGCGCCGGCGTGATGCCGGCAGCGTCCAGCGCGACGATCGCCGCGGGGCTGAGCGTGCTCATCGTGTCCTCCAAGTGTTCTGTGCTCATGATGACGGGTCGCGCTGACGCCCCCGCTCGGCTCATCGATAGATCGATGCAGCCAGGGCGGTCGCGGGCGGGCGTGTCCGGTCACGCGGCCCACGTCCGCGGGGCCTGACCGGACACGCGGATCCTCACCCGACGGGCGCGGGGTCCATGTGCTCGAGGGCGCGGGCGCGCAGGCGCCGCCCGGTCCGCGAACTGATCGCGTGGCCACGGCGGGCGAGCTCGTCGGCCAGCCGCGCACCGGACACCGACGGGTCCTCGCGCAGCACGGCAACCGCGAGGGCGAGCGTGTCCGTGGCCTGGCCGCTCTCGGCGTCGACGTCAAACAGTGCGTCCGCCTCCGCAGCATCCTGAATCACGGCTCTGACCTGCGCAGTCACCGCGTGCGGGCGGTGGGTGTCCGATGCGACCACGCGTCGGTTGGCCAGCACTGGCACCTCCGCTGGCGCGGCCACGGCCACCGCGGCGCCGACCTCCTCGGGCGCGGGTTCGGCCGGTCGGGGCGTGAGGGGTGAGACGGTCGTGGCCGCGGGCAGGTGGTCCACCTGGCCCACCGCGGCCAGCACCCCGGCCAGCGTCGGGGCAGGCGGGGCAACCCGCAGCGCGGCGACGTGCGCGCGGTCCAACCGCCGGCGTGCGCGCCGGGCCTGCCGCGCCGCCCAGCGGCTGCCAGTCGCGGCGTCCAGGCGCCGCACGGCCAGCGCCGCGCGCGCGACCTCGAGCAGGCGCCGGTCGCGCCGGACCTCGGTGAGCGTGCGCTGGGCGTGCTCGGCGCGGGCGGCCTGCAGCACCCGCTCCCACAGCCACGCCGCGACCAGCGGGGCGACGGCTCGCACCGCGGCCGCCAGGAACGCCGCCGGGTCGGTGTTCCACGTCGAGGAGCCGCCCGGGGTCGTGGCGACGAGCTCGTGCACCCCGGCCAGGACCCCGGAGGTCGCCGAGACAACCCACACCGCGACCGCGTCCGCGCCGCCCGGGCGCCCGGCGAGCGCCGCGGCGCGGGCGAGCAGCGCGGAGGAGACGAGCGCGAGCTCGAGGAACGACGCGAGCGCGACCGCGGCGAGCAGGTTGAAGCCCAGGACGTCCACGGCCAGGGACGCCATGCCCTGCGCGGCCAGGACCGTGGGGACCGCGGCGCCGACGGCGGCCACGACGGTGGCCTGCCGACGCGCCCGGGCCGCCGCCGCGAGCACGGGCGTGGGGGCGCTCATCGGGCCGACCGCCGATCACGCAGACCGACCACGACGGCCAGGGCGTCGCGGTCCTCGTCGAGCTCGTCGACGTCGCCGGGGTCGTTCGTGCGCGACGGGCGGTCAGGGCCGATCCGGCCCACGTACGCGAGAATGCGCATGGGAGTCCTCCAGTGCTGTTGGTGGGTTCCTCGCCCCGGCGGTGTTCGAGCACCGTCGGGGCACTTCTTCAGTTGTCAGGTCACGTCGACGTCGTCCACGTCGTGCGGGCTCTTTCCGCTAGGCGCTCTGGATGTAGGTCTCGACGGCCTCGCGCATCACGTCGCTGGGAGTGCGGCCCTTGTCCTTGGCCAGGCGCACGAGCTGCGCGTCGAGGTCGGCGGGGAGCCGGACCTGGCGCTTTGGTGAGGTCCCCTTCCCGGACAGGCTCGGTCGCCCGGCCCGGCTGACCTTGTCCAGCTCCCCGGCGCTGACGAACTGCTCGAGGAACGCCCGGCCCGCCTCCGGCCCGGCCGGGGCGTGCACGACCGCACCGTCCGGCAGGTCGAAGTCGTCGGACGCGGTCCACGCGCCCAGGGCGTTCAGGGCCGCCTCGGTCGCGGCGTCATCCGCCGCCTGCGGGCGGTCGGCGGGCTCTCGGGTCACTTCTGCATCTCCTTGGCCTTGGTGAGGATCTTCTGGCGGGCGGGCATGACGTGGAACACCCACAGCACCCGTGAGGCTCGATCGACCGATGCCATCACCTCCAACAGGCCCCCCCGCGCGCGACGGGCCGATATACAGGTCCGGATCGGCCAGACCCGGCACCCGCGACACGTCGAACGCCGGCACCACGTAGACCGGGTGGAGCATCGCGTGCAACGCGTCCGCCTGGTCCACACCATGCTTCGCGCTGCTGTCGGTCCACCTGATCGCCATACTAGTAGTGTAGTCCAAAATAGGCTAGAGCGCTAGGCGCTTGGCCATGTTTCTGCACGTCACCCGGGGTTTTCGACCCCCGGGTCAGGGTGCGGCGGGGAACCGCTCGGCGAGGTAGGCCGCGACGGTGGCACGCTCGTCAGGGCTGAGATCGCCGTCGCGCTTGAGGATCTTCCCGAGCGCGCGGCGCCCGACGAGCGGGACCTCGCCGATGCTCTCCCCGAACCACGGAAGTTCGGTGCCGACGAAGCACAGGGCGCCGCGCACCGGTACCGCGGCGTCGACCGCCTGGAGCTGGGCGCGGACGGCGTCGACCTGGCGGGCGAGCCCGTCGAGCAGGGAGGTCTTGTCCCGCCCGGCGATGTAGAGCCGCTCGACGCGCGGTCGGAAGAGCCCGCCGGCGCGGCGGACCTCGAGGCGGCCCTGGTGGGTCTTGGCGTCCACGACCCACACCCCGGACGCCGCCACGACGATGTGGTCGATGTTGGCCTTCGACAGCCGCCCGTCGGGGCGGCGCATCGACCGGTCGTGCAGCACCTCGACGAACTCCGGGGACAGGTCGTCGAGCTTGGCCGCGACCGCGCGCTCCCCGCGGGCGCCCTGCGCCCACACCCGGGTGTGCACCGGCTCCCCCGCCAACGCCAGGATCAACCCACCCAGACGCGGGTACCGGGCGCGCACGCGTTCCTCGTGGCGCGCGGAGCGGCGCTCGTACTCCGCCTGCGCCGAAGCACCCGCCCGGCCCCGCTCCGGGGACACCGCTGGGCTCGGGACGACCGCCACCGGCGCGGCCGCCGGCACCTGCACCTGTGGTTGCGGTGGCGCGTCTGGTGCGGCTGCTGCAGGGGGCGGTGCGCCGGGTTCGGCGCGCGGGGCGCACTCCAGGCAGCGCACGGTGCGGGTGGAGGCGTCCCAGCTGGCGCGCACACCGACCTCAAGCTCGCGCGCGCAGCCGGCACAGACCCCTGGGCGCCGCAGCGCGAGAACCTTCACCCCGGGTACATCGGCCAGGGCGACACCGGCCGTGAGGTGGACTGGGTTGCTGGCGGTCGACCACGCCAGGGCCGTGGGACTTGCCGGCGACTGCGCGCCGGCTCAGGTGCGCCCCGCGGCGCTCGGTTCGACCCTGACCTCAGGGGGCCGACGTGCTGGTGGACTGGCGGGTGTCGGTGCCCCACCGTTCGCGTGCGGACTGGCGCGTGATCCCGACGGCGCGGCCGACGTCGACCCAGGACAGCCCCGCGGCCCGCCCGGTGCGCACGGCCTCGTCGAGCACCTGGCCCGCGCGGCGCGCCGCAGCGGCGGCGTCGGCGATCGCCTTCTCGGCGAGCGCGGGCTCGCGGTGGGCATCCCACAGCGCGAACGCGAGGTCCTGGACGTCCTCGCGGTCCGACAGCGAGGACGCGGCCCAGCGCCCCTCCGCCAGGAACCGGCCCGCAGCGGGATCCTCGGCGCTGGGGGGTCGCACCCGCTCCCAGGTCGCCAGGACCGTGGTGTCCACCCGCGAACCGGTCGCCGGGCGGCAGTCGCAGCACACCCGCCACCCGGTGATCTCCTCCTCGGGGCGCCACTGCCAGTCCTCGATCGCGAGCCGGCGCCCGTCCGCGTCGACGTCCGCAGCCACACCTTCGCTGCTTGTGGTTCCCCCGCTCATCCCGTCGGCGAACACCGACGCGATGTAGAGCTCATGCCGACCGTCATCGTCGTGCCAGCTCATCCCGGCGCACCTCTCGCTCGACAGGGTTACCTGTCCAGGGTGCTACCGACAGGAAGCCCTGTCAACGGAGGTTCACCCGGCCCGACGGGCCTGCGGGCTCGACATCGAATCAACTCTTCTCGTACACGTGTTCGATGGGTGAACAGGCGATGCTGTCGTGGAACTCCGGTGCGCCGCGCTGGCAGCGCCTAGCGAACGAGGTCGACGTCCCGCCGGCACGCGAGCAGACCACCGCCCCGGCACCGGTGCCGTGCATGGCGCGGCTGATGTGGGAGGTCGACGGGCCCGAGATCGTCGAGACCGAGGCGATCGGCTGGACGTCGGCGGCGGTGCTCGTGCGGGTCTACGACCGGCGCTGGCGCCTGGGCGGGGTCTGGGTGCCGGTCAGCGATGTGCGCCGGCGCGGCACGGGCTGAGCCTGCGCCGGCGTGCGGGATGCTGGGGTGCGTGACCAGCGACTCGACTCCCGAGCCGGACTGGTACGACCTCATCGTCACGGTGGGCGACCCGGCGGGGAAGCCCGAGCTCCTGCGCCCACCACGGCGGGCGCGCGTGACCACGACGAACTACCGCGGCGAGACCGTGGTGCTCGAGCTCGACGTCGTCGCCCGCGCCCCCGGCCATGTGCTCGTCGCTCAGCCTCGGGAGGGCGGGGAGCCCTGGAACGCTTGGATCCGCTCGAGCGACGCGACCCCCCTCAGCACCTAACGCTGAGCTCGGGAGTCAGCCGGTCAGGGGCCGGGCGTGGCGAGCCGTGCGCGACGCTCGGCCAGACCGCGACGGATGAGTCGCGTTGGGAACCAGACGAGCTGCGCCAGGGCCGCCACTCCGATCGCCGCCACGAAGACGATTGTCGCCGAGGCGTCGCCCGCCGTGAGCGCCCGGCGCAGCATCACGACCACGACTACAAGCACGGCGACGCTGATGAGCGCGAGGTACACGGCAGCAAGGAACCAGATCAGCACGGGGTGCCCGGTTCGGTCTCCCCATCGAGTGACTTGGTCCTCGAGCCCGCTCGTGCGGTCTGCAGGTGCGCCATCAGGCACGGGATCACTCCTCCAGTCATGGGTCGGGCAGAGCCATTCCGGCGGCTACTGCTCGCTCAGCGGGCGGCTCGCGCGAGGTGGGCCTCGATGACCGCGACCGCGAGCCAGTGCCCGCTGGACCGCGCGAAGTCGAGCGCTGTCCCGAGCCGCGGGGTGGAGACGAGGGGGTCGGCGCCTCGTGCGAGCAGGTACGCCGTCGTGTCCACGTGCAGTGGGCCTCCACTCTGGGTGTGCCCATCGATCTCGACATCGATCGCATGCTGGAGCAGAGTCACTCCCCCGTCGATCTCGATGTCGCCCCCGTGGATCTCCTCGATGTCGGCGCCGCTGTCCAGCAGCTCGCGCAAGAGAACGAGGTCCTCGTTCTCCACTGCCAGGTGCGCAGGCTTCATCGCACCCCTCCTGCAGGCAGGCGGTTTGAGAGGTCAGGCATCGGGGTTCTCCTTGAGCCAGGCGTCCAGAATGAGGCGGGTGATGCCAGCCCGGCCGGCGATCTCGGTCCGGGTGAGGATGCGTGCGGCGTCGACGCCGCGCACAGCCTGCCGTACGAGGACGTCACTGCGGGCGGGGCCGCGGGCGGAGAGCTCGAGCAGGAGTCGGGGGCCGTGGGTGGCGTACCAGGCGGCGGCGAGGGCTCCCGGGGTGAGGGGGGTGTGGTCGAGGGCGTAGGTGGCGAGGTGGGCGGTGCTGGGGACGAGCTGGCGGTTGCCGGCGTGGGTGAGCCACGCGGAGACCAGGCGGGTCTGGCGGACGGCGTCGTCGTGCTCGTCGTCGGGGACGGCTCTGAAGGTGCGGCGCAGGTCGAGGGCGGCCTGCATGCGGGTGTCCCAGTCCCAGGAGTTGATCGCGGCGGTCGCGGTCGCCAGGGCGAGGGTCCAGGGTTCGGCGCGGCCACGCTCGACCCGGTCGATCGCCCGCAGCCGGAGGAGGTGGGCGGCGTACTGGCCGGCGTCGGCGGTGCGTCGGGCGGCGGTGTACCCGGTGCGGATCGGGGTCTGCCCGGCCTCGGCGGCGTCCCAGGCCCCGTCGTCGTGGACGAGCGGCGCGGCCGCGGCGCGGACCTTGGCGGTCAGGCTGAAGATCGGGATGGCCCAGGCGTTGTCGAGCGCGGGCAGCGTGGTGGTGGTGGGCATCGACGCTCCCCTGCTCGTGGCCACGTGCCGGGTGCGACCGGCGGGTCTTGTGCTCGAGGTTACGGGCGTGCGCCCACGGGCCTTCGGCGGCATCCACAGGGGTGTCGGGGCGGTCGTCGTGGTGCTGGTCATGGGTCGGTTCTCCTCTGGGTGGGGTGGTGCTCGGGACGGGGTTGGTCAGGGCCGGTCGAGGTCGTCGACGTCGGGCAGGTCGTGCTGGTCTTCGTGGTCGCGGGCGGCGCGCAGCTCGCGGATGAGGCCGGCGGTGGTGCGGGGGCTCTCGGGGGCGCCGGCGAGGGTGGGTAGGTAGGTCAGGACGTCGCGGGCGCGGGCGAGCAGCTGCGGGTCGGGGCGCCCGTGGGCGCGGGCGTTGATCCCCGCGACGGGGCACCGGTAGGGGTTCGCCGGCTCTGGGCCTTCTCCCCCGCCCAGGACCCAGTCGCGGTGTGCGGCGGCGGCCGCGGCGACGTCGCCGGCCACGGTCAGGACGTGCTCGAGGATGGAGGTGACCCGGTCTTCGCCGTCGGCGGGGGCGTCGGGGTGGGTCTGGTCGTGGTCGACGATGAGCGCGGCCAGGGCGGCGCGGGACCCGAACATCCACACCGGCACGTGCGGGCGCACGATCCCCGCGCTCCGCCGGGACCAGAGCATGCGGGTCAGGACCTGCTCGGCGAGCTCGCCTGCGTAGGTGGTGCACACGGGGTCGACTCCCTTCCTCTCGGGCGTGGGGGTGGTGGGTGGTTGCCGGCGCCCCCGCCGACCTGTGACCGGCAGACGGGGGCGGGCGCTCATGTGGGGGTGGTCGTGCTCTCCTGCGTGCTCGGGGTGTTCGCCGGCGTCTGTGTGGTGGGCAGGTACTCGACCGGGGCGTCCAGGTCGACCGGCCACCACGGCACCGGTGCGTCGACGTCGGGGTGCATGTCAGGCGCTCAGCTGCTGTGCGGCGGCCAGGTGCTCGACGAGGGCCTTGATGTGCTTGTCCCGGTACCCGTCCCAGGTGCCGATCGGGGTGACGACGACGGGCATCTGCATCGCGCCGCGCGCGCGCAGCTCGTCCTCGAGCTCGGTGTTCCCGGTGGTGTCCACGACCTCGTAGCGGATGCCGGCCTTGTCCAGGGCCCGGAACGTGAAGCGGCACGCCTGGCAGCCGGTGCGGGTGTAGACGGTGACCTGTGCGGTGGTGGTTCCCATGACGACTCCCCCTTGAGCTGCTGGCTGCTGCTGTTGGTGTGTGACCTGACCTGCGAGAACGGGACCCGGACGCCCTGACCTGATTGGTGCTGCCCTGCTGCGCCGAACGTCTTTCGGCCCCTCCTGGCAATCGGAGATGAACGCCGGTATGAGCGGGTGGAGCGTCAACCCGCAGGGCGGGTGCGGCGGCGAGTTCGGCCGGGCTCAGTGAGCGCAGCGAACGCAGGTCGGGCTCGTCGCCGTGCCCGGCGGCCGGAGGCCGCTTGCGTGCAGCCCGCGCCGGCGATCATGGAGAGCCAGGAGGGGACACAGACGACCGCTTCTCCGACAGCCGGAGCCCGCGCAGCGGGCGACGTCCGTGTGCGGTGCGGCGCTTCGTCGCCGCGGCGCCGCTTGTGCCCTCCTGCTCGGTGCGCCGGGCGCGCGAGCTCGTGCCGCGCCCTGCTGCTCCGCTGGCCGGCCCGGCCTGCTCCATGCCAACCGGACGGGTCCCACGCCCAGGGTGAGGAGCCCACCCAGGCGGATGGGGGGACTCCCGTCGGCGGCTCCAGGAACGGTGG
>NZ_JBSGSU010000014.1:0-67715 GCF_053607065.1 Cellulomonas sp. NPDC055163 | reverse complement strand
GCATCGACTACTTGGCACACTGTTGAGTTCTCAAGGAGCAGACGCTCATCCATCCAGGCCCTTCGACCCATCCGGAGGCAACTTCTCAATCTTACCTGAGCTTTTCGCTCTCCCTGACCACCCTGTTCGGGGTGATCGTGGTCCGCCTCGTGGAGGCGATCCGCGGAAGAGAGACTAGCTCATCCCGAGCGTGTCTCAACCAGCGCCAGAAGCGCTGGAGGTCACTGCTCGGGGGTGGCCACCTCGGTGGGACCGACCACCAGGATCGTTCCTGGTGTCCGTTCCTCCCTGCCGGGCGACATCCAGAACATTACGCGGACGTTTCCCTGACCGTCAACTCCGCTCTGCCTCGGCGGCACCGTGCGCTCCGCCCTGCGCACCCCGCCGCGCGTCCGCCAGGCGCTTGACCTGCGGAAACGTGCCTCCGAGCCGCCGCATCGTGACGCGCGCGACACCCGTGTGGCCCCCGGACAGCCCTCCGGCGGACTCTGGGGGCGCTCAACCGGCGCCGCGTCGGCGTCCGGCAGCTCTCCGTTGCCGTGCCGGTGTCGCCGCGAGGTCCGGACGGGCAGCAGCCGGTCCTGGCGCGCAGCTCCGAGGAAGCGCGAGGGCCGTGACCTCCGAGGACGGAGGTCACGGCCCAGAGCACGCGTCGTGGGTTCAGGCCTGCGCGTCCGCCACGGCGAGGGTGCGCTTGCCGCGGCGCAGCACCGCCCACCGGCCGTGCAGCAGGTCGGCGTCCGTCACCGTGGCGCCCTCGTCGGTCACCTTGACGTTGTTGACCGACGCCCCGCCCTCGGCGATCGCGCGCCGGGCGGCCGCCTTGCTCGCCACGATGCCTGACGCCGCGAGCACGTCGACCACCAGGTCGCCCGCGCGGACGGCCGCCGACGGCAGCTCGGCGACTGCTGCCGCGAACGTCACCTCGTCGAGCGCGGCCAGGTCCCCGCGCCCGAAGAGGGCCTGGCTCGCGGAGACGACCTTGTCCGCCGCCTCGGTCCCGTGGACGAGCGACGTCACCTCGTGCGCGAGAGCGCGCTGCGCCTCACGGGCCGCCGGCCGCTCGGCGACCGCCCGCTCGAGGTCCTCGATCTCCCCGCGGCTCCGGAAGGAGAACACCTTGAGGTAGCGCACCACGTCGGCGTCGTCGGCGTTGAGCCAGAACTGGAAGAACGCGTACGGGCTCGTGAGCTCGGCGTCCAGCCAGACGGTGCCCGACTCGGTCTTCCCGAACTTCGTGCCGTCGGCCTTCGTGATGAGGGGCGTCGTGAGGGCGTGGACACCGACCCCCTCGGCCTTGCGCACGAGCTCGACGCCCGAGAGCAGGTTGCCCCACTGGTCGCTGCCCCCCGTCTGCAGGCTCACCCCGTGCCGCCGGTACAGCTCCAGGAAGTCCATGCCCTGGAGCACCTGGTAGCTGAACTCGGTGAAGCTGATGCCCTGCTCGCTGTTCAGGCGGCGGGCCACGGTGTCCTTGGCGAGCATCGTGCCGAGCCGGTAGTGCTGCCCGATGTCGCGCAGCAGGTCGATGGCCGAGAGCTGCGCGGTCCAGTCGAGGTTGTTGACCATCGTGGCGGCGCTCGGGCCGTCGAAGTCGAGCAGCGGCTCGATCTGGAGCCGGATGCGCTCGACCCAGCCGGCCACGACCTCGCGTGGGTTGAGGGTGCGCTCCCCCGTCATCTTCGGGTCGCCGATCAGGCCGGTCGCCCCGCCGACGAGCGCGAACGGTCGGTGGCCGGCGCGCTGGAGGCGCCGGATCGTGAGGATCTGGACGAGGTTCCCGATGTGCAGGCTCGGCGCGGTCGGGTCGAACCCGCAGTACAGGTGCACGGGGCCGGCGTCGAGGGCCGCGCGCAGGGCGTCGAGGTCGGTGGTCTGGGCGACGAGGCCGCGCCAGGCGAGCTCGTCGAGGACGTGGTTCACGGGTGCTCCTTTGAGGATGCGCGTCGAAGGGGGCGCGGCGCGCCGTCGGGCGGGCTCGCGACGGGTCAGGCCGACGTCGTCCCGCTGGGCGGGCTGCTCACCGACGCCGGCGACCGATACGCGGGGCGGTAGGCGGAGACGGTGCGCTCGCCGGACAGCCACAGCCGCCACGGGAACCGCGACGGGTCGGCACCCTCTCCCCCGACGCCGACGCGGGGTCCGGTCGCGAGCGCCGGGAACAGCAGGCCCTCGTGGCGGTGCACCAGGACGGCGCCGCCGCGCTCGGTCACGTCGGCGCCGTTGGCCCCGAGGTCGAGGCCCAGCGCGACCGCGAGGCGTGCCGGCCCGCGCGCGAGCGAGCGCTCGGAGTCGACGACGCCCTTGCTCTCGCGGCGGGCTCGCGCCAGCCCGGCCCCCTCGACGACCTCGCCGGCGCGCAGCAGCACCGCCGCCGGGTGACCGCTCGGACCGGTGACGACGTTGACGCAGTGGTGCAGGCCGAGGTGGCGGTAGACGTACAGGCGTCCCGGCTCCGCGAACATCGTCGCGTTGCGCGCGGTGCGGCCGCGGAAGGCGTGCGAGCCCGGGTCGTCGGCGCCGCCGTAGGCCTCGACCTCGGTGAGCCGGATCGTGACGTCGCCCTCGGGCGACCGGGTCGTGACGTGCGCGCCGAGCAGGTCCCGGGCCACCGCGAGCACGTCGCGGGCGTACCAGACGCGCGCGGGGACGACCCCCACCCCGTCACGCGCGCCCGGTGCTGTGCTCACCCGACCATCCTGCCGTACGCGTCGAGCCGGACGTCCGCGCGGCCCGCGGTGCGCTCCCGTGCGAAGTGGGACTGCTCGTCGCGCATCCACCGCTCCCACTGCGGGCGCATCGCCTCGCCGTCGCGCTCGAGCCCGCGGTCCAGGCGCAGGCCCGCGGGCGCCTCGACCCACACGAGCACGACCGCGTCGTCCGCGATCCTCCGACGCCCCGAGCCGCAGCCCTCGACGACCAGCACCCGGGGCACGGGGACGTCGACCCAGTCCGCGAACTCCCCGCGCACCCAGTCGTACCGCTGGTGACGGCCGGAGCGACCCCGGCGCAGCGGTTCGAGGACCTGCGCGGACAGACGCGGCGCGAGGTCGCCGTCGAGGCCGGACCACCCGGCGTAGAGGTCGTCGAGGTGCAGCGCGGCGGCGTGCACGCCCCGGCCCGTGAGGTGCCCGACGAGAGCGCCGGCGAACGTCGACTTGCCGGAGCCCGCCGGGCCGTCGACGCACACGAGCCGGACCGGACCCAACCGCGCGGCGCGGTCGAGGGTCAGCCCCGCGACGTGCGCGACGGCTGCGGGGGGCTCGGACGACGGCGAGCCGCCTTCCGAGGCACGCGCCGCCGGGTTCGCGGCCGCGGGAACCCGGTCGACGGACCCGACGACCGCCGGGAGAAGGTCGTCGCCCGACCGGACGGTGCCCGGCCCACCTGCGGCCGCACCCGCCGCGTCGACCCCGGGCCGGTCGGCGCCCGGGACCGCCGCGGCGGTCACGACGTCCAGGCGCGCAGCTCCGCGGAACGGTCGCGTGCACGCACGAGCTGCTCCGCGACCCGGACCGGCGCGGTGCCGCCCGTCGCCGAGCGCGACGCGAGCGAGCCCTCGACGGTCAGCACCGAGCGGACACCGGGCGTGAGGTGCTCGGAGATGCCGGCGAGGTCGTCCACGCTCAGGTCCCACAGCTCGATGCCGCGCTCCTCGCACACGCGGACGCACGCGCCCGCGACCTCGTGGGCCACCCGGAACGGCACGCCCTCGCGGACGAGCCACTCCGCGACGTCGGTCGCGAGCGAGAAGCCCTGCGGCGCGAGCTCGGCGAGCCGGTCCCTGTCGAACGTGAGGGTCGCGACCATGCCCGCGAACGCCGGCAGCAGCACCGCGAGCGTGTCGACCTGGTCGAACACCGGCTCCTTGTCCTCCTGCAGGTCGCGGTTGTACGCGAGCGGGAGGCCCTTGAGCGTCGTGAGCAACCCCGCGAGGTCGCCGACGAGCCGCCCCGCCTTGCCGCGCGCGAGCTCGGCGATGTCGGGGTTCTTCTTCTGCGGCATGATGCTCGACCCGGTCGAGTAGGCGTCGTCGAGGCGGACGAAGCCGAACTCCTTGGTCGCCCACAGGATGATCTCCTCGGCGAAGCGCGAGAGGTCGACGCCCGTCATCGCGGCCACGAACGCGAACTCCGCGACGACGTCGCGCGACGCGGTGCCGTCGATCGAGTTCTCGACCGGGCCGTCGAACCCGAGCTCCGCGGCGACGGCTGCGGGGTCGAGCCCGAGCGACGAGCCGGCCAGCGCCCCCGAGCCGTACGGCGACCGGGCCGCGCGGGCGTCCCAGTCGACCCAGCGCTCGACGTCGCGCAGCAGCGGCCACGCGTGCGCGAGCAGGTGGTGCGCGAGCAGGACCGGCTGGGCGTGCTGCAGGTGGGTCCGCCCGGGCATCGGGGCGTCGCCCGCGGCCGCCGCCTGCGCGAGGACCGCGTCCACCACGTCGAGCACGAGACCCCCGACGTGACGCGCCTCCTCACGCAGGTACACGCGCACGAGCGTCGCGATCTGGTCGTTGCGCGAGCGCCCGGCGCGCAGCTTGCCGCCGACGTCCGGGCCCGCGCGCTCGATGAGCCCGCGCTCGAGCGCGGTGTGCACGTCCTCGTCCGCGAGCACCGGCAGGAACGCGCCGCTCGCGACATCGTCGCGCAGCCGGGCGAGCCCGTCGAGCATCGTCGCGAGCTCGGTGTCGTCGAGCAGTCCCGCGCGGTGCAGCACGCGTGCGTGCGCGACGGAGCCCGCGATGTCGTGGCGTGCGAGCCGCCAGTCGAAGTGCGTCGACTGCGACAGCGCCGCGAGCGCCTGCGCGGGACCGCCGGCGAACCGCCCGCCCCACAGGCTCACGGGTGCCTGGCCGGCGACCGTCCCGTCACCGCCGGACGGTGCGCCGCCGGACGGTGCGCCGGGCGACGTGCCCGCTGCGTCTGCCATGTCAGTCCGTCCCGACTTCCATCGCGGCGCTCTCGAGCGCCAGCTCCTCGTCGCCGAGGACCGACGGGTTGTCCGCGATCACGTCGGCGCCACCCGTGGGCAGCGCGCCGAAGAGGGTCCCGTTCTCGACGAGGACCTGACCCTGGTCGACGGGCTGCTGCGCGTACAGCTCGAGCTTGGCGCGGGAGTCCGCGATGTCGAGGTTGCGCATGGTCAGCTGGCCGATCCGGTCCGTCGGCCCGAACGCCGCCGACTCCGTGCGCTCCATCGAGAGCTTGTCCGGGTGGTACGACAGCGCCGGGCCGTCGGTGCGCAGGATCGTGTAGTCCTCGCCCCGGCGCAGCCGCAGCGTCACCTCGCCGGTCACGACGGACGCGATCCACCGCTGGATCGACTCGCGCAGCATGAGCGCCTGCGGGTCGAGCCAGCGCCCCTCGTAGAGCAGCCGGCCGAGCCGACGACCCTCGGCGTGGTAGCTCGCGATGGTGTCCTCGTTGTGGATGGCGTTGACGAGCCGCTCGTACGCGACGAACAGCAGCGCCATGCCCGGCGCCTCGTAGACGCCGCGCGACTTCGCCTCGATGATCCGGTTCTCGATCTGGTCGGACATGCCCAGCCCGTGCCGTCCGCCGATCGCGTTGACCTCGCGGACGAGCGCGACCGCGTCGTCGTAGCGCACGCCGTTGACCGTGGTCGGCCGGCCGCGCTCGAAGCCGATGGTGACGTCCTCGGTGTCGATCGCCACCGCGGGGTCCCAGAACCGGACGCCCATGATCGGCTGGACCAGCTCGAGCGAGACGTCGAGCTGCTCGAGCGTCTTGGCCTCGTGCGTGGCGCCCCAGATGTTGGCGTCGGTCGAGTACGCCTTCTCGGCGCTGTCGCGGTACGGCAGCTCGTGCTCGACGAGGAACTGGCTCATCTCCGCGCGCCCGCCCAGCTCGGACACGAAGTCCTTGTCGAGCCACGGCTTGTAGATCCGCAGCGACGGGTTCGCCAGGAGCCCGTAGCGGTAGAACCGCTCGATGTCGTTGCCCTTGAAGGTCGAGCCGTCACCCCAGATCTCGACGCCGTCGGACTGCATGGCGCGCACGAGGAGCGTGCCGGTCACGGCACGGCCCAGGGGCGTCGTGTTGAAGTACGCGCGCCCCCCGCTGCGGATGTGGAACGCCCCGCACGCCAGCGCCGCGAGGCCCTCCTCGACCAGGGCACCCTTGCAGTCGACCGCCCGCGACAGCTCCGCGCCGTACATGAGCGCGCGGTCCGGCACCTGGTCGATCTCGGGCTCGTCGTACTGGCCGAGGTCTGCGGTGTAGGTGCACGGGATCGCCCCGTGGTGACGCATCCAGGCCACGGCGACCGACGTGTCGAGGCCGCCCGAGAAGGCGATCCCCACACGCTCGCCCACGGGCAGCTGAGTCAGAACCTTGCTCACGTGTCTTCCTTCTCTCGTGCGTCGTCGCGGCCAGCCGCGAGGTCGAGGAACCGCTGCGCGACGCCCTGGCCGCCGCCCGGGTCGCTGCTGATGACCAGGACGGTGTCGTCACCGGCGATGGTGCCCATCACGC
The DNA here is from genome assembly GCF_053607065.1 of Cellulomonas sp. NPDC055163. Classification (NCBI taxonomy): domain Bacteria; kingdom Bacillati; phylum Actinomycetota; class Actinomycetes; order Micrococcales; family Cellulomonadaceae; genus Cellulomonas; species Cellulomonas sp. NPDC055163. The sequence goes on along the minus strand of NZ_JBSGSU010000014.1, from coordinate 61,221 downwards.
CCGGCATGACCGAGTGGTCGATGGCCGAGGCGAGGAACTGCGCGGCGCCCGGCGGGGTGCGCAGGACGACGAGGTTGCCGGACGCCTCGGCCGTCACGACCAGCTCCGCGCACAGGCGCGCGAGCCTCGCCGCGAGCATCTCCGCGTCGGCCACGGGGGCCGGGGCGCGGTGGCCGCCCTCGGCCGGCACGACGTAGACGAGCGCCCCGGACGGTGTGCGGACCTTCGTGGCGCGGAGCTCGACGAGGTCGCGCGACAGCGTCGCCTGGGTCACGGTCACACCCTCGCACGCCAGGGCCTCGGCGAGCTCGGACTGCGAGTGCACGGCCCGGCGCACGAGCAGGCCCGTGATCAGCGCGTGGCGGGCCGCCTTGGTCGGCGGGGAGGTCGCGCCGGCGGTGCCCACGGTGCCCGGGCTCACGAACGCTCCAGCAGCCAGGTCAGCAGCGCCTTCTGCGCGTGCAGGCGGTTCTCGGCCTCGTCCCACACCGCCGACTGCGGCCCGTCGAGCACCTCCGCGGTGATCTCCTTGCCGCGGTAGGCCGGGAGGCAGTGCAGCACGATCGCGTCCGGGGCCGCGGCCGCGAGCGACGCGGCGTTCACCTGGAACGGCACGAAGGGCTCGGCCCGCACGTCCGCCGTGGTCTCGTGCCCCATCGAGACCCACGTGTCCGTGGCGATGACGTCGGCGCCGGCGACCGCAGCGGCCGCGTCCTGCGTCACGAGGACGGAACCGCCGGTGCCGGCGGCGACGCGCTCGGCGTCCGCGACCACGGCCGCGTCGGGCAGGTACCCGGCCGGCGCAGCGACGCGCACGTGCAGGCCCGCGGTGGCGCCGCCGAGGAGGTAGGAGTGCGCCATGTTGTTCGCGCCGTCGCCGAGGTACGCGAGCGTCTTCCCGGGGAGCGCCGCGACGCCGCCGCGCAGCTGCGCGATCGTCATGAGGTCGGCGAGCACCTGGCACGGGTGGAACTCGTCCGTGAGCGCGTTCACGACGGGCACGCCGGAGGCGCCCGCCATCGCGTCGACGCGGCTCTGCGCGGACGTGCGCCAGACGATGGCCGCGCACTGGCGGTCCAGGACGCGCGCGGTGTCCTCGATGGGCTCGCCGCGCTCGAGCTGCGACGTCCCGGAGTCCAGCACCAGCGGGTAGCCGCCGAGCTCCGCGACACCGACGGAGAACGACACGCGCGTCCGCGTCGAGGGCTTGTCGAAGACGAGGGCGACCGCGCGTGGGCCCGCGAGCGGCGTCCGGATGAACCGGTCGTCGCGGAACGCGAGCGCGAGCTCGAGGACCTCGCTCTGCTCACGGGGGGTCAGGTCGTCGTCGCGCAGGAAGTGCCGCACCATCTCAGGCCTCCGGTCCCAGGTCGCGCGGGAGCCCCGCGAGGAAGTCGACGAGCTGCCGGCCCTGGGCCGCGGTGAGGATGAGCGGCGGCGCGATCCGCAGCGTCGTCGGCGTGCACGGGTTCACGATGATCCCGGCCGCGAGCGCCTGCGCGGCGACGTCGGCCGCCACCGGGCGGGCCAGCTCGATCGCGATCAGCAGGCCCTCGCCGCGCACCCCCGCGACGAGCGGGTGCCCGAGCGCGGACACCGACGCGCGGAGCCCGGCGCCCACGTCGCGGACGTTCGCGAGCAGGCCGTCGCGCTCGATCACGCCGATCGTCGCGAGCCCCGCCGCGGCGGCGACCGGGTTCCCGCCGAACGTCGTCCCGTGCTGGCCCCGGCCCAGGAGCGTCGCCGCCCGCTCGCCGTACGCGACGACCGCGCCGATCGGGAAGCCGCCGCCGAGACCCTTCGCGAGCGTGACGACGTCCGGGACGATCCCGCCGCCGAGGTGGTCGTGGTGATGCGCGAGCCAGACGCCGGTGCGGCCCATGCCGGTCTGCACCTCGTCGAGCGCAAGCAGCGCACCCGCAGCCGTCGTGAGCTCGCGGGCGAGCGCGAGATACCCGGGGGGCAGCGGCCGCACACCGGCCTCGCCCTGGATCGGCTCGAGCACGAGCGCCGCGACGTCCGCTCCCCCGCCGTCCTCCGGGGCGAAGGCCGCGCGCAGGGCGTCGGTGTCGCCGAACGGCAGGAACTCGACGCCGCCGGGCAGCGGCTCGAACGGCTCGCGGTACGCGGGCTTGTGGGTCAGGGCGAGGGCCCCCATGCTCCGCCCGTGGAAGGACCCCTCGAGCGCGAGGACGCGCGGGCGGCCCGTGCGGCGCGTCATCTTCACGAGCGCCTCGTTGGCCTCGGTCCCCGAGTTCGTGAAGAACACCCGGGAGCCCTGCGGTGCGCGCGCGAGGTCGAGCAGCCTCTCGGCGAGCGCGACCTGCGTCGGCGTCGCGAAGAAGTTCGACACGTGCCCGAGCGTGCCGAGCTGCGCGGAGATCGCAGCGGTCAGGGTCGGGTGCGCGTGGCCGAGCGCGTTCACCGCGATGCCCGCGAGCAGGTCCAGGTACCGGGTGCCGTCGGCGTCCCACACGTGGACGCCGTCGCCCCGCACGAGCACGCGCTGCGGAGGACCGAACGTGTCCATGACGGCCGCGGAGTACCGCTGGGTCCAGTGCGCGCCCGAGTCGGGGGCGACGAGGTCGCCGGCGCCCGGGGCGACCGGCGCGGCGGCGTGCGGCGCAGTGGCGTGCGGGCCAGCGGCGTGCGGGGCGGCCGGGGTGGGGTACGTGGGGTCGGCGGCGCTCATGCCCGCGCCCCACGGACGGCAGCCTCGTCGACAGCCGGGATCTCGCCCGTGAACGGCGACGGGACCGGCTCGTCGTCGGGCAGCACCATCGTCCCGACGCCGTCGGACGTGAACACCTCGACGAGGATCGAGTGCGCCGCGCGGCCGTCGATGACGTGCGCACGACCGACGCCGCCCTCGACGGCCCGCCAGCACGCCTCCATCTTGGGGCGCATGCCGGCGTCGAGCGTGGGCAGCAGCTCGGCGAGCGCGCTCGACCGGATCCGGCGCACGAGGGAACCGCGGTCGGGCCAGCTCGTGTAGAGGCCCTCGACGTCGGTCAGCACGATGAGCTTGCGGGCGCCGAGCGCCACCGCGAGCGCCGCCGCCGCGGTGTCCGCGTTGACGTTGAGCACCTGCGTCGGGTCCTCGAGGTCCGGCGCCACGGTCGAGACGACCGGGATGCGGCCCGCGTCGAGCAGGTCGAGCACCGCGCCCGGGTTGACCTCGACGACGTCGCCCACGAGCCCGATGTCGACGCTCTCGCCGTCGACGACCGCCTGGCGCCGCCGCGCGCGCAGCAGACCGCCGTCCTCCCCGGACAGGCCGACCGCGTACGGGCCGTGCGCGTTGAGCAGCCCGACGAGCTCGCGCGAGACCTGGCCCGTGAGCACCATGCGGACGACGTCCATCGCCTCGGGGGTCGTGACCCGCAGCCCGCCGCGGAACTCGCTCTCGATGCCGAGCCTGTCGAGCATCGCGTTGATCTGCGGTCCGCCGCCGTGCACCACGACGGGCCGCAGCCCGACCTGGTGCAGGAAGACCATGTCCTCGGCGAACGCGCGCTTGAGGTCGTCGTCGACCATCGCGTTGCCGCCGTACTTCACGACGACGAGCGCGCCCTTGAACCGCTGCAGCCACGGCAGCGCCTCGATGAGGACCTCGGCCTTCTGGTCGGCACGCAGGTCGGTGCGGGTGTTGAAGACGAAGTCGTCGCTCACGGTGGGCTCGTTCCCTGCGGGCTCGCTCATGTCGAGTACGCGCTGTTCTCGTGGACGTAGTCGTGCGAGAGGTCGTTGGTCCAGACCGTCGCGGACGCGTCGCCGGCGTGCAGGTCGATCACGACGTGCACCTCGCGCTGCGACGCGAGGTCGACCTTCGCACGGTCCTCGTGGGCGCCGCCCGCGCGGCAGACCTGGACGCCGTTGAACGTGACGTCGAGCTGTGCGGGGTCGTAGGCCGCGACCTCGACCGGGACGGTCCCGACCTGGGCGAGGATCCGGCCCCAGTTCGGGTCGTTGCCGAAGATGGCGGTCTTCACCAGGTTGGAGCGGGTCACCGCCCGCGCCACGGCGACCGCGGCGTCCTCGGTCTCGGCGTTCACGACCGTGACCTCGACGTCGTGCGTCGCGCCCTCGCAGTCGGCGACGAGCGCCCGGGCGAGACGCGCGCAGACCTCCCGCACGGCCTCGGCGAACTCGGCAGGGTCGGGCGTCACGCCGCTCGCCCCGGAGACGAGCAGGGCGACCGTGTCCGAGGTCGACATGCAGCCGTCGGAGTCGATGCGGTCGAGGGTCGTGCCGGTCGCGGTGCGCAGGGCGGCGTCCGCGGTGGCCGCGTCGACGTCGGCGTCGGTGGTGATCACGCACAGCATCGTCGCGAGCGCGGGGGCGAGCATCCCGGCGCCCTTGGCCATGCCGCCGACCGTCCAGGTGCCCGACGGCGTCCCGACGGTCACGTGCGCGGTCTTCGGGACCGTGTCGGTCGTCATGATCGCGACGGACGCGTCCGGGCCGCCGTCGGCGGAGAGTGCGGGGCCGGCGGCCTCGACGCCCGCGAGGAGCTTCTCGCGCGGGAGCCGCTCGCCGATGAGCCCGGTCGAGGCGACGAGCACGTCGCCCGCCGAGACGCCGAGCAACTCGGCGACCTTCTCGGCCGTGGCGTGCACGTCCTGGAACCCCTCGGGCCCGGTGCACACGTTCGCGCCGCCGGAGTTGAGCACCACGGCGCTCGCCACACCGTCGGACACGGCCTGGCGCGACCACACGACCGGCGCGCCGACGACGCGGTTCGACGTGAACACCGCCGCCGCGACCTGCGACGGGCCGTCGTTGACCACGAGCGCGAGGTCGGGACGCCCCGACGCCTTGAGGCCCGCGGTCACGCCGGCGGCGCGGAACCCGGCGGCGGCAGTCACCCCGGGCGAGGTGGGGGTGTCGGTGCTCACGGGGCGACTCCGTCCAGCGGGAGGCCGAGCGTCTCGGGGAGACCGAGCGCGAGGTTGAGGGACTGCACGGCGGCGCCGGCGGTCCCCTTGACGAGGTTGTCGATCGCGGTGACCGTCACGACCCGGCCGGCGCGCTCGTCGACGGCGACCTGGACGAGCGCGGTGTTGGCGCCGAGCGTCCCGCCGGTCGTCGGCCACTGGCCCTCGGGCAGCAGGTGCACGAACGGCTCGTCGCGGTACGCGTCCTCCCACGCGGCGCGGACCGACGCGGGGTCGGTGCCGGGCACGAGGCGGGCGGTCGCGGTCGCGAGGATCCCGCGCGCCATCGGGACGAGGGTGGGGGTGAACGAGATGCTCACGCCCGGCGCGCCCGCGACGCCGAGGTTCTGCTCGATCTCGGGGATGTGCCGGTGCGTGCCGCCGACGGCGTACGGCTGGGCCGCGCCGAGGGCCTCGCTCGCGAGCAGGTGGGTCTTGAGGGACTTCCCTGCGCCCGAGTAGCCGTTGGCGAGCACCGCGACGAGGTCGGTCGGCTCGATCAGCCCCGCGGCGACCCCCGGCTGGAGGCCGAGCGTGACGGCCGTGACGTTGCAGCCCGGGACGGCGATGCGCCGGGTGCCCGCGAGCGCGGCACGCTGGGCGGCGGGCGTCCGCTCCCCCGCGTGCAGCAGCTCGGGCAGACCGTACGGCCACGTGCCGGCGTGCGGGTTGCCGTAGAAGGCCTCCCACGCGGCGGCGTCGGCGAGCCGGTGGTCGGCGCCGAGGTCGACGACGAGCGCGGCGTCCCCGAGCTCCGCCGCGACCGCGCCGGACGCGCCGTGCGGCAGGGCGAGGACGACGACGTCGTGGCCCGCGAGCTGCTCGACCTCGGTCGGGGCGAGGACGCGGTCGGCGAGCCGGCGCAGGTGCGGCTGGTGCTGGCCGAGCCGCGTCCCGGCGTTGGAGTGCGCCGTGACCGTCCGGATCTCGGCGTCGGGATGGTCGAGCAGCAGGCGGAGCATCTCCCCGCCCGCGTACCCGCTCGCGCCGGCGACTGCCACGGTGAACGTCATGTGCATGACCATACACCCGAGTGCATAGTCACAGCGACGGAACGCGCCGCCGACACGGACCTACACGCCGACCTGCTCGCGCACCTGCCGCTTGGTCCGCTCGAGCATCCCGGTCATGCCCCGCAGCCGCAGCGGGCTCACCGCCTCGGTCAGCCCGATCGTGAACGGGTAGTCGTCGGGCAGCGCGAGCACCTCCTGGGCCGTCAGCCCCTCGAGGCCCTCCGCGAGGATCGCGGCGAACCCCCGCGTCGTCGGCGCCTCGGGCGGCGCGGACGCGTAGAAGTGCACGATCCCGTCGGCGTCCACCTCCGAGAACGCGCGCACGGGCGACTGGCACTCCTCGACCCGCTCGAGCAGGCCCGGCTGCGAGGCGTAGCGCTCCGGCAGCTCGGGCAGCTCGCGGGAGAACTCGAGCAGCAGCTGCAGGCGGTCCGGCTGCGGGACGGCGAGGAACTCCTCGCGGATCCGCGCGAAGGCCTCGGGGACGGGGGACTCAGCCATGGGACCGATCCTCCCACCTTCTCCGGACCGCCCGGCAGGCTGCCGTCCTCACGCCGGGAGGCTCCCCGGCTCCTCGCCCTTGACGATCGGGACGCGCACCGAGTTGCCCCACTCGGTCCACGAGCCGTCGTAGTTGCGGACGTCGTCCAGGCCCAGCAGGTGCTTGAGCGCGAACCACGTGTGGCTCGACCGCTCGCCGATGCGGCAGTACGTGATGACCTGGTCCCCCGGCGTCAGGCCGAGGCCCCCGTCCTGGTAGATCGCCTCGAGCTCGGCACGCGACTTGTACGTCCCGTCGGCGGCCACAGCCGTCGCCCACGGCACGTTGCGCGCCGTCGGGATGTGGCCCGTGCGCAGCGCACCCTCGTTCGGGTAGTCGGGCATGTGCGCGAGCTCGCCCGAGTACTCCTTGGGCGAGCGGATGTCGACGATCGGGTTCCCGAGGTGCGCGAGGACGTCCTCCTTGAACGCGCGCAGCGTCCGGTCGTCGCGCTCGACGACCGGGTACTCGACGGGCGCGGGCGTCGGGACCTCGGTCGTGATCTCGCGGCCCTCGGCGATCCAGGTGTTCCGGCCGCCGTCGAGCAGGCGCACGTCCTCGTGGCCGAACAGCGACAGCACCCACAGCGTGTAGGCCGCCCACCAGTTGTTCTTGTCCCCGTAGATCACGACGGTCGTGTCCCGGCCGATCCCCTTGGAGCCGAGCAGCTGCGCGAGACGCTCGCCGTCGACGTAGTCGCGGACGTCCGCGTCGTTGAGGTCCGTGTGCCAGTCGATCTTGACCGCGCCCGGGATGTGCCCGGTCTCGTAGAGCAGCACGTCCTCGTCCGACTCAACGACGACCAGACCCTCGGCGCCGAGGTGGTCGGCGAGCCACTGGGTCGTCACGAGACGCTCCGGGTGCGCGTACTGCGCGAGCTTCTCCGACGTCGTGTCGATCTCCACCGTCATGCCAGCTCCGTCCGCCGTGGAGCCCCCGTCGGACCCCGCGGGCCTGAGCCTGCGAGCGCGGCGCGGCGCACGTCAAGGCGGGACGACGAGGTGCACACATCGTGAGACGACGTGTCCGCCGCGGATGATCCGGCCGACGTCCGGCGTTGCGCCCGGCGTGCAGACGATCCAGGCCGGCAGCGCCGGCGGCCCCGAGGTCCTCGAGCTCGTCGAGCTCCCCACGCCCGAGCCCGGGCCCGGCCAGGTGCGTGTGCGCCTCGCCGCCGCGGGCGTGAACTTCATCGACACCTACCGGCGGTCGGGGCTGTACCCCGTCGCGTTCCCGCACGTCGTGGGCGGCGAGGGGGCGGGCACCGTCGAGGCGCTCGGCGACGGGGTGAGCGGCCTCGGCGTGGGCGACCACGTCGCGTGGGCGTCCGGTGCGCCCGGCTCCTACGCCGAGCAGGTGCTGCTCGACGTGCAGCACGCCGTGCCCGTGCCCGACGGCGTCGACCTCACCACGGCCGCGGCGCTGCTGCTCCAGGGGATGACCGCGCACTACCTCGTCGCGTCGACGTTCCCCGTGGTCGCCGGCCAGGACGTGCTCGTGCACGCCGCCGCCGGGGGCGTGGGACTGCTCCTGACCCAGCTCGCCGTCGCGCGGGGGGCCCGCGTGCTGGCCACCGTCGGCGCGGCCGAGAAGGAGGGCCTGGCGCGCGGTGCCGGGGCCGCCGAGGTGATCCGCTACGACCTGCTCGACGACCTCGCGACGGAGCTGCCCGCGCGCGTGCGTGAGCTCACCGGCGGCGCCGGCGTCCACACCGTGTTCGACGGCGTCGGGCGCGCGACGTTCGACGCCTCGCTCGCGTCGCTGCGCCCGCGCGGTGGTCTCGCGCTGTTCGGCGCCGCGTCCGGTCCTGTCCCCCCGCTCGACCCCCAGCGGCTCAACGCCGCCGGGTCCCTGTTCCTGACCCGCCCGACGCTCGCGCACTACACCGCGACGCGCGAGGAGCTGCTGTGGCGGGCGGGCGAGCTGCTCGACGCCGTCTCCGCCGGCACGCTCGACGTCCGGGTCGGGGCCACGTTCCCGCTGCGCGACGCCGCCGACGCGCACCGTGCGCTCGAGGGGCGCGCGACCACGGGGAAGGTCGTCCTCGTCCCGTGAGCGTCCCTCCGCCCGCGGCCGGCTCCCCCGTCCCGCGCATGGCGCGGCCCGACGACGTCCCCGCGCTCGCGGTGCTCAACGACGCCGCCGTCCCGGCCGTCAACGCGCTGGGGACCGCGGGCCTGGCCGCCCACCTGCCCGCGTGCGACGTCGCGCTCGTCGTCGACGACCCGGTGACCGGCGCACCGCTCGCGTTCCTGCTCGCCCTCGCCCCGGGGGCCGCGTACGCGAGCGAGAACTACCGGTGGTTCCAGGCGCACCGGCCCGGCTCGCTGTACGTCGACCGGATCGTCGTCGCGCCGCACGGCCACGGCCGTGGGATCGGCCGCGTGCTGTACGACGCGGTCGACGCCGCAGCCGCCCGGGCCGCGCTCGCCGAGGTCACGTGCGAGGTCAACCTCGACCCGCCCAACCCCGGGTCGCTCGCGTTCCACCGGCGGCTCGGGTTCGCCCAGGTCGGCGAGCAGGTGACCTCCGGCGGCGCGGTCCGCGTGGCGCTGCTCGCGCGCGGGGTCGGCGTGGCCTGAGCGCTGTCGGGGGTCCGCCCTGCACCTCGCGGTGCGGAGCCCGGCGTCAGCGCACTCCGGCCGGCTCGGGCTCCGCCGCCGCTCGTGACGGCGCAGGCCACGACGGCATGGCCGTGCCCTGCGCGAAGAACAGCCACTCGTGACGGCACGAGCGCACGAACGCCTCGAGCATGCGCGCACGCTCGGCGGGACCGGCGGAGCGGGCGGCGTCGTCGGTCAGCTCGCGGGCCCGGTCCGACGCCCGCGCGAACTCCGGGTCGCCGTACGTCGCGATCCAGTCGGCGTACGGGTGCCCGTCGAGGTCGGCCCGGGCCAGCAGGCGGGCGCCGATGTCGGCGTACAGCCAGTAGCACGGGAGCACCGCGGCGACGAGCTCGGCGTAGGACCCGCTCGCCGCGACCGCCCGCAGGTGGTCCGTGTACGCGGCGGTCACGGGTGACGTCGCCGCACCGCCCTCTGCGACGCCGTACCGCCTGAGCCACCGCCGGTGCAGGTCCGACTCGACCGCGAGGCAGTGGTGCGCGCCGCGCGCGAAGAACTCCTGCGCCGCGCGGTCCGGGGCCAGCTCGCTCGCCCGCGCCAGGACGCGGGAGTACTCGCGCAGGTACAGCGCGTCCTGCGCGAGGTAGAACGCGAACCGGTCCGCCGCGAGCGTCCCGGCGGCGAGCCCGCGGACGAACGCGAGCTCGTCGCACGCCTCCCGCAGGTCCGCGACCCGCTCCCACGCCTCGTCGGTGAAGCGCCGCGCGCTGCCCTGCCGGTGCGCGTGGTCCACCGGACCGTTGCCCGTCCCGACCTGCAGCGCGCCCCCGGCCCGGAGGGCGCCCGTGAGCCACTTCTTCGCGTCGCGCACCGCCGCGACCCAGTCGTCGCGCTGCGGGCGCAGCGTCGCGACCGCGGCGGACAGCGAGCAGCCGGTCCCGTGCGTGTGCAGCGTCGCCACCCGGGGCGCGTCGATCTCGACGATCCCCTCGGGGGTCACGACGGCGTCCGGGCTCCGGCCCGGCTCGCCCGCGAGGTGACCGCCCTTGACCAGCACCGCCACACCGTGCCGGCGCGCGAGCCGGGCGCCCTGGTCGAGCGCCTCGGGCCACGTCGCGGCGACCGGCTCGCCGAGCAGGACCGCGAGCTCGGGCAGGTTGGGCGTCACGAGGTCGGCGTGCCCGAGCAGCGACCGGACGGCGTCCTCGGCCCCGCCGTCCAGCAGGCGGTCGCCGCTCGTCGCGACCATGACCGGGTCCAGCACCACGTACCGCGGCCGGTGCACCCCGAGCCACGCGCCGAGCTCGCGCGCGACGGCCTCGGTTGCGACCATGCCGATCTTCAGCGCGTCGACGGTGACGTCGTCGCTCACCGCGTCGAGCTGCGCGCGCAGGAACGCGGGGTCCGGGACGTGGCTCGCGCGCACGCCCCGGGTGTTCTGCGCGACGAGTGCGGTGACGACCGCCATGCCGTACCCGCCGTGCGCGGCGATCGACTTGAGGTCCGCCTGGATCCCCGCACCACCGGTCGGGTCGGTGCCCGCGACCGACAGGACGCGCGGACGGCTCGGGCCACCCGGCGCACCGAAGAGGACTCGGCGCGGCGCGGCGTCGGGCCCGCCCGGCTCGTCCGCCGGCCGGTGCGCTCCGCCGGGCGACGCGGTCACGAGGCGCTCGCGGCGTGCGAGCGGGCCCGGGCCCAGGCGGCGACGAGATCCGTCGCCGCGGCGTACGGCGCGGGGTGCGCGCACACCGCGGACACCACCGCGAGGCCCACGGCGCCCGCGAGGCGGACCGGCTCGGCGTCCTCGACGGTCAGCCCCCCGATCGCGACGACCGGCAGCGTCGAGCGGCGCGCGACCGCGGCGAGCCCGTCGAGCCCGATGGGGTCCGCGGCGTCCGGCTTGGTCGGCGTCGCCCGGACCGGCCCGGCGCCGAGGTAGTCGACGACGCCCGTCCGGAGCGCCGCGTCGACGTCCTCGTCCCGCGCGGCCGAGACGCCGATCAGCGTCCCCGCACCCAGCAGCCGCCGTGCGTCCACGGCCGGGAGGTCGGACTGCCCGAGGTGCACGCCGTCGACCCGCGCTCCCCGGCGGCGGGCCGCGAGCACGACGTCGACCCGGTCGTCGACCACGAGCGCAGGCGGACCGACGAACCGTGCGAGCCGGGCCGCCGCGGCGACCGCCAGGTCGAGCAGCGCGCGCACGTCCCGGTCCTTCGCGCGGAGCTGGACGACGCCGAGCCCGGCGTGCGCCGCCGCGTCCACGACGTCGAGCGGGTCGTGGCCGGCCCGCTCGCAGACGGCGGCGTCGAGCACGAGGTACGGCCCGGGGGGCAGCGCGGCGCTCATGCGCGGGCCCCCGCAGCCGTCAGCGCGCCGACGCGCAGGCCCGCCGACGCACGCTCGACGAGCGTGTCCGCGGTCAGGGCGTGCACGGCGTCGACGAAGGCCACCGCGAACGACCCGGGCCCGCGCGCCACCAGGGCGGCGTCGGCCGCCGCCTCGTTGAACCAGGCACTCGCCGTCACCGCCGCGACGAGCGGGCTCGCGACGGCGCTCGTCGCGGCGACGAGCCCGCCGAGCGCGCACCCGCCCCCGGTCATCATGGTCAGGAGCGGGTGACCGCCCGTGAGCCGCACGACCGTCACGCCGTCGGTCACGAGGTCCGTCGCCCCCGAGACCGCCACGACCGACCCCGTGCGCCCGGTGACCGCCACGGCGGCGGCGAGCGCGTCGTCGACGTCGTCCCGCGCGTCGACCCCGCGGCCCGCGGACGCCACCCCGGCGAGCGCCCGGATCTCGCTCGCGTTCCCCCGGACCACCGCCGGGGTGTGCACGAGGATCTCGGCGGCGAGCCGCGTGCGCAGCGAGAGCACCCCCACCGCGACCGGGTCGAGGACCCACGGCGTGCGGGCCCCCTCCGCCGCGGCGACCGTCGAGCGGATCGACACCCGGTGGTCCGCTGCCATCGTCCCGAGGTTCACGAGCACCGCGTCCGCGACGTGCGCGAGCTCCTCCGCCTCGCCCGGCGTCGCGACCATCGCCGGGGACGCGCCCGCGGCGAGCAGCACGTTCGCGACCAGGTTGATCGTCACCTCGTTCGTGAGGCACTGGACGAGCGGCGTGCGGTGCCGGACCTGCTTGGCGGCCTCGTGCACCGCGTCGAGGAGCGCGGCACGCTCCGGGGCGGAGCCGGCCGTGTCGTTCTCAGGCGCATGAGTCATCTCATGACATCCCTTCGCTAGTACGAACTAGATCAGGTTCGACGGGTGTGATCTCAGCTCGCCCGCACCGGTCGGACCGGTACGCGAGCACCCCGTGTCATTCGCGGATCACCCTATTCGGACACGCCCCGCGCCGGAAGCGTTCCGCGCGCCGTCACGGGCGCGTCGCCGCGGCGTGTCGGCGCGGCGACGCCGGCGCGGCGTGTCGGCCCACGCGCCACGCCGGGGGACGACGAGGGCGCCCGCCCCCCGGAGGGAACGGGCGCCCTGGTCGACCCTCGACGGGTCAGGCGCGCAGCTGCGCCCCGAACCGCCGGTCCGCCTCGGCGACGACGGCCTCGCGCACCGCGGCCGTCTCGTCCGCGGTCAGGGTGCGGTCGGCCGCGCGCAGGCGCAGCGAGAACGCCAGCGACTTCTTGCCGTCGCCGACCTGCGGCCCGGTGTAGACGTCGAACAGCCGGAGCTCCTCGAGCACGTCGCCCGCGGGGCTCGAGCCCGCACCGGCGCGGACCGCGGCGAGCACGTCGCCCGCCGGGACGTCGACGTCGACCACGAGCGCGACGTCCTCCTTCGCGACCGGGAACGTCGACACCTCGACGACCTGCACGGGCTCGGTCGGCGCGGCCGCCAGCAGCACGTCGAGGTCGACCTCGAACGCCGCCGCCCGCGCCGGGAGACCGAGCGCCGCGACGACCTTCGGGTGCAGCTCGCCCGCGTGACCGGCGAGCGTGCCGTCCGCCGTCTCGAGCCGTGCGCACCGGCCCGGGTGCCACGGCGCGTGGTCCGCGTCCTGGCGCACGACGAGCTCGACCCCGAGGGTGCGCGCGACCAGCACGGCGCCCGCGACCGCGTCGGAGTGGTCGGCACGCCGGCCCGGACCCCACCACCCGGCAGCGTCGCGCTGCCCGGTCAGGACCCCGGCCAGACGCCGCGGCTGCGCCGGGACGGCGGCCCGGAGCGCCGCGAGGTCCGCCTCGGAGGGCCGCACCCCACCCGGCAGGCGCGGCGCCGGCTGCGCACCGGCGGCCGGACGGGTCACGAGCCCGGTCTCGAAGACCGCGAGGTCCGTGGTCCCGCGGCTCACGTTGCGGCGCGCCGTGTCGAGCAGCGTCGCGAGGAGGCTCGTGCGCATCTCGGGCTGCGAGTCGTCGAGCGGGTTGACGAGCCGGATCGCGCGGCGCCGGTCGTCGTCCGCCGGGAGGCCGAGCAGGTCGTGCAGCTCGGGGGCGACGAACGGGTAGCTCAGCGTCTCGACCCAGCCGGAGCCGACGAGCGCGGCCGCGACGGCCCGGCGGGCACGCTGGCCGTCGGTGAGCCCCCGGCCGACGGGCGCGACGGGGAGCACGGACGGGATCTCGGAGTACCCGCGCAGCCGCGCCACCTCCTCGACCAGGTCGACCGGCACGGCGAGGTCGGGGCGCCAGCTCGGCACCCGCACGAGCACGCGGCCCGCCGCCGGCGCGTCGGTGACCTCGCAGCCTATCTCGGTGAGCGACTCGCGGACCTGCTCGGGCGTGTACCCGACGCCGACGAGCCGTGCGGGCAGGTCGAGCGCGAGCTCGACGACGGGCGGCTCGCCCGTCCGGTCCACGTCGGTGAGCTCGGCGTCGGGCGCCCCGCCACCGTGCTCGACGAGCAGCTCGACGACCCGGGAGACCGCCACACGCGCGAGCCGCGGGTCGACGCCCCGCTCGAAACGCTTGGCCGCCTCGCTCGGCAGCTTGTGGCGCCGTGCCGTGCGGGCGACGGTGATCGGGTCGAAGTGCGCGGCCTCGACCAGCAGGTCGGTCGTCGCCGAACCGACCTCGGACTTCGCGCCGCCCATGACCCCGGCCAGGCCGAGGATGCGGCTCGCCCGCGCACCCGCAGGGCTGTCCGTGACGAGGAGGTCCTCGCCGGACAGGGCGCGGTCCTGCCCGTCGAGCGTGCGCAGACGCTCGCCCGCGCGGGCGCGCCGGACGACGACGGGGGCAGCGAGCTGCGCGAGGTCGTACGCGTGCAGCGGCTGGCCGAGGTCCAGCATCACGTAGTTCGTGACGTCGACCGCGAGCGAGATCGGGCGCATCCCGGCCTGGGTCAGCCGGCGCTGCATCCACGCGGGCGACGGGCCCGACGCGGCGACGCCCCGCACGACCTGCGCGACGAACCGGTCCGCACCCGGGACGCCGTCGATCGGCGCGTCGTCGTCGAGCTCGACGGGGAACCCGCCCACCGCGGGCGCGTCCGGCACGGGCAGCCCCGGGTCACGGAACGTCGCACCGGTCGCGTGCGCGTACTCGCGGGCCACGCCGCGCATCGAGAAGCAGTACCCGCGGTCGGGCGTCACGTTGATCTCGAGGACCTCCTCGCCGAGCCCCAGGAGCTCGCGCGCGTCGGTCCCCGGCTCGGCGTCGAGCCCGAGCCGCGAGATCACGATGATGCCGTCGTGGTCCTCGCCGAGACCGAGCTCGCGCGCCGAGCAGATCATGCCGTCGGACACGTGCCCGTAGGTCTTGCGCGCCGCGATCGGGAACGGCCCGGGCAGGACCGCGCCGGGCAGTGCGACGACGACGCGGTCACCCACGTCGAAGTTGTGCGCGCCGCAGACGATGCCGCGCGGTGACCCGTCCTCCTGGTTGTGCGCGCCCACGTCGACGCGGCACCAGTTGATCGTCTTGCCGTTCTTCTGCGGCTCGGGGGTGCGCTCGACGACCTGGCCGACCACGAGCGGGCCCGTGACGGCGGCGGGGTGGATCGCCTCCTCCTCGAGACCGACGCGGACCAGGTCGGCGGCGAGCTGCTCGGCGGTCGTGCCGGCCGGGAGGTCGACGTGCTCGGCGAGCCACGTCAGCGGGATGCGCGGCATCAGGCCACCCCTCCCAGCTGCGCGGAGAAGCGCACGTCGCCCTCGACCATGTCGCGCATGTCGGCGATGCCGTGGCGCAGCATGAGCGCACGCTCGACGCCTACCCCGAACGCGAACCCGGAGTACACGTCGGGGTCGATGCCCGCGGCGCGCAGCACGTTCGGGTTGACCATCCCGCACCCTCCCCACTCGATCCAGCCGGCCCCGCCCTTCTTCTGCGGGAACCACAGGTCCATCTCCGCGCTCGGCTCCGTGAACGGGAAGTACGCGGGCCGCAGCCGGGTGCGGGCCTCGGGGCCGAACACCGCGCGCGCGAAGTGGTCGAGCGTGCCCTTGAGGTGCGCCATCGTCAGGCCCTTGTCCACGGCGAGGCCCTCGACCTGGTGGAACACCGGCGTGTGCGTCGCGTCGAGCTCGTCGGTGCGGAACACCTTGCCGGGGCACGCGATGTAGACCGGCAGCTCGCGCTCGAGCAGCGTGCGCGCCTGCACGGGCGAGGTGTGCGTGCGCAGCACGAGGCCCGACGCCTCCCCCGCCTCGGCGCCCTCGACGAAGAACGTGTCCTGCATCTGGCGCGCGGGGTGGTCGACGCCGAAGTTGAGCGCGTCGAAGTTGAACCACTCGGCCTCGACCTCGGGGCCCTCGGCGATCTCCCAGCCCATCGCGACGAACATGTCGGCGATGCGCTCCTGGAGCGTCTCGAGCGGGTGCCGGGCACCGGCGGGCCGACGCTCGGCCGGGAGCGTCACGTCGACGCGCTCCTCGACCAGCACGCGGGCGTCGCGCTCGGCCTCGAGCTCGGTCTGGCGTGCGGCGAGCGCGGCGCCCAGGCGGCCGCGCGCCGAGCCGAGCAGCTTGCCGGCGACGGCCTTCTCGGCCGGGGCCAGCCGGCCGATCTCGCGGTTCGCGAGCGAGAGCCGGCTGCGGTCGCCGACGTGCTCGAGGCGCGCGGCCTTGAGCTCGTCGAGGTCGGACGCCTTCGCGAGCGCCGCGAGGGCGTCCGAGAGCGCCGCCTCGATGCCGTCGGCGTCGAGCGGGGACAGGGGTGAGGAGGACATGCGGACCTTCCAGGCGGGGAGGGTGCGGCCGGTCCGACGAGGGTCCCGGCCAGCTGGGGAGTCTAGTGGCGCCCGTCCCGGGGACCGGTGGCTCGCTCGGCGAGCGCCTCTGCACGCCCCTGCCGGGACGGCTCGGTCACGTGCACAGCGTCAGCGGCGCGGCCCGGGAACGGGCCCGGGAAATCGGCGACCACGGGTCACCGGTGCGTCACGTCGCGAGGCTGGCATGGGCACCATGCTGCCACAGCGCCCGGCGCCGCCGGCAGCACGGATCTCACGACGACGTCCGCTCACGCGCCGCCGAGGCGCCACGCGTCCACCGGCGTGTACAGCGGACCGCCGCCCCGCCCCGCGCCGGGCTCCGACTCGACGAGCAGAAGCTCCTCGACCGTCCACGCCGGGCCCTCGTAGACGGCGAGGGCGCGCACGAGCGCGTCGACGGGTGCGCTCGGCGGCTCGTCGTCGGGCCGGCGTCGCGAGCGGCGCGTCGGCCGGGCGGAGGGGCTGACCCGACCGACCGTGAGGTGGGGGCGGGAGCGGACCCGCTCGTCGGGGCGGGTGCCGGCCTCCTCGCCCGCCTCGGCGGCCCGTGCGCTGAGCCGGTTCATCGCCTCGACGTCACCGCCGGCCCCGACCCACAGCGTGCGGTGCGAGAACACCCCGGCCCCGCGCAGCCGCAGCGGGAACGGCTCCGCCTCGTCCCCGACGCGGGCGAGCCCGCGCGCCAGGTCCTCGGACACACCGGCCGGGACCTCGCCGTAGAAGGCGACCGTCAGGTGCCGGTTCTCCTCCGCGGTCCAGCGCACCGGGGACGTCCGGTCGTCCGTCGCCGCGCCGGCGCGCACCACGCGCAGCGCGAGGTCGAGGTGGTCGAGGACGTCAGCAGGGGGCCGCACGGCGGCGAAGAGGCGCACCGCACCAGGGTCTCAGGACGACGCGGCCACCCGGGACCTCCGCCCCCGCTCCCGGGCGTGCACGCGCCGGTCAGCGCTGCGCGCGCGAGCTCGCGTACAGGCACACCGTGGCGGCGGTCGCGAGGTTGAGCGACTCGGCACGCCCGCGGATGGGGACGCGCACGACCGCGTCAGTCAGCGCCCGGTCCGCCTCCGGGAGGCCCCACGCCTCGTTGCCGAAGACCCAGGCGGTCGGGCGCGCCAGGTCGGGGGCCGCGCCCACGCCCGGCGCGGCGTCGGGTGAGCGAGCGCCCTGCGCGGCGTCGGGTCCCGCGCCTCGCGTCCCGCCGGACGTCCCGCTGTGCCCCGCGAGGTCGAGCAGGTCGTCGAGGTCGTGCTCCCCCGCGCCGTCCGCCGCGAGGACCGCGAGCCCGGCGCGGCGCAGGGCCGCGACCGCCTCGGCCAGGGGAACGCCCGTCACGACCGGCAGGTGGAACAGCGACCCGGCCGTCGAGCGGACCACCTTCGGGTTGTGCACGTCGACGCTCTCGGCCGTGAGGATCACGGCGTCGGCGCCCGCGGCGTCGGCCGCACGCACGACCGCGCCCGCGTTGCCCGGGTCCCGCACGCGCGACAGGACCGCGACGAGCCGGGGCGAGCCGGCCAGGACCTCGGCGAGCCCCACGGCGTGCGGCTCGGCGACGGCCAGGACGTGCTGGGCGTCCGGGCTCATGGCGTCGAGCACCGCGGGTGTCGCGAGGTGCATCCGGACCCCCGCGGCGCGGGCGGCCGCCACGATCTCGTCGTACCGGTCCGCCGCGGCCTCGCTGAGGTAGAGGTCCCGCACCCGTGCCGCGTCCTCGCGCACGAGCTCGCGCACCGACTGAGGACCCTCGACGAGGAACCGCCCGTGACGTGCACGGGCCGAGCGCCCGGCGAGAGCGCGGACGGCCTTCACGCGGTCGGCGCGCGGGTTGTCGAGCATCGGGCGGGCCCGGCCGGTCGCGGTGGGGTCGGGGCTCGTGGCGCTCATGGCGTCATCCTCTCGCGCCGCGGGGTGCGGCTCGGGCGACCCGCGGGGGCACGCACGACGACGCCCCCGTGGTCACGTGGACCACGGGGGCGTCGTGCGTGTGCGGGTCGTGCGTGTGCGAACGTGCGTCAGGCCGCCGAGGCGGGGGCGTTGACGTCGGCCGGCAGGGCCGCCTTCGCGACCTGGACCAGCGTCGCGAACGCCGGGGCGTCGCTGACGGCGAGCTCGGCGAGGACACGACGGTCGACCTCGACACCCGCGAGCTTGAGACCCTGGATGAGGCGGTTGTACGTCATGCCCTGCTCGCGAGCCGCCGCGTTGATGCGCTGGATCCACAGCTTGCGGAAGTCGCCCTTGCGCGCCTTGCGGTCACGGTAGGCGTAGACGAGGGAGTGGGTGACCTGCTCCTTCGCCTTGCGGTACAGGCGCGAACGCTGGCCGCGGTAACCGCTGGCGCGCTCGAGGGTAGTGCGGCGCTTCTTCTGGGCGTTGACCGCCCGCTTCACGCGTGCCACGTGATGCTCCTTGCGTTTCGGGGCTCACAGGTGAGTCCGGGGCGCTCGCGCGCCCCCGGTCTCACTTGCCGAGCAGCTTCTTGATCTTCGGGGTGTCAGCGGCGGAGACGACGACGTCACCGGCGATGCGGCGCGTACGGCGGCTCGACTTGTGCTCGAGCAGGTGGCGCCCGCCTGCCTGCTCGCGCATGACCTTGCCGCTGCCGGTGATCCGGAAGCGCTTCTTGGCACCGGAGTGCGTCTTGTTCTTCGGCATGGCTGCCGCTCTCTCCTTGAGGTCGCATCGCGCGGGGCCGCGCGACTCGTTCGTGCGGGGGTCCTGGTGGGGATCCCCGTGGGGAAGTCAGGCCTTGGCGTCCTCGCTGCTGGACGAGGGCGCCGGGCGCGGGGCCGGCTTCACACCGCTCGGGGCCGGTCGCGGGACCGGCTTGGGCAGCGCCGACGGCTTCGGGGCGGCCACGGGCTTGGCGGCCGCGGGACGCGGTGCCGGTGCCGCTGCCGGGGCGGCGGCGGGACGCGGCGCCGAGGCGGACGTCGGCCGGCTGGCCGGCGCCGCGCTCCCCGTGGGGCGCGCCGACGACGCGGGGCGACCGGCGCCCGAGGACGCCGGACGCGCACCCGAGCTCGCCGGACGCGGCGCCGAGACGGCGGGACGCGACGCGGGGGCGGGCGGCCGCGGAGCCGAGGGACGCGACGGGGCCGGGGTGGACGCCGCCGCTGCGGGCGCCGCGGCAGGAGTCGACGCGGGAGCCAGGGCGTCGGCCGGAGCGGTCGAGGCGGCGACCGGCGCGACGGCCGGCTGGGCCTGCGCCGCGGGAGCGGCGGCGGACGCGGCGGCTGCGTCGGCGTCGAACTCGATCGTCTCGGGCTGCTCGCGCGGCGGACGCGTCTTCTCGACGCGACGCTGCTCCTGCTTCTGCTCGGCCTTCTTCTTGGTCGGCCCGAGCACCATGATCATGTTGCGGCCGTCCTGCTTCGGGGAGCTCTCCACGAAGCCGAGCTCGGCGACGTCGGCGGCGAGCCGCTGCAGCAGGCGGATGCCCATCTCCGGGCGCGACTGCTCGCGGCCACGGAACATGATCATGACCTTGACCTTGTCGCCGGCCGAGAGGAAGCGCTCGACGTGGCCCTTCTTGGTGCCGTAGTCGTGCGGGTCGATCTTCAGCCGGAAACGGATCTCCTTGAGGACCGTGTTCGTCTGGTTGCGCCGGGCCTCGCGGGCCTTCATGTCTGCTTCGTACTTGAACTTGCCGTAGTCCATGATCTTGCAGACGGGCGGGCGGGCGTCCGGCGCGACCTCGACGAGGTCGAGGTCGGCGTCCTGGGCCAGGCGCAGTGCGTCCTCCACGCGGACGATGCCGACCTGCTCGCCGTTGGGGCCGACCAGGCGGACCTCGGCGACGCGGATCCGATCGTTGATGCGGGGCTCGCTGATGTGGTGCTCCTTGAACTCGTCGTGAGACCCCCGGGGACGAGGAAGGCCCCCGCCCTGGGTACAGGTGGGGGCCTCACGAGTCCGAGAGGGTGCTGCACCGACGGACGGCACGACACCAGGCGTGCCCCGCGAGAACGCGACGCACCCCTCGGACCGGACCCGGCCTCTGTCGTCGCGCCCTGTGCAGGTCGCGAACGGTCGACGCTCGGGTGGGATCAGCTCCACTTGTACACCGCGCCCCGTCGCCCGGTCGGGGGCAGCAGGACGCGGCTGGTCGTCGTCAAGGCTACCACGGGCACGGGATAGGCGGGAACGCCGACAGCAACCTGGCGGGCGCACCGGCGGGCGGCCCGGCGGAGGCCCGGCGGACGACCCGGCGGGACGCCGGCCCCCGAGAGGTGTGAGCCACGACACTCCACCGCACAGGGCATGCTTACTTGAATCATTCCAGAAAGGATGACAATCTGCTGGTCATGGACCTCTCCGCCGCACTGCGTGACCGCGGGCTGCGCGTCACGGAGCCGCGGCTCGCCGTCTTCGACGTGGTCGGCGCCCACCCGCACGCCGACGCCGACACCGTCCTAACCGAGGTCCGTCGCACCCTGCCCACCGTCTCCGTCCAGGCGGTCTACGACGTGCTGCGCGCGCTCACCGACGCCGGCCTCCTCCGCCGCATCGAGCCCGCCGGTCACCCCGCGCGCTACGAGCGCCGCGTCGGCGACAACCACCACCACGTCGCGTGCCGCGGCTGCGGTGCGCTCGGCGACGTGGACTGCGCCGTCGGTCACGCCCCCTGCCTCGTCCCCAGCTCGACGTCCGGCTTCACGATCGAGAGCGCCGAGGTCACCTACTGGGGCCTGTGCCCCGACTGCCGCGCCGCCGGAGCCACCTGACGACCACGCCGCGGCGCCCGCCCGGCTCCTCGACCTCTCCCCCGCTCCGCCGGCTCCGCCGCCGCGCGGTACACCCCCGGCCGGCCCTGCCCGGTCTCGTGAAAGGAACCACCGTGTCCCAGGTCCCGTACACCACGACGAACGCCGGCGCGCCGGTCGCGTCGGACGCGCACTCGCAGTCCGTCGGCGCCGACGGCCCCATCGCGCTGCACGACCACTACCTCGTCGAGAAGCTCGCGCAGTTCAACCGCGAGAAGGTCCCCGAGCGCATCGTGCACGCCAAGGGCGGCGGGGCCTTCGGCACCTTCACCACGACGCACGACGTGAGCGCCTTCACCCGCGCCGCGCTGTTCCAGAAGGGCACCACGACCGAGACGCTGCTGCGCTTCTCGACGGTCGCGGGCGAGCAGGGCTCCCCCGACACGTGGCGCGACCCCCGCGGCTTCGCGCTGAAGTTCTACACGACCGAGGGCAACTACGACCTCGTCGGCAACAACACCCCCGTCTTCTTCATCCGCGACGGCATCAAGTTCCCCGACTTCATCCACTCGCAGAAGCGCCTCCCGGGCAGCCACCTGCGCGACAACGACATGCAGTGGGACTTCTGGTCGCTCTCGCCGGAGTCGGCGCACCAGGTCACCTGGCTCATGGGCGACCGCGGGATCCCGGCGTCGTGGCGGCACATGGACGGGTTCGGCTCGCACACCTACCAGTGGATCAACGCCGCGGGCGAGCGGTTCTGGGTCAAGTACCACTTCACGACCAACCAGGGCATCCGCAACTTCACGCCCGACGAGGCCGCGCAGCTCGCCGGCTCGGACGCCGACCACCACATCCGCGACCTCTACGAGGCCATCGAGGGCGGCGACTTCCCGTCGTGGACGCTCTCGGTCCAGGTCATGCCCTACGCGGACGCGGCGGAGTACCGGTTCAACCCGTTCGACCTGACGAAGGTGTGGCCGCACGCCGACTACCCCCTGATCGAGGTCGGCCAGCTCGAGCTGAACCGCAACCCCGAGAACTACTTCGCGCAGATCGAGCAGGCCACGTTCGCGCCGAGCAACTTCGTGCCCGGCATCGCGGCGAGCCCCGACAAGATGCTCCTCGCGCGGATCTTCTCCTATGCGGACGCCCACCGGTACCGCGTCGGCACGAACCACGCGCAGCTCCCGGTCAACGCCCCGCACGCGGCGCCCGTGTACTCGTACTCGAAGGACGGCGCCGCGCGGTACGCGTTCAACGCCCCCGGCGTCCCCGTCTACGCCCCGAACTCGGTCGGCGGGGCCGCGGCCGACCCGGCACGCGCGGCCGAGTCGCCGGGCTGGGAGTCCGACGGCGCGCTGCAGCGCTCGGCCGCGACCCTGCACCCCGAGGACGACGACTTCGGGCAGGCGGGCACGCTCTACCGCGAGGTGTTCGACGACGCTGCACGCGCGCGGTTCCTCGAGACGATCACCGGCCACGTCGGCGCGGTGAAGAGCGACGAGATCCGCGAGCGCGCGATCGGCTACTGGACGAACGTCGACGCGGGCCTCGGCGCCGCGCTGCGTGCCGCCCTCGCCGGCACGGCGCCCTTCGAGACGGGCGAGCCGGCGACGGCGAGCATCCCCGTCGCCTGACGCACGAGCACGACGGTCCGTCCGGACCGGCAGCAGGGCCCGCACCGCACCGGTGCGGGCCCTGTCCGCGTCCGGGGCGCACGCCGCGGCGGCGGTGCCGGTCGCCGTGGCGGTCGACGTGCCGCTCGACGTGCCCGGTCGACGTGAGCCTCGACGCGCAGGGCGACCGGCGTGCGATGAGAGGATCGGGGCATGTCCGAGCCCAGCGCGAGCACGAGCCCCGTCGACCCCCGCACGCCCGAGACGGAGGCCGTGCGCGACATCGCCGACGTGGCCGCGGTCGAGGTCATCACGACCGCGGCCGTGCACCTCATGAGCGCCGCCGCGGTGAAGTGCGGCCTGAGCCCCGACACCGACGACGCGCGCGGCGAGGACTACCTCGACCTCGACGAGGCCCGCAAGCTCATCACCGCGCTCGCCGCGCTCGTCACGGCGTCGGCGCCGGACCTCGGCAACCAGCACGCGCGCTCGCTGCGCGACGGGCTGCGCTCGCTGCAGCTCGCGTTCCGCGAGGCGTCGCCGTTCCCCGACGCGCCCGGCGAGGGCCCGGGCGAGAAGTGGACCGGCTCCGTCGTCTGACGGAGCCGGCGAGCGCCGGGCGGGACGCAGACTGACGCGGCCGTCCGACCGCGCCGGCGAGGGCCGCGCACGAGGCCGACCCGAGGACGCCCGGCGCGCTCGGGTCGGCCTCGCGAAGCCGCCCCCGCGGCACGGCGCCCGGCGACGCCTCAGCCGTGCGCGTCGACGGGGACGTGCGCCCCGTCCGCGTCGTGCGCCGGCCCGGCCGGGGACGCCGACCGCAGCGAGCGGTCGCGGGCGAGCCGGAGCACGACGAGCCCACCTCCGGCGAGCACCACACCCATCGCGCTCGCCGTCAGGAACCCGGCCCCCGCGCCGTGCCGGTCGATGAACCAGCCGCACAGGGGTGCGCCGACCGCGGCACCGAGCGTCATCGCCGTGCCCTGCCAGCCCATGACCTCGCCGCGCCGCTCCTCGGGGGCGAGCCGGACGAGCGCCGCGGTGATCGACGAGAGCGCAGGCGCGCAGGGCACGCCGGCGAGCACGACCGCGACCGCGAGCAGCAGCGGCGTCCCGGCGGCCGCTGCGGGCAGCGTCAGGAGAGCGAGCACGAGGACGAGCACGAGCGGGTGCACCGCACGGCGGCCCGCGCCGTAGGCGAGCCCGCCGACGACCGAGCCGCCGGCCCACAGCGCGATGACCCACCCCACGGACGACTCCCGCCCCCAGCCCTCGAGAGCGGCGACGATGGACACGTCGGTCGCGTTGAGGACGAACGACACCGCGACCGCCGCCGCCAGGACGACGAGGAGCGCCGGGGTCACGACGCGGAAGCCCGTCGCCCCGGGCGCCACGGCGACGGTGACCGGCTCCGCGAGCGGCACGAGGCCCCCGGCGTCCGGAGCCGCCGACTGAGCTGCTGCCGACCGGGCGTGCACCTGCGACGTGCGCGTCGGCGGGTCGAACCAGATCAGCAGCGCTCCGGCGGCGACGGTGGAGACGCCGACCGCGACGAGTGCGACGGTCGTCGAGACCTGCGTCGCGACGAGCACGCCGACGACGGGTGCCAGCATGAACGTCAGCTCGGTGCCGACCGAGTCGAGCGCGTAGCCCGTCCGCTGCTGCACCGGGGGCACGAGCACGCCCAGCGACTGCCGCACGACGGAGAACACCGGCACGAGGAACAGCCCAGCGAGGAAGGCGGCGACGACGAGCGCCTCGTACCCGAGGAACGGCGCCACGACCCACACCGCCGACTCGACGACCACGGACGGGACCAGCGCGCGCCGCAGCCCGAGCGTGTCGACGCGCCGCCCGCGCCACGGGGCACCGATCGCGGAGCCGATCGTCACCGCGGCGACCACGACGCCCGCCTGCCCGTACCCCTTGCCGAGCGTCAGGACGACGTGCAGGGTGACGACGACGCCCGAGGCGGCGTGCGGCACGCGGGCGACGAGCGCGACGAGCACCAGGCGGAGGACGCCGGGCAGGCGCAGCAGGTCGACGTACGGCGAGAGGGACACGTGCGCCATTGTCTCCCGGCCCTCCGACGAGGAGCACGGTGATATCCGGCACCACGGGGTGACGTTCCCCGCCCACCGGTGGCTCCTGGTCGGGGGCCCGCCCCCGACCAGGAGCGCAGGCAGCGACGGGCGGGGCGCCACGGGGCGCGGAGCCCGGACCAGGTGGCGGCGTCGGAGGGGCACGCGTGCGCCTCACCACGGACGGACGGCGAGGTCGACCTGGCCCCGCTCTATCCTGGGACGGTGACGCGTGAGCCGGAGACCGAGGACGGCACCGCCACGCCCGCCGCGCGTGGCCTGCCCGACCACCTCGACCTCCTCGCCGAGCCGCTCCGCACCCCCGTGCGGGAGGGGGACGAGCCGCCCGGGTCCGTCCCGCTCCCGGGCACGGCCGGGACGGCGAGCCGGCACGGGTCGAGCACCGGCACCGACCGCACGGCTGGAGGGGTGCCGACCGGTGACCTCCGGGACGCGGGGCACCCCGGCGCGACGAACGGTGGTGCGCGGACCGACACGACCCGCGAGGCACAGGCGACGACGCCTCCGGGCGCGACGACCGACTCGGCCCCGCGCGCCAGTGACCCGACCGGCGGCGCCGCCGGCGATGATCGGCCCGTCCCCCCGGTCGACGCCCCCCGGCCCCAGGGCCCCACCTCGTCCGTGCCGGCGCCCCGCCCGGACACCGACGCCATCCGGACCCTCCCGCCCGTCAGCAACGAGCCGTCGCCGACCGCCGGCCCGGGAGCGCCCCAGCCCGCGCACCACGGGGGTGGCAGCCACTCCGGTGCCCGCCCGGGCGCGTGGACGCCGCCGCCGCACGTCGCGCCCGCGGCGCCGTCCGCCCGGCACCGCCGCCAGCCCTGGGCGGTCATCGTGCTCGCGATGCTGTTCGCCCTGACGCTCGCGCTCGCGACCTACCTCGTCGTGCTCACGCGGGCCCACGAGGAGCGCGCCGCGCAGTGGGAGCAGGTCGCCCGCACCACCGGCACGGAGCTCGCGCAGCAGCGCGTCGAGCTCGACGGGGCGATCGCGGAGCTTGAGGCGGTGCGGACCCAGCTCCAGACGGCCCAGGCCCGGATCACGGAGCTCGCCGACGAGAAGGCGCAGATCGGCGACGAGCGCGAGGCGCAGCGACAGCTCGTGGACTACCAGGCCCGGGTCTCGGAGGCCGCCGGCAAGGTCGCCGGGGCGCTCGACGTGTGCGTCGACGGGCAGTACCAGCTCATCAGCTACCTCGAGAACGCGGCCGCCTACGACGCGGCGGACCTCGCCCGGTTCCGGACCGACGTGCAGCAGGTGTGCGGCGCGGCGCGCGACGCCAACGCCGCGCTGCAGCTCGAGCTCGAGCGATGACCCGGGTGCGGGCCCGGTCCGGCGCCGTCCTGTCGGTCGCCGCGTGCGTCGTCCTCGCGGGCTGCGGCGTCGTGCCGTCGATGCCCGGGCCGATGCCGAGCGACGTGGTCCCGTCGACGGTCGCGGCGCCGACCCCGACCCAGACCGGCAACCTGTCCCCCGACGGCTTCGACGCGGCGCAGCGCATGGCGGTGCGCATCCGGAACATCGGGTGCTCGTCGCTGTCCACCGGCTCGGGCTTCGCGATCGACGAGACGACCCTGATCACCAACCGGCACGTCGTAGCCGACTCCGCGGACCTGCACCTGAGCACCTACGACGGGCGCGACATCGCGGTGACCGCCGCGCAGACCGCCGCGCTCGCCGACCTCGCCGTGGTCCGCACCGCCGCGCCGCTGCCCGCCGCGCCCGTGCTGGCGGACGCCGACCCCGCGCCGGGCGACGCGGTGAGCGTCGTGGGGTACCCCAAGGGCGGGCAGCTCACGGTCACGAGCGGTCACGTCATCGGTTCCACGACGGACCCGCTCAACGAGAACCTCGGCGAGGTGCTCGTGACCGACGCCCCCGTGGAGCCGGGCAGCTCGGGGTCGGCGGCGCTCGACAGCGAGGGCCGGGTCATCGGCGTCGTGTACGCCAAGAACACGACGGGGCAGAGCTTCGTCGTGCCCGTGAGCACGCTGCGCGCGCTGCTCGCCGACACGACGGCGTTCGCTCCTGCGACGTCCTGCACCTCGTCCTGACCGACCGCCGTGGTGCCCCTACGGGCCGGCGCCCCGCTCGTGCGCCTCGGGCCGTTGTGGTCGCGCGGCCCCCGCTGCCACAGTGGGGCCACCGACGACCGGGAGGAACCGTGTCCGCGACCCCGCACCCTGAGCGTCCCCAGCAGGACGTCGACGCCGAGCCGACGCACGCCCGCACACGCTTCGACCCCGCGGCCCTGACGCACGCGGCCGGCGACACCTGGGCCGTGCGCCGGGTCTTCGGCGACGCCTACGAACGCGGCAGCACGACCGTCATCCCCGTCGCCAAGGTGCTCGGCGCGGTCATGACCGGCTCGGGGACCGGGGAGGTCGGCGCGGGCGCCGGGGCGGGCAAGGGCGAGGGCGGCGGTTCGGGTGGTGGCGGCGGGTACGCGACGCGCGTGCGCGCGGTGGGGGTCTACGAGGTCGACGACGACGGCGTGCACTGGCGCCCGGCGCTCGACCTCAACCGCGTGATCCTGGGCGGGCAGGTCGTCGGCGCGGTGGTGCTCACCGCGTTCTCGCTGGCCTGGGCGCTCCGCCGCCGGCGCTGAGCCGCGGGGCCGGCGCCGCCCCGACGGCGGTCAGCCCGCGAGCAGCCGCAGCTCCAGGGAGTCGACGCGGAGCGTCACGGTCTCGTCGGCCGCCAGCGCGGCGTTGACCCGGGCGAGGACCGCGTCGAGGCGCGCGCGGTCGAGGCCGGGCACGAGGCGCAGCAGCACGGCGACCTCGGCGCGGCGGCCGGGCCGGGCGTCGACCCCGAGGACCTCGGGGACCGCTCCGAGCGCACCCTGCAGCGCAGCGCGGACGTCGGGGTCGACCTCACCTGCGTCTCCGGCTCCCGTGACGTCCGAGGCGACACCCATCGACGGACCGGCGCCCGCCACCCCGGACGCACGGCGGACCGCGGGCACCCAGGCGCGCTGCTGGGCGAGCGCCCACACGGCCGGTCGGGGCACGAGCACCGTGACCGGGCCGCCGGGGTCGAGGACGAGCAGCTCCCACCGCTCCTCGACCGCCGAGAGCGCCGCGCGGGCGACGTCGGTCGGCACGGGACGCGCGTCGGGCCGCCACGCCTGCATCGCCGTGACGGACGAGAACACCGGCAGCGCGGTGCGGCCGTCGGGCGCCTGGAGCGCCACGATCCCGGCGGACGCCTCCTTGTCCACGGTGTGCTCGTGCCCATCGTGGACCACGACGTCCGCGGCCTCGAGCTCCGCGAGGACCGGGACGAGCACACGCGTCCCCGCGAGCGTCGCCACGACGCCCGCGAGCGATCCACGCCCGTCGCCGAGCGCCCGCAGCTCCTCCGCGAGGCGCGGGTCGCAGCTCCCGTCGTCCCCCGCGAACGCGGAGGTCGGCGGCAGCTCGCGCGGGGAGGTCACGGTCGGCCGGCGACGTCGAGCGCCTCGGGCAGCGTGAACGCCCGGGCGTAGAGCGCTTTGCCGACGATCGCGCCCTCGACGCCGACGGGCACGAGGGCCCGCAGCGCCTCGAGGTCGGCGAGGCTCGAGATGCCGCCCGACGCCACGACCGGGGCGCTCGTGCGCGCGCACACCTCGCGGAGCAGGTCGAGGTTGGGTCCGCGCAGGGTCCCGTCCTTCGTCACGTCGGTCACGACATAGCGCGCGCAGCCGGCCTCGTCGAGCCGGGCGAGGACCTCCCAGAGGTCGCCGCCCTCCTGCGTCCAGCCGCGCGCGGCGAGCGTCGTCCCGCGCACGTCGAGGCCGACGGCGATCGCCGCACCATGGCTCGCGATGACCTTGGCGGTCCACTCGGGGTCCTCGAGCGCCGCCGTCCCGAGGTTGACGCGCGTCGCTCCCGTGGCGAGCGCGCGCTCGAGGGAGGCGTCGTCGCGGATGCCCCCCGAGAGCTCGACCTTGACACCCTTCGCCGACAGGTCCGCCGTGACGTCGGCCAGCAGCGGAGCGTTCGACCCGCGCCCGAAGGCGGCGTCGAGGTCGACGAGGTGGATCCACTCGGCCCCGCCCGCCTGCCAGTCGAGCGCCGCGGCGAGCGGGTCGCCGTACCCGGTCTCGGAGCCGGCCTCGCCCTGGACGAGGCGCACGGCCTGCCCGTCGGCGACGTCGACGGCGGGCAGCAGCTCGAGGCGGTCGGTCATGGTGGTCCTCTCGTCGGTGCCGTGCGGCACCTGCTCGGGTGGGTGGCCGGGGCGCGCCCGGCCCACGTGCCCCGGTCCTCGGGGCACGGGCGGTCAGCGCAGGGAGTCGACCCAGTTGGTCAGCAGCTGGGCACCCGCGTCGCCCGACTTCTCGGGGTGGAACTGGGTTGCGGACAGCGGGCCGTTCTCGACCGCGGCGACGAAGCGGTCGCCGTGCTCGGCCCACGTGACGCGCGGGGGTGCGAGCCGCTCCTCGGCGGAGCCCTCGGTGAGCGGGAAGGTTCGCGCCGCGTAGGAGTGCACGAAGTAGAAGCGCTCGTCCTCGATGCCCGCGAACAGCGTCGTGCCCTCGGGCGGGTCGACCGTCGCCCAGCCCATGTGCGGGACGACGTCGGCCTCGAGACGGTCCACGAGGCCCGGCCACTCGCCCAGACCGTCGGTCCGCACGCCGTGCTCGTCCCCGGCCGCGAACATGACCTGCATGCCGACGCAGATGCCGAGCACGGGCCGGCCCCCCGCGAGGCGGCGGTCGACGATCTGGTCGCCCCGCACGTCACGCAGGCCCGACATGACCGCGGCGAACGCCCCGACCCCGGGGACGACGAGGCCGTCCGCCTCCGCGGCGGCGTGCGGGTCCGCGGTCAGCTCGACGTGCGCGCCGACACGTTCGAGGGCGCGGACGGCGGATCGGACGTTGCCGAAGCCGTAGTCGAGGACGACGACACGAGGCTGGCTGGACACGCCCTCAGGTTACCGGGGCGCACCGCAGGCCGCGGCCCGCGAGCGGCCCGTGAGACCGCCGCCGCTCCCCGCCGGGCCGTGGGCCGGTCAGCCTCGTGCTCCCCGCGCCGACTGCGCGAGCAGGCGCATGGCCTTCCAGCGCGAGAGCCCGACGCTCGTGACCACGCCCTCGACGTCGCCGACGGAGGCGCCCCCGAGCAGCAGGTCCTCGAGCACCGCGGGCGCGTCGGACAGCACGAGGCCCGCGGGCAGCTCGTCGCCCTTCTCCCCGCCGGCCCACCGGGTCGCCGTGATCTGCCCGCTGCGACGCTCGAGCAGGATCACGGGAACGGCCTTGAGCAGCTTCGAGATCGCCGCGGCGCCGTCCGGACCGGTGCGGGGGTCGCGCAGGACCGCGAGCGCGCCGACGGGCGAGGGGACGACGTCGACCGCGACCCCGGCGAGGGCGCACGCCGCCGCGAGGGGGGCTGCCGCCGCGACCTGGGTCAGGACGAGGGTCACCGTCGGCGCCTCGGCGGCGGCAGGGTCCGTGAGCGACGCGAGGTCGTCCGGGACCGTGCTGCCCGGGTCGTCGTCCGCCGCGCGACCCTCGGACTCGGGGCGCATGGCTGCGTCCGGGGTCGGCGCGGACGCACCGGCGACGGAAGCGCCCGCCGCTGCCTCCGCGCTCGGCGCGGAGCCGTCTCGCTCGCCCAGCACGTCGTCACCGAGCCCGGCCGTGGCGGGCCCACGCGGGTCGGTGGCCGACGGGGCGGGCGGTGCGTCGGGAGCGTCCGGAGCTTCCGGCGCGTCGAAGAGCCCGGACAGGTCGTCGGGGACCGTGAAGTCCTCGGGCAGCGCGTCGTCGTCCGGCCCGTGCCCCGGCCCGGCGCTCACAGGACGCCCTTGGTGCTCGGGATGCCGGTGACGCGCGGGTCGGGCTGCACGGCGAGCCGGAGCGCGCGGGCGAGCGCCTTGAACTGCGCCTCGACGATGTGGTGCGGGTCTCGCCCGGAGAGCACGCGCACGTGCAGGCAGATGCCCGCGTGGTGCGCGATCGACTCGAGCACGTGCCGCGTGAGCGACCCGGTGAAGTGCCCGCCGATCAGGTGGTACGCCTGCCCCTCGGGCTCCCCGGAGTGCACGAGGTAGGGACGCCCGGAGACGTCCACGACGGCCTGCGCGAGCGCCTCGTCGAGCGGCACGAGCGCGTCGCCGAACCGCGAGATGCCCCGCTTGTCGCCGAGCGCCTGGCGCAGCGCCTCGCCGATCGCGATGGCGACGTCCTCGACGGTGTGGTGCGCGTCGATGTGGGTGTCGCCGGTCGCGCGGACCGTGAGGTCGATGAGCGAGTGCTTGCCCAGCGCGGTGAGCATGTGGTCGTAGAACCCGACCGTCGTCGAGATGTCGGTCGTGCCGGTGCCGTCGAGGTCGAGCTCGACGAGCACGCTCGACTCGCTCGTCGTGCGCTCGACGCGCCCCGTCCGCTTGCCTGCGCTCACAGCGCTGCCACCTCCACCAGGGCGTCCTTGAACGCCGCCGTCTCCTCCGGGGTGCCGACCGACACCCGCAGCCATCCCGGGGGCCCGACCTCGCGGATCAGCACCCCCCGGTCGAGCAGACCCTGCCAGACTGCGTGCCGGTCGTCGAACAGGCCGAACAGCACGAAGTTCGCGTCGGAGTCCGCGACCGTCAGGCCCCGCTCGCGCAGCCACACCACGAGGGCGTCGCGCTCGTCGCGCAGCGAACCGACCTGGGCCATGAGCGCGGGGGCGTGCCGGAGCGCCGCCCGGGCGACCGCCTGCGTGACGGCCGACAGGTGGTAGGGCAGGCGCACGACGCGCAGCGCGTCGACCAGGGCCGGCGCCGCGGCGAGGTACCCGAGGCGCGCTCCCGCGAGACCGAACGCCTTGGACATCGTGCGGCTCACGGCGAGGTTCGGGTGCGCGGGCAGGAGCTCGAGCGCCGAGGGCGTGCCGGTGCGGCGGAACTCGCCGTACGCCTCGTCGACCACCACGACGCAGCCGCCGGGGACCTCGTCCGCGACGGCGAGCACCGCCTCGACGGTCGCGCGCGGGAGCGCCGTGCCGGTCGGGTTGTTGGGGCTCGCGAGCAGCACGACCGAGGGCTGCTCGCGCGTGATCGTCGCGGCCACGGCGTCGGTGTCGAGGCTGAAGTCCTCGGCGCGCCGGCCCTCGACCCAGGCCGTCGACGTCGCGCGCGCGTACTCCGGGTACATCGAGTACGTCGGGGCGAACGAGACCGCGGTCCGCCCGGGGCCGCCGAACGCCTGGAGCAGGTGCAGCATGACCTCGTTGGACCCGTTGGCCGCCCAGAGCTGCTCCGGGGCGAGCGTCACGCCGGACTCGGCCGCGAGGTACGCCGCGAGGTCCTCGCGCAGCGCGAGGAAGTCGCGGTCGGGGTACCGGTTGAGCGTCGCGGCGGCGGTCGCGACGTCCCGGGCGATGTCCGCGACGACGTCCGGGGCGGGCGCGTACGGGTTCTCGTTCACGTTGAGCAGGTACGGCACGTCGAGCTGCGGCGCGCCGTACGGCGCGACCCCGACGATCTCGGGGCGCAGCGGCAGGACGGGTCGGGACGTGGGGGCGCTCACGGCACCGATCGTAGTCAGCGGCACGCGGGGCTCTCGCCGGCGGCCGACGAGCGGACGGCGGGCGGACGACGAACGGACGGGCAGGCGGCGGGCGGACGCACGGACGACGGGCGGACGGACGGACGGACGGGCGCACGGGCGCACGGGCGGCGGAAGGTGAACGCGCGACGAGCGGACCACGAACCCCGTGCCGCGAGCGCTGCCGGCGCGCCGGTCGGAGCCGAGCGTGCCGGCCGGGGACGGGGACCGCGCCCGTGACCGGGGCACCCCGCTGGACGGGACGCCCCACCGGACGGGCCGGCCCGACGGACGCCGTGTCCGAGGCGCGACCTACGATCGAGCGCATGACCCCTCGTGCGACGACCCTGCCCGACGTCGACCGAGCGGCGCTGCGCGAGGACGCGGAGCGGGCGCTGCGGGCGCTGGTCGGCCGGGAGGACGCGGTGCTCCGCGAGGACCAGTGGGTCGCGGTCGAGGCGCTCGTCGCGGACCGGCGTCGCGCGCTCGTCGTGCAGCGCACCGGGTGGGGCAAGTCGGCGGTGTACTTCGTCGCCACCGCGCTGCTGCGCGCGGGCGCCGGCGGCGGCGAGCCCTCGGGGCCGACCGTCATCGTCTCGCCGCTGCTCGCGCTCATGCGCAACCAGGTCGCCGCGGCGGCGCGGGCCGGGATCCGCGCCGAGACGATCAACTCCGCGAACGTGACCGAGTGGGACGCCGTGCACGAGCGCGTCGCCGCCGGCGAGGTCGACGTGCTGCTCGTCTCGCCCGAGCGGCTCAACAACCCGTCGTTCCGCGACACCGTCCTGCCCCGGCTCGCGGCCGACGCCGGGCTCGTCGTGATCGACGAGGCGCACTGCATCTCCGACTGGGGCCACGACTTCCGGCCCGACTACCGGCGCATCCGCACGCTGCTCGCCGACCTCCCGGCCGGCATCCCGGTGCTTGCGACGACCGCGACGGCGAACGCGCGCGTGACCGGCGACGTCGCGGAGCAGCTCGCCGTGCGCGGTCCCGGCGCCGGGGACGGCGCCGAGACCTCCGGGCTCGAGGACGTGCTGGTGCTGCGCGGGCCGCTCGACCGCGAGAGCCTGCACCTGACGGTCGCCCGCCTGCCCGACACCTCCGCGCAGCTCGCCTGGCTCGCGCACAACCTCCCGCGCGTCGACGGGTCCGGCATCGTCTACTGCCTCACGGTCGCGGCGGCGCAGCAGGTCACGGAGCACCTGCGCGCGAGCGGGCTCGACGTGCGCGCGTACACCGGGCAGACCGACCCCACCGAGCGCGAGGCCGCCGAGGCGGACCTGCTCGCGAACCGGGTCAAGGCGCTCGTCGCGACGTCGGCGCTCGGGATGGGCTTCGACAAGGGCGACCTCGCGTTCGTCGTGCACCTCGGAGCGCCCGCGTCGCCGATCGCCTACTACCAGCAGGTCGGGCGCGCCGGCCGCGCGACGGACCACGCCGAGGTCGTCCTGCTGCCCGGCCGGGAGGACCGCGCGATCTGGGACTACTTCGCGTCGATGGCGTTCCCGCCCGCCCAGGAGGTTCGGGCGACGCTCGCCGCGCTCGAGGCGCACGGCACGCTCTCGACCGCCGCGCTCGAGACGCACGTGTCGCTGCGACGCAACCGCCTCGAGCTCATGCTCAAGGTGCTGGACGTCGACGGCGCCGTGCGGCGGGTCACGGGCGGCTGGCAGTCGACGGGCGAGCCGTGGGAGTACGACGCCGAGCGGTACGAGCGCGTCGCCGCCGCCCGGGCCGCCGAGCAGGAGTCGATGGTCGAGTACGTGCGCGGCGAGACCTGCCGCATGGCGTTCCTGCGACGTGCGCTCGACGACCCGGAGCTCAGCGGGCCCGAGGGCGAGGCGTGGCGGTGCGGCCGGTGCGACGTGTGCGGTGGTGCGAGCGCGGGGGTCGCGCCCGACGAGGCCGAGGTCGAGGCGGCCCGCGAGCGCCTCGCGGTCCCGGGCGTCGAGGTCGAGCCCCGGAAGATGTGGCCGTCCGGCATGGCGGCGCTCGGCGTCGAGCTCAGCGGGCGGATCGCCCCCGGGGTGCAGGCGTCGGCCGGACGCGCCGTCGCACGGCTCGACGGCATCGGGTGGGGCGGGCTGCTGCGGGACCTGTTCGCGCCCGCGGGCGGGCCCGGCGCCGATCCGGATGCGGACGGCGAGCACGGCGGGTGCAACGACGGGCTGCCCGTCCCGCTGCGCCGCCCGGTGGTCGAGGTCCTCGACGCGTGGCACCCGGACCCCACCCCCGCGGGTGTCGTCCTCGTCGAGTCGGCGACGCGCCCGGCCCTCGTGCGCCACCTCGCCGAGGGGGTCGCCCGGCACCTCGGCGTCCCCGTCGTGGGCGTGGTGCGGCCGGCCGACGGCGTGCCCCCCGGTCGGCACGACGTGAACTCCGCGCAGCGGCTCGCGGGTGTCGCGCGCCGGCTCGAGCTCGACCTGTCCCCCGCGGCGGCCGCCGGCCTGCCCGGGCGCGCGGTCCTGCTCGTGGACGACCGGACGGACTCCGGCTGGACGCTCACGGTCGCGGCGCGCCTGCTGCGTGAGGCCGGCGCCGACGCGGTCCACCCGTTCGTCCTCGCCGTCGGCTGACGCACTGCCGCGCGCGCCTCGGTGCCGGATGTGGCGCTGGCGGGTGCGGCGCGGGCTGTGCCGCGGTGCCGGGCTCGGCGCGGGCGGTGCCGCGGTGCCGGGTGCGGCGCGGGCGGTGCCGCGGTGCCGGGCTCGGCCGCATCCCGGCTCGACGGCCCCCGACGCGGCGAGGGCTACACGGCCGACGACACGCGTGGTCCGGGCCGGAAGTTCCGACGCGGCGGGGGCTACCCGGCCGACGACGCGCACTGGCCGGGCCGGACGACGCCGCTCTCCGCTTGCGCGCCGGCGCGGCTCAGAAGCGCGCGCGGACCGCCTCGCCGTGCGCGGGCAGGCCCTCGGCCTCGGCGAACGCCACGATGCGGTCCGCGACCTCGTCGAGCGCGGTCGCGTCGTACTCGATGACCTGCACGGCGCGCAGGAACGAGTGCACACCGAGCCCGCTCGTGAAGTGCGCGCAGCCGCCGGTCGGCAGGACGTGGTTCGACCCCGCCATGTAGTCCCCGAGCGAGACCGGCGAGTACGGCCCGACGAAGATCGCCCCGGCGCTCGTCACGCGGTCGGCGACCGCCGCCGCGTCGGCCGTCTGGATCTCGAGGTGCTCCGCGCCGTACGCGTTGACCACCTCGAGGCCCGCGTCGAGGTCGTCGACGAGCACGATCGCGGACTGCGGACCGGACAGCGAGGTCAGGACGCGTGCGGCGTGGGGCGTGCTCGGCGCCCGGTCCCCCAGCTTGGCCGCGACGGCCCCGGCCAGCTCCGCCGACGGCGTCACGAGCACGGCGGCCGCGAGCGGGTCGTGCTCGGCCTGCGAGATGAGGTCGGCCGCGACGTGCACGGCGTCCGCGGTGCCGTCGGCGAGGATCGCGATCTCCGTCGGCCCGGCCTCCGAGTCGATGCCGACGACGCCGCGCACGAGCCGCTTGGCCGCGGCGACGTAGACGTTGCCCGGTCCGGTGACGACGTCGACGGGCTCGCACAGCACGGCACCGTCGACCTCGTCGGTGCCGTCCGCCCCGTAGGCGAACATCCCGACCGCCTGCGCCCCGCCGACCGCGTAGACCTCGTCGACCCCGAGCAGCGCGCACGTCGCGAGGATCGTCGCGTTCGGCAGCCCGCCCGAGTCCTTCTGCGGCGGCGACGCGACGGCGAGCGAGCCGACACCGGCCTCCTGGGCGGCGACGACGTTCATGATCACCGACGACGGGTACACCGCGAGGCCGCCCGGCACGTACAGACCGACGCGGCGCACCGGCAGCCAGCGCTGGCGCACCTGCGCACCCGGGCCGAGGTCGACCGTGAAGTCCGCCGGTCGCTGCGCGGCGTGCACGGTCCGGACCCGGACGATCGTCTCGTCGATCGCGGCGCGGACGTCGGGGTCGAGCCCCTCGACCGCCGCACGGATCGCCTCGGCGGGCACGCGCAGGTGCACCGGCCGCACGCCGTCGAACCGCTCGGCGAGGTCGCGCAGCGCCGCGGCTCCGTGCGCGCGGACGTCCGCGAGGATCGGCGCCACGGTGACGGCGGCGGTCTCGACGTCCACCGCCGCACGCGGGAGGGTGTCGAGCAGCTCGCGACGGGACAGGGTGCGACCGCGCAGGTCGATCCGGGAGATCACGTCTCGAGTGTAGTGATCCGGACGCGCGCGGCCCCTCGTCGTCCGGCGGTACGCGAGCGGGGAGGATGGGCGCATGAGCACACGTGAGCCCGCCGGTCCGCCGCCCGAGGTCGTCGCCATCGCCGATGAGAGCATCCGCCTCGGCCAGTTCCTCAAGCTGGCCGGGCTCGCCGACTCCGGCGCGCACGCGCGCGAGCTGCTCGACGACGAGGTCGTCACCGTCAACGGCGAGCCCGAGCAGCGCCGCGGCCGTCAGCTGCGCACGGGGGACGTGGTCGTCGTCGACCTGCCCGCAGGGCCGTCGACCGCCGTCGTCGGCTGAGAACGTCGCCGCAGCGTGCAGGACGGGCGGTGGCCGTCCTAGCGGACCGACCCGAGCACCCGGTCGACCGCGAGGTGCAGCACGACGCGCTCGGGCTGGAAGGGCCGGGGCCGGTACCGCACCGCGTACGCCTCGACCGCCTCGGCGATCTCGCCGGGGTCGCGCGAGAGCGTGATCTCGCCCTCGAGCGTGAGCCACCGACGCCCGTCCAGCTGGCACACCGCGGCCCGCACCGGCCCCTCGCTGCCGGCGACGTGACGGGCCTTGACCGACGTGATCTTGGTCGTCACGCGGACGCGCCCGCGCCCGGCGTCCCACGTGAAGCCGACCGGCACGACGTGCGGCGACCCGTCGGGCCGCAGCGTCGAGAGCGTCGCCAGGTGCCGTTCGGTGACGAACGCGAGCTGGTCCGGGGTCAGTGCGAGCACGAGGCGCGAGTCTAGGCGCCGGGCGCGCCGCCCGCCTCGGCACGCACGCGGAGCCGGACCTGGCCCGGGCACACGAGCTCGGCGCCGTCGGCCCCGACGTCGCCCGGCTCCCCCGCGGCGAGCCGGCCGCCGGAGCCGACCGCGCTGACGAGGGACTCGCGCAGCGACTCGACGTCGGCCCAGGTCAGGGTCACGTCCGCGGGCGCGTCATCCGTCGCGGGGTCGCGCTCGACGACGGCGAGCCCGGCGCGGCCCGGCACGCCGTGCAGCACGGGCCGGCCGGGTGCCGCTCCGCCCTCGGTCCACCCGAGCCATGCGCCGAGGAACTCGGCCGTCGCCGCCGGGTCTGCGGAGACCAGCCGGTCATCGGTCGCCTCGACGTGCACGGGGCCGACCGCGGCGAGGAGCCGCCGGTACGTGGGCAGCAGGTCGTCGAACCGGTCCGTCCACTCGTCCTCGCGCCCGACCAGGAGCAGCCCGAGGTGGTCGAGGAACGCGTGCCAGCCGGCACCGTAGCCCCGCGCCGCCCCGCGGCTCAGCCGCCGGTGCTCGACGTGCAGGACCGATCCCCCACCGCGCGGCTCGACGCGCGCCTCGACCTCGCTCGGGTCCTCCCCCGGGAAGCTCCACGTGAGCAGCACCCGCGTGGGCGGCTCGCACGCCAGCACCTCACCGGTCGCGCGCTCGTCGGAGGCGCCGGAGCTGCCGTCGTCGCCCATGTCCAGCGCGTACGCGCCGCCGACGCGCAGGTCCCCGCTGAGCCGGCCGAGCCAGCGCGCGACGCGCTCCGGGTCGGTCAGCGCCGTCCACACCTCCTCGGGCGGGGCGGCGAGGGTCCGCTCGAACCGCACCTGCGCCTCGCGCCCCTCGGCGGTGAGCAGTCCGAGCTCGTCGATCATGCGTGAGGTCATGGCCGTGCCTCCTGAGGGTGGGTCGGGTCCGCGCTCCGGGTCTGCCGCAGGCCGCGCGCGACCTCCGTCTCGAGCGCATCGAGCCGCTGGTCCCAGAAGCGGCGGACCCGGCGGACCCAGTGCTCGACCTCGGTGAGCGACTCGGCGCGCACCGAGTACAGGCGGCGCTGGCCGTCGACGACGGACTCGACGACGCCGGCCTCGCGCAGGACGCGCAGGTGGCGGGATGCGCCGGGCTGGCTCACGCCGAACTCCGCGCCGACGGCGGCCGCGAGCTCGCCCGCGGTGCGTTCACCGTCCGCGAGGAGCTCGACGAGCCGTCGCCGGACCGGGTCGCCGAGCGCGTCCATCGTCTGCACGACCCGACTATTTCACCGCGCGTTATATAACGCAACAGTCATGCATCATCGCCCGCAGCTGGAGTCGCCCCGGCCCCGTCGCGTCAGCCGCGCCGCCTCAGGGCGTCGCGAGGCAGCTCGGGCCCAGCAACGCCTTGAGGTCCCCGAACAGCGACGGCGACCGCTCGACGCGCAGCCCCTCGTCGAGCCGCATGACCGTCGCTCGCCCAGGGCTCGTGAGCCGCAGGTGCACCTCCGTGACGCCGGGGTGCGTCGAGAGCACCTCGCGCAGCCGCTCCACGACGGGAGCCGTGCACCGCGCGACGGGGAGCGTCAGGACGACCGGGGAGTCCGCCGCCGCGGACACGTCCGGGATCGACACCTCCATCGCCTGGAGCTGCATCGTCTCGTCCCGGCGCCGCACCCGGCCGCGCACGACCACGACGGCGTCCTCGGCGAGCGCGGTCGAGTACGCGAGGTACGTCTCGCCGAAGAACATGATCTCGACGGCGCCCTCCATGTCCTCGAGCGTGACCGCGGCCCACGGGTTGCCCTGCTTCGACATCTTCCGCTGCAGCGACGTGACCAGGCCGGCGACCACGACCGTCGAGCCGTCCGGGCGCGCCTCGTCGGCGTTGAGCGTCGCGATCGACACGTCCGCCGCGGCGGCGAGCACGTGCTCGAGCCCGGAGAGCGGGTGGTCCGAGACGTAGAGCCCGAGCATCTCGCGCTCGAACTGCAGCCTCTGCTTCTTGTCCCAGTCCGGCAGGTCCGGGATCACGACCGAGAAGCCGGGACCCTCGTCGTCGCCGCCGAGGTCCGCGAACAGGTCGAACTGCCCCTCGGCCTCCTTGCGCTTGACGCCGATGACCGAGTCGACCGCCTGCTCGTGCACGAGCAGCAGAGCCCGCCGCGCGTGGCCGAGCGAGTCGAACGCACCGGCCTTGATGAGCGACTCGATGGTCCGCTTGTTGCAGACGACCGCCGGCACCTTGTCGAGGAAGTCGGTGAAGGACGTGAACGCGCCCTTCTCCTCACGGGTACGCACGATCGCGTCGACGACGTTCGCGCCGACGTTGCGCACCGCCGTCAGGCCGAAGCGGATGTCCACGCCCACGGCGGTGAAGTTGGCCGACGAGGAGTTCACGTCGGGCGGCAGAACCGTGATGCCCATGCGCCGGCACTCGCCGAGGTACAGCGCCGACTTGTCCTTGTCGTCGCGGACGCTCGTGAGGAGCGCCGCCATGTACTCGGTCGGGTAGTTCGCCTTGAGGAACGCCGTCCAGTACGACACGACGCCGTACGCCGCGGAGTGCGCCTTGTTGAACGCGTAGCCGGCGAACGGGACCAGCACGTCCCACACCGCCTGGATCGCCTTGTCGGAGTAGCCCCGCTCGCGGCACCCGGCCTGGAACGGGATGAACTCCTTGTCGAGCACCTCCTTCTTCTTCTTGCCCATCGCGCGGCGCAGCAGGTCGGCCTGGCCGAGCGTGTAGCCGGCGAGCTTCTGCGCGGCACGCTGGACCTGCTCCTGGTACACGATCAGGCCGTGCGTGATGCCCACGACCTCCTCGAGCGGCTCGGCCAGCTCGGGGTGGATCGGCTCGATCTGCTGCAGGCCGTTCTTGCGCAGCGCGTAGTTGATGTGCGAGTTCATGCCCATCGGACCCGGGCGGTAGAGCGCGATGACGGCCGAGATGTCCTCGAAGTTGTCGGGGCGCATCTGCCGCAGCAGGGACCGCATCGGGCCGCCGTCGAGCTGGAACACCCCGAGCGTGTCGCCGCGGCCGAGCAGCTCGTACGTCGGCGGGTCGTCGAGCGCGACCTCCTCGATGAGGATCGGGTCCTTGCCGTTCATCTCGATGTTCTCGAGCGCGTCGTCGAGGATCGTGAGGTTGCGCAGCCCGAGGAAGTCCATCTTGATCAGGCCGAGCGCCTCGGAGGACGGCTGGTCGAACTGCGTGATGATCGCGCCGTCCTGCGGGCGGCGCATGATCGGGATGATGTCGAGCAGCGGCTCGCTCGACATGATGACGCCGGCCGCGTGCACGCCCCACTGGCGCTTGAGGTTCTCGAGCCCGCGCGCGGTCTCCAGGACGCGCTGCGCCTCGGGGTCCGCCTGCACGACCTGGCGGAACTCTTCGGCCTCGGCGTACCGCGGGTCGTCCGGGTTGTAGATCCCCTTGAGCGAGATGTCCTTGCCCATGACCGCGGGCGGCATCGCCTTGGTGAGCTTCTCCCCCATCGCGAAGGGGAAGCCCAGCACGCGCGAGGCGTCCTTGAGGGCCTGCTTCGCCTTGATCGTGCCGTAGGTGACGATCTGTGCGACGCGGTCCTCGCCGTACTTCTCGGTCACGTACCGGATGACCTCACCGCGCCGGCGCTCGTCGAAGTCGACGTCGACGTCGGGCCACGAGACGCGCTCGGGGTTGAGGAACCGCTCGAAGATCAGGCCGTGCTCGAGGGGGTCGAGCTCGGTGATGCCCATCGCGTACGAGGCCATCGAGCCGGCCGCCGAGCCACGCCCCGGGCCGACGCGGATGCCCTGGTCCTTCGCCCAGTTGATGAAGTCGGCAACGACGAGGAAGTAGCCGGAGAACCCGAGCTGCGTGATGACGCCGGTCTCGTAGTCGGCCTGCTTGCGGACGTCGTCCGGGATCGCGCCCTTGTACCGGCGCTGGAGGCCCGACTCGACCTCCTTGATGAACCACGACTGCTCGTCCTCGCCGGCGGGCACCGGGAAGTTCGGCATGTAGTTGGCGTTGGTGTTGAACTCGACCTCGCACTGCTCCGCGATGCGCAGCGTGTTGTCGCACGCCTCCGGGAGCTCGGCCCACCTGCGCCGCATCTCCTCGCCGGACCACAGGTAGAACTCGTCGGTGTCGAACTTGAACCGGTCGGGGTCCGCGAGCGTCGAGCCCGACTGGACGCACAGCAGCACCTCGTGGGCGTGGCTGTCCTCGTGGCGCGTGTAGTGCAGGTCGTTCGTCGCGACGAGCGGGGCGTCGATGACCTCGGCGAGCCGGCGCAGGTCCTTGATGACCCGCTGCTCGATCTCGAGCCCGTGGTCCATCAGCTCGACGTAGAAGAACTCCTTGCCGAAGATGTCCTGGAACTCGCCCGCGGCCCGCACGGCCTCGTCGAACTGCCCGAGCCGCAGGCGCGTCTGCACCTCGCCCGACGGGCAGCCCGTCGTCGCGATGAGGCCCGTCGAGTAGCGGCTCAGCAGCTCGCGGTCCATGCGCGGCCACTTGCCCATCTGGCCCTCGAGCGACGCGAGGGAGCCCAGCCGGAACAGGTTGTGCATGCCCTCGGTGGTCCGGGACAGGATGGTCATGTGCGTGTAGGCGCCGCGCGCCGACACGTCGTCGCTCGCCTGGTGCGCCTCGCCCCACCGCACGCGCGTCTGGTCGAACCGGCTGGTCCCGGGCGTCAGGTACGCCTCGATGCCGATGATCGGCTTGATGCCGTGCGCCTTGGCGCGCGACCAGAAGTCGAACGCGCCGAACAGGTAGCCGTGGTCGGTGATCGCCATGGCCGTCTGGCCCAGCCGTTCGGCCTCGGTGAAGAGGTCCTCGACGCGGGCCGCACCGTCGAGCATCGAGAACTCGGTGTGTGCGTGGAGGTGGACGAAGTCAGATCCTCCAGAAGCCATGCGGGCCATCCTAGGTCGTCCCGCCGACACCTCCGGCGGGTCGCGAGCGTGTCGGCGGGTGGCCTCGGGCACAGCCGTCCCGCCCGTGCCGGCGCCCTCGCGGCCCCCGGCGTGTCGACCCGGCGTGTCGCGGGACGACGGGGTCCTTCGCCGCTCCAGGCCCGGCGCGGGGGTCAGCGGAACCCGTCGCCGAGGAGGTCGAGCGCGCGTGCGAGGTCGTCCGGGTAGGAGCTCGCGAGCCCGAGCCAGGTGCCGCTCGTCGGGTGCTCGAAGCCGAGGCGCATCGCGTGCAGCCACTGCCGCGTCAGCCCGGTGCGGGCCGCGAGCGTCGGGTCGGCGCCGTACGTGAGGTCCCCCACGCACGGGTGGCGCAGCGCCGCGAAGTGCACCCGGATCTGGTGCGTGCGCCCGGTCTCGAGGTGCACCTCCACCAGCGACGCCGAGGGCAGCATCTCGAGCACCTCGTAGTGGGTCACCGACGGCTTGCCGTCCGCGACGACGGCGAACTTCCAGTCGGAGCTGGGGTGCCGGCCGATCGGGGCGTCGATCGTGCCGGTGGTCGGCTCCGGGTGACCCTGCACGAGCGCGTGGTAGACCTTCTCGACCGTGCGCTCCTTGAACGCCCGCTTGAGCACCGTGTACGCGTACTCGCTCTTCGCGACGACCATGAGGCCCGAGGTCCCGGCGTCGAGCCGGTGCACGATGCCCTGGCGCTCGGCGGCACCCGACGTCGAGATCCGGTACCCGGCGGCGGCGAGCGCGCCCACGACCGTCGGGCCCTCCCACCCCGGCGAGGGGTGCGCCGCGACGCCGACCGGCTTGTCCACGACCACGAGGTCGTCGTCGTCGTGCACGATGCGCATGCCGGGGACCGGCTCGGGGACGACCTCGACGGCGGCGGCCGCACGCTCGTCGGGGATCTCGACCTCGAGCCACGACCCGGCGTGCAGCCGCTCGGACTTGCCCGCCTCGCGCCCGTCGACCCGGACGGCTCCGGCGCCCGCGAGCTCGGCGGCGCGGGTGCGAGAGAAGCCGAGCAGCCGCGCCAGGGCGGCGTCGACCCGCTCACCGGCGAGCCCGTCCGGGACCGGGAGCGAGCGCGTCTCAGCCATCGGTGCGCACGGGACCGTCGAGCGGGCCGGCGGCTGCCGCGGGTGCGGCGTGGGTCCCGTCGGCAGGCCTCCCGGGCGTCGCCGCCGGACCGTCCACGCGGGCGGGGTTGGTCTCGACCGTCTCCGGCTCGGGCGCGGCGTTCTCGCGCGTCCCGTCGAGCGCGATGCCGCGCACCGCGAGCAGCATGATCAGCCCCGCGGCGCCGACGATCGCGATGTCGGCGACGTTGCCGACGAAGACGTTCCCGTACGCGATGAAGTCGACGACGTGCCCGCGTGCGACGCCCGGCTCACGGAAGAACCGGTCCACCAGGTTCCCGAGCGCACCGCCCAGCAGGAGGCCGAACGCGACCGCCCAGCCGCGGGACCCGAGCCGGCGCGAAGCACGGACCACGACCACGACCACGACGGTCGCGACGACCGTCAGCAGCCACGTCTGGCCGTTCGCGATCGACAGCGCCGCACCCGGGTTGAACACCAGGCGCAGACCCAGCAGGTCCCCGAGGAGCGGGATCCGCTCGGTCTCGCTCAGCTCGCGCAGGGCGACGACCTTGGTCAGCTGGTCGAGCGCGAGGACCCCGACCGTCAGGCTCGAGAGCAGCACGAGCAGCCGACGCCGGTGGGCCGGGTCGGTGCGGTCAGGGGTCGGCTCTACCTCGGGCGTCGTGGACATCGAGGACGAGTCTACGGGCGCGTCAGCGACGCTCCTCGCGCTGCTTGCACTCGACGCACAGGGACGCGCGCGGGAACGCCTGCACGCGGGCCTTGCCGATCGCCTTGCCGCACGACTCGCACGTGCCGAACGTGCCGGCGGAGATGCGCGCGAGCGCGTGGCTCGACTG
Organism: Cellulomonas sp. NPDC055163; assembly: GCF_053607065.1. NCBI lineage: Bacteria > Bacillati > Actinomycetota > Actinomycetes > Micrococcales > Cellulomonadaceae > Cellulomonas > Cellulomonas sp. NPDC055163. The sequence goes on along the minus strand of NZ_JBSGSU010000014.1, from coordinate 17,237 downwards.
GGTCAGGAGGTCGCGCGTGTTGTTGACGAGCGTGAGCTCCTGCTCGCGCTCCAGCGCGCTCGACCCGGAGTCGGCCTGGTCGTCGCCCGCGCCGTCACCCGAGTTGCGCAGGAGGTCCGACAGCTCGGCGTCCGCGGCGCTGAGCTCCGCGGTCAGCCGGTCGACGTCGCCGATCAGCTCGTCGGCGACCGCCTGCACCTCACGAGCGGTCCAGGGCTTCTCGCCGTCACGGACCGGGAAGCCGCGGACCGCCTTGGCGAGGTCCGGAAAGTCGTGCGATGCGGTCGTCGTGCCGACCGAGTCCTTGATGGCCACGAGCACCCTCTCGTTGTGAGTCACGCGAGACTATGCGCCCGAGTCAGCACGCACAACACACCACGCCGGTCGACGGACCGGACGTGGTGTGCTGTGGGCAGAGCTGCTGGTCAGAGGGTGCGACCCTCGCCCACCGGCTGGGCGTTCTGACCACTGCGCGGCGGGAGCGCCGAGCCGCGGTTGTCGAGGTCCCCGAGCAGGTTCTCGAGGTAGCTCTTGAGGCGCGTGCGGTAGTCGCGCTCGAAGACCCGGAGCTCGTCGATCTTCCGCTCCAGCAGGGACCGCTCCTGCTCGAGCTGACCGAGCGTGCGGGCCGACGTCTCCTCGGCCTCGCGCACGATCCGGGCGCCCTGCGACTTGGCCTCGGAGATGAGCCGGTCGCTCTCCTCCTGACCGCTGCGCACGTAGTCGTCGTGCAGCTTCTGCGCGAGGGCGAGCATCCCCGTCGCGGACTCGGGCTCGTTGGGCCGGCCCTGCTGGACCGGGGCGACGGCCACGGGCGCGGGGGCGATCGGCGCGGCGACGACCTGACGCTCGGGCTCGGGCTCGGGCAGCGGCTTCGGCGCGGGGGCCGCCTGCTGCGCACCTGCGCGGCTCAGCTCCGCGATCCGGCGCTCGGCCGCCGCGAGCTTCGTCTTGAGGTCGTCGTTCTCGCCCTGGAGGTCCCGGAGGGTGTTGACGACCTCGTCGAGGAAGTCGTCGACCTCGTCCTGGTCGTACCCCTCTCTGAACTTGGTCGCCTGGAACTTCTTGTTCAGGACGTCGTCTGCGGTCAGCAGTGCCATCGTCGTCACCTCTTCGGTCGCACTTGGTCAAGCCGGTGGGCAGTCCACCGACCGCCTCGGCTCACGGTAGCGGACATTGCGGGACGAGCACGCGACCCGCCACGCCCACCCGGGACGTGCGGTCGCTCGGGTCGCGCACGAACCGGACGAACCGGACACGCGGCGGGCCCGACGTGGTCAGATGCGGCTGAGGACGGCCATGAGGACGTAGCACGCGAGCATGAGGACCAGGAACGCGAGGTCCAGGCGCACGGTGCCGATGGTCAGCGGGGGCAGGATGCGCCGCAGCGCGCGCAGCGGCGGGTCGGTGACCGTGTAGGTCGCCTCCGCCACGACGAGCGCGATGCCGCGCGGCCGCCACTCGCGCGCGAAGAACTGCACCCAGTCCAGCACGAGCCGGATCAGGAGCAGGAGGACGAAGACGAAGACGACGAGGTACAGCAGGTCCGCGACGAGGGACACGCGTCAGCTCTGGTTGAAGAAGCCGGTGCGGACCGGCTCGACAGGCGCGGGCTGCTCCTCGCCGGTCACCTCGACGTGCGCGGGCGACAGCAGGAACACCTTGTTGGTGACCCGCTCGATCGCGCCGTGCAGCCCGAAGATGAGGCCGGCGGAGAAGTCGACGAGCCGCTTGGCGTCCGCCTCGTCCATGTCCGAGAGGTTCATGATCACGGGCGTCCCCTCACGGAACGCCTCACCGATCTTGCGCGCGTCGTTGTACGAGCGCGGGTGGATCGTCGTGATCCGGCGCAGGTCACCCGTCTCCGGGTGCACGTCGTGCGCGGGTGCCACCGACCGCGTCGCCGTCGGGCGGTGCAGCGGTGTCACCTGGGCCTCGTACTCGTGCGCCACGTCGGCCTCCAGGTCGTCGTACTCGTCGACGTACTCCTCGTGCTCGCCCCGGTCGTCGGCGAGGCCGAGGTACAGCATCGTCTTGCGCAGTGCTCCGGCCATCGCGGTCTCCCCATCCCCCGAACTGATCTGTCCAGCGACTTTCACGCTAGCAACGTCGGAGGATCGTGGACCCCGCGACACGCGCGGCGCCTCTCGACTTACCGTAGATCACCCGATGTCACCCGGACGAGCGAACCACCCCCGCGAACCGACCGGTCGTCGTGCCACCCCGGGTCGCGAGGCGGTGCGAGAAGAACCGCGGGTCGCGCGCCGTGCACACGTCGACGCTGGTCACGTCCTCGACACCGGCCCGCGCGAGCACCGCACGCGCGCCGGCGGGCAGGTCGAGCGCAGGGGTCCCCCACGCCGTCGTCGCCCAGGTCTCGGGGACCGACGCCGCGACCTGCTCGCGCAGCGCGGCGGGCACCTCGTACTCGACCCCGCTGATCGCCGGGCCCACGACGGCCCGGACGTGCTCGAGCCGGGCACCTGCGGCGACCAGAGCCCGCACCGCAGCCTCGAGCACCCCGCGCTCGAGACCCTGCCGGCCGGCGTGCGCGACTCCGACGACGCCCGCGCCGGCGTCGGCGATCAGGACCGGGACGCAGTCGGCGACCAGCACGCCGAGCCCGACGCCCGGACGTGCGGCGACGAGCGCGTCCGCCACGCCGACCTCGACCTCCCCGGGAGCCGGCTCGCGCTCCAGGGTCAGGACGTCCGGACCGTGGACCTGCGCAGCGAACGCGACGCGCCCACCGAGCCACCGCTCGACGCGCCCGCGGTTGACGAGCACCCGGTCGGGGTCGTCGCCGACATGCAGCCCGAGGTCGAGCGAGTCCCACGGGGCGAGGCTCACGCCGCCCGTGCGCGTCGTGAACCCCGCACGGACGCCGGGGCCGAGGTCGACCTCGAGCACGTCGATCGCGCGCGCGCCCACCCGTGCGGCTACTTGAGGAAGTCGGGGACGTCCAGGTCCTCGCTCGGGCGGCGCGTCACGCGCTCCTCCTCGAACACGCGCGGGACCTCGAGCTGGCCGGTCGCCGGCGCGGGCTCGTGCTCGCTCGCGAGGAACGCCGGGACCTGCCGCGGCGCAGCGTGCACCGGCGCTGCGCCGACGCGCACGACGTCGTCGTCCGCGGGGACCGGTCGCGGGGCGGCGTGCGAAGGGACGGTCACCGGCGGCGCGAGCCGCGGCGGCGCCGAGCTGCCGCTCACCTGACCGAGCCCGCGCGACTCGCGCCGCACGACCGGGGAGCCGCCGTCGAAGCCGGCCGCGATCACGGTGACCCGCACCTCGTCGCCGAGGGCGTCGTCGATCACCGCACCGAAGATGATGTTGGCCTCGGGGTGCGCGGCCTCCTGGACGAGCCGCGCCGCCTCGTTGATCTCGAACAGGCCGAGGTCGGAGCCGCCCTGGATCGACAGCAGCACGCCGTGCGCGCCGTCGATGCTGGCCTCGAGCAGCGGCGAGGAGATCGCGAGCTCGGCGGCCTGGACCGCACGGTCCTCACCGCGCGCGGAGCCGATGCCCATGAGCGCCGAGCCGGCGCCCTGCATGACGGACTTCACGTCGGCGAAGTCGAGGTTGATTAGACCCGGCGTCGTGATGAGGTCGGTGATGCCCTGGACGCCCGAGAGCAGCACCTGGTCCGCCGAGTGGAACGCGTCGAGCACCGAGACGGAGCGGTCCGAGATCGACAGGAGCCGGTCGTTCGGGATGACGATGAGCGTGTCGACCTCGGCGCGCAGCGCGTCGATGCCGGAGTCGGCCTGCACGGAGCGGCGCCGGCCCTCGAAGGTGAACGGGCGGGTGACGACGCCGATGGTGAGGGCGCCGAGCGAGCGGGCGATCCGGGCGACGACCGGTGCGCCACCGGTCCCGGTGCCACCACCCTCGCCCGCGGTCACGAAGACCATGTCGGCGCCGCGCAGGACGTCCTCGATCTCCTCCGCGTGGTCCTCGGCGGCCTTCTTGCCGACCTCGGGGTCCGCGCCGGCACCGAGGCCACGCGTGAGCTCGCGGCCCACGTCGAGCTTGACGTCGGCGTCCGACATGAGGAGCGCCTGGGCGTCCGTGTTGATGGCGATGAACTCGACACCCTTGAGGCCGACCTCGATCATGCGGTTGACGGCGTTGACGCCGCCACCGCCGATGCCGACGACCTTGATGACCGCCAGGTAGTTCTGCGGAGCTGCCACGGTGGGTGCCTCTCGTTGTGCGCCAGTGCTGCGGGTGTGCGGAGCCGGGATCTGACCCCTGCACCCGCCGAAACCTTCACCCTCTACTAGAGGGTTATAGTTATGTCAGGTGCTTCTTGTCGTGACGGTAGGTGTGTCGCACGCCGGGAGCAACGACCACCCCGGGCGTGTCGGCGATGTCGCGCGCGTCACCGGGTGATCGGCAGGGTCGGGGCGGACACGTCGAAGACGGCGGCGCCCGCGCTCGTCGGCGCCGCACGCAGCGCCTGCAGCACGGCGATCTTGAGCGCCGTCTCGTGGGCGCTCCCCCACACGACCTCCGCCCCGTCGCGCAGCACCATCGACACCGTGTCCTGAGTTTCCGCCGAGACCTCCCCGACCTGCCCGAGCAGGTCCGGCGGCAGCGCCTCGAGCACCGTGAGCACGGCCCGCAGCGTCCGGGCGTCGCCCACCGGGACCCGCACGACGGGCAGCCCCTCGGGCGGGACGTCGACGCGCCCCACCTGGATGCCCTCCATGTCGAGCAGCGCGAAGCCCTCGACGGGGCCGTCCGGAGCCGCCGCCGAGGTCGACGGCGGCTCGGGGACCGCAGCGACGGGCTCGCGCGACACCAGCTCGACGACGAGCCCGCGGGGCCAGTCGCGCATCACGCGAGCCTCGCGCACACCCGGCACCTCGAGCACGTCGTCCCGCAGCGCGACGGTGTCGAGGCGCGGGAGCGGGGTGCCGGCACGAGCCCCGACCACCGCGGCGACCTGGTCGACGGCCACGACGGTGCCGGCCCCGGAGATCGCCACGCGCGCCGGGTCGAGCGCGAACACCGGCGACAGGAGCAGGAGCCAGGCGAGCGAGCCGACCGCGAGGAGCCCGCCCGCGCCGATGACGACCTGGCGGACCGCGAGCCGGCGACGCGCCCGCGCCCGCTCCGCGAACCGCTCGGCGGACCGCTCGGAGACGACAGAGGCCCGCACCGGCAGCGCGAAACCCCGCCGGCCGGACGTGTACGTCGTCACGGTCGAGGCGTGCGGGTCGAGGACCTGGGGCTGGCCGCCGGTGTCGGGCGCGGGCTCGCGCGCCGTCCGTGGACCCGAGGGCCGCAGCGGCGTCGGGACGGTCCGGTGCTCGCCCGTCGTGCGCGGGTCGCCCGGCGCGGTGCGCTGAGAGCCCGTCGACGGGCGCGGCTCGGCGGGCGGGAGCGCGCGCGGGCGCGCCTCAGGCCGGGCAGCCGGGGCAGCCGGGCGGGCGGGCGCCGGCCGCGGACGTGCCGGGCGACCGGTCACGGGTCGGCGCGGCGGTGGCGTCATGCGTCCTCCGCGGCGCCCGACTGCGGCCCGGCACCGGCTCCGGCCGCGCGCGCGAGCTCCGCGAGCACGTCGGGCACCAGCGCGGTGACGTCCCCCGCCCCGACCGTCAGCAGCAGGTCACCGGGCCGGGCAGCGCGCGCGACCGCGACCGCCGCCTGCACGCGATCGGCGACGAACGTCGCCCTGCCCTCCGTCGGGACGCGCTCGGCGATCATCGCCCCGGTCACCTCGGGGTCCGGGTCCTCGCGCGCCGCGTACACGTCGGTGACCACGACGACGTCCGCGAGGTCGAGCGCCTCCGCGAACTCCGTGGCGAACGTCCGGGTGCGCGAGAACAGGTGCGGCTGGAACAGCGCGAGGACGCGTCCGTCCCCCGCGACGGCCCGGGCAGCCCGCAGCAGCGCCGCCACCTCGGTGGGGTGGTGCGCGTAGTCGTCGACGACCCGGACGCCGCCCGCGTCACCGCGGTGCTCGAACCGTCGGCCCGTGCCCCGGAACGCGGCGAGCCCCGCGGTCGCCGACGGCACCGACGCGCCGAGCCGCCGTGCGGCGACGTACGCCGCGGCGGCGTTGAGCGCGTTGTGCGCGCCGGGAGCCGTCAGGACGAGCGTCGTGCTGCCGATCGCCGGTGCGGCGTCGATCGTCGCGGTCCACGCGCCGCCCTCGAGCCGCACGGGCCCCACCACGACGTCCGCGCCGGCGTCCGTGCCGTACGTGACCACGTCGACGCCGCGCCCGGCGAGATCCACGCGCGTGCGCTCGACGAGGCGCGCGGCGCCCGGGTCGTCGAGGCACGTGACGAGCAGCCCGCCGGGGACGACGCGCTCGGTGAAGGCCACGAACGCGTCCTCGAACGCCTCGCGGGTGCCGTAGTGGTCGAGGTGGTCGGGCTCGACGTTGGTCACGACCGCGACCTCGGGCGCGTACGCGAGGAACGAGCCGTCCGACTCGTCGGCCTCGGCCACGAACGCCGCACCCTCGCCCGGCCGGCCCCCGGCCACGGGCCCCCCCACGGTCAGCACCGTGCCGCCGATCGCGAACGACGGGTCGAGCCCGGCCTCGAGCAGCGCCGTCGCGACCATCGCCGACGTCGTCGTCTTCCCGTGCGCGCCCGCCACGGCGACCGAGCGCCGCCCGACCATGAGCGCGGCCAGGGCCTCCGACCGGTGCAGCACGCGCAGCCCGTCCCGCCGTGCGCGCGCGAGCTCGACGTTGGACTCGCGGACCGCGGAGGACACGACGACCGTGTCGACCCCGTCGAGGTGCGCTGCGTCGTGCCCGACGAACACCGTCACGCCCGCAGCCCGCAGCGGGACGAGCGCCGGGCCGTCCTGCGCGTCGGACCCGCTGACCGGCACGCCGCGCGCCGCGAGCAGCCCCGCGACCGCCGACATGCCGGCGCCGCCGACGCCGACGAGGTGCGTGCGGCCCAGGACCGTGAGGCCGTCGGCGGCGACGAGGTCCTGGACGTGCGTGGGGGCGGGCCCGCTCACGGGGCCTCGCCCGACGGGACGCCGTGCGCCGTGCCGTCCGGTGCGGTGCCGCCCTGCGCCGTGCCCTCCGCCGCGGTGCGGTCCGAGCTCGCTCCGTGCGCGGCACCCTCCGCGCTCGCCGGCGCGAGGTGCGCCTCGACGAGGTCGGCGACACGGGCGGCCGCGTCCCGCACGCCCACGGAGGCCGCCGCGGCGCCCATCCGCTCACGCTCCCCACGCGCGTCCGGGCCGACGAGCAGCGGCAGCAGGTGCTCACGCAGCCACGGTGCCGTGAGCTCGTCGTCCGCGACGACGAGACCACCGCCCGCCGCGACGACGGGCGCCGCGTTGAGGCGCTGCTCGCCGTTGCCGATGGGCAGCGGGACGTACACCGCCGGCAGCCCGAGCGCCGCGATCTCGCTGACCGTCCCCGCACCCGAGCGGCCCAGCACGACGTCGGCGCACGCCAGCGCGAGCTGCATCTCGTCGAGGTACTCGCGCACGTGGTAGCGCTCGGCGCCGGGCAGGCCGTCCACGACGGCGCGCACGGCGTCCGCCTTGCCCGCGCCGGTCGAGTGCAGGACCTGCACCCCCGCCGCGATCAGGTCCGCCGCGACCGACGCGATCGCGGCGTTGACGCTCACGGCCCCGAGCGAGCCGCCCGTGACGACGAGCGTCGGCAGCGCCGGGTCCAGCCCGAGCCGGCGCGCCGCGCCGGTGCGGGTCCCGGCCGCGTCGCGCGCACGGTCCGCGATCAGCCCCGCGATCTCGGGCCGCAGCGGCAGGCCGGTGACGAGCGCGCCGGGCAGCTCGGTGCCGGGGAAGGTCACGGCGACCGAGGCAGCCCAGCGGGCGCCGAGCCGGTTCGCGAGCCCGGGACGGGCGTTCTGCTCGTGCACCACGACCGGCACGGCGCGCGACCGCGCGGCCAGGTACGCGGGCATCGAGACGTACCCGCCGAACCCGACGACGACCTGGGCCCCGCTCGCGTCGATCGCGTCACCCGCGGCGCGCACGGCCTCGCGCAGGCGCCCCGGGAGGCGGAGCACGTCCGAGCTCGGGCGGCGCGGGAGCGGCACGCGCGGGACCAGCGCGAGCGGCAGCCCGCGCTCGGGCACCAGGCGCGCCTCGAGGCCCGACGCGGTGCCGAGCACCGTGAGCCGGACGCCGGGGTCGCGGCGCCGGAGCTCCTCGGCGACCGCGAGCAGCGGGTTCACATGGCCGGCGGTCCCTCCACCGGCGAGCAGGACGGAACGACGGGGCAGGTCAGGCACGGATCCTCCCGAGCACCGCGAGCGAGCGGCGCACGACGTGCGGGCGCGCGGCGAGGGCCTCGGCAGCACCGGGCTCGGCGCGCGCGAACGAGATGACCATGCCGAGGGCCGTCATGGTCATGATGAGCGCCGAGCCGCCCGCGGAGACGAGCGGCAGCGGGACGCCGATGACCGGCGCGAGACCGATCACGACGCCGATGTTCAGGAGCGCCTGCCCGATCACCCAGCACGCGACGGCGCCCGTGGTGATCTTGACGAACGGGTCGGGGTGGCGCCGGATGATGCGGAACATCGCGAGCGCGAGCAGCGTGAACAGGCCGAGCACCAGCAGCGTGCCGATGAGGCCGAGCTCCTCGCCGATGATCGCGAAGATGAAGTCGTTGTGCGCCTCGGGCAGGTAGGACCACTTCTCGGCGCTCCCGCCGAGCCCCACCCCGCCCCAGCCGCCGGTCGCGAGAGCGCGCGCGCCGTGCTCGGTCTGGTAGCACTCGTTGCTGATGTCGCACTCGCCGAGCCAGGAGAAGATGCGCTTCCTGCGGTTCGCGCTGGGGATCGTGAGCGCGGCGACACCCGCAGCGGCGATCACGCCCGCGAAGCCGAACACGCGCAGCGGGACCCCGGCGATGAACAGGGCCCCCGCGATGAGCACGAGGATCACGAGCGCCGTCCCGAGGTCACGGCCGAGCATGACGAGCCCGACCATGCCGCCCGCGACGGGCACGGCGGGCACGAGCGCGTGCCGCCACTCCCCCAGGAGCGGCCGCTTGCGTGCGAGCACCGCCCCCAGCCACAGCGCGAGCGCGACCTTGACCACCTCGGCGGGCTGCATCGTGAACCCGCCGACGCGGATCCAGCCACGGTTGCCACCCACGGCCCAGCCGAGCGGCGTCAGCGTGAGGAGCTGGAGCACTGCGGCGCCGGCGAGAGCCGGCCAGGCCACCGCCGCGTAGAAGCGCACCGGCAGGCGCGACGCGACGAACATGATCGGCACGCCGATGAGCGCGAACTGCGCCTGGGTCGCGAACACCGCGTAGGGGGACTTGTCCGCGGCGAGCGACTCGACGCTCGAGCTCGACAGCACCATCACGAGCCCGAGCACGATGAGCAGCGCCGTGGCGCCCGTGAGCACGTAGTAGCTCGTCACCGCGCTGTCCCACTGCCCCAGCAGCGACCCGGCGCGCGAGCGCCCCGGGGACGGGGGCTCGACCGCGCCGGGCCGGGCGGGCGTCGTCTGCGCCACGGCCGCGGGCCTCAGGACTCGTCCGGAGCGAGTGCCCGGACGGCCGCGGCGAACGCGTCCCCGCGCTCGGCGTACGAGGTGAACTGGTCCATGGACGCGCACGCCGGCGCGAGCAGCACGGTCACGGGGGTCTGGGTACCGGCGAGCGTGCGCGCGGAGTCGACGGCGCGGGTCATCACCGATCCAGTGTCACCGGGATCGACGGCCACGACGGGAACCTCGGGCGCGTGTCGGTCGAGCGCGTCCCGCAGCGGCTGCTGGTCGACGCCGATGAGCACGACGCCCCGCAGCCGGTCCCGGCGCGTGCGCACGAGCTCGTCGAACGTCGCGCCCTTGGCCAGCCCGCCCGCGATCCACACGACCGACCCCGCCTCGAAGGACGCGAGCGCGGCCGCCGCGGCGTGCGGGTTCGTGGCCTTCGAGTCGTCGACCCACGCGATCCCGTCGGTCTGCGCGACCCGCTCGATGCGGTGCCCGCCCGGGGAGTACGCGCGCAGCCCCTCGCGCACCGCGACCGGGGCGACGCCGTGCGCGAGCGCGAGCGCCGCGGCGGCGAGGGCGTTCTGGACGACGTGCGGGGGCACGGCTCCGTCCGCCCCGGCGAGGTGCGCGAGGTCCGCGAGGGTGCCGAGCTCGGCGGCGTGCGTGTGCCGCAGCGACGCGAACCCCCGGTCCACCAGCACGTCCTCGACGACGCCGACCTGACCCACGCGCGGCGTCCCGAGCGTGAAGCCGACCGCGACGGCCCCGTCGTCGACGTCGGCCTCGCGCACGAGCTGCTCGGTCCGGGGGTCGATCGCGCTGTACACGCAGGCGACCTGCGTCCGCTCGTAGACCCGGCCCTTGTCCGCCGCGTACGCGTCGAACGAGCCGTGCCAGTCGAGGTGGTCCTCCGCGACGTTCAGCACCGCGGCCGCCTGCGCCGACATCGAGTGCGTGAAGTGCAGCTGGAAGCTCGACAGCTCGACCGCGAGCACGTCGAGGCTCGGGTCGGTCGCCGCGAGCACGACCGGCGTCCCGACGTTCCCGACGGCCGCGGCGTGCTCGCCGCCCGCGCGCAGGATCGACGCGAGCATCCCGACGGTCGTGGTCTTGCCGTTGGTCCCCGTGACCGCGAGCCACGGCGCAGGACCGTCGCCGCCCGCGCGGTCCACGCGCAGCTGCCACGCGAGCTCGACCTCGCTCCAGACGGGCACCCGGCGCTCGAGCGCGGCGGCGAGGAGCGGGTCGCTCGGCGGCCAGCCCGGCGACGCGACGACGAGGTCGACGCCGTCGAGGCCACCGCCGGCGACGAACGCCGCGGAGTCGGACGCGTCGGCCTCGGGTGCGTGCCGGTCGACCGTGACGACGTGCGCCCCCGCGGCCGTCAGGACCTCGAGCGCGGCGCGCCCCGAGACCCCGAGCCCCGCGAGGACGACCCGGTGACGTGCGAGGTCCACTAGCCGGCCACCCACTCGCCGTAGAAGATGCCGACCCCGACGGCCACGAACAGCCCGGCGATGATCCAGAACCGGATGACGATCGTGACCTCGCCCCAGCCGGAGAGCTCGAAGTGGTGGTGCAGCGGCGCCATCTTGAACACGCGTTTGCCGGTCATCCGGAAGAAGCCGATCTGGATGACGTCCGAGAGCACGACGAGCACGAACATCCCGCCGATGATCGCCGCGAGGATCTCGGTGCGGGACAGGATCGACAGGCCGGCGAGCGCGCCGCCGAGCGCGAGCGACCCGGTGTCACCCATGAAGATCTTCGCGGGGCTCGCGTTCCACCACAGGAACCCGAAGCACGCCCCGGTGATCGCCGCGGCGACGACCGCGAGGTCGAGCGGGTCCCGCGCCTCGTAGCAGCGTGGCCCGGCCGTCGCGAGGAACTGGCAGCTCTGGTTGAACTGCCACACGCCCACGAGCACGTACGCGCCGAAGACGATGAGGGAGACGCCCGTCGCGAGGCCGTCGAGCCCGTCCGTCAGGTTCACGGCGTTGGACCACGCCGTGATGAGGAAGTTGGCCCACAGCACGAACAAGATGAGCCCGACGGTCGCGCCCGCGAACGCGAGGTCGATGTTGGTGTCCCGGATGAACGAGACGCGCGTCGACGCGGGCGTGCGGAACTGCTCGTTGGGGAACTGCAGAGCGGCGACGGCGAACGTGATACCGACGAGCCCCTGGCCGAGGATCTTCGGTTTGGCTTTGAGGCCCAGGCTGCGCTGCCGGGAGATCTTGATGAAGTCGTCGAGGAACCCGACGGTGCCGAGCCCTGTCATGAGGAACAGCACGAGCACGGCGGACACGCTCGGCAGCTGCTGCGTCGCGATCAGGCCGCCGACCCAGCCGAGCAGCGTGGCGCCGATGATCACGACGCCGCCCATCGTGGGCGTCCCGCGCTTCGTGTAGTGCGCGGTGGGGCCGTCCTGCCGGATGAACTGGCCGTACTGCCGGCGGATCAGGAACCGGATGAACAGGGGGGTGCCGAGGAGCGCGACGAGCATCGACAGCCCGCCGGAGATCAGGACCGCTCTCACGGGGCGACCTCCTGCGGTGCGAGCAGCCGGTCGCCCAGCTGCCAGAGCCCGGAGCCGTAGGACGACTTCACGAGCACGACGTCGCCCGCGCGCAGCTCCTCGGCGAGGAACCGCTCGGCGGCGTCGACGTCGGGCACGACGACGACCTCCTCGCCCCACGAGCCCTCGCGCACCGCCCCGTCGGCGATCGCCTGCGCACCCGCCCCGACCACCACGGTCAGCGCGACGTTGAGCCGGACGACCATGAGCCCGATCGCCTCGTGCTCGGCGCGTGCGTCCGGGCCGAGCTCGAGCATCTCCCCGAGCACCGCGACCGAGCGCCGGTCCCTCCCGGCGAGCACCGCGAGGGCCTTGAGCGCGGCCCGCATCGAGTCCGGGTTGGCGTTGTAGGAGTCGTCGACGACGGTGACCCCGTCGGGGCGGTCGACGACGTGCATGCGGTGCGGGCTCAGCGCGTCGGCGGCGCTCAGCACCTCCGCGACGTGCTCGAGGGGCAGGCCGACCGCGAGCGAGGCCGCCGCCGCGGCGAGCGCGTTGTTCAGGTGGTGCTCCCCCACGAGCCGCAGCTGCACGGGCGCGCTCACGTCGGTGCCGTCGGCGCCCGGTGCCACGAGGGTGAACGAGACGCGACCGGCGCGGTCGAGGTGGATGTCGGTCGCCCGGACCGTCGCGCCGGGTGTGCCGCCGAACGTCACGACGTCCCCGCTCGCGAGCGCGGCCATCGCCATGACGCGCTCGTCCTGTGCGTTGAGCACCGCGGTGCCGCCCGGGACGAGGCCGGCGACGAGCTCGGACTTCGCGCGCGCGACCGCCTCGATCCCGCCGAACTCCCCGAGGTGAGCCGAGCCGACGACGAGCACGACCGCGACGTCCGGGGGCGCGATGTCGGTCAGGTACGTGAGGTGCCCGATCCCGCTCGCCCCCATCTCGAGCACGAGGTAGCGCGTGTGCTCGTCGGCCCGCAGCACGGTCAGCGGCAGGCCGATCTCGTTGTTGAACGACTTCTCGGGGGCGACCGTCGGGCCCGCCGCACCGCACAGCTGCGCGAGCAGGTCCTTCGTCGTCGTCTTGCCGACCGAGCCGGTGACCGCGACGACCTGGAGGCCCGAGCCGCCGGGCTCGACCGCGGCCTCGCGCAGCCGCACCAGCACGTCGCGCGCGAGGTCGCCGAGCGCCTTCTCGACGTCGGGGACCACGACGCACGGCAGCGGCTCTCCCCCGGGTCCGGTCAGCTCGCGCGCCGCGACGACGAGCGACGCGCCGGCCTCGACGGCACCTGCGGCGAAGTCGTGCCCGTCGACGTGCTCGCCGGGCAGCGCCACGAACAGCGACCCCGGCCCGACCTGACGCGAGTCGACCACGACGGGACCGGTCACGACGGTGCGGGGGTCGAGGGTCTCCGGGCGCAGCACGCCGCCGGTCGCGGCCGCGATGTCGGCCGCCGTGAGCGCGATCACGCGGGCAGCCCCTGGCTCTCGCGCGCCGTGCGCGCCGCCTGCGCCGCACGCAGCACGTCGCGGTCGTTGTACCGGTGGAACACCCCGGCGATCTCCTGGGTGGGCTCGTGGCCCTTGCCGGTGATGATGATCGTGTCCTGGTCCGTCGCGAGGTCGAGGGCGTCGTGGATGGCCTGGGTCCTGCTGGTCGCCTCGTGCACGTCCGTGAGCGACGGGCGCTCCGCGCGCACACCGTCGAGGATCGCCGCACGGATCGACGCGGGGTCTTCCGAGCGCGGGTTCTCGTCGGTCACGACGAGCACGTCCGCGAGGCGCGCGGCGACCTTGCCCATGATCGGGCGCTTGCCGCGGTCGCGGTCGCCGTCCGAGCCGAAGACGATCACGAGGCGCCCGGGCGTGATGGGGCGGACGGCCTCGAGCGCGAGCACCAGAGCGTCCGGCGTGTGGGCGTAGTCGACGAGCGCGAGCGGCGTCCCGGGGGCGCGCTCGATCACGCGCTCCATGCGGCCGGGGATCGCGTGCGCGTGGCCGACCGCCTCGATGGCCGTCGCGAGCTCGACGCCCGCCCGGTGCGCGAGCACGACGGCGAGCGCGGCGTTCGACACGTTGACCAGTCCCGGCAGCGGGCTCGCCGCGACGTGCTCGCTGCCGTCGGGCCCGCGCAGCGTGAACGTCGAGCCGACGCCGTCGAGACCGATGTCCGCGCTCGTCACGGCCCAGTCCGCGGTCGTCGCGACGTCCGCGCCGACGTGCGTCGAGACGGTCTCCACGGGGATCCGCGCCTCGGCGGCGAGCCGCCGGCCCCACTCGTCGTCGACGACGACGACCCCGCGGCGCGCCTGTCCGGGCGCGAGCAGGCGGGCCTTGTCGCGGAAGTAGCCCTCCATGTCGCCGTGGAAGTCGAGGTGGTCGCGCTGCAGGTTCGTGAACCCTGCGACGTCGAGCTCGAGACCGCCGACGCGCCCCAGCGCGAGCGCGTGCGACGAGACCTCGGTCGTGACCGCCGTCGCTCCCCGCTCGCGGGCCAGCGCCAGGATCGCCTGCAGCACGGGCGCCTCGACGGTCGTGCGCGGGCTCTCGATCGCGTCGTCGCCGATCCGCAGCTCGACCGTGCCGAGCACGACCGTGCGCGCGTGCGCCGTGCGCAGCGCCGCGTCGACGAAGTAGGTCGTGGTCGTCTTGCCGTTGGTGCCGGTGATGCCGACGCTCGCGAGACCGGCCGCCGGGTGGCCGTACGCCCACGCGGCGACGGGCCCGGCGAGCGCGCGCGCATCCGGGGTCACGAGCACCGGGACGGGCAGGCCGCCGGCTGCGCGGGCGAGGAGCTCGGAACCGGCCGCGTCGGTGAGCACCGCGACCGCACCCTGCTGCACGGCCTGGGCGGCGTACGTGGCGCCGTGCACCTTCGCGCCGCTCAGGGCGACGAAGACGTCGCCCGGTGCGGTGTCGGAGCTCGAGACGGTCACGCCCCTGAGGACGGCGTCGGGATGGGGGGCCGGGCCGCGTACCTCGAGCTCGAACGCGGCGACGAGGTCGACGACCCGGTGCGTGGCGGGATGCTCAGGGCGCAGCCGGCCCTGGGGGGACGTCATGGGGAGAATCTACCCCGGACGGAGGCGCCCCAGCGGCGCGACGGGAGTCCCCCGTCCGGTCGACGAGGGGCCCGCGGGCTCACTCCCACGTGGTCGGGAAGAGCTGCGCGGGGACCCCCGACGGGGCGACGCCGAGCTCCTGGAGCGCGAAGCCCGCGACGTCGCTGAAGACCGGCGCGGCGACCGTGCCGCCCCACTCCGACGAGCGGGGGTCCTGCAGGAACACCCCGACCGCGATCCGCGGGTCGTCCGCCGGCGCCACGCCGATGAACGACGCCGTGATGCCGTTCGGGTTGAACTTCTGCGCGGTTCCCGTCTTGCCCGCCACGCGGTAGCCCGGGATCGCGGCGTTACCGCCGGTGCCCTCGTCGACCGCGCTCTCGAGCATCGTGAGCACCGTGTCGGCGGTCTGCGGCGAGACGACCTGCGTCGACGTGGGCGGCTCGACCGTCGCGGGCGTGCCGTCGGCGGCCGTCCAGCCCTTGATGAGGTGCGGCTGGACGCGCACCCCGTCGTTGGCGATCGTGGCGAAGACCGACGTCGCCTGCAGCGCGGTCACGGAGACGCCCTGCCCGAACAGGACCGCGAACTTCGTGCGCCCGTCCCACTCGTCGGAGGGGTGCAGGAGGCCCTTCGACTCGTTGGGCAGCTCGATCCCGAGCTGGGAGCCGAAGCCGAACTTGGCGAGGTAGTCGTGGCGCACCTGCTGCGGGATGTCCTGCCCGATCATCACGGTGCCCGTGTTCGACGACTCGGCGAGCACGCCCGTCGTCGTGAGCTTGAGGCCGGCGTGCTCGTGCGAGTCCTTGAACGTCTGCTCGTTCGCCGTCGTGTACTGGTACGGGACCTCGTACGGCGTCGTCGGTGTCGTGACGCCGAGCTCGAGCGCCGCGGCCATCGTCACGACCTTCGCGGTCGAGCCCGGCTCGAAGACGTCCGAGATGGCGCTCGACCCGCGCAGGTTGCCGGCCGACGGATGGTTCGGGTCGACCGCGCCCGAGTCCGCGAGCGCGAGCAGCTCCCCCGTCCGCGGGTCGAGCACGACGATGACGCCCGAGCTCGCTCCCGTCTCCGCGACGCGCGCGTCGATGGCCTCCTGGGCGTAGAACTGCAGGTCGTTGAGCAACGTGAGCTGCACGCTGTCGCCGGCCTCCGGGCTCGTCCCGTCCTGGAAGCCGCCCGGGATCTGCTGGCCGAGGCGCCCGCGCTCCCACACCGCGACACCCGGCGTGCCGGCGAGCCGCTCGTCGAGCAGGGCCTCGAGGCCCGACGCGCCCTGACCCTCACGGTTGACCCAGCCGAGCAGGTTCCCCGCGACGATGCCGTTCGGGTACACGCGCTTGGGGGTCGGGTCGAACCCGATCGAGTAGATCTTCAGGTCGCGGATCGCGCGGACCTGCGCCGGCAGCACGTCGCGCTGCACGACCTTGTACTTGGCGTTCCCCGTGAGCACCGCGCCCAGCTCGGCCGGGTTCATGCCGAGGATCGGCGCGATCCTCGCGGCGGCGCCGGCCGGTCCCTCGACGAGCGGGTCGCTGCCCTTGACCTCCCACTTGGCGAGCTCGCGCTGGTTGACGTGCATCGTGTAGCGCTCGACGGACGTCGCGAGCGGCTTGCCGTTCGCGTCCGTGATCTGACCGCGCGCCGCGATGAGCTCGGCGTACGAGAGCCGCTCCTCGAGGGCCTTCGCGGCGATGGCCTCCCCCTGGAAGCCCTGGATGTACACGAGCCGCCCGGCGAACACCGTGAGCAGCACGAGGACGAGCACCGTCAGCACGGCCTGCCGGCGGCGCGGGTCCGCGGGCTCGGGCGGGAGGGCCGGGGGCGGCGGGACGCGGCGGGCGGGGACCCGGACGCGCTCCGACGGGACGAGACCGCGGCGCACCGTGGCGCGTCCGGCCGGGCCGGGGCGCAGCATGCGCTCGCCCGCCGGCGGCGTGCGCGTCGAGGACGACGCCGCACGCGGGGCGGAGCTGCGGAGCGGTGCGACGACCGGGCTCGCGGCTCGTGCGGCCGTGCGCGGTACCGACGTGCGCGGCGAAGGGGCGCGCGGCGCCGGGGTGCGCCGTGCCGAGTCGTCCGGGCGAGTGGAGCGCGGCACGCTGCCGCTCCGGCCCGCCGCGAGCGGCGTCGCATCTCCGGTCGAGGTGCGCGGCACGGAGGTACGGGCGGCCGGGGTGGGGG
>NZ_JBSGSU010000013.1:0-86537 GCF_053607065.1 Cellulomonas sp. NPDC055163 | reverse complement strand
AGCAACGGGACCAGCTCGCCGATCACCGCGTCCGTGGCCGCACCCGCCTTGACCATGATCACCACCTTGCGCGGACGCTCCAACGACGCCACGAACTCCGCCATCGACTCCGACGCCACGAACACCCCCTCGTCCCCGTGATCCGCGACCAGGGACTCGGTCTTGGCGAACGACCGGTTGTGCACCGCGACCGTGTACCCGTGCCGCGCGAAGTTCCGCGCCAGGTTCCGACCCATCACAGCCAAACCCGTCACACCGATCTGAGCAGTTCCTTCGGGCATCGCACGATCCTCTCCTCGTGTGCGTGACGGGCCCGGGGAGGTGCCCGGGCGCCGTGGCGGGACGCAGACGTCCCGCTCCACCATTCACCGCTGCGGGACGTGCGGGTGGCAAGCGGTTGTCGTCACTTGCCCGCGGGCCGGGGCCTGCGGCCGCGCGCCCGGGGGCTCGCGCCCGAGTCACACCCGGGCGCCATCCCCCCGACCGGTGCCGGGCGGGCGTGGAGCGTGCAGGCCGAGGTGCAGTCCGACCATGCGGATCGTGAAGCACACCGCCGCCGCCCCGAGGGCCGCCGGGAGGCCGAGCACCTCGTCGACCCCGCCGGTCGCCGCGGCGACCGCGAGCGCGGCACCGACGAGCGCCGGGATCGCGTACACGCCGCTGCTCAGCACGCTCGGGACCTGCCGCACCAGCACGTCGCGCAGCGTCCCGCCGCCGACCCCGGTGACCGCCCCGAGGATGATCGCCTGCATCGGACCGGCGCCGAGCTCGAGCGCCCGGCCCGCCCCGGTCACGGCGAACAGGCTCAGGCCCGCGGCGTCGAGCACCTCGATCAGGTTGCTGAACCGGCCGAGCCCCCGGCTGAACGCGAACGCGACCAGCCCTCCGGCCGCAGCGACCGTCAGGTAGCGCCAGTCCACGAACGTCGCGGGCGGCAGCGCGCCGAGCAGCACGTCGCGCAGGATGCCGCCGCCGACCGCGGTGATCGCCGCGAGCGTCACGACACCGACGATGTCCACGTGCGCCACGCGGATCGCGGTCAGCCCGCCGTTGAGCGCGAACGCGAACGTGCCCACGAGGTCGAGCACGAGGAGCACGGTCGTCGTGGTGGTCACGACACGGGTCTACCGCACGTGCGGTACCACGGCGCGTACGACGAGCGGCCTCAGGGCGCGCGCAGCACGAAGTCCTGGATCGCGACGACCCCCGCGCCGCGGGCCCACTGCGTGAAGTCGCCGGGCCGGGTCACGAGGTCGAGCGGCGAGGTCCGCGGGTCCCGGTCCCGCGCGACGGCGACGCGCAGGGCCGCCGGGTCCGTGTCGACGAGGGCGACCCCCTCGCCGGTGACCACGACGCGCTCGGGCATCGTGAGGTTGGCGACCGCGGCGACGAGCCGGCCGAGGGCGCTCACCGCGTCGCGCACGATCAGCCGCGCCGCGGGATCGTCGGCGCGGGAGAGGGTGAGCAGCTCGTCGTAGCCGACGGGCCTGCCGAGGGCGACCGTCGCCTGGGCCGTGAGCGACGGGATCGTGAGCATCGCGCTCGCGCAGCCGCGGTGCCCCGCGAAGCAGACCGCGCCGTTGGGGTCGAGCGGGTAGTGCCCGACGAGCCCGAGGCCGCTGTCCCGGTGGGTCACGAGCCGCCCGTGCTGCACGAGCCCGTAGCCGACGCCCGCGCCGATCGTGAGGACGGCCACGCTGCGCAGGCCGCGACCGGCGCCGAACCAGTGCTCGGCGGTCGTGAGCGCCACGACGTCGTTCTCCACGACCGTCGGCAGGCCCGTCGCCAGCTCGGCGCGGGTCGCGACGGCGACGTCGTCCCAGCCGAGGAACGGCGCGCTGCGCACCGAGCGGTGGTCGGGGGAGTGGCCGCCGAGCGCGATACCGAGCCCGGTGACGTCCGTGCCGTCGGCGAGGTCGCGGGTCAGGCGGGCCACCGCGTCGAGCACGCGGTCGGGGTCGTGCTGCACGAGGGGCGTGCTCGCGTGCTCGAGCACCGTGCCGCGCAGGTCGACGAGCACCGCGTGCGCGGCGTCGCCCGTGAGCTTCACGCCGACGAAGTGGTGCGACGCCGGGACGACGTCGAGGGGGCGCGCCGGCCGGCCGGTCGCCGGGTCGCGCGCGGGCTCGGTCTCGACGAGCATGCCGGACTCGAGCAGCGGCTTGGTGAGCCGGGTCAGGCTCGCCTGGGAGAGCTCGAGGCGCCGCGCGAGCTCGGTGCGTGAGAGCGGGCCGTGCAGCAGCACCTCGAGCGCGACGTCGCGCGTCGAGCCCCCGGCAGGCGCCCACGAGGCGACGTCGGTCATGTCTTCTCCTTCGCACCCGTCACGCTCGTCGCGCGCCTCGCTCGACCCGGGACACGCTGTCCTCCGTCGCCGCCCGTGCACGCTGCGGCGCGGAGCATCCTGCCAGCCCGCCGGGCCACCCGTGGACCACGATACCTCCATGACGAAAGCCAGAGCCAGCGATGCGTGACAGAAATGTGATGCGCGTCTCGACTTGACGTCATGAAACTTTCGAGTCAACACTCGAAGTCATCCGATCGGCTCAACGTCTGGAACTCCGTGGCACCGTCGCACCCCTCCCTGCTGCACCTGCGCTCCGCGGGCGTGAGCCTCGTGCTCGACGCCGAGGGCGAGCGTCTCCCGCGCGTCCTGCACTGGGGCGCCGACCTCGGCGACCTGCCCGACGACGAGCTCGCCGGACTGCGCGCCGCGAGCGTCCCCCCGCTCGCGCCCGGCTCGACGGACGCCCCGGTGCCCGTCTCCCTGCTCCCGGAGCAGTCGCTCGGCTGGCTCGGCACGCCCGGGATCACGGGGCACCGCGACGGCGCCGACTTCTCCGTCGCGTTCGCCTCCGCCCGGACGGAGCACGTGCTGCGTCCCGAGGCCGGGGTCGAGCACCGCGTGCAGGTCACGGCGCGCGACGACGTCGCGGGGCTCGGTCTCGCGGTCGAGCTCGAGCTCCTCGGCGGGGGACTGCTCCGGACCCGCAGCACTGTCACCAGCACGGGCCCCGGGACGTACACGCTCGGCTCGCTCGACGTGATGCTCCCCGTGCCGTCCGAGGCGGACGAGGTGCTCGACTTCACCGGGCGGCACCTGCGCGAGCGCTCCCCGCAGCGCGCACCGTTCGACATCGGCACCCGGCTGCGCGAGAGCCGGCGCGGCCGGGCGCACGACGCGACCGTGCTGCTGCTCGCCGGCCGGAGCGGCTTCGGCTACCGCTCGGGCGAGGTGTGGGGCGTGCACGTCGCGTGGTCCGGCAACACCCGCACGCTCGCCGAGCGGACGTCGTCGGGCGTCCGGCTGCTCGGGGCCGGCGAGCTGCTGCTCATGGGCGAGGTGCGGCTCGCGCCCGGTGAGTCGTACGCGAGCCCGTGGGTCTACGGCTCGTACGGCGTCGGGCTCGACGAGCTCGCGGGACGGTTCCACGCCTACCTCCGCTCGCGGCCCCAGCACCCGCGGACCCCGCGGCCGGTGCTGCTCAACGTGTGGGAGGCCGTGTACTTCGACCACGACCTCGACCGACTCCGCACGCTCGCGGACCGCGCCGCCGCGCTCGGGGTCGAGCGCTACGTGCTCGACGACGGCTGGTTCCGCGGCCGGCGCGACGACACCGCCGGGCTCGGCGACTGGTACGTCGACGAGGACGTCTGGCCGGACGGCCTCGGGCCGCTCGTCGACCACGTGCGCGGGCTCGGGATGCAGTTCGGGCTGTGGGTCGAGCCCGAGATGGTCAACCCCGACTCGGACCTCGCCCGGGCGCACCCGGAGTGGCTCCTGCAGACCGGCGGGCGCCAGGGCCCGTCGGCCCGCCACCAGCAGGTCCTCAACCTCGCCCACCCCGACGCGTACGCGCACGTGCTCGAGCGGATCGACGCGATCCTCACCGAGCACCCGGTCGACTACGTCAAGTGGGACCACAACCGCGACCTGATCGACGCCGGCCTGTGGCCGACGGGCCGGGCCGGCGTGCACGAGCAGACGCTCGCGACCTACCGGCTCCTCGACGAGCTGCGCGCCCGCCACCCCGGGCTGGAGATCGAGTCCTGCGCGGGCGGCGGCGGGCGCACCGACCTCGGGATCATGGAGCGCGCCGAGCGCGTGTGGGCGTCGGACACGATCGACGCGCTCGAGCGGCAGAGCATCGAGGCCGGGATGGGGCTGCTCCTCCCGCCCGAGATGATCGGCTCGCACGTCGGCGCCCCGACCGCGCACACCACGGGCCGCACGCACGTGCTGGGCTTCCGCGCGGGGACCGCGTTCTTCTCCCACCTGGGCATCGAGTGGGACCTCACGCGGGCGGACGACGTGGACGTCGCCGCGCTGGCGACCTGGGTGCGCGCGCACCAGGAGCACCGCGCGCTGCTGCACAGCGGCACCGTCGTCCACGCCGACACGCCCGACCCCTCGCTGTGGGTGCACGGCGTCGTCGCGCAGGACGGCACGGAGGCGGTCTTCGCCGTCGTGACGCTCGGCACCTCGGCCACGAGCCCCCCGGGGCGCATCCGGCTCCCCGGCCTCGACCCCGCCGTGACGTACGACGTGCGGCCCCTGCCGCCCGGCGACGCCGCGGCGCACGGGGACGCGATCTACCCCGTCCCCTGGTGGACGGACGGCACGCGGCTGAGTGGCCGCACCCTCGCGGCGGTCGGGATCCAGGTCCCGTCGCTCTTCCCCGAGCGCCTCGTGCTGCTGCACGTGCGCCGGGCACCCAGCGGCCCGATCGCCGACTGAGCCCGTCGACCCCCGGAAGGGGCACCCGTCATGGCACCACCCCGCACCGTCGCGAGGATCCTCGTCGTCGGGCTCGCCGCCTCTGCGCTCGCCGCGTGCGCCGGCGGGACCGGCGAGCGCACCACGATCACGTTCTTCCAGTTCAAGCCCGAGGCCGTCGACTACTTCGAGCAGCGCGCCGCTGAGTTCGAGGCCGAGAACCCCGACATCCGCGTCGTCGTCGACAACGTCCCCGAGCCCGAGACCGCCCTGCGCGCGCGCCTCGTCAAGGACGACGTCCCCGACGTGCTGACGCTCAACGGCAACGGCACGTTCGGCGAGCTCGCCTCGGCCGGCATCTTCGAGGACTACGCGGGCGACCCCGTCCTCGACGACCTCAACGAGGGCTACGTCAAGGTCCTCCAGGACCTCGGTGCCGACGAGCCCGGGGCCGTCAACGGCATCCCGTTCGCCGCGAACGCCAGCGGCGTGCTCTACAACGTCGAGCTCTTCGAGCAGCAGGGCGTCGAGGTCCCGCAGACCTGGGACGAGCTCATCGGCGCGGCCCAGACCTTCGAGGCTGCCGGGATCACCCCCTTCTACGCGATGCTCGGCGACGCCTGGACCGCGCAGGCCCCGCTCGCTCCGCTCACCGCGCAGACCGCCCCGGAGGGCTTCTTCGAGGCCCGGTTCGCCGGGGAGTCGACCTTCGCCGAGGGCTGGCGCGACGCCGCGGAGAAGGAGCTCGAGCTCTTCGAGTACACCCAGCCCAACCCGGCCGCGTTCGGCTACCAGGAGGGCACCGTCGCGTTCGCCGCGGGGGACTCCGCGATGCTGCTCCTCGGCAGCTACGCCGTCCCGCAGATCCGGAGCTTCGAACCGGACTTCACCGTCGGCAGCTTCGCCCTGCCCGCGACGAACGACCCGGACGACACCCGCCTGGTCTCCGGGGTCGACGTGCTCGTCACCGCCGGCGCGGGCGGGGCGCACCCCGAGGAGTCGCGCCGGTTCATCGACTTCCTCATGCAGCCGGAAGCCGTCCAGGAGTACTCCGAGCAGCAGGTCGCGATCCCGGCGCTCGCCGGCGCGACCAACCCCGACCCTGCGCTCGCCGGGATCCAGCCCTACATCCAGCAGAGGCGGCTCGTCGGCTTCGACGACCACCAGTTCATCCCGGCGATCCCGCTCGGGCCCCTGCTGCAGCAGCTGCTCATCGACGAGGACGCCGACGCGTTCCTCGACGGGCTCGACGACTCCTGGGACCGCGTCGCGCAGCGCCGCACCTGGGGCCTCGGGGCGGTGAGCTCCTGATGGCCACCACCGCACCGCGCACCGCCGGCACCCGGACCCCGCCCGCCGGCGGCATCCGCCCCGACCGGACGCGCCTCCCGCGCGCCTTCTACTGGATGGTCCTGCCGGCCGTCGTGCTGTTCCTCGCGTTCCACACCATCCCGGTCCTCCAGGGGATCTTCTACAGCTTCACCGACTCCCCGGGCTACGGGGAGTGGAGCTTCGTGGGCTTCGAGAACTACGTCGCCCTGTTCAGCGACCCGCGCGTGATCGCCGCGTACGGGTTCACGTTCCGGTTCGCGATCCTCGCGACGGTCCTCGTCAACGCGTTCGCGCTCGCCGTCGCGGTCGGCCTCAACGCGAGGATCAAGTTCAAGAACACGCTGCGCGGGGTCTACTTCATCCCCAACGTGCTCTCGGTGCTCGTCATCGGGTACGTGTTCCAGTACCTGTTCTCCGGCGCCGTGCCCGCCATCGCGACGGCGCTCGGGATCGACCGGCTCTCGACGTCGATCCTCGCGGACCCGCAGCTCGCCTGGGTCGGCATCCTCGTCCTGGGCGTCTGGCAGGCCACCGCGTTCAACATCATCATCTACCTCGCCGGGCTCCAGACCGTCCCCGCCGAGCTCTACGAGGCGGCGTCGCTCGACGGGGCGTCGTCCTGGCGCCAGTTCCGCAGCATCACGTTCCCGATGATCGCGGGCTTCTTCACGATCAACATGGTGCTCGCGCTCAAGACGTTCCTGCAGGTCTTCGACCACATCATCGCCCTGACGAACGGTGGTCCAGGGACGTCCACGGAGTCCGTCGGCGTCCTGATCTACCGCGGCGGGTTCCAGGGCGGCGAGTACGGCTACCAGCTCGCCAACGCGGTCATCTTCATGATCGTCATCATCGCGTTCGCGGTGTTCCAGCTCCGTGTCCTGCAGCGCAGAGAGGTGTCAGCCTGATGAGCACCACACCCGTCAGCGGTGCGAACACGATGGCCGCACCCCCGCGCCCCGCACGCGGCTCCGACCCCGACGGCCCCGACCTGCCCGGGCGGCCGGGTGGCCGTGACCGCCTGCGCCGAGGCCCGCGTGAGGGGCACCGGATCAACTGGTGGCTCACCGCGCTGCTCGTCGTCCTCAGCCTGACGATCTTCGTCCCGCTGTACTTCACGGTCGTCACGGCGCTGAAGACCCCGGACCAGCTCGGTGGCACCGGGTTCGGACTGCCGACCGAGTTCGCCTGGGGCAACTTCGCCGAGGCGTGGCGGCTCACCGACTTCCCCCGCAGCGCGCTGAACAGCGCGGTCATCACGGTCGGCGCGGTCGTGCTGACCCTGCTCACCAACTCGATGGTCGCGTACGCGATCGCCCGGAACATGCACCGGAAGCTGTTCAAGGGGCTGTTCTTCTACTTCATCTCCGCGCTGTTCATCCCGTTCCCGATCCTCATGCTCCCCGTGGCCAAGCAGACCGCGCTGCTGGGGCTCGACAACCAGGTCGGCCTGATCCTGCTCTACGTGGTCTACGGGCTGTCGTTCAACATCTTCATCTTCACCGCCTACATCAACTCGATCCCGCGCGAGCTCGAGGAGGCGGCGATCGTCGACGGCGCGTCGACGTGGACGGTGTTCTGGCGGATCATCTTCCCGCTCCTGTCACCGATGAACGCGACCGTCGGCATCCTCACGTGCCTGTGGGCGTGGAACGACTTCCTGCTCCCGCTCATCATCGTGTCCGACCCGCGCGGGGCGACGCTGCCGCTCGTGCAGTACGTGTTCCAGAGCCAGTTCACGACGAACTACACGGTGGCGTTCGCCTCGTACCTCATGGCGATGGCGCCGCTCCTCGTCGTCTACGTGATCGCCCAGCGGTGGGTGATCTCCGGCGTGACCCGCGGAGCCATCAAGTGACGGCCCGCTGACCGGTCACCACGACGCCCCCGTCTCCGCATGCGCCGGGGGCGTCGCGGTGCGCCGGAGGCGTACCGTCCGCGACGGGGCGCGGGAGGGGCGGCGCGACGGGTGCCGTCGTCAGGCGCGCACGGGCTCGACGCCGGGCTCCTCCTCCTCGTGCGGCGGGACGGGGGTCCCGGTCAGCGGCGCCGGGCGGACGGCGTCGGCGTCGAGGGCCGGAGGAGCGGCGTCGCCCGCGCCGGTCGTCGCCCGCCGACGGCACGCCTCACCGGAGCCAGCGGCGCAGGCGCTTGCGGCTGGCCGCGCGCCAGACCGACGGCAGCCGGTCCTCCGCCTCGCGGGCGCGGACCTCCTCCAGAGCGTGGAGCCGCCCGTACTCGAACGCCGTCATCGGGTCTGGCGCGCTCGCGGCGAGGTCGCGCAGGCGCTCACGCAGGACCACGGAGTCCTGGTGCCGACCGAGCACCTCCTGCGTGCTCTCCATGGCCGCGGCGAACGCGCGCGCCTCGTCCCCGAACACGGCGACCGCGAGCTCGGCGGCGTAGCGGGCGCGCTTGGCGGCCTTCCGTGCGTCGTGCAGGGCGTCGCCCCGCTCGCCGACCTCGGTCACCGTCGTCGCCCGCCGCACGAGGCGGCGCACGTCGGCGTACTCGCGTGCGACCCCGCGCCGCACGACCTTCCGCGCGGGTCGCCGCCCGCGCTCGGTGACCGCGACGTCCGACCCCATGCCCTCGAGCGACCGGAGCAGCCGCCCGTACCGCTCACCGTCGAGCTCGACGAGCACGGACGCGCGCGCCGCCTCGTAGGCGTCGTCCCACCGGCGCAGGTCGCGCTCGCGGTCCGGGCCGGTGCCGGCCTCCCGCCGGTGCCCGGGCGGCCCCGCCAGCGAGTCCAGGACACGCTCGCGCATGACCTCCGCGTCGCGCACCGCCCCGAGCGACACCGCCAGCCACGTCAGCTCCGGGACGAGCGGGCGGACGGCCTCCCGGGCGAACACCTTCCGGTAGGTGACGAGGGCGCTGCGCAGGCGACGGGTCGCGACGCGCATCTTGTGCACGCTGCCCGGTGCGTCGAGCCGCACCAGCAGGTCCTGGGTGCGGAGCTGCTCGACCTGCTCGTGCACGTAGGCCAGCGCCACCTCGCTCGCCTCGGTGTCCGCCTCCGCCCACGTCGTGGACCGGCTCGCGCGTGCGCCGTCGCCGGACGAGCTGCCCGCGTCGAGCCCCAGGACGCGCGCCAGCGTGGACGTGTGCGGGGCGGGGCGGAGCCCGCGGGAGACCAGCTCCGCCGCGGCGGCGTCCACCAGCGCGGTCTCGTCGTCCAGGCCCTCGACCTCGAGCTCGCGCCACGTGACCTCCGGACCGGTGGCGTCGCCCGTGCCCGCGAGCGGGAGCACCCGCCGGGCGCTCACGCGGTCGTCGGCCAGCTCGAGCACCGGGCGGTCGGTCGCGTCGAACAACCGGCGCACGGTCCGCCGCGTCGTGACCCGCGCGACGGGCACCAGCGGACGGTCCAGCGTCCGGGCCCGGACCAGGCGACGCAACGGCTCCGGCAGCGGCGAACCGGTGCGCCCGGGCGGCAGGCGGATCTCGGACCGTGCGGTGTCCGGACCGGGCACCTCGAGGTGCCAGCCCGAGTCGCCGCCCCCGGTGCGCCGTCGCAGCGTCAGGCCGTGGCGCGCGAGCGCCAGGTCGTCGGTGTCGTAGTACGTCGCGCGCAGGACCAGCGTCTCGGGCTCGCCCTCGATCCACGGGGTTGCGGCGTCGGCGGACCGCACCAGCTCGAGCAGACCCGGCACGTCGGACGCGTCGTCGGCGCCCAGCTTCACCTCGACCTCGCGGTGGACCTCGGTCATCTGCCCAGTCTGACCGAGCCGCGGCCGCCACGTCGCCCCCTCGGCGCCCGTCCCGGCGGCAGGCGCGGATCCGGCGGCACAGTCCGATCCCGTGGTGGTCGTCGAGCCCGTGCGTGACGGCGGGGCCGCGCTCGGCGAGGACGGACGTCACGCCGCCTCGACCTCATGAACGACGAGCACCGTCGTGGTCGCGGTCCTGACGACGTCACTGCTGACGGCCCCGAGCAGCATCCCCTGGAACGCCCCCAGCCCCCGGGAACCGACCACGAGCAGCTGAGCACCGCGGGACGCCGCCACCAGGGCGTGCACAGGCTCGTCGTCCACCAGGTGCAGCCGGACGTCGAGGCCCGGGTGGGCGTCGCGCAGGCCGTCCGCCACCGTGGTCGCCGCCCGGTGTGCTGCCGCGTCCTCGTCGGCGGTCACCACGGGATCACGGGCGAGGCCACCACTGCCGTAGGGATCGGGGTAGGTCGGGCGGGCGTGGACGACGACGAGGCCGACGCCGCGCAGCTGCGCCTCGCGGGCGCCGACGCGGGCTGCGGCCACGGACGTCGCCGAGCCGTCGACGCCGACGACCACGGGCGCGTCACCCGCGAGGGCGTGGTCGGGGTCGAGGCGCACGACTGCCACGGGACAGCGGGCGTGCGCTGCGAGGTGCGCGCTCACCCGGCCGATGTGCCGGCGGGCGGAGTGGCCTCGTGCCCCGAGGACCAGGAGCTGGGCGTCCTTGCTCTGCGTGCGGAGCTGGGGCACCTCGGCGCCGTGCAGGAGCGCCGTCTCGATCGTGAGCCCGGGGTGACGCGCGGACTCGCGCTCCCAGCGGTCCTCGAGGTACTCCTTCGCCTCGGTGTCGAAGCTCAGGTCCTCGAAGATCGGGTACCAGCTCCACTGCGAGATCTCCCGCGGTTCCTGGAAGGTGCGCGCGAGCAGGACGCGCGCGCCGCGGCGCTCCGCCTCGGCGAGTCCCCACTGCAGCGTCTGCTCGCTGTGGGGCGAGCCGTCGAGCGCGATGACGAGCGGGCCGTCGGTACGCATGACTACCTCCAGGAACGCGGGTGTCGGGACGAGCGGACAGGTCCACGATGGTCACGGGGGAGGCGTGCTGTCTCGGGTCTTCCGACCCTGCTGCGGCGCGGCGCCCACGGCAGCGGACGCCACGGGGAGGGGGTGCACGTGATCGGGGTCTTCGTGCTGGACGACCACGAGATCGTCCGTCAGGGGCTGCTCCGGCTCGTCGACTCCCAGCCGGACATGCAGGTCGTCGGTGAGGCCGGGACCGCGGCGGAGGCCCTCGTGCGCGTTCCGCTGCTCCCCGTCGACGTCGCGGTCCTCGACGTGCGGCTGCCCGACGGCAACGGGATCGAGGTGTGCCGCGAGCTGCGCGCGAAGGACCCGGAGCTCGGGTGCCTCATGCTCACCTCGTTCGCGGACGACGAGGCGCTGCTGGCGGCGGTCACCGCGGGTGCGGCCGGCTACGTCCTCAAGGAGGTCCGCGGGACCGCCCTGGTCGACGCGATCCGCACGGTTGCCGCGGGGACGTCGTTGATCGACGCCGCGACCCGACGGCACGCCGTCGAGCGTCTCCACGCCGCGCAGCGGCACGACGCCCGGCTCGAGCGCCTGAGCGCCCAGGAGCGCGCCACGCTCGAGCTGGTGGGGCACGGGCTCACGAACCGGCAGATCGCCCACCGCATGAGCCTCGCGGAGAAGACCGTGAAGAACTACGTCTCGAGCATCCTCGCGAAGATCGAGGTCCAGGGGCGGACGCAGGCGGCTCTCTACATCACCGAGGAGCACCGGGCGCACCCGGAGGCGCCCACGGACTGAGCGGCGCGCGTCGCGGGTGCGGTGTGCGCGGTGCGTCCCCTCGTGCGCCGACCGGGCGCCTCACGCGCCGACCGGGCGACGCCGGTGGCGCTCGGACGCGGCACGCCCGAGGTCCGTGCCCCACCCGGTCGCTCGCGCGACCTCACCGTGGCGGAGCGGACCGGCCGTCCCGTCGACCCAGAAGCTCTCCGGCGGCAGCGGCGTCGTCAGGCCCCGGCCCTGGAGCCGCCGGTGCGCCGCCCGGGCCGCAGAACCCGGCAGGTGCGGGTGGGCGACCCGGGTGTCGAAGGCCGCGCCCACGACGTCCGCGCCACCCGTGTCGAGCACAGCGAGCCACTCGCGCACGCCGGTCCCCACCTGCGCCGAGTCCTCCGGCGCGCCCGCCTGACGGCGCGCGTCCGCCCGTGTGCTGGGCCGGCTGAGGCTGAACGCGTGGGTCGGCGCACCGACGACGAGCAGGTCCGTCCCGGGACGCAGCTGTCGGGGCGCGTCGACGACGTCGACCACGTCCACGTCCGCGACCGCCGCGAGACCCCGCGCGACCGCGTGCCCCACCTCACGGGTGTTGCCGAACATCGACTCGACCACCACGAGCGCGTACATGTCCCTACCTCCGGTTCCCTTCCGACGGATCGTGCGAGAGCGCCAAGACGGCCCGACGTGCGGCACGGCCCGGCGGGCTCGTCCGGCGCTGCCTCGTCGCCGGGCCACCGCGCTGCGCGTGGAGGTCCCCGACCACGCGGACCTGGACGGGGACGCCGTCGACCACGTCGGGCAGGTCGGGTCGTTCGCGCTCCGAGCGCACGACGACCAGGACGCCCCATCCGTCGCCGCGCCGTACGAGGCCGACACCGCACGCCGCGTCCCCCGTCGCCAGCTCGGCGCGCACCCGCCTCTTGACGGTCCGTGCAGCTCCGATGTCCGACATGGTCAGCACCTCCCGGGACGACGCCGTGTCCTCCCATGACACCCCCGGGGCGCGTCGCGCGGCAGAGTCGAACGTCCCGCCCTCGCGTGCGTCGAGCACCGGCCCGGCGTCGCGGGACGTTCGACCCTGTGCGGCGCGCAGGCCCACGA
The DNA here is from genome assembly GCF_053607065.1 of Cellulomonas sp. NPDC055163. Taxonomy (NCBI): domain Bacteria; kingdom Bacillati; phylum Actinomycetota; class Actinomycetes; order Micrococcales; family Cellulomonadaceae; genus Cellulomonas; species Cellulomonas sp. NPDC055163. Next base: position 73,868 of record NZ_JBSGSU010000013.1, on the reverse strand, counting down.
GGATCGTCGGAGGGGTCAGGCACCACGGCGCACGGAACACGCCACCGACGAAGGAGGCACCTCATGTCTGCCACACGTTCCGCCGAAGCCCGCGTGACACACCCCGCCACGCTCGTCGAGCAGGACCTCGTGACGTCCGCCACCGGCCGGCGCTGGCTCGCCGTGACCCGGATCGCGACGGGCTTCCTCTTCCTGTGGGCGTTCCTCGACAAGACGTTCGGCCTGCACTACAGCACCGGCGCCGCGGTCCCCGGCGGCCAGCCGAGCCTCGCGTGGATCGACGGCGGGACGCCCAGCCAGGGGTTCATGACCCACGCCGCCGTCGGACCGTTCCAGGACGTGTTCGCGTCGATGGCCGGTCCGGTGAGCGACTGGCTGTTCATGCTCGGTCTGCTGGGCATCGGCGTCGCCGTCATGCTCGGCGTCGGGCTGCGCGTCTCCGCCGTCGCGGGCTCCCTCATGATGGCCCTCATGTGGGTCGCGGAGTGGCCGCTGCTCGAGGGCTCGACGAACCCGATCGTCGACTACCACGTCGTGTACGCGCTCGTGCTGATCGTGTGCGCGGCGCTCCTCGCCGGCGACACCTGGGGCCTCGGCCGCTGGTGGGCCGGGCTCCCGCTCGTGCAGAGGGCGTCCTGGCTGCGCTGAGCGAGCGCCGGGTGTTCCGCGCGGCTCACCAGTCTCCGCACGCGGACGGGCCGTCGGCCGGGACGGCGGGAACGGGGTCCCTGTTCCCGCCGTCCCGAGCCGTCGGGGGGCCGAAGGTAGGACGCGGGGGTCGATGGACCAGCCGCACCGCGGTCGGGACGCTGCCGCGGCGAACGGCTGACGCGCGCGGCCGGAGTGCTGGACGGGGGCGGTTGCCCTACGCCGACGTTGATCGACCTGCGCGTCGTTCGTCCTGCCGCTCACGGCCCGCCGTCGGGACGACCTGGTCGGCCAGCGCCTCGCAGTGGTTCGCGAGCCACTCGCGTCCGCGACGCACGTGGGCGCGTCTGCCGGGGGTCCAGGCCTCGACGTACCCCGGCTGCCCGCGTTGCGCGCCGCGGCGCATGACGTCGTAGCACCAGTCGTGGGTCGTGCGCGCGGCTGCGAGCAGGGCCCGGCGCTCCGGTCGAGGCAGCCCGTAGGCATCGGCGAGGGTGACGATCCGGTCCGCTGTGCGGCCGGCGATCTCGGCCGGGACGTCGCGTGGATCACGAAGGGGCACCCACAGCCGCGCTGCGATCGCGAGGTCCCAGACGCGTGACCCGGGGCCGGCGAGGTCGAAGTCGATCAGGGCGACTGCGGAGCCGTCGCGGAAGACGACGTTGTCGAGGTTCGGGTCGTTGTGGCTGACGAGCGGACCCCGCCATCTGTCGGGAACCGCCGTCGCCCAGGTGTGCTCGAACGGGTCGAAGGACTCCACGGCGTCGTGGTACCGGCGCAGCAGCCGACCGACGCTCGCGAGGGACTCGTCGGTCAGAGCCCACTGGGGGTACGGGGCGATGGGCACGTCGCCGCGGATGTAGGTGAGGACCTCGCGTCCGTGGTCGTCGAGGCCGAGGAATCGGGGTGCTCCGTCGAACCCGACGCGTCCGAGATGCTCGAGCAGGGCGTGCACCGCGGGCGCACCGGGTGGGGGAGGTCGCCGCACGGTGTCCCCGACGCGCACCACGAGCCCGTGGTTCGACGTTCCGCCCTCGAGGGTGATCTCTCGAGGGCCCGTGGGCGCCTTCGCCACTACGCCGCTCCGCTCGTCGACGATGATCGCTCGATCCTCGCAGGCGGTTGCTGCGCTGTCAGGAGCCCTGCAGAACCGCCCGCGCGAGGCTCGTGTGCGTGACGAGGCTCGAGACGTAGCCACCGCGGACGGCGGCTCGCACGGCGGCGGCCTTCTCGGTGGCGTAGGCGAGGGCGATGACCTCGGGGATGCGTCGGAGGCCGTCGGCGTCGATGCCGATGAGGCGGTCGGCGAGGGGCCCGTCCACGGGTTCGCCGTCGGGCCCGATGAGCACCCCGCTGATGTCGGCCTGGACCTTCTGGTCGTGCAGGTCCGTGCGCTCGCCGGGAGTGATCGCGTCCCAGAGGGTGGAGTAGGGCGGGTCCCAGCTGCCGAGCCCGACGACGGCCTTGGTGACCTGTGCTGCACGGTCGAGAGCCTGGGCGACGTCGGGCTGGCTGCGCAGCACAGCGGCGGTGGTGGCGTCAGGAACGATCATGGGGGCGTAGAAGAAGTGGGCCTCGCCGCCGCCGAGGCGTGCGATGTCGCGCACGAGCTCGATCGAGCTGCCGTCGACGTCGGCGCGAGACAGGGCGCCCGTGAGCTGCACGACCTGGCAGGCCGGAAGCTGGGTGAGCGCGTCACGCATCGCGATCAGTGATCGAGCCCAGCCCAGCCCCAGCACGTCCTCGCGGGTGACGACCTCACTGAGGAGCTCCGCTGCGGCCCTTCCGATCTGCGTCCGCAGCGAGACCGGGTCCTCGTCCAAGGTGTCGACGACGACGGCGTGCGTGAGCCCGAAGGCCTCCTGGAGGCGTCCGGAGAGCTCGACGTCGACGTTGCCGGGATGACGGATCTCGACGTGGACGAGGCCGGTGGCACGCGCGGTGTCCAGGAGCCGGGCGACCTTGAACCGGCTGAGGCCGAACTCCTGCGCGATGTCGAGCTTCGAGCGCCCGTCGATGTAGTACCGCCGCGCGATCGAGGCGGTGAGCACGAGCTGGGCGGGTCCGAGGGTGGGCTGTGCCATGACCACCTCCTGCTCATCTGAGCGCTATGCCGATCCATTGTGACATTGGCCTTGACCATACCGATTCACAGTGCAAATGTGAGTAGTCAACCGCTCAGATGAGCAGTCTCAACGGGGAGGCAGCGGTGACGAACGTCCATGTGAGGTCTCGGCTGGCCGCGCTCGGCCTGGTCGTGGCACTGGGTACGGCCGGGTGCGCCGCCGGGTGGGGCGGCGCCGGTCTCGGCGGCGGCGGGGAGAACAGCATCAGCGTGCTGATGGTGAACAACCCGCAGATGGTGGATCTGCAGCAGCTCACCGAGGAGCACTTCACCGCGGAGACGGGCATCGAGGTGAACTACACGGTGCTCCCGGAGAACGACGTCCGCGACAAGATCAGCCAGGAGTTCTCGAGCCAGGCGGGGCAGTACGACGTCGCGTCGCTGAGCAACTTCGAGATCCCGATCTACGCGCGCAGCGCCTGGATCGCCCCGCTCGACGACTTCATCGCCGGCGACCCCGGCTTCGACCAGGACGACGTCCTCACGCCGATCGTGCAGTCCCTGTCCGGCGATGACGGCCAGGTGTACGGGCAGCCCTTCTACGGGGAGTCGTCGTTCCTGATGTACCGCCAGGACGTCCTGGACCAGGCCGGGATCGAGATGCCGGCCAAGCCCACCTGGCAGGAGGTCGCCGACATCGCGGCGCGCGCCGACGGTGCCGTCCCGGGCATGGCCGGCATCTGCCTGCGCGGGCAGCCCGGTTGGGGGCAGGTCTTCGCCCCGCTCACCACCGTGGTCAACACGTTCGGAGGCACGTGGTTCAGCGCGGACTGGCAGGCCCTGGTCGACGACCCGAAGTTCCGGGAGGCGACGCAGTTCTACGTCGACCTCGTGCGCGAGCACGGGGAGAACGGCGCGGCGCAGGCCGGCTTCACCGAGTGCCTGAACAACCTCATGCAGGGCAACGTCGCCATGTGGTACGACGCGACGTCCGCCGCAGGATCGCTCGAAGCCGACGGGTCACCCGTGCAGGGCAAGATCGGGTACGCCGCCGCCCCTGTGGTCGAGACCGACAGCTCGGGCTGGCTGTACGCGTGGTCCTGGAGCATCCAGGCGGCCAGCGAGAACAAGGACGCGGCCTGGCAGTTCATCTCCTGGGCGTCCGGCAAGGAGTACGAACGCCTCGTCGGCGAGGAGCTCGGCTGGTCGCGCGTACCCGCCGGCAAGCGCGCCTCGACCTACGAGATCCCCGAGTACCTCGACGAGGCCGGCGCGTTCGCCGAACCCACCGTGGACGCGATCTCGAGCGCCGACCCGCTCGATCCGGGCGTCCAGCCGCGCCCCGCCCCGGGGATCCAGTTCGTCGGCATCCCCGAGTTCCCCGGCCTGGGCACGCAGGTGTCCCAGCAGATCAGCTCCGCCATCGCCGGTCAGATCACGGTCGACCAAGCGCTCGAGAGCGGGCAACGGCTCGCCGAGGACGTCGCGGAGCGCTACCGCGCGCGCGAGGGCGAGCAGTGATCGCGCGTCGACGGCCCGCCATCGCGCGGGTCCCCACGGGTCCCCTGACCAGATCGAACGAGGAGGCGGCATGAGCGTCGCAGTCGAACCCCGACGCCGTGGTTCCGAGCACCCGGGGCAACCGGCCCCGTCCGCGGCGCTGCGCCGCTCCGCCGACTGGGTGCGGCGTGCACCGCTCCTCCCGGCTCTCGTCTTCACGATCATCCTGACCCAGCTGCCGTTCGTCGCGACCCTGGTCATCTCGTTCATGGACTGGAACGCCTACTACCCCGACGAACGGGGTTTCGCCGGACTCGCCAACTTCCGTCGGGTGTTCACCGACGACAACATGCTCGCGTCCGTCATCACGACGATCGAGCTCACCGTCACCGTCGTGGTCGCGTCGCTCGTGCTGGGCATGGCGATCGCCCTGCTGCTCGACCGCAAGTTCCGGGGCCGCGGCATCGTCCGCACGATGATGATCGCCCCGTTCCTCGTGGTGCCCGTGGCCGCGGCGCTCGTGTTCAAGCACGCGATCTACAACCCGGAGTACGGGCTGCTCAACGGCTCCCTGACGTGGCTGTGGGGACTGTTCGGCGACAGCACCCCGCCGCAGCCGGACTGGGTCAGCACGTTCCCCCTGCTGTCGATCCAGCTCGCGCTGATCTGGCAGTGGACGCCGTTCATGATGCTGATCCTGCTCGCCGGGCTGCAGAGCCGGCCGCTGGACGTCATCGAGGCCGCCCGGATCGACGGCGCGTCCGCGTGGGAGGTCTTCCGCTACATGACGTTCCCGCACCTGCGCAGGTACCTCGAGCTCGCGGCGCTGCTCGGCTCGATCTACGTGGTGCAGAACTTCGACGCCGTCTTCACCATCACCTCCGGCGCCCTCGGCACGGCGAACCTCCCGTACACGATCTACGCGACGTTCTACAACGCCCAGGACTACGGCCTCGCCTCGGCTGCCGGTGTCGTCGTCGTCGTCGGCACGATCGCCATCGCCACCTTCGCCCTGCGCACCGTGTCCACCCTGTTCCGAGAGGAGGGCGGGCGATGAGCACCGTCAGCAGCATCGGCCCCGTCCCCGCGACACGCACGCCCGGCGGCAAGCCCCGGCCCGACCGGCGCGAGCGCGGCGGGCCGCTCCTGGGACTCGTGGCCTGGGCCGTCGGCTTCCTCTTCATCGTGCCCGTGCTGTGGATGGTGCTCACGTCCTTCCACGAGGAGGCCGACGCCGCGACCAACCCGCCGTCGATCACCGCACCCCTGAGCCTGCAGGGCTACCGCGAGTTCTTCGGGGCGTCATCGGGGGCCAGCCCCTGGCCCGCCCTGGCGAACTCCATGACGGCGAGCCTCGTGTCCACCGCCCTGGTGCTCGTGCTCGCGATCCCTGCGGCCTACGCGCTGTCGATCAAGCCGGTCCGCAAGTGGACCGACGTCATGTTCTTCTTCCTGTCGACGAAGATGCTGCCCGTCGTGGCGGGCCTGCTGCCGATCTACCTGTTCGCCCAGGTCACCGGGATCCTGGACAACATCTGGTGGCTCACCGTCCTGTACACGTCGATGAACCTGCCCATCGCGGTGTGGATGATGCGGTCCTTCCTCATCGAGGTGCCCGGCGAGATGCTCGAGGCCGCGGCGATGGACGGCGCCACCCTGACGCGCACGCTGCGGGAGGTCATCGTCCCGGTGATCGCTCCCGGTATCGCAGCCACCGCGCTCATCTGCTTCATCTTCAGCTGGAACGAGCTGCTGTTCGCACGCGTCCTGACGGCGACGGTGGCACAGACCGCGCCGGTCTTCCTCACCGGCTTCGTCACGAGCCAGGGCCTCTTCCTCGCGAAGGTCTGCGCCGCGTCGGTCGTCGTCTCGCTCCCCGTCCTCATCGCCGGATTCGCCGCCCAGGACAAGCTCGTCCAGGGCCTGTCCCTCGGAGCCGTGAAGTGAACGCCGTCCTGTCACCCGAGACCCTCGCCGACGTCCCTGCGGTCATCGCCCGGCCCACCTACGACCGCAGCCGGGTGACCGTGGGCATCGTCCACTTCGGGGTCGGCGGCTTCCACCGTGCACACCAGGCGATGTACCTCGACCGGCTCATGCACGACGGCGTGGGGCTCGACTGGGGCGTCTGCGGGGTCGGGGTCATGCCGCACGACCGGCGCATGGCCGACGTCATGGCCGCCCAGGGCGGGCTGTACACCCTCGTCGTCAAGCACCCCGACGGCCGGCTCGAAGCGCAGGTCATCGGGTCGATCGTCGACTACCTGTTCGCACCCGACGACCCCGAGGCAGTGATCGAGCGCATGGCTGACCCGGCCACGCGCATCGTCTCCCTGACGGTCACCGAGGGCGGCTACAACATCCATGCGGTGACCGGGGACTTCGACACCACCGACCCGGCGATCCGCGACGACCTCATTCCAGGTGCCACGCCCCGCACGACGTTCGGGCTCATCACGGAGGGGCTCGCACGGCGCCGCGACCGCGGGGTCGAGCCCTTCACGGTCGTCTCGTGCGACAACATCGAGGGAAACGGTCACGTGGCCCGTCGAGCACTGGTGGCCTTCGCCTCCCAACGGTCCACCGACCTGGGGGAGTGGGTCGACCGCGAGGTGCTCTTCCCCAGCTCCATGGTCGACCGGATCACACCCGTCACGACCGACGAGGACCGGCGGGAGGTCAGCGAGCTGCTCGGGCTGCAGGACGGGTGGCCCGTCGTGTGCGAGCCGTTCCACCAATGGGTCCTCGAGGACTCCTTCCGGGCCCGGCCCGCGCTCCAGGACGCCGGCGTCCAGCTCGTGCAGGACGTCGCCCCGTACGAGCTGATGAAGCTGCGGCTGCTGAACGCCAGCCACCAAGCCTTGGCCTACTTCGGCTACCTCAGCGGGTACCGGCTCGTGCACGAGGTCTGCCAGGACCCGCTCTTCGCCGACTTCCTGCTCGCCTACATGGACGAGGAAGCCACTCCGACCCTCGAGCCGGTGCCCGGCATCGACCTCGACGCGTACAAGAGGCAGCTGATCGACCGGTTCTCCAACGGCCAGGTCCGCGACACCGTCAGCCGACTGTGCGCCGAGACCTCGGACCGGATCCCGAAGTGGCTGCTGCCGGTCATCCGGCACAACCTGGCCCACGACGGCCCGGTCGAGCGGTCCGCGGCCGTCGTGGCCAGCTGGGCCCGGTACGCCGAAGCGGTCGACGAGGACGGCGAGCCGATCGAGGTCGTCGATCGCCTCGCCGAGCGCCTCACGCAGGCCGCGCAGCGCCGGGGGGAGGACCCGCTCGCGTTCGTCCGCGACCGCGAGATCTTCGGCGACCTCGCGGACGAGCCGCGCTTCACCACGCCTTACCTCTGGGCACTCGACCACCTCCACGAGGCGGGCGCACGGCGCACCTTGCTGAGCCTGGCTCACCAAGCGCCGGCGAAGGAGACATCATGACCGACCGCGACCGGGCCACCGGGCCCACGGCCGACCTCGCCGCAGGCACGATGCGCAGGGTCCTGGCCGAGCCCTCCGCAGGGGTGCGGCTGGAAGAGGCCCGCGTGCCCGATCCGGGACCGGGCGAGGTGCTCGTCCGCAGCGCGCTGATCGGCATCTGCGGGTCGGACACCCACGCCGTCGCCGGGCACCACCCGTTCCTCACCGCGCCCTACGTCCCCGGGCACGAGGCGACGGGAGTCGTCGCCGGCACCGGCGCCGGTGCGGGACGCTTCACTGTCGGGCAACGGGTCCTGCTCAAGCCCAACGTCGCGTGCAGTCGGTGCGTGAACTGCGTCGCGGGTCGGACCAACGCCTGCGAGACGCTCGCGTGGATCGGTTGCGACCCGAGTCGTGAGCTGTCCGGGGCGATGGCCGACTACTTCATCGCCCCCGAGGGCAACCTCTACGCCGTGCCCGACGCCCTGAGCGACGAGGCGGCCGCGCTGGTCGAATGCCTCGCCACCCCCGTCCACGCCGCACGCATCGCCGGGGACCTCACCGGTGCACGGGTCGTCGTCCTCGGTGCCGGAACGATCGGTGCGCTGTGCGTGGTCGCCGCGCTGCGTGCCGGGGCCGGGACCGTGGTCGTCACGGACATGGAGCAGTCCAAGCTCGATCGCGCGGGCCGGCTCGGTGCCGCCGGGGGCGTGCTCGCCAGCAGCCCGGACGCCGACGAGCAGGTCGTCACGGCCCTCGGCGCCCAGGCGGACGTCGTGTTCGACTGCGTCGCGAACGAGCGGTCCCTCGCTCAAGGGGTCGGGCTCCTGCGCCGAGCCGGCACGCTGCTGGTGGTCGGAGTTCCGCCTCGGCCAGCGCCGCTGAACCTGCCGATCATCCAGGACTGGGAGATCCGGGTGCAGGGCTGCGCTGCCTACACCGAGCAGGACATCGAGACGGCGATCGAGATCGCCCGCGCCGGCGCCCTGCCCGCCGAAGAGATCGTGTCCGCCACGTACCCGCTGGCCGATGTCGCGCTGGCCTTCGACCGCGCCGCCGCCGACAGCTCGGGGAAGGTGCTCGTCGCTCCCTGAGGGCAGCCGCGCACACCGAGGCCTCTCTAGGTCGCGGTCATCCGGGTGGTCTTGGCTGCGCGTCGGAAGGCTCGGGGGGTCGTGCCCGTCTCTGCCCGGAACTGACGGTTGAAGTTCGAGAGGTTGGTGTAGCCGACGGCGAAGCAGACCTCGGCGACGGGCATGTCCGTGTCCGTCAGCAGCCGGCAGGCCTTGACGACGCGGAGGCGGCGCACGAGCGAGGCGAACCCGCGGCCGGCGGCGTGCTGGAAGAACCGGGAGAACGTCGAGGGGTGCATCCCTACGATGTCCGCGGCTTCGGTCATCCGCACGGTGCCGGCGAGGTTGGTGGTGACGTAGCGCAGCACGGCGTCGACGCGGTCCTGCAGGGCCGGGTCGGCCCCGGGGACCAGGTGCGCGCTGGACATGACCCGACGTTCCTCCACCGGTGCCCGGGCCAGCATCGCCAGCAGCGCGAACAGGTGGCGCAGACGATCGAGCCCGCGCGTTCGCCCGACGTCGTCGAGATACGCAGCGGCCCACACGGCCGTCCTCCCGCTGAACTCCAGGCCGCGTCCCGCGTCCTGGAAGAGCTGCACCGCCTCAGCGGCCTCGGGCGCGACCGCGGCGAGCTGACTCATCCGCTCGGGGTGGATCTGCAGCACTACGTCACGCTTCTCGATCACCTCACCGGGTCTCAGGTCGCTGACCCAGTCGTGCGGCACGCCCGAGCCGACGAGCACCAGGTGGCCCGCGCGGAAGGTCGAGACGCTGTCGCCGACCAGCGCGAGGCCGGTCCCGGCGCGGATGAGGTGGATCTCTACCTCAGGATGGGTGTGCCAGCGCGCCAGCGGGTGCGGGTAGTCGTGCTCGTGCCAGCGCACGATGCTGTCGGCGTCGGCGAGCACGACCTCGCGCACGGGAGACGTCGCGCCCGGGCTCATCGCCACCTCCGCCCTCGGGCCCGCCTCCTTGCGTGCCCTGCAAGTAAGTATCAGTTGTCGGCTCTCTGTGGCGCTAGATCCCGGTTCGTGCGGAACTCACCATGGAAGTCCGCACATCGACGGAGGCGACGCACCGGCGCTCGCCCCTCCCACCACGAGGTGACGCCATGCTGCTCGGACTTCCCCGCAAGCTCGTGTTCGGATTCGTCGCCGTCGCGCTGTTCATGACCGGCGACGGCTTCGAGCTGACCTTCCTCGCCAAGTACCTCGTCGACCTCGGCTACACCCAGGTCGACGCAGCCCTCGTCTTCACCGTCTACGGGTTCGTCGCCGCGATCTCCGCGTGGAGCTCGGGCGTCATCGCCGAGATGTTCGGGGCCCGACGCGTCATGATCACCGGCGGCATCCTCTGGCTCGGCCTGCACGTCGCGTTCCTGACGTTCGGGATCGGCTCGGGGAGCCTGCCGCTGATCCTGACGATCTACGGCGCTCGGGCGCTGGCGTACCCGCTGTTCATCTACGCGTTCGTCGTGCTCATCGCCCAGTCGGTCGACAAGGGCAAGCTCGCCTCGGCCATGGGCTGGTACTGGGCCGCGTACTCGATGGGCATCGGCGTCCTGGGGACCTACCTGCCGAGCTGGCTCATCCCGCTCGTCGGAGAGCGTGCGACGCTGTGGCTCGCGCTGCCGTGGGTCGCCGCCGGGGTCGTGATGTGCATCGTGCTCGTCCCGCGTCAGGTCGGCGCGACCGCGCTCGTCGAGACCCTGGACCGGGGAGACCGCCTGCGTGAGCTCGCCCGCGGGGCGACGATCCTCGGCGAGAACCGCCAGATCCTCCTCGCGGCGATCGTGCGGGTCATCTGCAACCTCACCCTGTTCGGCTTTCCCGTGATCATGCCGCTGTACCTGTCCAGCGAGGACGGCGGCGGGCAGGCCTGGTTCGACGTGACGGAGTGGATGCGGATCTGGGGCGTGCTGTTCGCGGTCACGCTCGTGACGAACGTCGTGTGGGGCCGCATCGGCGACCGCTTCGGGTGGATGCGCCAGATGCGCTGGTACGGGTGCCTCGGGTGCGCCGCCATGACGCTCGCGTTCTTCTACGTGCCGCAGTGGTTCGGGCACAACGTGCCGCTCATGATGGTCGCCGCCGGGCTGCTCGGCGTCACGGTCTCCGCGTTCGTCCCGATGGGTGCGATCTTCCCGGCCCTGGCCCCCGAGCACCGCGGCGCGGCGATCTCCGCGCACAACCTCGCAGCCGGCGCTTCGACGTTCCTCGGCCCCGCGATCGCGTCCGTCCTGCTGCCCGTCGTCGGGCCGGGAGGCGTGTGCTGGGCATACGCCGGCCTGTACGTCGTCGGCGCCGTCCTCACGCTGTTCATCCACCCGCCGCAGCCCGGCGTGATCGAGCGCCGCGCCGTTGCTCGCCCGGTCGGTGCCACCGCCCCGGTCGCCGCCCCGGTCCCGGTTCCGGTCGGCGCGGTGAGCTGAGCCATGACGCTCCCCGCGCAGCGCACTGACGCCGCGACGATCCTCGCCATCGGCGAGGCCCTCATGGATGTGGTCGTCCGCCACGACGGGGCGACCACCAGCCATCCCGGCGGGAGCCCGGCCAACGTGGCCCTCGGCCTGGCGCGGCTCGGCTCGGACGTCGCCTTCGCAACCGAGCTCGGGGACGACGCCTACGGGGTCGCCCTCGCAGCACACCTGGCCGGTGCCGGAGTGCAGGTCCGCGACTACCGGCGTGCCGGCCAGTCATCCGTGGCCCGAGCGGTGCTCGATCCCCTCGGCGCGGCCACCTACACCTTCGACGTGCGGTGGACTCTCGAGGCGTTCGACGTCGGCGAGCTGGGGAGCTCCGCGACACCTTCACACCGGCTCGCTCGCGACGAGCGTGGCGCCCGGCGCGGCGGTCGTCGCCCAGGCGGTCCGCACACTGCGGCGCACGAGCACCGTGAGCTTCGACCCGAACATCCGCACCGATGTGTGCGGGTCGCGCGGCGACGCCCGGGAAGCGGTCGAGCGGTGCGTGGGACTCAGCGACGTCGTCAAGGCCAGCTCTGAGGACGTCGAGTGGCTCTATCCGGGGTCCACGCTCGACGACGTCGCGTCGCTGTGGCTCGGCCTGGGCCCCGCGCTGGTGGTCCTCACGCTGGGCGCGCAGGGCTGCCTCACCGCGACCCGTGACGGCGTCCGCAGACTCGCGGCCCGGCCCGCGCACGTGGTCGACACGGTCGGCGCCGGGGACTCGTTCATGGCAGGTCTGCTCGACGGCCTCGCGGCCGCTGACCTTCTCGGCGTCGATCGGCGAGCGGATCTCTACGCCGCACCGACAGAGCGCCTCCAGAGCGCCGTGACCTGGGCCAGCCGGGCGGCCGAGGTCACCGTCTCGCGAGCCGGCGCAGACCTTCCCGGCGCTGCCGAGCTGCGACGCATCTCTCACTCGATCAACCGCGCCGAGGCACCCGCCCAGCGCACGTCGAACACCTACGAGCGGAGCACGTCATGACCGTGACCCAGTCCAGCCCCACCGCCCTCTCCCTCCTCACGACCATGCGACGCGCGGTCGCCGAGCCCACCGTCGGGATCCGGTTCGAGTCCACCGCGGTGCCGACGCCCGGACCGGGTGAGGTGCTCGTGCACACCACGCTCGTCGGGATCTGCGGCTCCGACACCCACGCGCTGGCCGGGCACCACCCTTTCCTGACCGCGCCGTACGTACCGGGCCACGAAGCCACCGGCACCGTCGTGGCCACCGGTGAAGGCGTCCGGGACCTGGTCGCCGGGGAGCGCGTCCTGCTCAAGCCCAACGTCGCCTGCCAGACCTGCCCGAACTGCCTCGCCGGGCGCAGCAACGCGTGCGTGACACTGGCATGGATCGGGTGCGACCCTTCCCGGGAGCGGTCTGGGGCGATGGCGGACTACTTCGTGGCACCCGAACGCAACCTCTTCCGCGTCCCCGACGGGGTCGACGACGAGGCAGCCGTCCTCGTCGAGTGCCTCGCCACCCCGGTCCACGCCGCCCGGATCGCCGGCGACCTCACCGGCGCCCGCGTCGTCGTCCTCGGCGCCGGCACGATCGGTGCCCTGTGCGTGGTGGCAGCGCTGCGAGCGGGCGCGGCCGAGGTCGTCGTCACCGACATGGACCAGCCCAAGATCGACCGCGCCGTACGCATCGGCGCCGCGGGCGGTGCGCTCGCCTCCGCGCCCGACGTCGACGCGCAGGTGACCGACATCCTCGGTGGCCCTGCGGACGTCGTGTTCGACTGCGTGGCCAACGAACGCTCCCTCGCCCAGGGGGTCGGCCTCCTGCGCCGAGCCGGCACGCTGCTCATCGTGGGTGTGCCCCCACGCACCGGTGCCGTCAACCTGCCGGTCGTGCAGGACTGGGAGCTGCGGATCCAAGGCTGCGCGGCCTACACGGAGGACGATGTGCGCACCGCCATCGGCATCGCCGCCTCTGGGGGTCTGCCCGTTCGGGAGATCATCTCCCTGACCTACCCGCTCGACGCACTCGCCACCGCCTTCAGCCACGCCGCCGCGGACAGCTCGGGCAAGGTCCTCATCCATCCCTGAGCCTCGGTCTTCGTGCGACGGCGACCCATGCGGCGCCCGGCCCGATCGGGTGGCTGGACCGGACGCCGCGGGTGCGGCCGCAGCATCGTCCGAAGCACGCCACATCACCCGTACGCGCTGTCCGAGCTGAGGGGGTGACCCGCCCCAGGGGGAGGCCACGGGGGCGGGTCCGGTCGGAGGTGCTCCGCCTGGTGCTCCGGAAGAGGCGCCGTCGCCGCGGAGCTCTCCGCCGATGGAGCGGTAGCCACCGCTGCAGTGGGCCGCGATCCTCGCACCCGTGGGGCGGAAGTGGGCCGCCGTGGGGGCCCGAAGGTCGTCCACCGGGCCTGACCTGCACCAGCACAGTGCCCCGAGTGGGATTCGAACCCACACTGGATCGGGTTTGAGCCGAACGCCTCTGCCGATTGGGCTATCGGGGCCGCGCAGCAGGGTACCGCGACCCGCCCGGGCCGACGTGCGCCTGTCGTGCCCGAACCCGCGGTTCCGGCACTAGGCTGTGCGCCGTGAGCACCAAGGACGCGAAGCCGAGCATGCCTTCCACCGACGAGTCGGCCACCGCTCTCGACCTGACCGCCACGGGGGAGCCGGCGCCGGCCCCCGAGCCGCAGGACGAGGCGCCGGCGCGCCCGGCACGCCGCGCGGTCGTCGCGGAGGACGAGGCGCTGATCCGCATGGACGTCGTCGAGACGCTGCGCGAGGCGGGCTTCGACGTCGTGGGCGAGGCGGGCGACGGCGAGCGCGCGGTCGAGCTCGCGACGGAGCTCAAGCCGGACGTCGTCGTGATGGACGTCAAGATGCCCGTGCTCGACGGCATCTCCGCCGCGGAGCGGATCGGCAAGGCGCACCTCGCGCCGGTCGTGCTGCTCACCGCGTTCTCCCAGACCGAGCTCGTCGAGCGGGCGCGCGACGCCGGTGCGATGGCCTACGTCGTCAAGCCGTTCTCGCCCGCGGACCTGCTCCCGGCCGTCGAGATCGCCATCTCGCGGTACGCGCAGATCACGGCGCTCGAGTCCGAGGTCGCGGACCTCGCCGAGCGGTTCGAGACCCGCAAGCGCGTGGACCGGGCGAAGGGCCTGCTCATGACGAAGATGGGCCTCACGGAGCCCGAGTCGTTCCGCTGGATCCAGAAGACGTCGATGGACCGCCGCCTCACGATGCGCGAGGTCGCCGACGCGGTCATCGAGCAGGTCGGCGGCGGCAGCGACTGAGCCGAGCAGGTGAAGGGCCCGGACCGGTCGACCCGGTTCCGGGCCCTTCCCATGTGTGCGCTCTTGGTTACAACTCGGCAACAAGATGAGCCGAGGCGGTGCAAGTCACATCGTGGACACAAAGGATGGGTACCTTTCCCGCACAGTTCGACCCTCGGCACTCGTGCCGAGAGGACCGTGACCGAAGGGGTACCTCGTATGACTCGATCGACCGGGCTCCGCGCCTTTGCTGTTGCCGGCGCGCTCGCCCTTGCTCTGACCGCTTGCTCGTCCGACTCGGGAACCTCGGAGGAGCCGTCGGAGACGAGCGCCGCCGGGAGCACCGACGCGCTCGTGATCGGCAGCCTGCTCCCGCAGACCGGTTCGCTCGCGTTCCTCGGCCCGCCCGAGATCGCCGGCGTGAACCTCGCCGTCGAGGAGATCAACGAGGCCGGCGGCGTCCTGGGCAACGACGTGACCGTCGAGCACGCGGACTCCTCCGACGCCGACCACGCCGAGGTCGCCACGCAGTCCGTGACGGACCTCCTCGGCAAGGGCGTGCAGGTCATCATCGGCGCCGCGTCGTCGTCGGTCACCCGCAACGTGGTGGACGACATCACGAACGCGGAGGTCGTGCAGATCTCCCCGGCCAACACCGCCACGGACCTGTCGGGCCGCGACCCGTTCTACTTCCGCACGGCGCCGTCGGACCTGCTCCAGGGTGCGGCGCTCGGCAACCTCATCCTCGGCGACGGCTACACCAACGTCGCGGCCCTCGTCTTCAACGAGGACTACGGCACGTCGCTGCGCGACGTCCTCAAGTCGACGGTCGAGGACGCGGGCGGCACGCTCACCTACGGCAACCCCGGTGAGGAGTTCGACCCGACCGAGCAGAACTACGCGACGATCGTGAGCAACGCTCTCGCCACGAACCCGGACGCCCTCGCGGTGATCGCGTTCGAGCAGACCAAGCTCATCGTCCCCGAGCTCAAGGCGCAGGGCTTCGACACCTCGAAGCTGTACTTCGTCGACGGCAACCTGTCGGACTACTCGGCTGACCTCGAGCCGGGCACGCTGACCGGTGCGCAGGGCACGCTCCCCGGCGCGTTCCCCGACGAGGAGTTCCAGGGCCGCCTCAAGGAGATCGACCCCGAGCTCAAGGACTTCTCGTACGCGGCGGAGTCCTACGACGCGACGATCCTGTCGGCCCTCGCAGCGGTCAAGGGCGGCGGCACGGACGGCAAGACCATCCAGGCCAACCTCGCGGCGGTCTCCGGCGCGAACGGCGGCACCGAGGTCTCCACGTTCGCCGACGGCGTCAAGGCGCTCGAGGCGGGCGACGAGATCACGTACAAGGCGGTCTCCGGTGCGGGCCCGTTCAACGACGACAACGACCCGTCGTCGGCGTTCATCGGGATCTACAAGTACGGCGAGGACAACAAGTACACGTGGATCAAGGCGGAGTTCGGCGAGCTCTGACCTGACCCCCCGGTGACGTCCGCGAGGGCGTCACCGGGAGCTCCGCACAGCACGACGACGGCCCGGTGGGGGACACCCCCGCCGGGCCGTCGTCGCGCCTGCGGCGTCCCGCTCGCAGCGCTGCCGACGGCGCCCGGGATCCGCCGGCCCAGCGGCGCGTGCTCGTGCTGGGGGTCACTGCGGCAGCCCGGCGGCGCGTGCTCGTGCTGGGGGTCACTGTGGCAGCCCGGCGGGGCGTGCTCGTCCTGGCGGTCACCACGGCAGCCCCGGCGAGACGCGCCCGTACCCGGCGTCACGACGGAGGCCCCTGGCGGACGTGCCCGTCGAGCCCCGTGCCACGGCCGTCCAACGGAGCGTGCCGTCCCGGGTGCCACTGCACCACCCCGGCGAGCCGCGGGACCGGCGCCACCCGGCAGGTCCGACGTCGAGGCCCGTGCACAGCCACCCGGGCAGCACGAAGGGCCGGGGTCGTCGACCCCGGCCCTTCGTCGTGCCCCGCGCCCGGCGTCAGAGCACCGGGTCACCGCCGAGCGGCTTGGCCACCGGAACGGCCGGGCCGTCCGCGGTGTGACCGGCGGCGCTCTCGACGTCCGTCGCGAGCGTCCCGAGGTACAGCTCGATGACCTTGGGGTCGTTCATGAGCTGGCGACCCGGGCCCGAGTAGGCGTTGCGGCCCTGGTCGAGCACGTACGCGCGGTCGCAGATCTGCAGCGCGCGGCGGGCGTTCTGCTCGACGATCACGACCGAGACGCCGGCCTTGTTGATGCGCCGCGTGCGCAGGAACGTCTCGTCCTGCCGCACGGGGGACAGGCCCGCGGACGGCTCGTCGAGCAGCAGCACCGACGGGTTCATCATGAGCGCGCGTGCCATCGCGACCATCTGGCGCTCACCACCGGACAGCGACCCGGCGCTCTGCTTGCGCCGCTCCCCGAGCGTCGGGAAGAGGTCGACGATGAAGTCGAACCGCTCGTTGAACGTCTTGGGCGCTTGGAAGACGCCCATCTGCAGGTTCTCCTCGATGGACAGCGAGGGGAACACGTTGTTGTTCTGCGGCACGAACCCGACGCCGCGGCGCACCAGGGAGTCGGCGCGGTGGTTGGTGATGTCCTCGCCCTGGAGCGTCACGCTGCCGGAGCGGATCGTGACGAGACCGAAGAGGGCCTTGAGCAGCGTGGACTTCCCGGCGCCGTTGGGGCCGATGATGCCGACGAGCTCCCCGGGGTGGCACACGAGGTTGCACCCGTTGAGGATGTCGACGCCCGGCAGGTACCCGGCGATGAGGTCGGTGGCGGCCAGCAGCGGCTCGCCCGCGGGCGCCCCGCGGTGCAGGTCGTCGCTCGTCGCGCTCGGCTGGGCGGTCATCGCTGCTCCTTCTCGACGAGGGCCTCGGCCTCGAGCTGCTCGGCGACGTCGTCGGTCAGCAGGCTGTCGTCGCCGAGGTCGGTGTCGTGGTGGGCTCCCAGGTACGCGTCGACGACGGCCTGGTTGTGCATGACGGTCTCGGGCGGGCCCTCGGCGACGATGCGTCCCTCCGCCATGACGACGACCCAGTCGGAGATGTGCCGGACCATGTGCATGTCGTGCTCCACGAAGAGGACGGTCGTGCCCTCGTCGCGCAGCGTCTCGATGTGGCCGAGCAGCGACTGCGTGAGCGCCGGGTTGACCCCGGCCATCGGCTCGTCGAGCATGACCATCGTCGGCTTCGTCATGAGCGCCCGCGCCATCTCGAGGAGCTTGCGCTGACCACCGGACAGGGAGCCCGCGAAGTCGTCCTTCTTCTCGAGCAGCTTGAAGCGCGCGAGCAGCTCCTCCGCCTGCGCGGTGATCTCGGCCTCGCGGCTGCGCCACAGCGGGGGGACGAGCGCGGTGAGGAGGTTCTCCCCGGGCTGGTCCGTCGCGCCGAGCCGCATGTTCTCGATCACGGTCATGCGCGACAGGGCCTTGGTCAGCTGGAAGGTGCGCACCATCCCGGCCCGCGCGACCTTCCCGGCGGGGACCCGCCCGAGCGAGCGGCCCTCGAAGCTCCACGTGCCGGTGTTCGGCCGGTCGAAGCCCGTGAGCAGGTTGAACAGGGTCGTCTTGCCGGCGCCGTTCGGCCCGATGAGCGCCGTGATGGCGCCGCGCTGGACCTCGAGGTGGTCGACGTCGACGGCGGTCATGCCGCCGAACGTCCGGGTCACGTGCTCGGCGACCAGGATCGCGTCGGGCTTCGGCGCGCCCGGGGCTTGCGGGACGTCGACGAGGTCGCGCGCGACCTGGGCCTTGCGGCTCGTGGCGGGCGCCGTGGGGACGGGGGTCTCAGCGGACATCGATCGCCAGCTCCTTCCGGTCTCCGAGGATGCCTTGTGGTCGGAAGATCACGAGCAGCATGAGCGTGAGCCCGACGAGGACCCACCCGAGCATCTCGATCTGCTCCGAGCGCATGACGGTCGTGGGGACGACGTCACGCAGCACCGTCTTGATGAGCATGAGGGTGGTCCAGAGCAGGATCGACCCGAGGACCGGGCCGAACACCGTCGCGGCGCCGCCCAGGAGGAGGATCGTCCAGATGTAGAACGTCATCGGTCGGCCCATGGAGTCCGGTTGGACCGCTCGTGGGAGGGCGTAGACGATGCCGGCGACCGCACCGAACGTCCCGCCGAGGATGAGCGCCTGCATCTTGTACGAGTAGACGTTCTTGCCGAGCGAGCGCACGGCGTCCTCGTCCTCGCGGATGCCCTTGAGCACGCGGCCCCACGGGCTGCGCATCCACAGCCAGATCGTCAGGCACGCGAGCGCCACGAGCGCCCACCCGACGATGCGGATCCACCAGCTGTTGGACAGGTTGTTCGAGTACTCCCAGGGCCCGATGCCGAAGTTCCCGTCGGGCAGCGGCGAGAGGTCCTGGAACGGGCCCTTGAAGCCGTCGCCCGCGAGGCCGGCGTTGCCGCCGGTGAGCCACGTGAGCGAGGTCGACCGCCCGACGATGCGGACGATCTCGGCCGCCGCGATCGTCACGATCGAGAGGTAGTCGCCGCGGAGCTTGAGGGTGGGGATGCCGAGGATGAGCGCGAACACCACGGCGCACGCGATCGCGACGAGCAGCGCCGCCCACACCGGCCAGCCCGCCATCGAGGCGATCGCGAAGCCGTACGCGCCGATGAGCATGAAGCCGGCCTGGCCGAAGTTGAGCAGCCCGGTCATGCCGAAGTGCACGTTGAGGCCGATGGCGGCGAGCGCGTAGGCGGCCGTGGTGGGGGCGATGATCTCGCCCGCCACGTTCGTGAGGATTCTGGTCCAGTCCATGGGGGAGGCCTCCGTCAGCCGATGCGCTCAGCCCGGCCCAGGATCCCCTGGGGCCGGACGAGAAGGACGAGGATGAGGATCACGAGCGCCCCGGCGTACCGCATGTCCGACGGGATCACGAGCGTCGAGAGCTCGACGACCAGGCCGATGACGATGGAGCCGACGAGGGCGCCGAACGCCGTGCCGAGCCCGCCGAGCGTCACGGCCGCGAACATCAGCAGCAGGATCGCGCCGCCCATGTTCCACGCGGTCGCGTTGAAGTAGAGCCCGAGGAGCACGCCACCGAGGGCGGCGAGGCCGGTGCTGAGCGTCCAGACGATGCGCACGATGCGCTCGACCGAGATGCCCGACGCGGCCGCGAGCGCAGGGTTGTCCGAGACGGCGCGCGTCGCGCGCCCGGTCCGGGTCCCGAGCAGGAAGTACCCGACGGCCCCGATCGCCACGATCGCGATGAGCGCCGAGTAGATCGACTGCTGGTTGAGCAGGACCGGGCCGATCCGCACGGGGATCGGGTTCTCCCGGACGATGCGCAGCGGTCCGCCGCCGACGAAGTACTGGAACGCGTACTGCAGGACCATCGACAGGCCGATCGTGACGATCATCTGCTGCGTCGAGCCGAGCCTGCGCTTGCGGAGCTTGTGCCAGATCCCGGCGTCCTGCGCCCAGCCGGACGCGGCACCGACCACGACGGCGAAGATCCCGGCGACCACGAGCGGCTGGCCGAGGACCTGCACGCCGAAGTACGCGAGCAGCGCGCCGAGCGTGACCTGCTCCCCGTGCGCGAAGTTGCTCAGGCCCGTCGTGCCGTAGATGAGCGAGAGGCCGACCGACGCGAGCGCGAGGAGCAGCCCGAAGACGAGTCCGCTGACCGTCTGCTGGAGCACGCGCTGCGCGGTGATGCCGCTCGACGCGCCGCTCGAGGGGGCGTTCGTGCCCGGTGCCGCGCTGGCGCCCGGCTCGGGTGTCGCGCCGGCGCCGCCGCCGGCCGCGGGGGCGCCGAGCGGGAACAGCGCGCCGGCCGACGAGCCCAGGCGCACGGCGACGGTGCGCGGGTTGGCGGCCGGGTCCCGCAGGGTCTCGCCCGCGGGGAGCGTCTCCTCGTCGAGGGTGACGACGTAGTCGCCCGCGGTGGTCACGGCAGCGGACCAGCGGCCGTCGGCCGCGGTCTCCGCCTCGACGGTCCCGCCGGGGCCGTCGACGGTGAGCTGCACGCCCACCGCCGGTTCGCCCGCCGCGGTGCGGATCGTGCCGCCCACGCACGCGGTCGACGCGTCGGTGACGCACTGCGCCGCGGTGGCGGCGGTGGCCGCGCCCGACGACGTGAGCACTGCTGTGGTGGTCAGGAGCAGGGTGAGCGCCGCGAGCGCGAGGTCGCGGCGCGCGCGGTGCAGGGAACGGCCCGTGGTCGCGACTCGGCGCACCTGGGACCTCCATCCGTGGTGTTCAGGCA
The DNA here is from genome assembly GCF_053607065.1 of Cellulomonas sp. NPDC055163. Classification (NCBI taxonomy): domain Bacteria; kingdom Bacillati; phylum Actinomycetota; class Actinomycetes; order Micrococcales; family Cellulomonadaceae; genus Cellulomonas; species Cellulomonas sp. NPDC055163. Next base: position 53,246 of record NZ_JBSGSU010000013.1, on the reverse strand, counting down.
TCAGGGTGGGGCGTGCTTCTCTCCCGGCGACGTTGCCGGGGTGGCGCGGTCCTCCAAGTGGGCAGGACCTTAGGTGGGGTTTGTGTCCGCCATGTGACACGACGCGCGGTGGTGCGAGCGCCATTCGACCATCTTTCCCCATCCGGTGTGACCTTTCGGACGTTCGCGCAGACGTCATCCGGTCGAGCGTCCAACCGGGCCTAGGCAGACGCGGCGGGCTTTGCCATGATCGAGGGGCATCGTCGCCTGGTCGCCGGAACCCCCACCCGCGACCCCGCCAGCACCGTGAGGAGGCCGACGCCCGTGCGCCCTGGTGTCCAGGTCCGCCCCGCCGAGCCGGGCGACCTCCCCGAGATCGTGGACCTGTGCCTCGTGGCGCGTGCGGAGTCGGCCGTCGGCGCGCAGCTGTGCAGCAACGACCGCGAGCGCCTGCGCCAGCAGATCGGCACGCTGCTCGCGACCCCGGGCGGGCAGGTCCTGGTGGGCACGCTCGACGGCCGCACGAGCGGCCTGCTGCTCGGGCGCCTCGTCGGTCCGAGCCCGTTCACCGACGAGGCGAGCCTGACGCTCGAGGCGCTCTACGTGGCACCCGACGCGCGCCGCCGGGGTCTGGGCCACGCGCTGCTGTCCGGAGCGCTCGAGCTCGCGGCGGACGCCGGCGCGAGCGAGGTGTACGCGGCGCCGCTGCCGGGTGCGCGGGGCATGCTGCGGTTCTTCGCCCGCCTGGGCTTCGCGCCCGCGGCGGCGTACCGGGTGGTGAGCACGAGCTCGTTGCAGCGTCGGCTCGCGGGGGACGCCGCGGGCGCCCCGGTCGTCCGCCGGGGGGCTGCGCGCGGTCTCGAGGACCTCATCGCGCGGCGCCGGCAGGTCCGCGCCGCCGCACGGTCCGAGACGGCCGAGGTGCGGTTCGTGCCCCCGGTGGCCGGCGCCGATCAGCCGCGGCGGTCCGCGATGAGCATGCAGGTCAGCCGCGCGGTGCAGACGCGCCGCGACTCCGGGTCCTCGACGACGACCTCGTAGGTCGCGAGGGTCGACCCGAGGTGCACCGCGGTCGCGGTGCCCGTCACGAGCCCGCTGCGTGCCGAGCGGTGGTGCGTCGCGCTGAGCTCGATCCCGACCGCGATCCGGCCCTCGCCCGCGTGCGCGTTCGCCGCGACCGACCCGAGCGTCTCGGCGAGCACCGCGGACGCCCCGCCGTGCAGGAGCCCCTGCGGCTGGGTGTTGCCGTCGACGGGCATCGTGCCGACGACGCGGTCCGGACCGACCTCCTGGATCACGATGCCCATGCGCTCGATGAGGGTCCCGGGGTAGGCCGAGGGGTGCTGCGGCTCGCGGCCGGCGTCAGTCATGCCCGATAGGTTGGCACCCGTGACCGACGCATCGCCAGCCGGCGCCCCCGCCGCGACCGCCCTCCCGTTCGTCCCCGCGCCCGGCGCCCCGCGCCTGCTGCTCATCGACGGGCACTCCATGGCGTTCCGCGCCTTCTTCGCCCTGCCGGCGGAGAACTTCTCGACCACGAGCGGCCAGACCACGAACGCGGTCTACGGCTTCACGTCGATGCTCGCGAAGATCCTCGCGGACGAGGCCCCGACGCACCTGGCCGTCGCGTTCGACGTGGGCCGCACGACGTTCCGCACCGAGCAGTACCCGGCGTACAAGGGCACGCGTGACGAGACGCCGCAGCCGTTCCAGGGCCAGGTGCCGCTGATCAAGGAGATCCTCGCGACGATGCGGGTCCCCGTGATCGAGAAGGAGAACTACGAGGCCGACGACGTGCTGGCGACGCTCGCGACGCAGGCCCGGGCGGCCGGCATCGAGGTCCTGCTCTGCTCGGGGGACCGCGACTCGTTCCAGCTCGTCAACGACGCGGTGACGGTGCTCTACCCGATCCGCGGTGTGTCCGAGCTCACGCGCATGACGCCCGAGGCGGTCCTGGCGAAGTACGGCGTCGGGCCCGAGCGGTACTCCGACCTGGCGGCGCTCGTGGGGGAGACCAGCGACAACCTCCCGGGCGTGCCCGGCGTCGGCCCCAAGACAGCCGCGAAGTGGATCACGGCGTACGGCGGGCTCGAGGGGATCATCGCCTCGGTCGACCAGATCGGCGGGAAGGCCGGGGAGAGCCTGCGCGCGCACCTCGACCAGGTGATCGTGAACCGCCGGCTCAACCACCTGCTCACGGACCTGGAGCTCCCGCTGCAGCCCGAGGACCTCGGGGTGCAGCCGTGGGACCGCGAGGCGATGCACCGGGTGTTCGACTCGCTGCAGTTCACGGCGCTGCGCGAGCGCCTGTTCGCGTCGCTGCCCGAGGCCGCGCCGGCGGTCGAGCCCGGCGACGCGGTGCCCCTCGACCGGCTCGAGCCCGGCGGCCTGGCCGCGTGGCTCGCGGAGCGCGCCGGCCGGACGCTCGGGCTCGACGTGCGGGGGAGCGCCCGGCCGTCGGGCGGGGACGCCTGGGGTGTCGCGATCGCCGACGCCGGCTCGTCGGCCGTCGCGCTCGACCTCGCGTCGCTGGACCCGGCGGACGAGGCGACGCTCGCGGCGTGGCTCGCGGAGCCGAACGCGGCGAAGGCGGTGCACGCCGCGAAGAACGCGTGGCACGCGCTCGTCGGACGCGGCCTCGACCTCGCGGGCGTCGTGTTCGACACGGAGCTCGCCGCGTACCTGTGCCACCCCGACCAGCGTGCCTACGACCTCCCGTCGCTCGTCGTGCGCTACCTGCACCGCGAGCTGTCGGCCGCCGGGTCGCCGGACTCCGGGACGCAGGGCGCGTTCGACCTCGAGCTCGACGGCTCCGACGAGAACCAGCGGTCCGCGGGGCAGGCGGCGGCGGTCGTCGAGCTCGCCGAGGTCCTGCACGGCGAGCTGGGCGACCGGGGTGCGGCCGCGCTGCTCGCCGAGCTCGAGCTCCCCCTCGAGGACGTGCTCGTGCGCATGGAGCGCCGCGGCATCGCCGCCGACACCGGCTACCTGTCCGGTCTCGAGGCGGAGTTCGACGCCGCGGTCAAGGACGCGGCGGCCGAGGCGTACGCGGTCATCGACCGCGAGGTGAACCTGGGCTCCCCGAAGCAGCTCCAGGAGGTGCTCTTCGACCAGCTCCAGATGCCGAAGACGAAGAAGAACAAGACCGGCTACACCACGGACGCCGCGGCGCTGCAGGACCTGTTCGAGCGCACGCAGCACCCGTTCCTCGAGCACCTGCTCGCGCACCGTGACGCGATCCGCCTGCGCCAGACCGTCGAGGGCCTGCTCCGCTCGGTCGCCGACGACGGGCGCATCCACACGACGTTCCAGCAGACCATCGCGGCGACCGGCCGCCTGTCCTCGACGGACCCGAACCTGCAGAACATCCCGATCCGCACCGAGGCCGGGCGCCAGATCCGGCGGGCGTTCGTCGTGGGGCCGGGCTACGACACGCTGCTCACGGCGGACTACTCGCAGATCGAGATGCGCATCATGGCGCACCTGTCGGGCGACGAGGGGCTCATCGAGGCGTTCCGGTCGGGCGAGGACCTGCACTCCTACGTGGGCTCGCGGGTGTTCTCGGTGCCCACCGACGAGGTGACGGCCGCGATGCGCTCGAAGATCAAGGCGATGAGCTACGGGCTCGCGTACGGGCTCTCGTCGTTCGGGCTGTCGAAGCAGCTCAACATCGAGGTCGGCGAGGCCGCGACGCTCATGGAGGACTACTTCTCGCGGTTCGGCGGCGTGCGCGAGTACCTGACGGGCGTCGTCGACGTGGCCCGCGCGACGGGGTACACCGCGACGATCATGGGCCGGCGGCGCTACCTGCCGGACCTCACGAGCGACAACCGCCAGCGCCGCGAGATGGCCGAGCGCATGGCGCTCAACGCCCCGATCCAGGGCAGCGCGGCGGACCTCATCAAGGTCGCGATGCTCGGGGTCGAGCGTGAGCTCACGGCGCGCGGCCTCGGGTCGCGGCTGCTCCTGCAGGTGCACGACGAGCTCGTGCTCGAGGTGGCGCCGGGCGAGCGCGAGGAGGTCGAGTCCCTCGTGCGCGCGCAGATGGGCTCGGCGGCCGAGCTGTCGGTGCCGCTCGACGTCTCGGTCGGGGTCGGGACGAGCTGGCACGAGGCGGGTCACTGACACCCGCGCACGCCCGCTGACCGCGCGGCGCGCCGCCTCCCCGGCCGGGGCGGCGGCGCGCCGTCGGCCTGGTGGGAGGCGTCGACAACGGTATCCAGATCTCTGGCAATCCGGTGTGAACTAGGCCACAGTGGTCGCCGGGTGGCGACGAGGCCACCTCCCGAACCCCCTCGGAGGACGTATGGCCGACGTGGTAGAGCATTCCGAGACCGACTACGAACGCGTGCAGAACTCCCAGGAGTTCCAGCAGCTGCGCCAGCGCTTCCGGAACTTCGTGTTCCCGATGACGGCGTTCTTCCTCGCCTGGTACCTGCTGTACGTGCTGCTGGCCGCGTACGCCCACGACTTCATGAGCATCCGGGTCACGGGCAACATCACGGTCGGCCTGCTCTTCGGCCTCGGCCAGTTCGTCTCGACCTTCGCGATCACGATGATCTACGCGAGCTGGGCCAACAAGCGGCAGGACGCCGTCGCCGAGCGGCTGCGCCGCCACATCGAGGACGGGGAGATCGCATGAGCGCGGTCCTGGGCTCCGCGGTGCTCGCCGCCGAGTCGGAGCAGATCGGTGACCCGGTCCTCAACATCGCGATCTTCGGGGCGTTCGTCGCCGTGACGCTCGTGATCGTGTTCCGGGCGTCGAAGAACAACAGCACGGCCGCCGACTACTACGCCGCGGGACGGTCGTTCACCGGCCCGCAGAACGGCACCGCGATCGCGGGCGACTACCTCTCGGCCGCGAGCTTCCTCGGCATCTGCGGGGCGATCGCGATCAACGGGTACGACGGGTTCCTGTACTCGATCGGGTTCCTGGTCGCGTGGCTCGTCGCGCTGCTGCTCGTCGCCGAGCTGCTGCGCAACACCGGCCGATTCACGATGGCGGACGTCCTGTCGTTCCGGCTGCGGCAGCGCCCGGTGCGGATGGCGGCGGCGCTCGCGACCCTCGCGGTCGTGTTCTTCTACCTGCTCGCGCAGATGGCGGGTGCGGGCGGTCTCGTCGCGCTCCTGCTGGGCATCGAGGGCACCGCGGGCCAGGGGCTCGTGATCGCCGTGGTCGGCGCGCTCATGATCCTGTACGTCCTGGTCGGTGGCATGAAGGGCACCACCTGGGTGCAGATCATCAAGGCGATCCTGCTCATCGCGGGCGCCGGGATCATGACGATCTGGGTCCTCGCGAAGTTCGGCTTCGACCTGTCGGCGCTGCTCCAGGGTGCGGTCGACACGGCGGGCGAGGGCGGCGAGGCGCTCATCGAGCCGGGCAAGCAGTACGGCGCGACGGGCATGAGCAAGCTCAACTTCCTGTCGCTCGCGCTCGCGCTCGTGCTGGGCACGGCGGGCCTGCCGCACGTCCTCATGCGCTTCTACACGGTCCCGACCGCCAAGGAGGCGCGGCGCTCGGTCGTCTGGGCGATCTGGCTCATCGGCATCTTCTACCTGTTCACCCTCGTGCTCGGGTACGGCGCGGGCGCCCTCGTCGGACCCGAGGCCATCAAGGCGGCCCCGGGCGGCGTGAACTCCGCGGCGCCGATGCTCGCCTTCGAGCTCGGCGGGGTCGTGCTGCTCGGCGTCATCTCCGCGGTCGCGTTCGCGACGATCCTCGCGGTCGTCGCCGGCCTGACCATCACGGCGGCGGCGTCGTTCGCGCACGACATCTACGCGTCCGTCATCAAGCACGGCGAGGTGAACCCGGACGGCGAGGTCAAGGTCGCCCGGATCACCGTCGTGGTGATCGGCATCCTCGCGATCGTCGGCGGCATCTTCGCCAACGGGCAGAACGTCGCGTTCCTCGTCGCGCTCGCGTTCGCGGTCGCGGCCAGCGCGAACCTGCCGACGATCATCTACTCGCTGTTCTGGAAGCGGTTCAACACCACCGGGGCGCTGTGGAGCATGTACGGGGGTCTGATCTCCTGCGTGGTGCTCATCGCGTTCTCGCCGGTCGTGTCCGGCAAGGTGGACCCCGTGACGGGGGCGAGCCTGTCGATGATCCGCGACACGTCGATCGACTTCCACTGGTTCCCGCTCGACAACCCGGGGATCGTCTCGATCCCGCTCGGGTTCCTGCTCGGGATCCTCGGCACGCTGCTGAGCAAGGAGCGGCCGGACCGCGAGAAGTTCGCCGAGATGGAGGTCCGCTCGCTCACCGGGGCGGGCGCCGAGAAGGCGACGGTGCACTAGGCGCGCACCGGGCCGGCGCCGAGCCGTCGGTCCTGCGCAGCACGTTCCGAGGTCGCGGTACGGGGACGTCCCCGTACCGCGATCTCGGTGTGCCGGCGGTGGGTCAGCGGCCGGTCCGCCGGTGCGTGACGAAGATCGCCGTCCCGGGCAGCACCCGGCCGCGCACCGGGCCCCAGCCGCCCCACGTGCGGTCGTGACCCTCCGGCCACTCCGGTTCCACGAGCCGCTCGACGGTGAAGCCCGCGGCCACGAGGTCGGCGACGTGGTCGCCGAGCGTGCGGTGGTACTCGGCGTACAGCACCGACCCCGACTCGCCGGTCTCGACGTACGGCCGTCGGTCGAAGTAGGAGCGCGACGCGGTCAGCCCGCGCTCGGAGGGGTCGTCGGGGAACGCCCAGCGCACGGGGTGGGTGACCGAGAGGACCCAGCGCCCTCCGGGCCGCAGCACGCGGGCCACCTCCTGGTGCACGCGCACCGCGTCCGGCACGAACGGGATGGCCCCGAACGCCGTGAACGCGACGTCGAAGCTCGCGTCGGCGAACGGGAGCGCGCGCGCGTCGGCCTGCACGAGCGGCGTCGCCGGGTGCCCGGGCCGGTCGTACGCCGCCCCCGCGGCGAGCATGCCGTGCGCGACGTCGGTCGCGACGACGTCGACCCCGCGGGCCGCGAGCCACCGGGAGCACTGCGCGGCGCCGGCCCCGATCTCGAGCACGCGCGCTCCCGTCAGGTCGCCCAGCAGGCCGGCGTCGGCCTCGCGGAGGCCTTCCGGGCACCAGCGGAAGTCGGCGGTGCCGAGGAACTCCCCGTGCTCCGCGAGGTAGTCGGTGGCGTTCGCGTCCCACCACGTCCGCCCGGCCCGACCTCCGGCCTCGTCGGGGACGTCGCGGTACCCGGCGTCGGCCAGCGGGTCGGGGGGCTGTGTGGAGTTCATGCTCGGCTGATGTACTTTCTGTGGGTCCAAGTTGGATACCGATGCGTAACATCCGCGTGACCACCTGCACCTACGGTCGGGGCCTTCCCGCCCAGGCGCACGTGTGCCCTGGCGGACCGTCGACGAGAGGTGATCGTGTGAGGACCTTCCTGAGGTTCGCAGCGTCAGGCGTGGCCATGGGCCTCGTCCTGACCGGATGTGCGGCGAGTGACCGTGACGGCGGCGGTACCGCCGAGGAGACGTCGGACGGCGCGCGGGACACCTTCATCTTCGCAGCGTCGGCCGACCCCGCGTCGCTCGACCCGGCCTTCGCCAACGACGGTGAGTCGTTCCGCGTCGGGCGCCAGATCTTCGAGGGCCTCGTGGGCACCGAGCCGGGCACGGCCGACCCGGCCCCGCTGCTCGCCGAGTCGTGGGAGACGAGCGAGGACGGCCTCGAGTACACCTTCCAGCTCAAGGAGGGCGTGAAGTTCCACGACGGCACCGACTTCGACGGTGAGGCCGTCTGCTTCAACTTCGAGCGGTGGAACAACTTCACGGGCGTCCTGCAGTCCGAGAGCCTGTCGTACTACTGGCAGAAGGTGAACGGCGGGTTCGCGACGAGCGACACCGCGAGCCTCAACGGCACCGGCAAGTACGAGAGCTGCGAGGCGCCCGACGCGACCACCGCGGTCATCCACCTCAAGAGCCCGCTGCCCGAGCTCGTCTCGGCGCTGTCGCTGCCGTCGTTCTCGATGCAGTCGCCCGCGGCGCTCGAGAAGTACGACGCCGACGGCGTGACCGGTGAGGGCGACGCGCCCGTGCTGCCCGAGTACGCGACCGCGCACCCGACCGGCACCGGCCCGTACGTCTTCGACTCCTGGAGCCCGGGCGAGCAGGTCGTCCTCACCTCGAACGAGGACTACTGGGGCGAGCAGGGCCAGGTCAAGCGCATCGTCTTCAGCGTGATCTCCGACGCGACCGCGCGCCGGCAGGCGCTGCAGGCGGGCGACATCGACGGCTACGACCTCGTCGGCCCCGCCGACGTGGATGCGCTGAAGGAGGCCGGCTTCCAGATCGTCAACCGCGACCCCTTCAACATCCTGTACCTGGCGATGAACCAGGCGAACCCCGACCTTGCCGACCTCAAGGTCCGCCAGGCGATCGCCTACGCCATCAACAAGGAGTCGCTCGTCGCCCAGACGCTGCCCGAGGGCACCGAGGTCGCCACGAACTTCGTGCCGCCGAGCGTCTCGGGCTGGAACCCGGACGTCGCGACGTACGAGTACGACCCGGCGAAGGCCAAGGCGCTGCTCGCCGAGGCCGGCAAGTCGAACCTCACCATCGACTTCAACTACCCGACGAACGTGTCGCGGCCGTACATGCCCACGCCGGAGCAGGTCTTCACCGCGATCAGCGCGGACCTCGCGGCCGTCGGCATCACGGTCAACCCGGTCCCGGAGCCCTGGAGCCCCGACTACCTCGACCGCATGCAGGGGACGCCGGACCACGGCATCCACCTGCTCGGCTGGACCGGCGACTACAACGACACCTACAACTTCGTCGGCGTCTTCTTCGGCGCGAAGTCGAACGAGTGGGGCTTCGACAACCCGGAGCTCTTCCAGGCGCTCGCCGACGCGCGGTACCAGCCGAGCGCCGACGAGCAGAAGGCCGCCTACGAGGAGGTCAACGCGCAGATCATGGACCTGCTCCCGGGCGTCCCGCTCGCGCACCCGGTCCCGTCGCTGGCGTTCAAGCCCGAGATCCAGGGGTACCCGGCCTCGCCGGTCCAGGACGAGGTCTACAACGTCATCACGATCGAGGACTGAGGGCGTGCAGGCTCGATGATCCGACTTGTCCTGCAGAGGATCGCACTCCTCGTCCCCACCCTGCTCGGACTGTCGGTCCTGCTGTTCCTGTGGGTCCGCGCTCTCCCGGGAGGTCCGGCAACGGCCCTCCTGGGGGAGCGCGCCACCCCCGAGGCCGTCGAGCGCATCAACGAGCTCTACGGCTTCAACGAACCGATCGTGAAGCAGTACCTCACCTACGTCGGCGAGCTCGTGACGGGCAACTTCGGGACGTCGACGCGGACCAACCGGCCCGTGCTCGAGGAGTTCCTCAACCGGTTCCCCGCGACGGTCGAGCTCACGATCCTCGCGCTCGTCATCGCGATCGGCGTCGGCATCCCGCTCGGGTACGTCGCGGCACGCCGGCAGGGGAAGCTCACCGACCACGCGACCGTCGTGGCGTCGCTGATCGGCGTCACGATCCCGGTCTTCTTCCTCGCCTTCCTGCTCAAGTGGCTCTTCGCCGTGCAGCTCGGCTGGTTCCCGTCGGCGGGCCGGCAGGACCCCTCGATGGTCGCGACGCACCCGACGGGCTTCTACGTGCTCGACGGGCTGCTCACGCGGGAGTGGGACGCGAGCTGGGACGCGTTCGTCCACCTCGTGCTGCCGGCCGTCGCGCTCGGGTCCATCCCGCTCGCGATCATCGCGCGCATCACGCGTGCCTCGGTGATCGAGGTGCAGAACGCCGACTACGTCCGCACGGCACGCGCCAAGGGCCTGCGGCGCTCACGCCTGCGCAGCCGCGTCATCCTGCGCAACGCGATGCTCCCGGTGTCGACGACGATCGGCCTCCAGGTGGGCCTGCTGCTCTCCGGGGCGGTGCTGACGGAGACCGTGTTCGCGTTCCCCGGGATCGGCAGCTTCCTCGCCGACGCGATCTTCAACCTCGACTACGCCGTGCTCCAGGGCTTCGTGCTCATCATCGCGATCGTGTACGCGCTCGCGAACCTCGCCGTGGACGTGTCCTACGGCGTGATCGACCCCAGGATGAGGACCCGATGACCGAGGCGGACCTGACCACGGCCCCGTCCGCGGGCGACCCCCGCGCCGGCGCGGACGACCCGGCCGACGTCGGCGCGTCCCTGTGGCGCGTCGCCCTCCGCCGGCTGCGGCGCAACCCCGGGGCGATCGTCGGTGCGGCGATCGTGCTCGCGTTCGTCCTCGTCGCGATCTTCGCGCCGCTGATCGCGAACTACGGACCCGGGGAGCTCCCGGGCCGCGCGGAGGTGCGCCCGACCTACATCCCCGGGCCGTCCGACGCGTACCCGCTCGGGCTCGACCGGTACGGCGCCGACCTGTTCTCCCAGCTCGTCTGGGGCGCGCGGGCCTCGCTGCTCGTCGGCGTCCTGTCGACGCTCGTCGGGCTGATCGGCGGCATCCTGCTCGGGCTCATGGCCGGTGCGTTCGGCGGCTGGGTCGACACCGTCACGATGCGCGGGGTCGACCTCATGCTGTCGGTGCCGAGCCTGCTGCTCGCGGTGTCGATCGCGGCGATCATCGGCCAGACGTCCGCGAGCGTCATCATCGCGATCGGCGTCGTCCAGGTGCCGATCTTCGCGCGCCTGCTGCGCGGGTCGATGCTTGCGCAGCGCGGGCAGGACTACGTGCTCGCGGCGAGCTCGCTCGGCCTGAGCCGGCGCACCGTGACGATGAACCACGTGCTGCCCAACAGCGTCTCGCCCGTGATCGTGCAGGCGACGCTCATGCTCGCGACCGCCGTCATCGAGGCGGCGGCGCTGTCCTTCCTGGGTCTCGGCGGCGGCGCACCGACCACGGCCGAGTGGGGACGCATGCTCACGGCCGCCCAGAACGAGCTCGAGGTGGCCCCGCGGCTCGCCCTGTGGCCGGGCGCGTGCATCGCGGTCACGGCCCTCGGCTTCACCCTGTTCGGCGAGGCGCTGCGTGAGGCCCTCGACCCCCGCTCGAGGAAGAGGTGACCACGGTGAGCGCTGCGAGCGCACCCGGGACCGGCGCGGCAGGGCCGCTGCTCAGCATCCAGGACCTCGAGGTCACCTTCACCACGGACGCGGGCCGCTCCGTCGCCGTCTCGGGCGTGAGCTTCGACGTGCGCGCGGGCGAGACCGTCGCGATCGTCGGGGAGTCCGGCTCGGGCAAGTCGACGACGGCGGCGGCGGTGATCGGGCTGCTCGCGCAGAACGGCTCGGTCACCGGCGGGCGCATCCTGTTCGACGGGCAGGACCTCGCGACGATGAGCCCCGGTGAGGTGTCCCGCCTGCGCGGCAGCGAGATCGGCATGGTCCCGCAGGACCCGATGTCGAACCTCAACCCGGTGCGCCGGGTCGGCTCGCAGATCGCCGAGGCGCTCGAGGACAACGGCGTCGCGAAGGGCCGCGCGGCCCGGACCCGGACCGTCGAGCTGCTCGAGGAGGCCGGGCTGCCGGACGCCGAGCGGCGCGCGGAGCAGTACCCGCACGAGTTCTCGGGCGGCATGCGCCAGCGCGCGCTCATCGCGATGGGCCTCGCGTGCCGGCCGCGGCTGCTCATCGCCGACGAGCCGACCTCGGCGCTCGACGTCACCGTGCAGCGCACGATCCTCGACCGCCTCACCCAGCTGACGGACCAGCTGGGGACGTCGGTGCTGCTCATCACGCACGACCTGGGGCTGGCCGCCGAGCGCGCGCACCGCATCGTCGTGATGTACCGCGGGAAGGTCGTCGAGGCCGGTCCTGCCGCCGAGCTGCTGCGCGACCCGCAGCACGAGTACACGCGCCGGCTGCTCGCCGCGGCGCCGTCGCTCGCGTCGCGCCGCATCCAGCTCGCGAAGGCGGCGGGTGTCGACGACACCTCCGACCTGCTCGCGGTGTCGCGCGGGGACGAGGACGGGACGCCGGCGGCCGCCACGGGTGGGCCGGCGAAGACCGACCACATCATCGAGGTCGACCACGTCACCAAGGTGTACGGGCTGCGCGGGCGCCGGATGTTCTCGCGCTCGGAGAGCTTCACCGCGGTCGACGACGTGAGCTTCGTGATCCCGCGCGGTCGCACGGTCGCCGTCGTGGGGGAGTCGGGCTCGGGGAAGTCGACCGTCGCGAAGATGATGCTCGACCTGGTGAAGCCGACGTCGGGCGTCATCCGCTTCGACGGCGGGGCCGTGGGCGGTGCGGACCGCACGGCCGAGGTCGCGTTCCGCCGCCGGGTCCAGCCGATCTTCCAGGACCCGTACTCCTCGCTCGATCCGCTGTTCACGATCGGCCGGACCATCGAGGAGCCGCTGCGCGCGCACGGCGTCGGCTCGACGACCGAGCGACGGCAACGGGTGCGGGAGCTCCTCGACGACGTCGCGCTGCCGTCCGACGTGCTGCGGCGCTACCCGGCCGAGCTCTCGGGCGGCCAGCGCCAGCGCGTCGCCATCGCGCGGGCGCTCGCGCTCAACCCGGACCTCGTGGTGTGCGACGAGGCGGTCTCGGCGCTCGACGTCATCGTGCAGTCGCAGATCCTGCGCCTGCTCGCGGACCTGCAGCAGCGGCTCGGCCTGAGCTACCTGTTCATCAGCCACGACCTCGCGGTCGTGCGGCAGGTCGCGGACCAGGTGTGCGTCATGGAGCGCGGGCGCATCGTCGAGCAGGGCACGGCGGACGACGTCTTCGACGACCCGCAGACGGAGTACACGCGCACCCTGCTCGACGCGATCCCGGGTCGGGACCTCGAGCTCGGCCTCGTCGGCTGAGATCCCCGGACGCGCCGCCCCACCTGGGACGGAAGGCTCAGTGCGCAGCCGGCGCACTGGCTACGCTGGCGGCCGAGGAGCTCGAGGACGCGCCCTCGACCCCCACCCCCTGCGACCAAGGAGTTCCCAGTGCGAGTCGGACTGCTCACGGGCGGCGGCGACGTCCCCGGGCTGAACGCGGCGATCCGCGCCGTCGTCAAGCAGGGTGAGGGCGAGTACGGTCACTCGATCATCGGCTTCCGCAACGGCTGGCGCGGCGTGGTCGACGGCGACGTCTTCCCGCTCGGCCGTCAGCACATCCGCAACGTGCTGACGCAGGGCGGGACGCTGCTCGGCACCGCGCGGTACCACCCCCACGCCAAGGACGGCGGCATCGACGGGGTGCTCGCGACCCTCGAGGCGGAGCGGATCGAGGCGCTGATCTGCATCGGCGGCGACGGGACCCTGCACGCCGCGAGCAAGGTCGCCGAGGCCGGCGTCCGGATCGTCGCGATCCCCAAGACGATCGACAACGACGTGTGGGGGACCGACCGCTCGATCGGCTTCGACACGGCCGTCGGCATCGCGACCGAGGCGCTCGACCGCGTGCACACCACGGCGGAGAGCCACAACCGCGTGATGATCGTCGAGGTCATGGGCCGCCACGCCGGCTGGATCGCCGTCTCGTCCGCGATCGCGTCGGGCGCCGAGCTGGTCCTCACCCCCGAGGAGCCGTTCGACATCGAGCGCGTCGTGAAGTTCCTCAAGCACCGGCACCGCGCGCACGCGAGCTTCTCGATCGTCGTCGTCGCCGAGGGTGCGGTCCCGCTCCAGGGCAGCGCGATGTCGTACGAGGCGCCCGTCGGCAAGTTCGGCGAGATCGTCGCCGGCGCGATCAGCGAGCGCATCAAGGTCGAGATCGAGGAGCGCACCGGGTTCGACACGCGCGTCACGGTGCTCGGCCACGTGCAGCGCGGCGGCACCCCCACGCACACGGACCGCATCCTCGGCAGCCGGTTCGGGACCGCGGCGATCGACGCGATCAGCCGCGGCGAGACGGGTGTCATGACCGCGCTGCGCGGCGAGGACGTCGTGCTGGTCCCGCTCGAGGAGATCGCCGGCAAGGTCAAGCAGGTGCCCGCCGAGCTGCTCCAGGTGGCGCGGGCCCTCGCCTGACGCACGTCACGCCTGCCTTTGACCGGCTCCACGCAGGACCGATAAGGTAGACGGCGGTGCCGCGCGCCTTGGCGACGGTCTGCTCGTGAGGGTCCCGCAGGGATCCCGCCTGTGAACCCCCTTCGGGACGGTCGGCACCGCACACCATGCAGCATCCCTGTCCGTCCTACATCCTGTCCGCAACGGAGCCCATCCCTACATGAGCATTTCCACCCCCGCGAAGCCCGCCACGCCGCAGGTCGCGATCAACGACATCGGCTCGGCCGAGGACTTCCTCGCCGCGATCGACGCCACCATCAAGTACTTCAACGATGGCGACATCGTCGAGGGCACCATCGTCAAGGTCGACCGCGACGAGGTGCTCCTGGACATCGGCTACAAGACCGAGGGCGTCATCCCCTCCCGTGAGCTGTCCATCAAGCACGACGTGGACCCCGGTGAGGTCGTCAAGGTCGGCGACGAGGTCGAGGCCCTGGTCCTCCAGAAGGAGGACAAGGAAGGCCGGCTGATCCTGTCCAAGAAGCGTGCGCAGTACGAGCGCGCGTGGGGCACGATCGAGAAGATCAAGGAGGAGGACGGCGTCGTCACCGGCACCGTCATCGAGGTCGTCAAGGGTGGCCTCATCCTCGACATCGGCCTGCGCGGGTTCCTCCCCGCCTCGCTCGTGGAGATGCGTCGCGTCCGTGACCTCCAGCCGTACGTCGGCAAGGAGATCGAGGCCAAGATCATCGAGCTCGACAAGAACCGCAACAACGTCGTCCTCTCGCGCCGTGCCTGGCTCGAGCAGACGCAGTCCGAGGTGCGCTCGACCTTCCTGCAGACGCTGCAGAAGGGCCAGGTCCGCCCCGGTGTCGTCTCCTCGATCGTCAACTTCGGTGCGTTCGTGGACCTCGGCGGCGTCGACGGGCTCGTGCACGTCTCCGAGCTGTCGTGGAAGCACATCGACCACCCCTCCGAGGTCGTCGAGGTGGGCCAGGAGGTCACCGTCGAGGTCCTCGACGTCGACTTCGACCGCGAGCGTGTCTCCCTGTCGCTGAAGGCGACGCAGGAGGACCCGTGGCAGGCCTTCGCCCGCACGCACGCCATCGGCCAGGTCGTCCCGGGCAAGGTCACGAAGCTCGTCCCGTTCGGTGCGTTCGTGCGCGTCGAGGACGGCATCGAGGGCCTCGTGCACATCTCGGAGCTGGCCGTGCGCCACGTCGAGATCCCGGAGCAGGTCGTCCAGGTCGGCGACGACGTCTTCGTCAAGGTCATCGACATCGACCTCGAGCGTCGCCGCATCTCGCTGTCCCTCAAGCAGGCGAACGAGGGCGTCGACCCGAGCAGCGACGACTTCGACCCCGCGCTGTACGGCATGGCGGCGGAGTACGACGAGCAGGGCAACTACAAGTACCCCGAGGGCTTCGACTCGACCACGAACGAGTGGCTCGAGGGCTTCGAGGCGCAGCGCGAGGTGTGGGAGGCGCAGTACGCGCAGGCCCACGAGCGCTGGGAGGCGCACCGCAAGCAGGTCGCCGAGGCCAGCAAGGCCGACGCGGAGGCCGCGAACGGCGACGGTGGCAGCAGCAGCAGCACCGGCGGTGCGACGGCGTCCACCTACTCGTCGGCCCCGGTCGAGGAGATCGGCGGGACGCTCGCGTCCGACGAGGCGCTCGCCGCTCTGCGCGAGAAGCTCACGGGCAACTGATCCACCGAGCCCTCCGGGGCTCACCACGACGGGCCGGTCACCTCTTCGGGTGGCCGGCCCGTCGTGCGTCCCGCTCCGCGTCGGGCAGGATGGTCCGATGCAACGCATCGGACTGACCGGCGGGATCGCAGCAGGAAAGTCGGTGGCGGCAAGTCACCTCGCCGAGCTGGGTGCGGTCGTCATCGACTACGACCAGCTCGCGCGGGAGGCGGTCGAGCCGGGCTCGGTCGGTCTCGACGAGGTCGCGGAGGCGTTCGGGCCGGGCGTGGTCGGCGCCGACGGCGCGCTGGACCGGGCCGCGCTCGCGGCACTCGTCTTCACGGACGCCGCCGCGCTCGAGCGGCTCAACGGGATCATCCACCCGGTGGTCCGCAGGCTCGCCGCCGAGCGCGAGGCGGCGGCGGCGACCGCGGACGCGGGCGCGGTGGTCGTGCACGACATCCCGCTGCTCGTCGAGACGGGCCGGGGGGACGAGTTCCACGTCGTGGTCGTCGTGCACGCGCCCGTGGCGCAGCGCCTCGGGCGGCTCGTCGAGGGCCGGGGCCTCGCGCGCGACGAGGCGGAGCGCCGCATCGCGGCGCAGACGAGCGACGAGACGCGCGCCGCGGCAGCCGACGTCGTCCTCGACGGCACCGGCACGGACGCGGGGCTGCGCGCGCAGGTCGACGCGCTGTGGGCGCGGCTCGCCGCCGAGCGGGCCGAGGAGCTGGCCGCGGAGGTGCGGTGAGCACGGTCCTGCTGACGGCGTTCGAGCCCTTCGACGGGCAGGCGGTCAACGCGTCGCTCGAGGCGGTGCGGCGGGTCGAGGCTGCGTGGGACGGCCCGGCGACGCTCGTGGTGCGGGTGCTGCCGGTGTCGTTCCGCGGGGCCCGCCAGGAGCTCCGTGCGGCGGTCGCGGAGCTCTCGCCCGAGCTCGTGGTGTGCGTCGGTGAGGCCGGCGGGCGGGCCGCCGTGGGGATCGAGCGCGTGGCGGTCAACGTGATCGACGCACGGATCCCCGACGCCGACGGGTCGGCGCCGGTCGACGTCCCCGTGATCGCCGGGGCGCCGGCCGCGTTCTTCTCGACGCTGCCCGTGAAGGCGTGCTGGACCGCCGCGCGCGAGGCGGGTGCGCCGGCCGAGGTGTCGGGGACGGCCGGCACCTACGTGTGCAACGCGACGTTCTACGCGCTGCAGCACCTGCTGCACGGTCGTGCGGGCGTGCGCAGCGGGTTCGTGCACGTGCCACGGCTGCCCGAGCAGGTCGGTGCGGGGGAGCCGGCGCTCGAGGCCGGGCTGGCCGCGCGCGGGCTGCTCGCGGTGCTGCGGGCGGCGCTCACGACGACGACCGACGTGCGGGTCGCTGCGGGTTCGCTCGGCTGACGCGTCCGCCGGCCGGGTCGTGCCGGGGCGTCGCGCCGACGGCGAACGGAGCGGTCCGGCGGGGGTGCGTGTGGGTGGCGGCACGTAGCGTAGAGGCATGCGCCCCGTGACCGATCTGCAGCGGACCGTCGCCCCGTTCCAGGTGGTGTCGGAGTACACGCCGTCGGGCGACCAGCCCACCGCCATCGCCGATCTCGCCAAGCGAGTCCGTGCGGGGGAGAAGGACGTGACGCTGCTGGGCGCCACGGGAACGGGCAAGTCCGCGACGACCGCGTGGCTCATCGAGGAGCTCCAGCGCCCCACGCTCGTCATGGCGCCGAACAAGACGCTCGCGGCGCAGCTCGCGACGGAGTTCCGCGAGCTGCTGCCGAACAACGCGGTCGAGTACTTCGTGTCGTACTACGACTACTACCAGCCCGAGGCGTACATCGCGCAGACGGACACGTACATCGAGAAGGACTCGTCGATCAACGACGAGGTCGAGCGGCTGCGGCACTCGGCCACGAGCTCGCTGCTCACGCGGCGCGACGTCGTCGTGGTCGCGTCGGTGTCCTGCATCTACGGCCTGGGCACGCCGCAGGAGTACGTCGACCGCATGGTCCAGCTCTCGGTGGGCGACCAGGTGGACCGCGACCAGATGCTGCGCCGGTTCGTCGCGATGCAGTACACGCGCAACGACATGGCGTTCACCCGCGGCACGTTCCGCGTCCGCGGGGACACGGTCGAGATCATCCCGGTCTACGAGGAGCTCGCGATCCGCATCGAGTTCTTCGGCGACGAGATCGAGGCGATCCAGACCCTGCACCCGCTCACCGGCGACGTCGTCCGCGAGGAGCGTGAGGTGCACCTGTTCCCCGCGACGCACTACGTCGCGGGTCCCGAGCGCATGGAGCGGGCGATCGGCGGCATCGAGGCCGAGCTCGAGTGGCGTCTCGCCGACCTCGAGCGGCAGAACAAGCTGCTCGAGGCCCAGCGGCTGCGCATGCGCACGACCTACGACATCGAGATGATGCGCCAGATCGGCTCGTGCTCCGGCATCGAGAACTACTCACGGCACATCGACGGCCGTGAGGCGGGGACCGCACCGCACACGCTGATCGACTACTTCCCCGAGGACTTCCTGCTGGTGATCGACGAGTCCCACGTGACCGTCCCGCAGATCGGTGCGATGTACGAGGGCGACATGTCGCGCAAGCGGAACCTCGTCGACCACGGCTTCCGGCTGCCGTCGGCCATGGACAACCGGCCGCTGCGCTGGGAGGAGTTCGTCGACCGCATCGGGCAGACGGTGTACCTGTCGGCGACGCCCGGCAACTACGAGCTGTCGATGTCCGACGGGGTCGTCGAGCAGATCATCCGCCCGACGGGGCTGGTCGACCCGGAGATCGTCGTCAAGCCGACCCACGGGCAGATCGACGACCTCCTCCACGAGATCCGCGAGCGCGCCGACCGCAACGAGCGCGTCCTCGTCACGACCCTGACCAAGAAGATGTCGGAGGACCTGACCGACTACCTCCTGGAGAAGGGCGTCCGGGTCCGCTACCTGCACTCGGAGGTCGACACGCTGCGCCGCGTCGAGCTGCTCCGCGAGCTCCGGATGGGCGAGTTCGACGTGCTCGTCGGCATCAACCTGCTGCGTGAGGGCCTCGACCTGCCGGAGGTCTCGCTCGTCGCGATCCTCGACGCCGACAAGGAGGGCTTCCTGCGGTCCGGGACCTCGCTGATCCAGACCATCGGCCGTGCGGCCCGTAACGTCTCGGGCCAGGTGCACATGTACGCCGACCGGATCACCGACAGCATGGCCCTGGCCATCGACGAGACCACCCGGCGCCGGGCGAAGCAGGTCGCCTACAACCTCGAGCACGGGATCGACCCGACCCCGCTGCGGAAGAAGATCGGCGACATCACCGACCTGCTCGCCCGTGAGGACGCCGACACCGCCGAGCTGCTGGGCGGCGCCGGGCGCCAGGCGAGCCGCGGCAAGGCACCGGTCCCCGGGCTGGGCTCGAAGGCCGGCGCCCGGACGGAGCGGACCAAGCTCTCGGGGGCAGCGGCGAGCGAGCTCGCGGACCTCATCCAGGAGCTCACCGACCAGATGCACGCGGCGGCGGGGGAGCTCCAGTTCGAGCTCGCCGGTCGGCTGCGCGACGAGATCTCGGGCCTCAAGCGCGAGCTGCGGCAGATGCAGGCCGCGACCGCATGAGCGGGGACGTCCTGTCGGCGCGCGTCCGGTGAGCCCTCGCACAGCCCCCGGTCTCGTCGGCACGCGCCCCAGGCTCCCCGCGCCGGGGCCGCCGCACCGGCGGGGCTCGAACGACCGCACCGGCAGGGCTCGAACGACCGCACCGGCGGGGCTCGAACGACCGCACCGGCCCACAAGTTCCCGCAGCGACCGATCGCACCGTGTGACGTTCCTCCCCGGCGTCGGGCAGGCGCGAGAGGCCGGGCGTGACCTACGCTCGGTCACGTTGGAGGGGAGTATCCCGCCACGACGCGCTCGTCAGCACGGTCGACTCCGTAGTCGCCCCGGTCGCGTCGGCCCGCCGCAGAGCGTCGGGTAGGGAGAGACCTCCGGTACTCGTTGTGTACCGGAGGTGTACCTGTGTCTGTTCCCCTGTGGGTGTGGGGCGCGACGACCGCGCTCGTCGTCGGCATGATCCTGTTCGACTTCTTCGCTCACGTGCGCAAGCCGCACGAGCCGACCTTCCGCGAGTCCGCGACGTGGTCGGTGCTCTACGTCGCGATCGCCGTCCTGTTCGGGATCGGCGTCGGCGTGGTCTCCGGGTGGACGTTCGGCGGGGAGTACTTCGCCGGGTACGTCACCGAGAAGAGCCTGTCGGTCGACAACCTGTTCGTCTTCCTCATCATCATGACGAAGTTCGCGGTGCCGCGGGCGTACCAGCAGAAGGTCCTGCTCGTCGGCGTCGTGATCGCGCTCGTGCTCCGCACGGTGTTCATCCTGCTCGGCGCGGCGGCGATCGAGGAGTGGTCGTGGGTCTTCTACGTCTTCGGCGGCTTCCTGATCTACACGGCGATCAAGCTCGCCCGGGAGAAGCACGACGGCGACGTCGAGCACGAGGCGGTCGAGGAGAAGGACAGCCTGGCGGTGCGCATGCTCAAGCGCGTCCTGCCGACGACGGAGAAGTACCACGGCGACCGCCTGACGGTCGTGGTCGACGGCAAGCGGCTCGTCACGCCGATGCTCCTCGTGATGGTGGCGATCGGCAGCACCGACATCCTCTTCGCGCTGGACTCGATCCCCGCGATCTACGGCCTCACGCAGGAGCCGTACCTGGTCTTCACGACGAACGCGTTCGCGCTCCTCGGGCTGCGCCAGCTCTACTTCCTGCTCGGCGGGCTGCTCGAGCGCCTCGTGTACCTGTCGCAGGGCCTGTCCGTCATCCTCGGCTTCATCGGTGTGAAGCTCGTGCTCCACGCGATGCACACGAACGAGCTCGCGTTCCTCAACGGGGGCGAGGCGTTCCACTGGGCGCCGGAGATCCCGACGTGGCTGTCGCTGTCGGTCATCCTCGCGACGCTCGCGGTCGCGACGGTCGCGAGCCTGCTCAAGACCCGCAACGACGCGCGCGCCGAGGCGGGCCGTCCCGGTGTCGACCGCAGCGACGACGACCCCGTCGAGGTCACCCGCTCCGCGGGCTGAGCCGTCGCCCGCGCGCAGCGGGCACCACGCAGCGCCCGGTCCGCCCCGCACCCGCGGGGACGGGCCGGGCGTCGCGTCGTCCGGCCCGGTCGGCGTGCCGACGGGCGCGCGCCGTCGCCCGGGGCGGGCGGACCCGCGGACGTCGGGTTCGCCCGTCGAGCTCGTGGGACCGACCCGCGGACGAGCAGCCCGTGCGCTCGGTAGCGTGCCGCCATGACTGCCGACACCCCCACCATCGTCGCGACGTCGGGCGGCTACGTCGCCGGTCGGCGCACCCGGCTCGAGCTCGGGCCGCTCGTCCACCACGCGATCGACCTCGCGGGTCCGGCGGGACGCCCGCGGGTGTGCCACCTGGGCACCGCGGGCGGGGACCAGGCGTCGGGGCGGGCGGACCTGCAGGACGCGGCGCAGGTCGCCGGCGTCGACCTCACGCACCTGACGTTGTTCTCGATGCCGAACGTCGACGACGTCGAAGGGCACCTCCTCGGCCAGGACGTCGTGTGGGTGGGTGGCGGCTCGGTCGCGAACCTGCTCGCCGTCTGGCGCGTGCACGGGCTCGACGAGATCCTGCGCCGCGTCTGGGAGGCGGGCGTGGTGCTGGCCGGCGTGAGCGCCGGGTCGATCTGCTGGTACGTCGGCGGCACGACCGACTCGTTCGGTCCGGAGCTGCGGCCGGTGGCGAACGGCCTGGCGCTGCTGCCGTACGGCAACGGCGTGCACTACGACTCCGAGGCGCGGCGGCGCCCGCTGGTGCATGCGCTCGTCGCGGACGGGACCCTGCCGACGACGCACTGCACCGACGACGGGGTCGGGCTCGTGTACCGCGGCACGGAGCTCGTCGAGGCGGTGTCCGAGCGTCCGGGGCAGGGCGCGTACGTCGTGCGGCGGGACGGCGGACGGGCTGTCGAGCAGCGGCTGGAGCCGCGTCGCCTGCCCGCGATCCGCTGAGAGCAGCGCGACCCCGCGGCACCGACCGGCGTCGCAGCCCGAGCGACCGGGTGCCGGTCAGCCCGCGGCTGACCCGTCGAGCCAGGCCAGGGCCCCGTGCGCGGCGGCGACCCCCGTGCTGAACGACGCCTGCAGCAGGTAGCCGCCCGTGGGCGCCTCCCAGTCGAGCATCTCGCCCGCGACGAACGTGCCCGGCATCCGGCGCAGCATGAGCGACCCGTCGACCTCGGCCCACGCGATGCCGCCGGCCGTCGAGATCGCGCGGTCGATCGGCATCGTCCCGGTCACCTCGACGGGCACCGCCTTGACCAGCGCGGCGGCCACGTCGGCGTCGCTCGGCAGGGGACCGCGGGCCGCCTCGCGGACGAGCGAGATCCCGGCGGGGTCCAGGCCGATCGCGCGGCGCAGCCAGGTGGTGCCGGAGTCCTTGGGTCGCCGCCGCTCCCGCAACCGGTCGGCGAGCTGCCGCACCGTGTGGTCGGGGCGCAGGTCGACGTCGAGCACGGCTCGTCCGTCGGCGTCGAGGGCCTCCCGGATGGCGGCCCCGAGCGCGTACACCGGGCCTCCCTCGAGACCGCTGCGTGTCACCATCGCGTCGCCGCGCACGGTCCGTGACGCGCCGGTGCTGCGTGACCCGCCGAGCGACCCTCCGCGCGCGGTCAGTGCCACGTGCTTGAGCGGGGTCCCCGCGAACCGGTCCGCGAACGTGGCGGCCCAGCCGACCCGGACCCCGACGTTCGCGGGCCGCAGCGGCACGACCTCGACGCCCTGCTCGGCGAACGGGCCGGTCCACCCGCCGTCCGAGCCGAGCCGCGGCCAGGACGCCCCGCCGAACGCGAAGACGGTCACGTCGCTCGTGACCTCGGTCTCCGAGCCGTCGGCCCGCGCGAGCCGCACCGTCCCGGGTGGCTGCGCCCAGCCGGTCCACAGGTGCCGCCGCTCGACCCGGACCCCCAGGTCGGCGAGGCGCGCGAGCCAGGCCCGGACGAGCGGCGTGGCACGGAACGACCGCGGGAACACGCGTCCGCTCGAACCGACGAACGTCGGCTCACCCAGTCCCGCGCACCAGTCGCGCAGGTCCTGCGGTCCGAATGCCCCGAGCGCCGGCGCGAGCCGCTCGGAGGCGCTGCCGTACCGGGCGAGGAACGGCCCGGGCGCCTCGGAGTGCGTGATGTTGAGCCCGCCGTGCCCCGCCAGCAGGAGCTTGCGGGCCGGCGAGGGCATGCGGTCGTACACCGTGACCGTGACGCCGGCGCGCCCGAGCACCTCCGCCGCCATGAGGCCGGCCGGTCCGCCGCCGAGCACGGTGGCGGTGGTCATCGTCGGTGCGCGACGAGCCGTGGGTGGGGGGCACACGGCGACGCTAGCCCACCGGTCGCCGCGCGGTCGTCGACGTCCGGCCGCGTGGGGTCGCACGGCACCGGGACGACGGAGCCTCGAACGCCTGGACCGTTCCGCCGGTCCTTCCGCCGCTCTAGCCTGGGCGTGGACGCCGGAAGGAGCCGAGGATGCCCGCGACCGAGCGGTCCCGTTCCCGGGGTCGCGCGCGCCGCGCCGGGGAGCCGTCGCGGCCGGAGCGACACGTCGGGCGGAGCCGGAACGGTCGCCGCCGGCCACGGTCACGGCGGACCGGTGTCGCCGTCGCACTCGTCGCCGCTGTCCTGGGCGCGGGGTGCGGCGCCCAGGACCGCCCGGCACCGTCGATCACCGGCGTGCACGTCGACGTCCTCGGCCTGTGGAGCGGCCCGGAGCGCGACAGCTTCTCGACCGTCGCCTCGCGGTGGGAGTCCGGCACGGGCGCGGTGCTCGACTGGGAGGACTCGCAGGACGTCGCGGGTGACCTGGCTGCGCGGCTGGCGGCCGGTGACCCGCCGGACGTCGCCGTGCTGCCCAACCCGGGCCTGCTGCGTGCGCTCGCGGACCAGGGCGTCCTGGTCCCGCTCGACGCCGACCGCTTCGCGCGGGACTACGGCCCGGCCTGGATCGACCTCGGGAGCCGCGACGGCACGCTGTACGGCGTCGTCGTCAAGGTCTCGAGCAAGGCGACGGTCTGGTACTCCCCTCGCGTGTTCGCCGCCGAGGGGTACCGCGTACCCGCGACGTGGGACGACATGACGGCTCTCGCGGACGACGTGGTGGCCCACGGCCGTGCGGCGTTCTCCGTGGTGGCGCCGCGCGGGCCGGGGAGCGGCTGGGCACTGACGGACTGGGTCGCGCAGCTCGTGCTCGGCGCGTGCGGCCCGGAGCTCTACGACCGGTGGGTCGCGGCTGAGATCCCCTGGACCGACGCGTGCGTGCGCGGGGCGTTCGACCGGTTCACGGGCGTCGTGCGCACCCCGGGGTACGTGCTCGGCGGCGCCGCGGGCATCCTCGCCACGAGCGACGCGACGGGGGCGGACCCGCTGTTCACCGACCCCCCGGGCGCAGCCATGCACCCGCTCGCCTCGTTCGCCCAGGGGTTCATCGCGTCCGCGCACCCGGACCTCGAACCGGGGGAGGACTACGACGTCTTCGCCTTCCCCCCGGTGGACCCCGACCTCGCCGGGGCGACCACGGTCGGCGGCGACGTCGTCGTCCTGCTCGACGACACCCGGGCGGCGCGCTCGTTCGTGACGTTCCTCGCGGGCGCCGACGCCCAGCGGGCCTGGGTGGAGCTCGGCGGGTACACATCAGCGAACCGGCAGGTCCCGCCGCAGGCGTACCGCGACCCCGTCGCACGCAGGATCGCCGCGGACCTCGCCGGTGCCGAGCTCGTCCGCTTCGGGGCCGGCGACCTCATGCCCGCTCCGGTGCAGCGCGCGTGGTGGGCGGGGATGGTGACGCTCGTCGAGGACCCGACGAGCCTGGACGCGATGCTCGACGCGATGACCCGGACCGCCGCGGGCGCGCGCTGATCACCCGCGGGGCCGCGGGTGCCGGGGGTCAGAGCGGCGCGGGCTCCGGCCAGCCGCCGATCACGACGTTCCAGCCGCGCACGGTCGTCGACGCGACGACGCCCTCGCGCGCGAACGGGTCGGCGGCGAGCAGGGCGTCGAGCGTCGCCCGGTCGTCGGTGCGGAACACGAGGAGGGCGCCCGGGTCGCCGTCGGCCCACGGCCCCGAGGCGAGGAGCGTGCCCTGCTCCGCGAGGCCGCGCAGGTAGGTGCGGTGCTCGGGCCGCACGGCGTCCTGCACGTCACGGCGCTCGTCATAGGTGTACGTCACGGCGAAGATCGACATGCGGACATCCTGCCGCACCGCCCGCGTCGCCCGGCCCGGCTGCGCGGGCTGCCCGGGCCGGTGAGAGAGTGCGGGGGTGACCACGAGCGCTCCCACGCAGCCCCCGGTCCCCGACGTCGCGCTGCTCGACGGGACCGCGGTCCCGCAGCTCGGGCTCGGGGTGGACAAGGTCGACGACGACGGTGCGCGGGAGGCCGTCGCGACCGCGCTCGCCGCCGGGTACCGGCTCGTGGACACCGCGACGCTCTACGGCAACGAGGTCGGCGTCGGGCGCGCGCTGCGGGAGTCGGGCGTCCCGCGCGAGGAGCTCCACGTCACGACGAAGCTGTGGAACGACGACCAGGGGCGCGAGCGCACGCTGCGCGCGTTCGACGAGTCCGTCGCGCGGCTCGACGTCGGGGCGCCGGACCTGTACCTGATCCACTGGCCGTGCGCCGGCCGGGACCTCTACGTCGAGACCTGGCAGACGCTCGTCGGGCTCCATGAGGACGGCCGGGTCCGCTCGATCGGGGTGTCGAACTTCCAGCCCGCGCACCTCACGCGCATCGTCGAGGACTCGGGCGTCGTGCCCGTGCTCAACCAGGTCGAGCTGCACCCGTACCTCCAGCAGCGTGCGCTGCGGGAGCACCACGCGCGCCTCGGTGTCGCGACGCAGGCGTGGGCGCCGCTCGGAGCCGGGAACGGCGTGCTCGACGACCCGGTGATCGTGTCCGTCGCCCGGTGCCACCGGGTCACGCCCGCGCAGGTGGTGCTCCGCTGGCACCTCGACCTGGGGACGCTCGTGATCCCGAAGTCGGTGACCCCGGGGCGGATCCGGGAGAACGTCGACGTCTTCGGCTTCGAGCTGACCGACGAGGACCACCGGCTCGTCGCCGGGCTCGACCGCGGCGAGCGGGTCGGGCCAGACCCGGACGTCCTCGGGGCCTGAGCGGGGCCCGCCTCGCACGTCCGGCCCACATCTCGACCCGTCCGGCGCCTCGCACCGCTGCCCGGGCGCACGTCCGTCGCGGTCACCAGCCGCGGGCGCGCCACTCGTCGAGGTGCGGTCGCTCGGCGCCGAGCGTGGTGTCCGCGCCGTGCCCCGGGTAGACCCACGTGTCGTCGCCGAACCGGTCGAACACGCGGTCGACGACGTCACCCAGCAGCGCCGTGAACCGCGCGGCGTCCCCTCCCGTCGCGCCCACGCCACCGGGGAACAGCGAGTCCCCGGTGAGCAGGTGCACCCGGGCAGCGACGGCGCCCTCCGCGTGCACGTGCTCGGGCTCGCGGTAGGCCAGCGCGACCGAGCCGGGGGTGTGCCCGCGCAGCGCGACGACCTCGAGCACCAGGTGGCCGACCGTGAGCGTGTCGCCGTGCCGGAGCCGGCGGCGCACCGGCACGCCGGTCGCCGCGGTGATCGCGTCGGCGTCGGCGTCCCCGGCGGCCACCGGTGCACCCGTGAGCGCGACGACGGACGCGAGCGCGCGGTGGTGGTCCGCGTGCTGGTGCGTGGTCACGACGACGTCGAGCCGAGAGGTCGCGGACACGTCGTGCAGCAGCTCCGCGAGCCGGTCGGGCTCGTCGGCGGCGTCGACCAGGAGCTGTGCGCCGCTGCCGCGGCACGTGAGCAGGTAGGCGTTGTTCGCCATCGGCCCGACGGCGAGCTTGCGCACCACGACCTCGTCGAGCTCGCGCACGTCGGCCGGGCCACCGGGCCGCACGTCCCCGGTGTACGTCACGACGCACCGTCGGGGGTCGTGCCGACCGGCTGCAGCTGCGCGCCGGCGAGTGCACGGTCGTGGCTGCGGACGGCGCGGACCAGGGCGAGGTGCGAGAGCGCCTGCGGGTAGTTGCCGGCCATGCGGCCCTCGACCGGGTCGTACTCCTCCGCGAGCAGGCCGAGCTCGCCGCCGAGCGCCGTGAGGGTGTCCAGCGCGGCGCTCGCCCCGGCCACGTCACCCTGCCGCGCGAGCGCGTCGGCCAGCCAGAACGAGCACGCCAGGAACGGGTGCTCGCTGCCGGCCAGCCCGTCGTCGGTGTGCTCGGCGCGGTAGCGGAGCACGAAGCCCGGGGCGACCTCGAGCTCGCGCCGGATCGCCGAGACCGTCGAGCGCATCCGGGGGTCGTCCGGGGGCAGGAAGCCGACCTGGAGCATCTGGAGCAGCGACGCGTCGGTGTGGGTCGCGCCGTAGTGCTGCACGAACGTCCCCAGCCCTGCGTCCCAGCCGTGCTCGAGGACGTCGGCGTGGACGGCGTCGCGCGCGCGGCGCCACTCGTCGACCGGGCCCGGCAGTCCGTGGTCCTCGACGGCCCGCACGGCGCGGTCGAGCGCGGCCCAGGACATGACCTTCGAGTGCGTGAAGTGGCGGGGCTCGCCGCGGACCTCCCAGATGCCGCGGTCCGGCTCGCGCCAGCTCGTGAGGAGGTCCCGGACGAGGTGCCGCTGCATCGCCCACGAGTCGTCCGACTCGGCGAGCCCGCCCGCGCGCGCCTCGTGCAGCGCGCACATGACCTCGCCCAGGACGTCGTTCTGGGTCTGCCCGACGGCGGCGTTGCCGACGCGCACCGGCCGTGACCCCGCGTAGCCGGGAAGGTGGTCGAGCGTGCGCTCGGGCAGGTCGCGCCGCCCGTCGACGCCGTACATGATCTGCAGGTCGGCCGGGTCGCCGGCCACGGCGCGCAGCAGCCACCCGCGCCACGCCGTCGCCTCGTCGCGGTAGCCGTGCTCCAGGAGCGCCTCGAGCGTCATCGCCGCGTCACGCAGCCAGCAGAACCGGTAGTCCCAGTTCCGCTCGCCGCCGAAGTCCTCGGGGAGCGACGTCGTCGGCGCCGCGACGATCCCGCCGGTCTCGGCGTGCGTCAGCAGGCGCAGCACGAGCAGCGAGCGGACGACCTGCGGGCGGTAGGAGCCGGTGTAGTCGCAGCGCCGGGCCCACTCGCCCCACGCACCGAGGGTCGCGTCGACGCGGTCGGGGATCGTCAGCCGCTCCGGCACCTCGGACCACGAGTGCGTCCACGTGACCGCGAGCTCGGCGCTCTCGCCGGCCGCGAGCTCGAACTCGTCGCGGTGCACGCGCCCGTGCGCCGAGGGCAGACGGTCCCCGCGCAGCAGGAGCGAGTCGGGGCCGGCGACGGCCTGGATGCCCTCGACGCCGTTGACGTCGTGGACGTGGTGCACCCACGGCACGGTCGCGCCGTAGCCGAAGCGCACGACCCACTCGTGCTCGACGGCCACCGTGCCCGCGGTGCACTCGATGCGCCGGACGAGGTCGGCGCGGCCGTCGCCGACCGGCATGGCGTCCGTCACGACCGCGGTCCCGGTGGGCGACGTGTACATCGTCCGGAGCACGAACGAGTCGCCGGCGTAGGTGCGCGAGACGTCCGTCGCGTCGGGGACCGTGAGCAGCCACCGTCCGTGCTCGCGGGTGCCGAGCAGCGCGGCGAACGACGCGGGGGAGTCGAACCGGGGCAGGCAGAGCCAGTCGACCGATCCGCGGCGGGAGACGAGCGCGGCGGTGTGCCCGTCGCCGAGGACCGCGTAGTCGGCGATCGGCGGGGGAGTGTGGAGGCGCATCGGTCCATCATCGGCGAGCTGCGCGCACCGCACCCGGCGACGGCCCGGCGGAGTGGCGCCGGTCACGTTCCGTTCGAACACCTGTGCGGCATGTCGGAGGGTCGACGTAGCATGTCGGGGTGAATGATCGTCTGGTGGTCCAGGGGGCCCGCGAGCACAACCTCCGCAACGTCGACCTCGACCTCCCGCGGGACAGCCTCATCGTCTTCACCGGGCTCTCCGGCTCGGGCAAGTCGTCGCTCGCGTTCGACACGATCTTCGCCGAGGGCCAGCGCCGCTACGTCGAGTCGCTCTCGGCGTACGCGCGCCAGTTCCTCGGGCAGATGGACAAGCCCGACGTCGACTTCATCGAGGGCCTCTCGCCCGCGGTCTCGATCGACCAGAAGTCGACCAACCGGAACCCGCGGTCGACGGTCGGCACGATCACCGAGGTCTACGACTACCTGCGCCTGCTGTTCGCTCGCGCCGGGACCCAGCACTGCCCGGTGTGCGGCGAGCGGGTCACCGCGCAGACGCCGCAGCAGATCGTCGACCGCCTGCTCGAGCTCCCCGAGGGGACGCGGTACCAGGTGCTCGCACCGGTCGTGCGCGGGCGCAAGGGTGAGTACGCCGACCTGTTCAAGGAGCTCCAGGCCAAGGGCTTCGCGCGGGCGCGCGTCGACGGGGAGGTCGTCCAGCTCACGAGCCCCCCGACGCTGGAGAAGAAGCTCAAGCACGACATCGAGGTGGTCGTCGACCGCCTCGTCGCACGCGAGGGCGTGCAGCGCCGGCTCACCGACTCGGTCGAGACCGCGCTCGGCCTCGCAGGCGGCCTGCTCGTCGCCGAGATGGTCGACGCGGACGCGGACGACCCCGAGCGCGAGCGCCGGTTCTCCGAGCACCGGGCGTGCCCCAACGACCACCAGCTGACGCTCGAGGAGATCGAGCCGCGCACCTTCTCCTTCAACGCCCCGTACGGCGCGTGCCCCGAGTGCACCGGGATCGGCTCGCGGCTCGAGGTCGACCCCGACCTCGTCATCCCGGACGAGGACCTCTCCCTCGCGGACGGCGCGGTCGCGCCCTGGTCGCAGGTCTCGAGCGAGTACTTCGCGCGCGTCCTGACCGCGCTCGCGAGCGACCTCGGCTTCTCCATGGACGCCCCGTGGCGGGCACTGCCCGAGCGCGCGAGGAAGGCCGTGCTGTACGGCGAGAACCACGAGGTGCACGTCAAGTACCGCAACCGCTGGGGCCGTGAGCGGCAGTACTCGACCGGGTTCGAGGGCGTCGTGACGTTCCTCGAGCGGCGCTACGCCGAGACCGAGTCGGAGTGGAGCAAGGAGAAGTACGAGGCCTACATGCGCGAGGTCCCGTGCCCCGTGTGCGACGGCGCGCGCCTCAAGCCGGAGGTCCTCGCGGTGCGGGTCGGCGGGCACTCGATCGCCGAGGTCTGCGCGCTGCCGATCCGCGAGGCGCGCGACTTCCTCGACGCGCTCGAGCTCAGCGAGCGCGAGGCGGCGATCGCGACGCAGGTGCTCAAGGAGATCCAGGCCCGGCTCGGCTTCCTGCTCGACGTCGGCCTCGACTACCTCTCGCTCATGCGCCCCGCGGCGACGCTCTCGGGCGGCGAGGCGCAGCGCATCCGCCTCGCGACGCAGATCGGCTCGGGTCTCGTGGGCGTGCTGTACGTGCTCGACGAGCCCAGCATCGGGCTCCACCAGCGCGACAACCGCCGCCTCATCGACACGCTGACGCGCCTGCGCGACCTCGGGAACACCCTGATCGTCGTCGAGCACGACGAGGACACCATCCGCACGGCCGACTGGATCGTCGACATCGGCCCCGGCGCGGGCGAGCACGGCGGCCGCGTGGTGCACTCGGGCGACCTCGAGGGGCTCCTGGCGTCGCCGGAGTCCGTCACGGGTGCCTACCTGTCCGGTCGTCGCTCGATCCCGATGCCGAGCAAGCGGCGCAAGGTCGACCCCAAGCGCAAGGTCACGGTCGTCGGCGCGCGCGAGCACAACCTGACGGGCATCGACGTGTCGTTCCCCCTGGGGACCCTCACGGCGGTCACCGGCGTCTCGGGCTCGGGCAAGTCCACGCTGGTGAACTCGATCCTCTACACCGTCATGGCGAACGAGCTCAACGGCGCACGCCAGGTCGCGGGTCGGCACAAGAGGGTGACCGGGCTCGAGCACCTCGACAAGGTCGTGCACGTCGACCAGGGGCCCATCGGGCGCACGCCGCGGTCCAACCCGGCGACGTACACCGGCGTCTGGGACCACGTCCGGAAGCTGTTCGCCGAGACGACCGAGGCCAAGGTCCGTGGGTACACGCCCGGGCGGTTCTCGTTCAACGTCAAGGGCGGGCGCTGCGAGGCGTGCTCCGGCGACGGCACCCTGAAGATCGAGATGAACTTCCTGCCCGACGTCTACGTGCCGTGCGAGGTGTGCCACGGCGCGCGCTACAACCGCGAGACGCTCGAGGTGCACTTCAAGGGCAAGACCGTCGCCGACGTCCTCGCGATGCCGATCGAGGAGGCTGCGGAGTTCTTCGCCGCCGTCCCCTCGATCTCCCGGCACCTGCGCACGCTCGTCGACGTCGGCCTCGGGTACGTGCGCCTCGGCCAGCCGGCCCCGACGCTCTCGGGCGGCGAGGCGCAGCGCGTCAAGCTCGCCACGGAGCTGCAGCGGCGCTCGACGGGCCGCACGGTCTACGTGCTCGACGAGCCGACGACCGGCCTGCACTTCGAGGACATCCGCAAGCTGCTCGCGATGCTGCAGTCGCTCGTCGACAAGGGCAACAGCGTGATCGTGATCGAGCACAACCTCGACGTCATCAAGAACGCCGACTGGGTCATCGACATGGGCCCCGAGGGCGGCAGCGGCGGCGGCAAGGTCGTCGCCGAGGGGACGCCCGAGCGCGTCGCGCAGGTCGCGGCGAGCCACACGGGGCGCTTCCTCGCCGAGGTGCTCGAGCCCGAGGCGCGGCTCGCGTCAGCCTGACGCACGCACGCACGCACGCACGCACGCACGCGCCGGGCGGGCTGAGCTACGCCCGCCCGGCCGCGTGCACCGCTCAGCCGGGGACCCCGCGCGGGAGGGGCCCGGCGCCCGCGTCGACCGCCGCGCCGGGTGGGCCGACGTGCACCGGCGACGGCGCGTGGCGCACGGGGAAGTTGACCGACCGCGCGATGAAGCAGTGCTCGTGCGCCCGGGCGTGGAGCTCGGCGAGGTCGGTCCCGGGCTCCGCGGACCCCGCCGCGACGGTCACGCGAGGACGCAGGACGACCTCCGTGAACTGCCCGTGCCCCGCGGCCTCGACGCGCATCGTCCCGCTCGCACGGTCGCGGTACCCCGTGACGACGACCCCGGCCGTGGCCGCGAGGTGCAGGAACCAGAGCATGTGGCACTGCGCGACAGCCGCGACGAGCAGCTCCTCGGGGCTGTAGCGGTCGGGGTCGCCGCGGAACGCCGGGTCCGAGGACCCGGGGAGCGGCGGCTTGTCGCCGATCAGCACCTCGTGTTCTCGGCTGTACGCGGTGTAGCTCGTCGTCCCGCTCGTGCCGGCGCCCGTCCAGACGACCTCGGCGGCGAACGTGTGAAGGGGTCCCATCGGCCCACGCTAGCGCGGTGGCCGTCCGGTCCGGCGCGAGTCCGCCCGCCGCGGTGCTCCGCTGCCCGCGAACGCGTGACGTCCGCTGTGGGCGCCCCGACTTAGGCTCGTGGCATGGCCGATCCTGCGACCTACCGTCCTGCCCCGGGCGAGATCCCCGACTCCCCGGGCGTCTACCGCTTCCGTGACGACCACGGCCGGGTCATCTATGTCGGCAAGGCGAAGAGCCTGCGCTCGCGCCTCAACAGCTACTTCCAGGACGTCGCGGGCCTGCACCAGCGCACGCAGCAGATGGTCACGACGGCGGCGTCGGTCCAGTGGACGGTCGTGGGCACCGAGGTCGAGGCGCTCGCGCTCGAGTACTCGTGGATCAAGGAGTTCGACCCGCGGTTCAACGTCAAGTACCGCGACGACAAGAGCTACCCGTACCTCGCGGTGACGCTCGCCGACGCGTTCCCGCGCGTCCAGGTGATGCGCGGTGCCAAGCGGGCGGGGACGCGGTACTTCGGCCCGTACGCGCACGCGTGGGCGATCCGCGAGACGGTCGACCTCCTGCTGCGCGTGTTCCCGGTGCGGACGTGCTCGGCGGGGGTGTTCAAGCGCGCGAACCAGCAGGGCCGCCCGTGCCTGCTCGGCTACATCGACAAGTGCTCGGCGCCGTGCGTCGGGCGGATCTCGCCCGAGGACCACGCCGACCTCGCGCGCGACTTCTGCGACTTCATGGCGGGCGACACCGCGAAGTTCACGCGCCGGCTGACCACCCGGATGCGCGAGGCCGCCGCGGAGCTCGACTACGAGCAGGCGGCCCGGCTCCGGGACGACATCGCCGCGCTCGAACGGGCGACCGAGCGCAACGCGGTGGTGCTCGCCGACGGCACGGACGCGGACATCTTCGCGCTCGTCGGCGACGAGCTCGAGGCCGCCGTGCAGGTGTTCCACGTGCGCGACGGGCGGATCCGCGGCCAGCGCGGGTGGGTCGTGGAGAAGGTCGAGGACGTCACCGACGCCGAGCTCGTCGAGCACCTGCTGCAGCAGGTGTACGGCGACGAGGTGCTCGCCGGCCCCGGACCGGGCGCGGCCGAGGTGCGCGAGTCGCGTGCGGTTCCCCGCGAGGTGCTCGTCCCCGTGCTGCCGCCCGACGTCCCGGGCGTGCAGGCCTGGCTCACGGGGCTGCGGGGGAGCCGCGTCGAGGTCCGCGTGCCGCAGCGCGGCGACAAGCGCGAGCTCGCCGAGACGGTGCGGCGCAACGCCGAGCACGCCCTCGCGCTGCACCGCACGCGCCGCGCCGGCGACCTCACGACCCGCAGCCAGGCCCTCCGCGAGATCCAGGAGGCGCTCGAGCTGCCGACGGCGCCGCTGCGCATCGAGTGCTACGACGTCTCGCACAACCAGGGGACGTACCAGGTCGCGTCGATGGTGGTCTTCGAGGACGGCATGGCGCGCAAGAGCGAGTACCGCCAGTTCTCGATCCGGGGCCCCGAGGGTGAGGGTGCGCGCGACGACACCGCCGCGATGCACGAGGTCATCACGCGGCGGTTCCGGCGCTACCTCGCCGAGCGTGCCGAGTCGGGCGACATGGACCTGGGCCAGGGCATGCCCGACGACGACGACGAGGCCCTGCGCCGCTCCGGCCCGGTCGACGCCACGACGGGCCGCCCGCAGCGGTTCGCGTACCCGCCGAACCTCGTGGTCGTCGACGGTGGCCCGCCCCAGGTCGCCGCCGCCGCGGCCGCGCTCGCGGAGCTCGGCATCGACGACGTCGCGCTGTGCGGGCTCGCGAAGCGGCTCGAGGAGGTCTGGGTGCCCGGCGACGACTACCCGGTGATCCTGCAGCGCAGCTCGGAGGGCCTCTACCTGCTGCAGCGCCTGCGCGACGAGGCGCACCGGTTCGCGATCACCGCCCACCGCAAGCGGCGCAGCAAGGGCATGACCGTCTCGGCGCTCGACTCGGTGCCCGGGCTGGGGCCTGCACGCTCGGCGGCGCTGCTCAAGCAGTTCGGGTCGCTCAAGCGGCTCAAGGCGGCGTCGGTCGACGAGATCATGTCGGTGCCCGGGATGGGGGAGCGGACCGCCGCCGCGGTCGTCGCGGCGCTCGGCGGCGGCGGGGCGGGCGCCGCGGTGGCTGCGGACGACGGGGGTGCGCCGTCGTCCGCCGCCGTCCCGGCCGACGCGCCGGGTGCGGTCGCCTCCGCGTCCCCGACGGGCCGCGCGTGAGGCTGGCATGCTGAGCCCATGAGCGACGAGCCCTCGCCGATCACCGTCCCCTCCGGGATCCCCGCCCTCGAGGCGGCCGCGGAGGCGCCGCGCCTGATCGCTCCCCAGGTCCTGATCATCACGGGCATGTCCGGCGCGGGCCGCACGCGCGCCGCGGCGGTGCTCGAGGACCTCGACTGGTACGTCGTGGACAACCTCCCGGCGCAGATGCTCGTGCACCTCGTCGGCCTCGTCGCCAAGGGCGGGCCGGGCGGCGGCCAGCAGCGGATCGCGGCGGTCGTGGATGTGCGGACGCGCGAGTTCTTCGCGGACCTCGCGCAGGTGCTCGCGGGACTGAAGGCGACGGGCACGGACTACCGGATCCTCTTCCTCGACTCCTCCGACGAGGTCCTGGTGCGCCGCTTCGAGCAGGTGCGCCGGCCCCACCCGCTGCAGGGCGACGGGCGGATCCTCGACGGGATCGCCGCCGAGCGTGCGCTCCTCGCGGACATCCGCGAGCGCGCCGACGTGCTGATCGACACCTCGGAGCTGAGCGTCCACGACCTCGCGCGCGAGGTGCGCGCGGGGGTCACGGGCGACGGCGAGGACGTCCTGCGCGTCAACGTCGTCTCGTTCGGCTTCAAGTACGGCCTGCCGCTCGACGCGGACCACGTCGTCGACGTGCGCTTCCTCGCGAACCCGTACTGGATCACCGAGCTGCGCCACCTCACGGGCCGCGACGAGCCGGTGCGCGACTACGTCCTCGGGCTGCCGGGCGCGACGGACTTCGTCGACCGGTACGCGTCCGCGCTCGAGCCGGTGCTCGCGGGGTACCTGCACGAGGAGAAGCGCTACGTCACGATCGCCGTCGGCTGCACGGGCGGCAAGCACCGCTCGGTGGCGATCAGCGACGCGCTCGCCCGCCGCCTGCGGGAGCGGGGTCAGCGCGTGACGGTGACCGCGCGCGACCTCGGCAAGGAATGAGCGCGGCGCGCGCCGCGGACCCGAGCTACCTGGCCCCGGCGTTCGTCGCGCTCGGGGGAGGGCACGGGCTCTCGGCGACGTTGTCCGCGCTCCGGCTCATGTCGGACCGGCTCACCGCGGTGGTCACGGTCGCGGACGACGGCGGGTCGTCGGGCCGCCTGCGCGACGAGCTCGGGGTGCTGCCTCCCGGGGACCTGCGCATGGCGCTCGCGGCGCTGTGCGACGACTCCGACTGGGGCCGGACGTGGCGCGACGTGCTGCAGCACCGGTTCTCCTCGTCGGGGGACCTGGACCGGCACGCGGTCGGCAACCTGCTGATCGTCGCGCTGTGGGAGCTCCTCGGCGACACCGTCGAGGGCCTGGACTGGGTCGGGAAGCTGCTCGGGGCGCGCGGCCGGGTGCTGCCGATGTCGGCGGTGCCGCTCGAGATCGAGGCGGACGTCGAGGACGGCGCCGGCCGGACGACGGTGGTGCGCGGGCAGAGCGCGGTGGCGGTCACGACCGACCGGATCGCGCAGGTGCGCCTCGTCCCGGGGTCGCCGCCGGCGTGCGTCGAGGCGGTCGCCGCGGTCGACGCGGCGGACTGGGTGGTCCTCGGGCCCGGCTCGTGGTTCACGTCGGTGCTGCCGCACCTGCTGGTGCCGGAGCTCTCGGACGCGCTGCACCGGACCGCGGCGCGTCGCGTCGTCGTGCTCAACCTCTCGCCGGACTCGGGGGAGACCGCGGGCATGTGCGCCGAGGAGCACCTGGCCGTGCTGCACGAGCACGCGCCCGGGCTGCACCTGGACGCGATCGTCGCGGACCCGGGCGCGGTCGACGACGTCGACGTGCTCATGACCCGGGCGCGGGCGTTCGGCGCACGGGTCCTGCTGCGTCAGGTCCGGGTCGGGGACGGGTCTGCGCGGCACGACCCGCTGCGTCTCGCGGCGGCGCTGCGAGACGTCGTGGAGGGTTACCTCGGGGACGTCGGTACCCGCACGAGCTGACCTCAGGTGGTGGCAGGATGACGCCATGGCGCTGACGGCACAGGTGAAGGATGAGCTGGCACGGCTCCAGGTGGACAAGACGTCCTGCCGCAAGGCCGAGGTCTCCGCGACCC
Source organism: Cellulomonas sp. NPDC055163 (assembly GCF_053607065.1). Lineage (NCBI taxonomy): Bacteria > Bacillati > Actinomycetota > Actinomycetes > Micrococcales > Cellulomonadaceae > Cellulomonas > Cellulomonas sp. NPDC055163. Next base: position 17,073 of record NZ_JBSGSU010000013.1, on the reverse strand, counting down.
TGAGGTTCGCGGGCGGGCTGCACATCATCTCCGGGCGCATCGTCATCGAGGCCGAGCTGGACACGGGGATCGCTGCCCGGCGTCTGCGCCAGGCGATCGCCGAGGTCTACGGGCACGGCAGCGACGTGATCGTGGTCTCGGCGGGCGGCCTGCGCCGCGGCAGCCGGTACGTGGTGCGGGTCGTCAAGGACGGGGAGTCGCTCGCGCGGCAGACCGGCCTGCTCGACAACCGCGGCCGCCCGGTGCGCGGGCTGCCGCCCCAGGTGGTGTCCGCGGGCGTCGGCGAGGCCGAGGCGGCGTGGCGCGGGGCGTTCCTCGCGCACGGCTCGCTGACCGAGCCGGGCCGGTCGTCGTCGCTCGAGATCACGTGCCCCGGGCCGGAGGCCGCGCTCGCGCTGGTCGGGGCCGCGCGCCGGCTCGGCATCACCGCGAAGGCGCGTGAGGTGCGCGGGGTCGACCGCGTCGTGATCCGGGACGGTGACGCGATCAGCGCGATGCTGGCCCGGCTCGGCGCGCACGACACGATGCTCGTGTGGGAGGAGCGGCGCGTGCGCCGCGAGGTGCGGGGGACGGCGAACCGGCTGGCCAACTTCGACGACGCGAACCTGCGCCGGTCGGCACGAGCGGCGGTGGCCGCGGGGGCGCGCGTCGAGCGCGCGTTCGAGATCCTCGGCGCCGACCTGCCCGAGCACCTGCGCGAGGCCGGGGAGCTGCGGCTCGCCCACAAGCAGGCGTCGCTCGAGGAGCTCGGCAAGCTCGCGGACCCCGTGCTGACCAAGGACGCGGTCGCCGGGCGGATCCGCCGCCTGCTCGCCACGGCCGACAAGCGTGCCGCCGAGCTGGGCATCCCGGACACCGAGGCGGGCCTCGCGCCGGAGCTGCTCGACCTGTAGCCGCGGCGTCGCCCGCCGTCCACGGGCCGCCCACCTGCGTACCCGTCTCAGCGCGGACCATGGTCCCGGCGTGAGGTCGGTCACGGGTATAGGCTCACGATCATCCGGTGGAGGTCAAGAGTCGGCCGCGCGCACAGCGTGGCCCTCGCTCGGCAGCCACCGGTGGAGCGCACATCGGCGTGCGTGCTCGTCAATCACCGCAACTGTGTGCGCCGGCCCTTCGTCGGCGCGTGCCGAGGAGGGCAAGTGACCATCCGCGTCGGTATCAACGGCTTCGGCCGCATCGGACGTAACTTCTACCGGGCGATTCTCGCGTCCGGGGCGGACATCGAGATCGTCGGTGTCAACGACCTCACGGACAACAAGACCCTGGCGCACCTGCTGAAGTACGACTCCGTCCTGGGGCGTCTCCCGGTCGAGGTCACGTACGACGAGAAGTCGATCATCGTCGACGGCAAGGCCATCCGCGCGCTCGAGGAGCGCGACCCGGCGAACCTCCCCTGGGGCGAGCTCGGTGCGGACATCGTCATCGAGTCCACGGGCTTCTTCACGGACGCGTCCAAGGCCAAGGCGCACATCGACGCCGGCGCCAAGAAGGTCATCATCTCGGCCCCGGCCAAGAACGAGGACGGCACGTTCGTCGTCGGTGTCAACCACACCGAGTACGACGCCGCGACGCAGCACATCATCTCCAACGCGTCGTGCACCACGAACTGCCTCGCGCCGCTCGCGAAGGTCCTCGACGAGGCCTTCGGCATCGAGCGTGGTCTCATGACCACGATCCACGCCTACACGGGTGACCAGAACCTCCAGGACGGCCCCCACAAGGACCTGCGCCGTGCGCGCGCCGCCGCCCTGAACATCGTCCCGACGTCGACGGGTGCGGCCAAGGCCGTCGCCCTCGTGCTCCCGCAGCTCAAGGGCAAGCTCGACGGCTACGCGCTGCGCGTCCCGGTCCCGACCGGCTCGGCCACGGACCTCACGTTCACGGCGGGTCGCGAGACGACGGTCGACGAGGTCAACGCCGCGGTCAAGGCCGCCGCCGACTCCGACGCCCTCAAGGGCATCCTCGTCTACACCGAGGACGAGATCGTCTCGAGCGACATCGTCACGGACCCGGCCTCGAGCATCTTCGACGCCAAGCTGACGAAGGTCATCGGCGACCAGGTCAAGGTCGTCGCCTGGTACGACAACGAGTGGGGCTACTCGAACCGCCTCGTGGACCTCACGGTCTACGTGGGCGAGCGTCTCTGACGCGTCGTCCCCCACCAGCACGACAATGCGTCCGCGTGCGCCCCACGGCCCTCGGGTCGCGGGGCGCACGCGGACGTCGTCATGTCCCGGGCGGTCGGGCTCCGGTCCGGCTGCCCCGAGTCAGGAAGTAGGACCATGAAGACCATCGAGGACCTCGGGGACCTGCGCGGCAAGCGCGTCCTCGTCCGTTCCGACTTCAACGTGCCGCTCGACGGCACGACGATCACGGACGACGGCCGCGTGCGTGCGGCCCTCCCCACGCTGACGGCGCTGCTCGACGCCGGCGCCCGCGTCATCGTGACCGCGCACCTGGGCCGCCCGAAGGGCGCCCCCGAGGACAAGTACTCGCTCGCACCCGTCGCCGCCCGTCTGGGTGAGCTGCTCGGCAAGCCCGTCACGCTCGCGAAGGACACCGTCGGGGAGTCGGCGCGCGAGACCGTCGCCGCGCTCGGTGACGGCGAGATCGCCCTGCTCGAGAACATCCGCTTCGACCCGCGCGAGACCTCGAAGGTCGACGCGGAGCGTGCGGAGCTCGCCGGCGAGCTGGCGTCCCTCGCGGACGCGTACGTCTCGGACGGCTTCGGCGTCGTGCACCGCAAGCAGGCGTCGGTCTACGACGTCGCGCAGCAGCTGCCCGCTGCGGTCGGCAAGCTCGTCCTCAAGGAGGTCGACTCGCTGCGCAAGGCGACCGAGGACCCGGAGCGCCCGTACGCGGTCGTGCTCGGCGGCTCGAAGGTCTCCGACAAGCTCGGCGTCATCGCGAACCTGCTGACCAAGGCGGACCGCCTGCTCATCGGCGGCGGCATGGTCTTCACGTTCCTCGCGGCGAAGGGCTGCTCGGTCGGCAGGTCGCTGCTCGAGGAGGACCAGATCGAGACCGTCAAGGGCTACCTGGCGCAGGCCGAGGAGCGCGGCGTCGAGATCGTCCTCCCGACGGACATCGTCGTCGCCGACACGTTCGCGGCGGACTCCCCGCACGACGTGGTCGCGGCTGACGCGATCCCCGACGAGCGCATCGGCCTCGACATCGGCCCGGCCTCCGCCGAGCTGTTCCGGAGCAAGCTCGTCGACGCGAAGACGATCGTCTGGAACGGGCCTGCGGGCGTGTTCGAGTTCGAGGCGTTCTCGGGCGGCACGCGTGCGGTGGCGCAGGCCATCGTCGACGCCGGTGCGAACGGCGCGTTCACGATCGTCGGTGGTGGCGACTCCGCCGCCGCCGTCCGGATCCTCGGCTTCGACGAGGCCGGCTTCGGTCACATCTCGACGGGTGGCGGCGCCAGCCTCGAGTTCCTCGAGGGCAAGACCCTCCCCGGCATCGCCGTCCTGGAGGGCTGACTCATGGCAACGCGCATCCCGCTCATCGCAGGCAACTGGAAGCTGAACCTCGACCACAACGAGGCGATCCACCTCGTGCAGAAGCTCGCGTGGTCGCTCAAGGACGCGAAGCACGACTTCTCGGCCGCCGAGGTCGTCGTGCTCCCGTCGTTCACGGCGATCCGCTCCGTGCAGACGCTCGTGGACGCCGACAAGCTCGAGATCGGCTACGGGGCGCAGGACGTCTCGGCGCACGCGAGCGGCGCGTACACCGGCGAGGTCTCGGCCGCGCAGCTCGCCAAGCTCGGCGTCAGCTACGTCGCCGTCGGGCACTCGGAGCGCCGTGAGTACCACGCCGAGTCGGACGCGGTCGTCGCCGCCAAGGCCGTCGCGGCGTTCGGCGCGGGCATCGTCCCGATCGTCTGCGTGGGTGAGGGCCTCGACGTCCGCAAGGCGGGCGAGCAGGTCGCCTACACGCTCACGCAGCTCGAGGGCTCGCTCGCGGGCCTCACGCCCGAGCAGGTCGCCCGGGTCGTCGTCGCGTACGAGCCCGTCTGGGCCATCGGCACCGGCGAGGTCGCGACACCCGAGGACGCGCAGGAGGTCGCCGCGGCGATCCGTGCCCGCCTCGCGGAGCTGTACTCGGCCGAGATCGCCGCTGCGGTCCGTGTGCTCTACGGCGGCTCGGTGAAGTCCTCGAACGTGGCGTCGATCCTCGGCAAGGAGGACGTCGACGGGGCCCTCGTCGGCGGTGCGAGCCTCGACCCCGAGGAGTTCGCGAAGATCGCGCGCTTCCAGGCGCACAACGTCGGCCTGTAGGCCCTCGTACCACCGCGGACGGGTGCGCGCTCGACGAACGCGCACCCGTCCCGTGGCGATGTTGGCCTTCCGGTGCCGGCGTCGCCTACCCTGTACCGCGGTCACCTGTACCGCACCCACCTTCGGGTGACGTCCCAGAACGAGTGAGGAACCGACGCCGACGTGGACGCCTTGCGCATCACCTTCCAGATCCTGCTGGTGCTGACCAGCGTCCTGCTGATCCCGCTGGTCCTGCTGCACAAGGGCAAGGGCGGCGGTCTGTCGGACATGTTCGGCGGCGGCATCACCAGCAGCGCCGGCAGCTCCGGGGTCGCCGAGCGCAACCTCAACCGCATCACCGTCACCGTCGCGATCACGTGGGCGATCATCATCGTGCTGCTGGGCCTGATCCAGCGCGTGAGCTAGGGGGCCCTCGTGGCGAGTGGAAGCGCGATCAGGGGTTCGCGTGTCGGTGCGGGCCCGATGGGCGAGGCCGAGCGGGGGGACAGCGCGCCGCGCGTCTGGATCTCCTACTGGTGCGCCAACGGGCACGAGACCCGGCCCAGCTTCGCCGAGGAGGCCGCCGCCGAGGCGCCCGTGACGTGGGACTGCCCGCGGTGCGGGTTCCCGGCCGGGCAGGACGAGGCGAACCCGCCGTCGCCCTCGAAGAACGAGCCGTACAAGACGCACCTCGCGTACGTGAAGGAGCGCCGCTCCGACGAGGACGGCGAGGCGATCCTCGACGAGGCCCTGGCCGCGCTGCGCGCACGCCGCGGGGGCTGACGCGCGAGACGGACCCACAGGCATGACGGAGGGCGCCTGACCGCGAGGTCAGGCGCCCTCCGTCATGTCCGCCGGCCTCGTGCCCCGGGGGGCCGGCCGTGCCCACCCGGAGCGTCGTCGCGCACCCGGCTCCGGGTTGCGCGCCGTCGCGCGCTCAGGCCGGGATGCCCGCGGCGGCAGCGGCGTCGACGAGCCACAGCGTCCGCTCGCGGCCGTAGGCGCCGGCGGCCGGGGTGGCGGTGACCTCGGCGCCCGAGAGCGCCGCGCCGACCTGCGCGGCCTTCTCCGCACCCGCGGCGACGAACCACACCTGGTGCGCGGCGTTGATCGCCTCGAAGGTCAGCGACACACGCTCGGGCGGCGGCTTCGGCGAGCCGTGCACGCCGACCGTCGGTGTCCCCGTGACCGTCAGGGCGGCGTGCCCCGGGAACAGCGACGCGACGTGCCCGTCGGGTCCCATGCCGAGCAGCAGCACGTCGAGCTCCGGCGTGGCCGCACCCTCGGCGGCGAACCGTGCGAGCTCGGCGGCGTACGCCGACGCGGACTGCTCCGGAGTGTCGACGCCGTCGCCAGGTCCGGGCATCGCGTGCACGTTCTCGGCCGGCAGGAGGTCGGCGAGAGCCCCGAGCAGCGCGTCGCGCGCCTGGGTCTCGTTCCGGTCCGGGTCGCCCGCGGGGAGGAACCGCTCGTCGCCCCACCACACGTGCACGCCGGACCAGTCGACGACGTCGCGGATCGGGCTGCGGGCGACGGCCCGGAGCAGCTCGATGCCCACGGTCCCGCCCGTCAGGCCCACGTGCACGGGGGAGTGCAGCGACTGCACGTCGAGCAGCCGGGTGAGCAGTCGCGCCGCGACCGCCTCCGCGAGAGTGCCGGCGTCCGGGTGGACGACGACGCGGCGCCGGTGGTGCGGCTGCCGCTCCGGGGCCGCCACCGACGGCTCGGGGGCCGGCGTGCTCACGAGCTCAACCTCGCGAGGCCCTTCTGCAGCACCTCGCCGTAGACCTCGTCGGCGTCGAGCCGGCGCAGCTCCTCCGCGAGGCACTCCCGCAGCTGCCGGATCGGCAGGGCGATGCGGTGCTCGGGCTGGTCGGGCTGGATGAGCGCAGCCGTCTTGCCGTCCGGGCGGTCGAGGACGATCGGGCCCGACGCCCGCTCGAGCCGCACCGTCGTGATCGCGGGCGCGTCCGCGATGCGCTCGACCTCGACGGGGCAGCGCAGCGACTGCGCGAGCCACGCGGCGATGAGGTCGACCGACGGGTGCGTGCTCTCACCCGAGACGACGACCCGCTGGACCTGCTCGTACGGCGGCTGGTCGAGCGCCGCGGCGATGAGCCCGCGCCACAGCGTCGCGCGCGTCCAGGCGAGGTCCGTGTCGCCCTCGGCGTACACCTGGGCGAGCTGGCGCAGGACCTCGCCCGGCTTCGCGCACTGCGTCGAGTCGGTGATCCGGCGCTGGGCCATGCGGCCGAGCGGGTGCTGCGCCGGGTCCTCGGGGATCTCGTACGGCCACCACACGACGATCGGGGCGTCGGGCAGCAGGAGCGGCATGACGAGCGTGTCGAGGTGGTGGGCGAGCTGCCCGAAGGGACGCAGGACGATGACCTCGCTCGCCCCGGCGTCACCACCGAGGCGGATCTGCGCGTCGAGCCGGGACTTTCCGGCCGTGGTGTCCTCGGCGATCACGATCACCCGGCAGGGGTGCTCGCGGCTCGCGTCGTTCGCGGCCTCGATCGCCTCCTCGGCGTCCTGCCCGTCGACGTCGATGATGAGGGTGAGCACGCGGCCGAGCGCGACCGCGCCGCCCTCGTCGCGCGCCTTGACGAGCCGGCGGTTGATCGCCCGCGTGCTCGTGCCGGGCAGGTCGATGATCACGGGAGCCTCCAGGCGCGGCCGTCGCGGGCCATCATCTCGTCAGCGGAGTCGGGACCCCACGTGCCCGAGCGGTACGGGTCGGGCTTGCCCTTGGACGCCCAGAACGAGGTGATCGGGTCGAGGATCTTCCAGGACAGCTCGACCTCCTCGTGCCGCGGGAACAGCGGCGGGTCGCCCAGGAGGACGTCGAGGATGAGCCGCTCGTAGGCCTCGGGGGAGGACTCCGTGAACGCGTGCCCGTACCCGAAGTCCATCGTGACGTCGCGGACGGCCATCGCGGTGCCGGGGACCTTCGCGCCGAACCGGAGCGTCACGCCCTCGTCCGGCTGGACGCGGATGACGAGCGCGTTCTGGCCGAGCTCCTCGGTCGCGGTCGTCTCGAACGGCAGGTGCGGCGCCCGCTTGAACACGACCGCGATCTCGGTGACGCGGCGCCCGAGGCGCTTGCCGGTGCGCAGGTAGAACGGCACGCCGGCCCAGCGCCGGGTGTCGATGTCGAGCCGGATCGCGGCGAACGTCTCGGTCGACGAGGTGCTCGAGAAGCCTTCCTCCTCGAGGTACCCGACGACCTCCTCCGCGCCCTGCCACCCCGCGACGTACTGGCCGCGGGACGTGTGCCGGCCCAGGTCGCGGGGGAGCCGCACCGCCGAGAGGACCTTCTCCTTCTCGGCACGCAGGTCGTCGGCGTCGAACGACACCGGCTCCTCCATCGCGGTCAGCGCGAGGAGCTGCAGGAGGTGGTTCTGGATGACGTCGCGGGCGGCGCCGATCCCGTCGTAGTACCCGGCGCGGCCGCCGATGCCGATGTCCTCGGCCATGGTGATCTGGACGTGGTCGACGTAGTGCGAGTTCCAGATGGGCTCGAAGAGCTGGTTCGCGAACCGCAGCGCGAGCAGGTTCTGGACCGTCTCCTTGCCGAGGTAGTGGTCGATCCGGAACACGTCGTCCGGACGGAAGACCTCGGAGACGACGTCGTTGAGCTCGCGCGCGCTCTCCAGGTCGTGACCGAACGGCTTCTCGATGACGACGCGCCGCCACGCACCGTCGCGGGGCTGCGAGAGCCCCGAACGCGCGAGCTGCTGGCAGACGACGGGGAACGAGCTCGGCGGCACCGAGAGGTAGAACGCGTGGTTCCCGCCCGTCCCGCGCTTGGCGTCGAGGTCCTCGACCGTCTCGCGGAGCCGGTCGAACGCCGCGTCGTCGTCGAACGTGCCCTGGACGAACCGGATGCCCTCGGCGAGCTGGCGCCACGTCGCCTCGCGGAACGGCGTGCGCGCGTGCTCCTTCACCGAGTCGTGCACGATCTGGGCGAAGTCCTGGTCCTCCCAGTCGCGCCGTGCGAACCCGGTGAGCGCGAAGCCCGGGGGCAGCAGCCCCCGGTTGGTGAGGTCGTAGACCGCCGGCATGAGCTTCTTGCGGGCGAGGTCGCCCGTGACGCCGAAGATCACGAGGCCGCAGGGCCCCGCGATCCTCGGCAGCCGACGGTCGCGCGGGTCGCGCAGCGGGTTGTTCGCCGCCGAGACCTTCGAGGGGCTCACCGGCTCACCCGCGCGAGGCCCTCGGTCACGGTCGCGAGCAGCTCCTGCCAGCTGGCCTCGAACTTCGAGACCCCCTCGGACTCGAGCGTCTCGGTGACCTCGTCGATCTCGATGCCGAGGGTCGCGAGCCCGTCGATCACGGACTGCGCCTCGGCCTGCGTGCCGGTCACGGTGTCGCCCTGGACGTCGCCGTGGTCGGCGACCGCCTGGAGCGTGGCCTCGGGCATCGTGTTGACGACGCCGGTCACCACGAGCTCGTCGACGTAGCGCGTGTCGGGGTACGCCTTGTCCTTGACGCCCGTCGACGCCCACAGCGGGCGCTGCGGACGCGCGCCGGCGGCGGCGAGCTCCTGCCACCGCTCCGAGGCGACGACCTCCTCGTACACGCCGTAGGCGAGCCGGGCGTTCGCGATGGCGGCCTTCCCGCGCAGCGCGGCGGCCTCGGGCGTCCCGATCTCGTCGAGCCGCGGGTCGATCGCCGCGTCGACGCGCGAGACGAAGAACGACGCGACCGACGCGATGGGCGCGAGGTCGTGCCCGTTGGCCTTCGCCTTCTCCAGGCCCTCGAGGAACGCGTCGAGCACCGCGCGGTACCGCTCGAGCGAGAAGATCAGCGTCACGTTGACGCTGATCCCCTCGCCGAGCACGGCCGTGATCGCCGCGAGGCCCGCACGGGTCGCCGGGATCTTGATGAACACGTTGGGCCGGTCGACGGTGGCCCACAGGGCCTTGGCCGAGGCGACCGTGCCCTCGGTGTCCTTGGCCAGGCGCGGGTCCACCTCGATCGAGACGCGACCGTCGACGCCGCCCGTGCTCTCGTGCAGCGGGCGCAGCACGTCCGCCGCCTCCCGCACGTCGTCGGTCGTGATCGTGAAGACGGCCGTGTCGACGTCGGCGCCCTGTCCGGCGAGCTCACGCAGCTGCTCGTCGTAGGCGTCGCCCTTCGCGAGCGCGCTCGCGAAGATCGTCGGGTTCGTCGTCACGCCGACGACGCCGCGCGTCTCGACGAGCTCGGCGAGGTTCCCGGTGCGGAGTCGCTCGCGCGAGAGGTCGTCGAGCCAGATCGCGACCCCGGCCGCGGTGAGGCGGTCGAGGGCGCTGCTGCCGGACGGTGCCATGGTGGTTCCCCTTCCCTGCTGTTGCCGGCGCCCGGTGGTGCGGGCGCCGTGATGTCGGAGACCGAGCTCAGAGCTGGTCGCCGGTGCCGCTCTGCGTGGGGGTCGCGCCGGAGGCGGCCGGTGCGGCGTCGCCCGAGGCGGCGGCGATCGACTCGTGCGCGGCGGCCACGACGGCCTCGGCGGTGATCCCGAACTCCTCGTAGAGCGTCTCGTACGCCGCGGAGGCGCCGTAGTGCTCGAGCGAGACGCTGCGGCCCGCGTCGCCGACGATCTTGTGCCACGACAGGGCGATGCCGGCCTCGACCGAGACGCGCGCACGCACGGACGCGGGCAGGACCTGCTCGCGGTACGCGTCGTCCTGCTCGGCGAACCACTCGAGGCACGGTGCCGAGACGACGCGCGTGCCGATGCCGGCCGCCTCGAGCGTCTCGCGCGCCGCGACGGCGAGCTGCACCTCGGAGCCGGTGCCGACGAGGATGACCTGCGGGGTCGGGGTGCTCGACTCGAGCAGCACGTAGGCGCCGCGCGCGACGCCCTCGGCCCCGGCGAAGCCGTCCTCGCCGCGCGGGAACGTCGGGACGTTCTGCCGCGTGAGGATGAGGCCGACCGGGCCGTCGGTGCGCTCGAGCGTCGCCTTCCACGCGGCGGCCGTCTCGTTGGCGTCGGCCGGACGGACGACGGACAGGCCGGGGATCGCCCGGACGGCGGTGAGGTGCTCGACGGGCTGGTGCGTCGGGCCGTCCTCGCCGAGGCCGATCGAGTCGTGCGTCCACACGTAGATCGCCGGGACCCCCATGAGCGCCGCGAGGCGCACGGCGCCGCGCATGTAGTCGCTGAACGTGAAGAACGTGCCGCCGTACGCGCGCGTCAGGCCGTGCAGCACGATGCCCGAGAGGATCGAGCCCATCGCGTGCTCGCGGATCCCGAAGTGCAGGGTGCGGCCGAACTCGTCGCCCGAGAACTCGTGCGTCGAGCGCTCGGCGGGCAGGAACGAGGGCTGGCCCTTCATCGTCGTGTTGTTCGAGCCGGCGAGGTCCGCCGAGCCGCCCCAGAGCTCGGGGAGCACGTCGGCGAGCGCCGAGAGCACCTCGCCCGACGCCGCACGGGTCGCGACGGCCTTGCCCGCGGGGAACGTCGGGAGGGCGTCGGCCCAGCCGGCCGGGAGCTCACCGGCGCGCAGCCGGTCGAGCAGCGCCGCGCGGTCGGGGTTGGCGGCGCGCCACGCCTCGTACCTCGGCGCCCACTCCGCCTGCGCCTGCTTGCCGCGCTCGAGCGCCTTGCGGGTGTGCTCGATGACCTCGGGCGCGACGTCGAACGTCGTCGTCGCGTCGAAGCCGAGGGCCTCCTTGAGGCCGCGGACCTCGTCGGTGCCGAGCTTCGAGCCGTGCGAGCCGTGCGTGTTCTGCTTGGTCGGCGAGGGCCACGCGATGATGGTGCGCAGGCCGATGAACGACGGGCGGTCGGTGACGGCCTTGGCGGCCTCGATCGCGGCGTGCAGCGCGTCGACGTCCTCGACGTAGCCGTCGGGGCCCGCGGTCCAGTCGACGAACTGGACGTGCCAGCCGTAGGCCTCGTAGCGCTTGAGCACGTCCTCGGTGAACGCGATCTCGGTGTCGCCCTCGATCGAGATGTGGTTGTCGTCCCACAGCACGACCAGGTTGCCGAGCTTCTGCGTCCCGGCGATCGACGACGCCTCGCTCGTGACGCCCTCCTGCAGGTCGCCGTCGGACGCGATGACGTACACGTGGTGGTCGAACGGGCTCTCGCCCGCGGGGGCCTCGGGGTCGAGGAGGCCGCGCTCGCGGCGCGCGGCCATCGCGAAGCCGACGGCGCTGGCCAGGCCCTGGCCGAGCGGGCCGGTCGTGATCTCGACGCCCTCGGTGTGCTTGTACTCGGGGTGGCCGGGGGTCTTGGAGCCCCACGTGCGCAGCGCCGCGATGTCCTCGAGCTCGAGGCCGAAGCCGGCCAGGTAGAGCTGGATGTACTGCGTGAGGCTCGAGTGGCCCGCCGACAGGACGAAGCGGTCACGGCCGAGCCAGTGCGGGTCCGCGGGGTCGTGGCGCAGGACGTTCTGGTAGAGCAGGTAGGCGGCGGGCGCGAGGCTGATCGCCGTGCCGGGGTGGCCGTTGCCGACCTTCTCGACGGCGTCGGCTGCGAGGACCCGGACGGTGTCGACCGCCTTGTGGTCGAGCTCGGTCCAACCGACGGTCTGTGCCTGGGGGGCCTTCGCGTTCACCGCACCTCATTCCCGCCGCGGGCTCGATGCTCGGGGCGTCGATCGAACTGGCCGGGCGACCCTCGGTGGGTGCCGGTCACATGGCGTCCGGGCGGGGCCGACGGCCTCGCGGCGCACTGTGCATATCGAGCCTATCTCGCATTCCGCGTGGCGCGCGGTGCCGTCCCACCGTAGCGGATAGCGCTTTCCACGCGCCATCGCCGCGGGCAGGGCGACCGATCTCACACCGTCCCGCGGAGCCCGGGGGCCGATCCGGGCGCGGTCCGCGGGGGCGGGGGCCGTACGATGGCCGGGCGACCACCCGACGAGACGAACGGAAGACCGCAGCGCGTGCGCACCACGAGCCCCGCCCCCCTGGACGACGCCGGAGCGTCCGGACGAGCGACCCCGTGGCGGCCCACCGTCGTGAACGTCGCCCCCACCGCCGCACGCACGGACGCCGGATCCGGCGAGCGGGCCCGGCGGGTGCTGCGCCACCTCGGGGCCTACGTCGCCCTGACCAAGCCGCGCATCATCGAGCTGCTGCTCGTCACGACGCTCCCGACGATGATCCTCGCCGAGCGCGGGTTCCCGTCCGTCGGCCTCGTCGTCGCGACCCTCGTCGGGGGAGCGGCCGCGGCCGGCTCCGCGAACACGCTGAACTGCTACCTCGACCGCGACATCGACGAGGTCATGAACCGCACGAAGCGCCGGCCGCTCGTGACGGGCGAGATCACGCCGCGCGCCGCGCTCGTGTTCGGGCTCGTCCTCGGCGCGCTGTCCATCGCGTGGTTCGCGCTCGTCGTGAACCCGGCCGCCGCGTGGCTCACGCTCGGCGCCATCGCGATCTACGTCGTCGGCTACACGATGATCCTCAAGCGCCGCACCGCGCAGAACATCGTGTGGGGCGGTGCGGCCGGCTGCATGCCGGTGCTGATCGGCTGGTCGGCGGTCACCGGCACCGTGTCGTGGGCCGCGGCGCTGCTGTTCGGCGTCATCTTCTTCTGGACCCCGCCGCACTACTGGCCGCTGTCGATGAAGTTCCGGCGCGAGTACGCCGCCGCCGGCGTCCCGATGCTCCCCGTCGTCGCGGCCGACACCAAGGTCGCCCGCGAGATGATTGCGTACACCGTCGCGATGATCGCGTGCTCGCTGCTGCTCGTGCCCGTCGCAGGCATGACGTGGGTCTACGGCGTCGTCGCGCTCGGGCTCGGGGCCTGGTTCCTCTGGTCCTGCATCGGCCTGCTGCGGCGTGCCCAGGACCCCTCGCGCGGCAAGCTCGGCGCGATGAAGGTGTTCCACGGCTCGATCACCTACCTCACGCTCCTCTGCGTCGCCGTCGCGGTGGACGTCTTCCTCCCGATCTGATCGCGGCCGGTCGATGCCCGAGGACCGGCCGGACCCCACGGGGCCCCTGCACGACGCCGTGCGGGACTACCTCGCGCACCTGACCGTCGAGCGTGGCCTCTCGGCCAACACGCTGGGCGCCTACCGTCGGGACCTCGCGCGGTACGTGCAGCACCTCGAGACCGCGGGCCGGCGCGCGCCCGCCGACGTGACCGAGCGTGACGTCGAGGACTTCGTGCTCGTGGTGCGCACCGGCTCCGACGGCGGCGCGGTGCTCTCCGCGTCGTCGGCGGCCCGCGCGGTCGTGGCTGTCCGGGGCTGGCACCGCTTCTGCGCGCTCGAGGGCCTCACGGGGACCGACGCCGCGAGCGCCGTCCGCCCGCCCGCGCAGCCGCGGCGCCTGCCCAAGGCGATCTCGACCGGTGACGTCGAGCGGCTCCTCGAGGCGGCCGGTGCGGGCGACGGGCCCGGTCCGCTGCGCGACCGGGCGCTGCTCGAGCTCCTCTACTCGACCGGGGCGCGCATCTCCGAGGCCGTCGGGCTCGACGTCGACGACCTCGACCTGACGCCGGGTCGCTCGGCGGTGCGCCTGCTCGGCAAGGGCAGCAAGGAGCGCGTCGTGCCGGTCGGCAGCTACGCCGTGGAGGCGGTCGAGGCCTACGTGGTGCGCGGTCGGCCGGCGCTGGCCGCCGCGGGTCGCGGGACGAGCGCGCTGTTCCTGAACACGCGCGGGTCCCGGCTGAGCCGGCAGAGCGCGTGGGCGGTGCTGCGCGCCTCGGCCGAGCGTGCGCAGCTGCCGGCGTCGGCCCACGTGTCGCCGCACACGCTGCGGCACTCGTTCGCGACCCACCTGCTCGCGGGCGGGGCCGACGTGCGCGTGGTCCAGGAGATGCTCGGGCACGCGTCGGTGACCACGACGCAGGTCTACACGCTCGTCACCCGGGACACGCTGCGCGAGGTCTACGCGACCGCGCACCCGCGGGCGATCCGCCGGGAGCCGGCCGGTCGCTGAGTCCCGCGGCGGACCTGCCGGTCACTGAGTCCCGCGGCGGAGCGGCCGGTCGCTGAGTCCCGCCGCAGGCGTGCCGTTCGCCCGGCCCCGTGCCGGGCGCGGTCGCACGGCGTCGGGGCCCGGCCGCACCACCCCCGAGGGCTCGGAGCCGCGTCGAGCCGCCCGTGACCGGCCCCGGCCGCCCGAGAAGCGCGCGTGCGTGCGGTCTGTCGCACGCTCGCTGAGCGAGCCCTCCGGTAGGTTGTGCGCGTGGCGAGCGAGCAGACGACCGAGGCGATCCTCGACCCCGTCGGGCGAGCGCTGCCCGAGTTCCCCGTCCCGGCGCCCCTCCCGAGCCACGGCCCGGCCCGCGTGATCGCGATGTGCAACCAGAAGGGCGGGGTCGGCAAGACGACCTCGACCATCAACCTCGCGGCGTCCCTCGCGGAGTACGGCCGCCGGGTCCTGATCGTCGACTTCGACCCGCAGGGCGCCGCGTCGGTCGGGCTCGGGGTCAGCCCGCACGAGCTCGACCGGACGGTCTACAACCTCCTCATGGAGCCGCACGCGTCGATCCACGAGGTCATCCACGCGACGGGGGTCCCCGGGCTGGACCTGCTGCCGGCCAACATCGACCTCTCGGCCGCCGAGGTCCAGCTCGTCGGCGAGGTCGCCCGGGAGTCCGTGCTGGCGCGCGTGCTGCGGCCCGTGGCCGACGAGTACGACGTCGTGCTCATCGACTGCCAGCCGTCGCTCGGCCTGCTCACCGTGAACGCGCTGACCGCCGCGCACGGCGTGCTCATCCCGCTCGAGTGCGAGTTCTTCGCGCTGCGTGGCGTCGCGCTCCTCATCGAGACGATCGAGAAGGTCCGCGACCGGCTCAACCCGCGCCTCGAGGTCGACGGGATACTGGCCACGATGTACGACCCGCGGACGCTGCACGCACGCGAGGTCGTGGCCCGGCTCAACGAGGCCTTCGGCGACACCCTCCTGCACACCGTGATCGGCCGGACGGTCAAGTTCCCGGACTCGTCGGTCGCCGCGGAGCCCATCACCACCTACGCGCCGACCCACAGCGGCGCCACGGCGTACCGGCAGCTGGCCCGTGAGCTCATCGCCCGTGGCGACGCCGCCTGAGGCGGCCTCTGCAAGCGCGACGACGCCCCCGCCGGCCGAGGTCCCCGGACGCGCCGCGCCGGGCGCCGGCGGCTTCGAGGTCCACCTCACGAACTTCTCGGGTCCCTTCGACCTGCTGCTGGGGCTCATCGCGAAGCACAAGCTCGACATCACCGAGGTCTCGCTCGGGCAGGTGACCAACGAGTTCATCGCGCACATCCGCGCAGCCGAGCGCGCGGCGGCCGAGGGCGGCACCTCGTGGGACCTCAGCCAGGCGAGCGAGTTCCTCGTCGTCGCCGCGACGCTGCTCGACCTCAAGGCGGCGCGCCTCCTGCCGTCCGGAGACGTCGAGGACGCCGAGGACCTCGAGCTCCTCGAGGCGCGCGACCTGCTGTTCGCGCGGCTGCTGCAGTACCGCGCGTACAAGGTCGTCGCCCGGGACGTCGGTGAGCGGCTCGCGGCCGAGGCGCGCCGCTTCCCCCGGACGGTCACGCTCGAGCCGCAGCTCGCGGCGCTGCTGCCCGAGCTCGTGTGGCAGATCGGGCCCGTCGAGCTCGCCGCGCTGGCCGCGAAGGTGCTCGCGCCGAAGGCGCCTCCGCCCGGGGTGGACCTCAGCCACCTGCACGCCCCGGCGGTCTCCGTGCGCGAGCAGGCCGCGGTGCTCGTCGACCGGTTGCGGCACGGCGGCGCGCTGTCGTTCCGGTCGCTGACCGCCGACGCCGACGCGACGATCGTCGTGGTCGCCCGGTTCCTCGCGCTGCTCGAGCTGTTCCGCGAGGGCGCGGTCGGGTTCGACCAGGTCGAGCCGCTCGGCGAGCTCACGGTGCGCTGGACGGGGGCCGAGGAGGGCGACGTCGAGGTGTCCGACGACTTCGACGAGCCGGGTGACGAGCCCGGTGACCACCGCGCTGACGAGCCCGCCGCTGACGACACCGCGGACGACACCGCGGACGTCACCGCGGAGGTCACCGGGCCGCCGCGCACCGGCGACCACCCCGCCGACCTGACCGACCAGCCGCAGGAGCCCACCGCATGAGCCAGGTCCCGCCGCCCGACGCCGTCCCGCAGGACGCCACGCCGCCGGGGGTCGCAGCCGACGAGCTCGCGTTCGACGTCGACGCGCTGCCCGGCGGAGCGCTCGCGGCGCTCGAGGCCGTGCTCATGGTCGCCGACGAGCCGATCCCGGCCGTCCGGCTCGCCTCGGTCCTCGCGCTGCCGACCGTGCGCGTCGAGGAGCTCCTCGGCGAGCTCGCAGCGGAGTACCGCGGGGACCACGGCGGGCGCCCGCGCGGCTTCGAGCTGCGGCTCGCCGGTGCGGGGTGGCGGATCTACTCGGCGTCGCCGTACGCGGACGTGGTGGGGCGCTTCGTGCTCGAGGGGCAGACGGCGCGGCTCACGCAGGCCGCGCTCGAGACCCTGGCGGTCATCGCGTACCGCCAGCCGGTCACGCGCGGGCAGGTCTCGGGGGTGCGCGGGGTCAACGTGGACGGCGTGGTGCGGACGCTCACGGCGCGCGGGCTGGTCACCGAGGCGGGCACCGAGCCGACGACCGGTGCGGTGCTGTACGAGACCACGGGATACTTCCTGGAGCGGATGGGACTCGCGAGCCTGGACGAGCTGCCACCGCTCGCGCCCTACCTACCGGACATCGACACGCTCGAGGGCGTGGACAGGGCGAACGGAGAGGCACGATGAGCGCAACGGACGGACGGCGCGGCGGCACGGGGCGACCCGAGCGAGCCGGCGGAGGCGCGGGACGCGCAGGGGCGGGCCGCGGCGCGCAGGGCGGCGGCGCGGGCCGCGGGCAGAGCGGCGGCGGGCAGGGCGGCGG
>NZ_JBSGSU010000012.1:0-95284 GCF_053607065.1 Cellulomonas sp. NPDC055163 | reverse complement strand
CGTGCGTGCCGCACGGGCGCGGTGCCAGCGACCGCGAGGCGTGCTGCCGGCGGCCGCGGGAGGTGCGGCCGGCGACCGCGGGGCGTGCGGCCGGCGACCGCGGGGCGTGCGGCCGGCGGCCGCGCGGCGTGCTGCCGGTCGGCCCGGCGCGGGACCCGGCCACGCCTGTCGAGGCGCGAACGAGACCGAGGCGAAACACACCGTTCACCGCCGCGCGTGCGTCGTGGAAACACCCGGTCCCTAGCGTCCTCGGTCATGGGCACAGGGATGTATACACAGCGGGACACAGTGCGGTGTCGCGTGATCCGGAGCCCGGACCAGGGGAGGCTCCCTCCGAGGGACCCCCGCGACCCGCTGCGAAAGGCACCTCGTTGACCACATCACGCACGCGCGCACTCGCTCTTCCCGTGGCGGCCCTCGCCGTCGCGCTCGGCCTCACGGGCTGCGGCGGAGCGCGCACCGACGCCGGGTCCTCCGGCGACAGCAGCTCCTCCGGCGACAGCGCGGCCGCCTCGTGCGTCGACACCTCGGGCGACACCGTGAAGATCGGCTTCCTCAACTCGCTGTCCGGGACCATGGCGATCTCGGAGCAGACGGTCCGCGACGCGCTCGACCTGGCGGCCGAGGAGATCAACTCCGGCGGCGGCGTGCTCGGCAAGCAGCTCGAGGTCGTCGGCGAGGACGGCGCCTCCGAGCCGACCGTCTTCGCGGAGAAGGCCGAGAAGCTCATCTCGTCCGACTGCGTCGCCGCGGTCTTCGGCGGGTGGACGTCGTCGTCGCGCAAGGCGATGCTCCCGGTGTTCGAGAGCAAGGACGCGCTGCTGTTCTACCCCGTGCAGTACGAGGGCCTCGAGGCGTCGCCGAACATCTTCTACACGGGCGCCACGACGAACCAGCAGATCGTGCCCGGCATGGACTACCTCAAGGAGCAGGGCAAGACAAAGGTCTTCCTCGTCGGCTCCGACTACGTCTTCCCGCGGACGGCGAACAAGATCATCAACGCCTACGCCGAGGCGAACGGCATCGAGATCGTCGGCGAGGAGTACGCGCCGCTCGGGCACACCGACTTCTCGACGATCGTCAACAAGCTCAAGGCGTCGGGCGCGGACGCGGTGTTCAACACCCTCAACGGCGACTCCAACGTGGCGTTCTTCAAGGAGTACAAGAACGTCGGGCTCGGCGTGGACACGACCCCCGTGGTCTCGGTGTCCATCGCGGAGGAGGAGGTCGGCGGCATCGGCGTCGAGAACATCGAGGGCCAGCTCACGGCGTGGAACTACTACCAGACGGTCGAGAGCCCGGCGAACACGACGTTCGTCGAGGCGTTCAAGGCGAAGTACGGCGAGGACCGCGTGACGTCCGACCCGATGGAGGCCGCGTACACGTCGCTGTACCTGTGGAAGGGCATGGTCGAGAAGGCCGAGTCGTTCGACGTCGCGGCGGTGCAGGACGCGGCGGACGGGGTCTCGTTCGAGGCGCCCGAGGGCACGGTCACGGTGAACGGCGACAACCACCACATCGCCAAGACCGCGCTCATCGGCAAGATCGGCGCCGACGGCCTCATCCACACCGAGTGGAGCTCGGACGGGGCGATCGAGCCCGACCCGTTCCTCGAGGGCTACGACTGGGCCGAGGGCCTGTCCTGACCTGACCAGCGGGCCGCGTCACCGCCGGTGAGCGGACGGCGCGGTACGACCAGCCCGCCCCGCACGGCGGCCGGCGCTCCGGGAACGGAGCACCGGCCGCCCGCGGGGCCGCACGGAAAGGGGGCCGGGATGGATGCCCTGTTCTCGCAGCTCTTCGCCGGGCTGAGCCTCGGGTCGGTGCTGCTGCTCGCGGCGCTCGGGCTCGCGCTCACGTTCGGGCAGATGGGCGTCATCAACATGGCGCACGGGGAGTTCATGATGGCGGGCGCCTACACCGCGTACGTCGTGCAGGGCGTGATCGCCGACGCGGGGGTCTCGCTGCTCGTCTCGCTCGTCGTCGGCTTCCTCGTCGGCGGGCTGCTGGGGCTCGTGCTCGAGGTCACGCTGATCTCGCGGATGTACCGCAGGCCGCTCGACACGCTGCTCGTGACGTGGGGGGTCGCGCTCGTGCTCCAGCAGGCCGCGCGGGACGTCTTCGGCGCACCGAACGTCGACGTGCGGGCGCCGGCGTGGCTGTCCGGGGCGGTCGAGCTGTTCGGGCTCGGGGTGCCGAAGACCCGGCTGTTCATCCTGCTCCTCGCCGTCGTGTGCATCACGGCGCTCGCACTCCTCCTGCGGTTCACGCCGCTCGGGCGCCGGATCCGCGCGACGGTGCAGAACCGCGACCTCGCGGAGACCTCGGGGATCTCGACGCGTGCGACGGACCGGCTCACGTTCTTCGTCGGCTCGGGGATCGCCGGGGTCGCGGGCGTCGCGCTCACGCTGCTGGGCTCGATCGGGCCGACGCTCGGCACGAGCTACATCGTCGACGCGTTCCTCGTCGTCGTCGTGGGCGGCATCGGGCAGCTCAAGGGCACCGTGATCGCCGCGCTCTCGCTCGGCATGCTGCAGGCCACGTTCGAGTACTCGACGACCGCGAGCATCGCGAAGGTGCTGCTCTTCGTCGTCATCGTCGCGTTCCTCCAGGTGCGGCCGCAGGGGCTCGTGTCGCTGCGGACGCGGAGCCTCGCGTGAGCGCGGGGACCGAGGAGCGCCGCGGCGGAACCGCCGGCCGGCTCCTGACCGGGGAGCGTGTCCGCACGCTCGCCGGGTTCGCCGTCGCCGCCGTCGCGCTGTTCGGCGTCGCACCCGCGCTGCTCTCGGACTTCCGGCTCGGGCTGCTCGCGAAGTTCTGCTGCCTCGCGATGGTCGCGGTCGGCATCGGCCTCGCGTGGGGCCGCGGCGGGATGCTCACGCTCGGCCAGGGCGTGTACTTCGGGCTCGGCGGGTACCTCATGGCGATGCACCTCAAGCTCGCCGACGCCGGGCCGGGCGGCGTGCCCGACTTCATGCTGCTGTACGGCGACGGCACCGTGCCGGGCTGGTGGGAGCCGTTCCGCAGCCCGGTCGTCACCGTCGTCGCGATCGTGCTCGTCCCGGTCGTGCTGGCCTCGGTGCTCGGCTTCGCGGTGTTCACGCGGCGGGTGCGCGGGGCGTACTTCGCGATCCTGTCGCAGGCGCTCGCGGCGGCGTTCGCGATCCTGCTCGTCGGGCAGCAGAAGGTCACCGGCGGAACCAACGGGCTCAACGGGTTCCGGTCGTTCTTCGGCTACGACCTCGCGGACCCGGTCAACAAGGAGATGCTCTACCTCATCGCGGCGGGGACGCTGCTCGCCATGGTCGCGGTCGTGCGCCTGCTCATGCGCTCGCGCTTCGGGGAGCTCCTCGTCGCGGTGCGCGACCAGGAGAACCGGGTCCGGTTCCTCGGGTACGACCCGGCGGTCGTCAAGGTCGTCGCGTACGCGGTCGCGGCGGCGTTCGCCGGGATCGGCGGGGCGCTGTTCGTGCCGATCGTGGGGATCATCTCGCCCGCGGACGTGGGCGTCGTGCCGTCGATCGGGTTCCTCGTCGGCGTCGCGATCGGCGGGCGCGCGACGCTGCTCGGGCCGGTGCTCGGGTCGCTCGCGGTCTCGTGGGCGCAGACGTCACTGTCCGAGCAGTTCCCGTCGTTCTGGACCTACTTCCAGGGGGCGCTGTTCATCCTCGTCGTCGCGTTCCTGCCGGGCGGCCTCGCGTCGCTCGGGGGCGTGTGGCGGCGGTGGCGCGCCGGCCGGGCCGAGCGGGACGACGTGCCCGACGAGGTCCCGGCGCGAGCGGCGGACACACCCACCACGACGTCCGAGACCGTCACGTCCGGGAGCACACCATGACCGCCGTCCCCCCGCCGGAGCAGGTCCTCGACCCCGACGCGCTCGAGCAGGTGCTCGCCGGGCCCGACGACCGGTTCCGGCACGACTACCTCGAGGTCCGCGGCCTGCGCGTCGAGTTCGACGGCTTCGTGGCCGTCGACGGCGTCGACCTCACGGTCACGCAGGGCGACCTGCGCTTTCTCATCGGCCCGAACGGCGCCGGCAAGACGACGATCGTCGACGCGATCACGGGCCTCGCGCGGGCGACCGGGTCGGTGCGGTTCGGCGGGGTCGAGCTGCTCGGCAGGGCGTCCCACCGGGTCGCCCGGGCCGGCGTCGGGCGCACGTTCCAGACCGCGAGCGTGTTCGACGAGCTCAGCGTGCTGCAGAACCTCGACATCGCCGTCGGGTCGCGCCGGCGGGCCCGCACGCTGCTGCGACGCCGCTCCGTGGTCCCCGAGGTCGTCGAGCAGGCGCTCGAGACCGTCGGGCTCGCCGCGCTCCGGGACGCACCGGCGGGCGTGCTCGCGCACGGGCAGAAGCAGTGGCTCGAGATCGGGATGCTCCTGGTGCAGGACTCGCGGCTGCTGCTCCTCGACGAGCCCGTCGCCGGGATGAGCCACGCGGAGCGCGAGCAGACCGGCCTGCTGCTGCAGCGGATCGGGGCGCAGCGCACGGTCGTCGTCGTCGAGCACGACATGGAGTTCCTGCGCTCGTTCGCGTCGTCGGTCACGGTGCTGCACCAGGGCCGCGTGCTGAGCGAGGGGACGGTCGCGCAGGTCCAGGCGGACCCGCGCGTCGTCGAGGTGTACCTGGGCAGCGGACGGAAGGAGCGGTGATGCTCGAGCTCGAGGGGGTGCACGTCGGGTACGGGCGCACGTCCGTGGTCCACGGCGTCGACGTGCGGGTGCCCGACGGCGGGATCGCCGCCGTGATGGGTCACAACGGCGCGGGCAAGACGACGCTGCTCCGTGCGGCGGTCGGGCTGCTCACGGTCCGGTCGGGGGCGGTGCGGCTCGCGGGGGAGGACATCACGCGGCTGCGCCCGCACGAGCGGGTCCGGCGCGGGCTCGCGTACGTGCCGCAGGGGCAGCAGTCGTTCGGGCAGCTCACCGCGCGGGAGAACCTGCAGCTCGTCGCCGACGGCCGGGGCCCCGCGGGCGCGCGGCGCACCGACGAGGCGCTCGACCTGTTCCCTGCGCTGCGCGGGCTGCTCGGCCGGCGTGCCGGGCTGCTCTCGGGGGGTCAGCGGCAGCAGCTCGCGATCGCGCGCGCCCTCCTCACCGGCCCGAGGGTGCTCGTGCTCGACGAGCCGACCGAGGGCATCCAGCCGTCCGTCGTCGCCGAGATCGAGGACGCGGTCCTCGCGCTCACCGCCGCGGGCGGGCTCGCGGTGCTGCTCGTCGAGCAGCACGTCGGGTTCGCGCTCGGGGCGGCGTCGCACTACGCGGTGCTCGAGTCCGGGCGGGTCGTCGCGTCGGGTGCGGGGGGCGTCGAGCAGGAGGCGCAGGTCCGTGCCGCGATGGCGCTCTGACGCCGGGCGCGCGGGCGGGCGCCGGGCGCGGCCCGACGGGGACGGTGTCACCCGGGACGTCCCGCCGGGAGGGATACGCTCCGTGGGTATGAGCGCTGAGGTGGACGCGGGCACCGCGACGGGCTCGGCGGGCGCGTCGCGCTCGCTGCGCGACGTGGTGTACGAGCGCCTGCGCGACGACATCCTCAACGGCCGCGTGTCCCCGCGCGAGCGCCTCACGGAGCCCAAGCTCGGCAAGGCGTTCGAGGTCTCGCGCACCCCGGTCCGCGAGGCGCTGTCCCGGCTGCTGTCCGACGGGCTCGTCGAGCGCACCGACTACGGCTACGCGGTCGTCGTGCCGAGCCTCGAGGACCTGCGCAACCTCTACGAGCTGCGCATCACGCTGGAGCTGCGCGGCATCGCGCGGGCCATCGAGAACCCGGGGGTCCGCCACGACGAGGACCAGGTCCGCGCCGAGCTGACCCGCTGGCAGGAGCTGCGCGACACCCCGCCCGAGCCCGACCCCGCGTTCGTGCTGCTCGACGAGGGCTTCCACCTGGCGCTGTCCCGCTCGTCGGGCAACGCCCAGCTCACCGACGCGCTCGTGACCGTGAACCAGAAGATCCGCGCCGTGCGCATGCACGACTTCGTCGAGACCGGCCGCATCGTCACGACGATCGACGAGCACATCGAGATCCTCGACCTCGTGCTCGCACGCGACCTCGCCGCGGCGCTCACGGCGCTGCACAAGCACGTGGGGGAGTCGCTCGAGGTCGTCATGGAGCGCGCGACGAGCGCGATGACCCGGATGGCGCTCGCGGGCTGACGCTCGCGTAACTCAGCGTTTACGCCCGCACCCGCTGCGGGAAACACCGTCTCCCTACGGTTCGAGTGCGGATACGGACGTGTATACACCTCCGCATCCGGCGGTGGAGCGCCACGACGACCCGGGCCCGACGGCCCGGCACCCGGACACGGCGGCCCGCTGCCCGACCGCCCCTCACGCCCGTGGGAGCCCCCGTGTTCGAGACGCTGCTCGTCGCCAACCGAGGCGAGATCGCCTGCCGCATCCTGCGCACGGCGCAGGGACTCGGCCTCAAGACGGTCGCCGTCCACTCCGACGCCGACGCGGCCGCCCCGCACGTCCGGATGGCCGACGTCGCGGTGCGCCTCGGGCCCGCCCCCGCCGCGATGAGCTACCTGCGCTCCGAGCTCGTGCTCGACGCCGCGATGACGACCGGCGCCGGCGCGATCCACCCCGGGTACGGGTTCCTCTCCGAGAACGAGGTGTTCGCCGCCGAGGTCGAGGCCGCGGGGCTCGCGTTCGTGGGCCCGACCCCCGCGCACCTGCACGTGTTCGGCGACAAGCACCGCGCGCGCGTCGCGGCCCAGGCGGCCGGGGTCCCGCTCGTCCCCGGCAGCGGGCTGCTCGACTCGCTCCCCGACGCGCTCGCCGCCGCCGACGCCGTCGGGTACCCGGTGATGCTCAAGGCCGTGGGCGGCGGCGGCGGGATCGGGATGCAGGCGTGCGCCGACGCGACCGAGCTCGCGGGCGCGTACGAGAAGGTGCAGCGCATCGCAGCCGCCAACTTCGGCAGCGCCGGGGTCTTCCTCGAACGGTTCGTCGCGCGCGCCCGGCACCTCGAGGTCCAGGTCTTCGGCGACGGGGACGGGCGCGTCGTGAGCCTCGGCGACCGCGACTGCTCGCTCCAGCGCCGCAACCAGAAGGTGCTCGAGGAGGCCCCGGCCCCGAACCTCCCCGACGACGTGCGGGAGCGCATGCAGACCTCGGCGCGCGCCCTCACCGCGTCGGTCGGCTACCGCTCCGCGGGCACCGTCGAGTACGTGTACGACGTCGACCGGGCCGAGGTGTCCTTCCTCGAGGTGAACACGCGCCTCCAGGTCGAGCACCCCGTGACGGAGGAGGTCATCGGCGTCGACCTCGTCGCGTGGATGTTGCGGCTCGCGCAGGGCGACGCCGACCTCCGCGACGAGTTCGCGGCGCTGCCCGACTCCGGCCCCGCGCTGCGCGGGCACGCCGTCGAGGCGCGCGTGTACGCCGAGGACCCGCGGCACGACTACCGGCCCAGCGCCGGGCTGCTGACCGACGTCCGGTACCCCGAGGGCGTGCGCGTCGACGCGTGGGCGGAGACCGGCCAGGAGGTCACGACCCACTACGACCCGATGCTCGCGAAGGTCGTCGTGCACGGCGCCGACCGGGCCGCAGCGCTCGCGGCGGCCGCCGACGCGCTCGCGGGGACCCGGGTGACCGGCGTGCAGACGAACCTGCCGCTGCTGCGGGCCGCCGTCGCCGTCCCCGAGGTTGTCGCGGCGACGCACACGACCGCGACGCTCGCGGGTGTCACCGACGACGAGCCGTACGTCGAGGTGCTGCGCGGCGGCGTCATGACCACGGTGCAGGACTGGCCGGGGCGGCTCGGGCACTGGGACGTCGGCATCTCGCCGTCGGGCCCGATGGACGACCTGTCGTTCCGGCTCGGCAACCGCGCGCTCGGCAACCCCGAGGGCGCACCCGGGCTCGAGTGCACGCTCGTCGGCCCGCGCCTGCGGTTCAGCCACGAGGCGGTCGTGTGCGTGACGGGTGCGCCGGCGCCGGTCACCGTCGACGGCGAGTCCGTCCCGCAGTGGGAGCCCGTGACGGTCCCGGCGGGCGCGGTGCTCGACGTCGGTGCCCCGCACGGCGCCGGCCTGCGGACGTACGTGCTGCTGCGCGGGGGCCTCGACGTGCCGCTGTACCTCGGGTCGGCGTCGACGTTCTCGCTCGGGGGGTTCGGCGGGTACACCGGGCGTGCGCTCGTCGTCGGGGACGTCCTGGTCCCGGCACCCGTGCCCGGCGACGCGCCCGCGGTGGTCCCCGTCGCCGAGGAGCTGCGCCCCGAGGTCGTGCACGAGTGGCACGTCGCGGTGCAGGAGGGGCCGCATCCCGCGCCGTCCTACTTCACGCCCGAGGACATGGCGATGCTCTACGCCGCGACGTGGCAGGTGCAGACGCACGCGAACCGCACCGGCATCCGGCTCACCGGGCCCAAGCCGCAGTGGGCGCGGCCCGACGGCGGCGAGGCCGGGCTGCACCCGTCGAACCTGCACGACAACCCGTACTCGGTCGGCGCGCTCAACGTCAGCGGGGACACCCCGATCCTCCTCGGACCCGACGGGCCGAGCCTCGGCGGCTTCGCGTGCCCGGTCACGGTGGTCGCGGGGCACCGCTGGAAGATGGGCCAGATCCGGCCCGGTGACACCGTGCGGCTCGTCCCGGTGCCCGAGGCGACCGCCGACGCGTTGCGGGGGTCCGACGCGCTGCGCGGTCTCGACCGGGTGGGTGAGGCGCTCGCGACCGGACCCGA
This sequence comes from Cellulomonas sp. NPDC055163, assembly GCF_053607065.1. Taxonomy (NCBI): domain Bacteria; kingdom Bacillati; phylum Actinomycetota; class Actinomycetes; order Micrococcales; family Cellulomonadaceae; genus Cellulomonas; species Cellulomonas sp. NPDC055163. The sequence continues at coordinate 86,592 of NZ_JBSGSU010000012.1, read as the reverse complement.
CGGCGACGACGGCGTGCTGCACCGGATCCCCGGCGACCCCGCCGACCCGCTGGCCCGGCCCGAGGTCGTCTACCTGCGCGGCGCCGACGACAACGTGCTCGTCGAGTACGGCCCCATGACGCTCGACCTCGGGCTGCGGCTGCGCGTGCACGCTCTCGGCGAGGCCCTCCGGGGTCGCGTGGACGCGGGGCTCGGCGGCGTCGTGGACATCACGCCCGGCGTGCGCAGCCTCCACGTCCACGTCGACCCCGACGTGCTCGGAGTCCGCGCGCTCGTCGCCGTGCTCGCCGAGCTCGAGGCGACGCTGCCGCCGACCGCGGACCTCGTCGTCCCCAGCCGGCGCATCCACCTGCCGATGTCCTTCGACGACCCGTGCATCGCCGAGGCCACGTCCCGGTACGCCGCGGGGGTCCGCGCCGAGGCGCCGTGGCTGCCCTCGAACATCGAGTTCATCCGCCGCGTCAACGGCCTCGACTCGACCGACGACGTGCACGCGACGATGTTCGACGCCGAGTACCTCGTGCTCGGGCTCGGCGACGTGTACCTCGGGGCCCCGCTCGCCGTGCCGCTCGACCCGCGGCACCGGCTCATGACCACCAAGTACAACCCGGCACGCACGTGGACGGCCGCGGACACCGTCGGGCTCGGAGGCACGTACCTGTGCGTCTACGGCATGGACTCCCCGGGCGGCTACCAGCTCGTCGGTCGGACCGTGCCGATCTGGTCGGGGCACCGCCAGCGCGGGGTGTTCGAGCCCGGCACCCCGTGGCTTCTGCGGTTCTTCGACCGCATCGTGTGGCACCCGGTGACCGCCGAGGAGCTCGTCGAGCAGCGCGCCGCGTTCGCCGCCGGGCGCCTGGACGTCGAGGTCGAGCACGGCGCGTTCTCCTACGCCGAGCACCTCGCGATGCTCGCGTCCGAGCACGACGCGATCGCCGCGTTCCAGTCCCGGCAGGCCGAGGCGTTCGCCGCCGAGCGCGCCGCGTGGCAGGCCGCGGGCGAGCTCGCGGTCGAGGAGCCCGCGGACGAGGCCGGGCGGACGCACGCACCCGGCGGGGCGCCGGGCGGCCCGCCGTTCGAGGTGCCCGACGGCTGCGTCCTCGTCGAGGCGCCCATGGTCGGCAGCGTGTGGCGGGTCGAGGTGCGCGAGGGCGAGCAGGTCCGCGCGGGTGACCCCCTCGTCGCGCTCGAGGCCATGAAGCTCGAGCTCGCCGTCGACGCCCCGGCGGGCGGGCGCGTCCGGCGGGTGCTCGTCGAACCGGGCCAGCACGTGGCGCCCGGTGCGCCGCTCGTCGTCGTGGAGGTGGGGGCGTGAGTGCCGTCGAGCGGGTCCGGGCCGCCTACCGCCGCATCGCCGAGGTCGACCGCCCCGAGGTGTGGATCGCCCTGCGGCCCGAGGCGCAGGCGCTCGCCGATGCGGTCGGCGTCGACGCGCGGGTCGCCGCGGGCGAGGACCTGGCCCTCGCCGGGACGACGCTCGCGGTCAAGGACAACGTCGACGTCGCGGGGTTCCCGACGACCGCGGGCTGCCCGGCGTTCGGCGTCACGCCCGCGACCCGGACCGCGCCCGCCGTCCAGCGGCTCGTCGACGCGGGCGCCGTCGTGCTCGGCAAGACCAACCTCGACCAGTTCGCGACCGGGCTCGTCGGGACCCGTTCCCCGTACGGCGCGGTCCGGCACGCGACGCTGCCCGAGCGGGTCTCGGGCGGGTCGAGCTCGGGGTCGGCGGTCGTCGTGGCGCTCGGGATCGCGGACGTCGGGATCGGCACCGACACGGCCGGCTCGGGGCGCGTCCCCGCGGCGTTCCACGGGATCGTCGGGATCAAGACGACGCTCGGGCTCGTCCCGACCACCGGCGTGGTGCCCGCCTGCCGGTCCTACGACGTCGTGACCACGTTCACGCGCGACCTCGACCTCGGCGTGCTGGCCACGCGCCTCATGACCGGGACCGACGCCGCCGACCCCACCGGACGCGTCTGGCCGCCCGACGTCCGGCTCGGGCTGCGGCCCGACCCCGTGGTGGCGGTCCCGCGCGCCGCCGACCTCGCGCCGCTGTCCGCGGGCTGGCGCGCGGCGTTCGCGGACGCGGTCGCCGCCGTCGGTCGCACGGGTGCGCGGGTCGTCGAGGTCGACGTCTCGCCGATGCTCGAGGCCGCGCGGCTGCTGTACGACGGCGCGATCGTCGCCGAGCGGTACGCCGCCGTCGGCGAGTTCCTCGAGCGGGCGCACGCGGGCGGCGACGCGGGCGTCGATCCGGTCGTCGCGGGCATCGTGCTCGGCGGGCGGGACGTGACCGCCGCGGCGTACGTGCACGACCGGGAGGCCCTCGACCGCGCCCGCGCCGACGCGCTCGGCACGCTCGCCGGCGCCGACCTGCTGCTCCTGCCCACGACGACCGAGCACCCGACGATCGCCGCGGTGCAGGCCGACCCCGTCGCGATCAACAGGCGCCTCGGGACGTACACGAACTTCGTCAACCTGCTCGACCTCGCCGCGGTGGCGGTTCCCGCGGGCGAGGCCGACGGAGGGCCGTTCGGGGTCACCGTGCTCGCCCGCGCGTTCGACGACCAGCTTGCGCTCGACCTCGCCGGGCGCATGCTCACCGTCCAGGGCGGCGCGGCGGACGACGAGCCCGCACCCGTCGCGCCGCTCGTCGACACCGGCGTCGAGGTCGCGGTGTTCGGCGCGCACCTGCGCGGCCAGCCGCTCAACGGTCAGCTCCACGCGCTCGGCGCGCGCTTCGTCCGCACCGTCGCGACGTCGGACGCCTACCGGCTGGCGGCGCTCGCGACGCACCCCCCGAAGCCCGGGCTCGTGCGCGCCGGACCGGGGGAGGGTGCGTCGATCACCGGCGAGGCGTGGCTCGTGTCCGTCGCCGGCCTCGGTCGCCTCCTCGCGACGCTCCCCGCACCAATGCTCCTCGGACCCGTCGAGCTCGACGACGGCACGTGGGTCGTCGGCTTCGGGTGCGCCCTCGACGCCGCCGCCGCCGGTGACGACATCACCGTGCACGCGAGCTGGCCGGCCTACCTCAGGAGCGGGACGCCCGCGGCCGGGCCGGCGGTGGCCGTGCGCTGAGCCGGCGGCTCTGCGCCGTGCGGATCTCGCACGGTCGTCGGGAGGTTCGCCCGCGCCGGTCACGGCACCGAGCACGGGCTCCCCGAGGCGCCGCCGTCAGAGTCCCGGCGCCGTGGGAGCAGCCCGGAGGCGAGACGTGTGCGTGTACGCGTTGAGCGTCTCTCCGCGGTTGAAGGCCACGAGCGTGAGCCCGAGCTCCTCGGCCAGCTCGACAGCGAGCGCCGAGGGCGCCGAGACCGCCGAGAGGACCGGGACACCGGCCATCGCAGCCTTCTGGACCAGCTCGAACGACGTCCGTCCCGACACCTGGAGAACGGCGCCGCGCAGGGGGAGCAGGCCGTCTCGGAGGGCCCACCCGACCACCTTGTCCACGGCGTTGTGCCGGCCGACGTCCTCCCGCACGCAGGCGAGCCGAGGTTCGGACCGGGTGGTGGGGCCACCGACGGGGACGAACAACGCCGCAGCGTGCACCCCACCGGTCCGGCCGAACACCGCCTGCTGCGCCCGCAGCCGCTCCGGGAGGGCCAGGAGATGGTCCAGCCGCACGGTGGCCCCGTCGCCGGGCACGTCGAACGGGCTGACCTTGCGCACGGCCTCGATCGAGGCGGTGCCGCACACGCCGCAGCTGCTCGACGTGTACACGTGCCGCTGCAGCGAGGTGTCGGGGAGGTCGACGCCGGCGGCGAGGCGGACGTCCACGACGTTGTAGTCCCGTTCCCCCGTAGCACCGATGCCCCCGCGGTGGCTGATCGTCGCGATGTCCCTCTCGGCCCGGACCACCCCCTCGGAGACGAGGAAGCCGGCGACGAGGTCCACGTCGTTGCCGGGTGTGCGCATCGTGATTGTGAACGGGGTGCCGTGGATGCGGATCTCGAGCGGCTCCTCGCCTGCGAGCTCGTCCGCGCGCTCGTGCACCAGGCCCGAGGCCGTCATCCGCTGCACCCTCCACCGCTTGGTCAGCCGCATGGCCACACCCTCTCGCGCGCCGGCCAGACGCGCAGGCCTGGCACCTGACTCCCCGGCCGCCGGTCGTAGCATGACGAGATGGCAACGACGCCCTCGGACGACATCGACCAGCCGGCGGTGAAGGTGAGCCCGCCCAAGCGCACGGCCGCGGGACTGCCCGGCGTGACGACGGCCATGCGGCACGCCGTCCGGGAGATGGGCCCGGTGCGCTCAGCCAGCGGTCTGCTGAGGATGAACCAGCCCGGCGGCTTCGACTGCATGAGCTGCGCCTGGCCCGACCCGAACGCCCCGGACCGCAGCCACGCCGAGTTCTGCGAGAACGGCGCCAAGGCCCTCGCCTCCGAGGCGACCCGCAAGCGCGTCCGGCCGGAGCTCTTCGCCGAGCACTCGATCGACGACCTGGCTGCCCGCGACGACTACTGGCTCAACCGGCAGGGACGTCTGACGACTCCCATGATCCGTGAGGACGGGGCCAGCCACTACAGCCCGATCACCTGGGAGGCGGCGTTCGACCGCATCGCCCGCGAGCTGCACGGACTCGACAGCCCCGACCAGGCTGCCTTCTACACGTCCGGCCGCACGTCGAACGAGGCCGCCTTCCTCTACCAGCTCATGGTGCGGGGACTGGGGACGAACAACCTGCCGGACTGCTCCAACATGTGCCACGAGTCGTCCGGCGAGGCGCTCGGCACGACGATCGGCATCGGCAAGGGGTCGGTGACGCTGCACGACGTCGAGACCGCCGGGCTCATCATCATCGCGGGGCAGAACCCCGGCACCAACCACCCGCGGATGCTCACCTCGCTCGAGAAGGCCAAGCAGCAGGGAGCCGTGATCGTGGCGGTGAATCCCCTGCCCGAGGCGGGACTCAGCCGCTACCGCAACCCGCAGACGGTGCACGGCATGGTCGGACGCGGGACGCGCATCGCCGACGTCCACCTGCAGGTCCGCCTCGGCGGCGACCTCGGCGTCTTCCAGGGGCTCGGGAAGCACCTCCTGGAGGCCGAGGAGGCCGGGCGGCGGACCATCGGCATGACCAGCGTGCTCGACCACGCCTTCCTCGAGCGGCACACCGCCGGCCTCGAGGAGTACCTCGACGGGCTGCGGGCCACCCCGTGGAGCGACATCGAGGAGGCGACGGGACTCACCGAGACCGCCCTCCGCGAGGTGGGTGAGCTGCTTCTCGACTCGGACCGCACCGTCGTCGCGTGGGCCATGGGTCTGACCCAGCACAAGCACGCCGTCGCGACGATCAAGGAGATCGTCAACCTCGTCCTGCTGCAGGGGAACCTCGGGAAGCCCGGCGCGGGGCTGCTGCCCGTGCGCGGGCACTCCAACGTCCAGGGCGACCGGACGATGGGCATCTTCGAGAAGATGCCGCAGCCCTTCCTCGACCGGCTGGAGGCGGAGTTCTCGTTCGCGAGCCCCCGCGAGGCGGGACACGACACCGTCAACACCATCCGCGCCATGAGGGACGGCCGGGTGTGCTTCTTCATGGGGATGGGCGGCAACTTCCTCAAGGCCGCGCCGGACACGGCCGTGACCGAGGCGGCGCTGCGCTCCTGCGCCATGACCGTCCAGGTCAGCACCAAGCTCAACCACTCCCACCTCGCCCCGGGGCGCACCGCGATCATCCTGCCGACCCTCGGACGCTCGGACCTCGACGCGCAGCGGACCGGTCGGCAGCGGGTCACGGTCGAGGACTCCATGTCGATGGTCCACGCGTCGTCGGGGCACCTCCCGCCTCCCGCGCCGGATCTGCTCTCCGAGATCGCGATCGTGTGCCGGCTCGCCCGGGCGGTCTTCCACGACGAGCAGGGCCGGGCACGCCCCGGCAGTCCGCAGGCGGACTGGCAGGCGATGGAGGACGACTACCGGGTGATCCGCCGGCACATCGAGGCCGTCGTGCCCGGGTTCGTCGACTACGAGCGGCGGATCGACGTGCCGGGGGGCTTCCGGCTGCCGCACGGGCCGCACGACGTCCGGACCTTCGAGACGACCAGCACCAAGGCGCACTTCACCCGGACCCCGCTGTGGTGGCCGACCGTGCCGCCCGGTCGTCTGCTCCTCCAGACCATGCGGTCGCACGACCAGTACAACACCACGGTCTACGGCCCGGACGACCGCTACCGCGGCATCTCCGGCGGGCGCCGTGTCGTCATGGTCAATGCGGCCGACCTCCTCGAGCTCGGGTTCACCGACGGCGACGTGGTGGACCTCGTCTCCGAGTTCACCGACGGGGTGGAGCGGCGGGCCGAGGGCTTCCGCGTCGTCGCGTACGACACCGCGAAGGGGTGTGCGGCGTCGTACTTCCCCGAGACCAACGTGCTGGTTCCGCTCGACTCGACCGCCGACGACTCCAACACCCCCACGAGCAAGAGCATCGTCATCCGGCTGGAGCGCGCGGCGGCGTGACGGACAGCGAGCCCGGACCCGCGCGTGGCCCGGGCTCGTTGCGTGGGTGTCACGCCGCGCCGAGGTACCCGTTCGGGTCGAGCACGTACTTCTGAGCCGCGCCCGCGTCGAACTCGGCGTAGCCCTGCGGGGCCGTCTCGAGCGTGATCGGCTGGGCGTTGACGTTCTTCGCGATGCTCACCCGGTCGTGCAGGATCGCCTTCATCAGGTCACGGTTGTACTTCATGACCGGGCACTGGCCGGTGGTGAAGGACAGCGACTTGGCCCAGCCCGTCCCCAGGCTGAGGGAGAGCGAACCCTTCTGCGCCGCCTCGTCGATACCACCCGGGTCGCCTGTCACGTACAGGCCGGGGATGCCGAGCGCCCCGCCCGCCTTGGTGATGTCCATGAGCGAGTTGAGCACCGTGGCGGGTGCCTCGTGGCTCGCGTCCTGGCCGTGACCGCGGGCCTCGAAGCCGACGGCGTCCACACCGCAGTCCACCTCGGGCACTCCGAGGATCTGCTCGATCTGCTCCGCGGGGTCGCCCTTCGAGACGTCGATCGTCTCGCAGCCGAAGCTCCGTGCCTGAGCAAGCCGGTCCTCGACCATGTCGCCGACGATGACGACGGCTGCACCCAGCAGCTGGGCACCGGTGGCGGCTGCGAGGCCGACCGGTCCGGCCCCGGCCACGTAGACGGTCGCGCCGACCCCCACGCCTGCGGTGACCGCACCGTGGAAGCCCGTGGGGAAGATGTCCGACAGCATGGCCAGGTCGAGGATCTTCTCCATCGCCCGGTCCTTGTCGGGGAACGTCAGCAGGTTCCAGTCCGCGTAGGGCACGAGCACGTACTCCGCCTGGCCCCCCACCCACCCACCCATGTCCACGTAGCCGTAGGCGCTGCCCGGGCGGTCGGGGTTGACGTTGAGACAGATGCCCGTCTTGCGCTCCTTGCAGTTGCGACAGCGACCGCACGCGATGTTGAAGGGCACCGAGACGAGGTCGCCCACCTTGACGAACTCCACGTCGCGGCCCACCTCGACCACCTCACCGGTGATCTCGTGGCCGAGGACGAGGTTCGCCGGCGCGGTGGTACGACCGCGGACCATGTGCTGGTCCGAGCCGCAGATGTTGGTCGCGACCGTCTTCAGGATCGCGCCGTGGTGCACCTCGCGCCCGACGTTGGCGGGGTTGACGCCGGGTCCGTCCCTCAGCTCGAACGTCGGGTAGTCGATGTCGATGACCTCGACCTTGCCCGGGCCCTTGTACGCGACAGCTCTGTTTCCTGACACGTCGATCCTCCTCGACCGAGCCGGCCGTCCGCTCGGGTTGCGGGACGACCCACGTCCTCTCACCATCTCGCCGGTCCTGTCGTCTGGCGAGGGTCGCGGCTGCACCTGTGCTCTTCGTGCGGTCCGCCGTCGTGGTCCTCACCGGCCCGTGAAGTCTCGGAGGGGATGTCGACGGGAGCCCTGTCGGTCAGTCGCGGCGCTCGCGTGCGGTGACGCGCAGCCCGGACGCGCGCAGCCGTCGGACGAGGTCACGGGTGCCGACGGGCTCGGCGCCGAGCCGGACGAGCTCGTCGTAGCGCTCGTCGGGGACGTCGTAGTGGTCGCGGTCGAATCCGCGGCGGGGGATGCCGGCGCGCTCGGCGAACGCGTGGAGCTCGTCGAGCGAGACGTCGCTCACGAGGTGCGACCAGAGGCGGCCGTGCTGCGGCCACAGCGGCGGGTCGAGGAGCACGGTCACGCGCCCGAGCCTACGTCCGTGCCTCGCCGGTCGCGGTCGTGCGGCGGCTCGGTGGGGTCCGTGCGGCGGGCGGTCGTCCGTGGGCCCTTCGTCCCGGCGCGGCTCCTCCGTTGTGGGCCTGAACCACAGAAGCAGACAGAGCCAAGCCAAAACGGAGTCGATCGGATGTTGACTTCGGGTCCAAACGGAACTAGACAGGCCCTTACACAGATGGATCCGGCGGAATCGGACCATCGCACACCGCTGTGAGGGGCACTCGTGTACGCGACGGAGCGTCAGCAGGAGATCCTGGCCCGGGCACGCCGGGACGGCCGGGCGGAGGTCAAGGACCTCGCCGACGCGCTGGACGTCACGCCGGAGACGGTGCGCCGCGACCTCACCGCGCTCGAGCGCCGGGGACTCCTGCGCCGGGTCCACGGCGGCGCGATCCCGGTCGAGCGGCTCGGCATCGAGCCCGCCGTCGCGGACCGCGAGTCCCGCATGGCGGGTCAGAAGGAACGCATCGCCAAGGCCGCGCTCGACGAGCTGCCCGACGGCGGCTCGATCATCCTCGACGCCGGGACCACGACCATCCGTCTCGCCGAGATGCTGCCGACCGAGCGCGAGCTCACCGTCGTCACGCACAGCCTGCCCGTCGCGATGCTGCTCGCCGCCCGGCCGAACATCACGCTGCACCTGCTCGGCGGGACGGTCCGTGGGCGCACCCTCGCCGCCGTCGGCCCCTGGGCCGAGAGCGCGATGGCCGACGTCTACGCCGACGTCGCGTTCCTCGGCACCAACGGCATCACCACCGAGCGTGGGCTCACGACCCCGGACCTCGTCGAGGCCCGCGTGAAGCGCGCGCTCGTCGCCGCCGCACGCCGCACGGTCGTCCTCACGGACCACACGAAGTTCGGCCGCGTCGACTTCGCGCAGGTCGCGCCGCTGTCCGCCGTCGACACCCTCATCACCGACTCCCAGCTCGAGCCCGACCTCGCCGAGGAGATCGAGGCCGCCGGGCCCCGGGTGGTGCGCGCATGAGCGCCGCCGCCCCGCCCGCGGCGGCAGCCGACCCCACCACGACGTCCCCCGACGTCACACGAAGGAGAGTCATGAACGTCTTCCGCTTCTACGCCCCCGGTGACGTCCGCCTCGAGGACGCCCCGGAGCCGCAGGTCGGGCCCGGCGAGGTCAAGCTCCGCGTGCGCGCCTGCTCGATGTGCGGCACCGACGTGAAGATCTCGACCGCCGGCCACCAGCGCATCGTGCCGCCGCGCATCATGGGCCACGAGATCGCGGGCGAGGTCGTCGACGTCGGCGAGGGCGTCGAGGGATGGGTCCCGGGCGACCGCGTCCAGGTCATCGCCGCCATCCCGTGCGGCCGCTGCGACTTCTGCACCGCGGGCGCCGAGACGATCTGCCCGAACCAGGTCTCGATGGGCTACGACTTCGAGGGCGGCTTCGCGCCGTACACGATCGTCCCGAAGGAGGTCCTCGCGGTCGACGGCCTCAACCGGATCCCCGAGAACGTCTCGTTCGCGGAGGCCAGCGTCGCGGAGCCGTTCGCGTGCGCGATCAACGCGCAGGAGATCGTGGACGTGCACGAGGGCGACGACGTCGTCGTCGTCGGCTCGGGCCCGATCGGCTGCCTGCACGTGCGCCTCGCCCGTGCCCGCGGTGCGAAGCGGGTCGTGCTCGTCGAGCTGAGCCGGTCGCGGCTCGACCTCGCGTCGGCCGTCGTCCAGCCCGACCTGGCCGTGTGCTCGGCCGAGGAGGACCCCGTCGAGGCGGTGAAGGCGTTCTTCGACGGCAAGGGCGCGACGGTCGTCATCACCGCCGCCGCGTCCGGCGCCGCGCAGGAGCAGGGGCTGCTCATGCTCGCGCCGCAGGGACGGATCAGCTTCTTCGGTGGGCTGCCCAAGGACAAGCCGACGATCACGCTCGACTCGAACCTCGTGCACTACAAGGAGCTCACGATCGTGGGCGCCAACGGATCGAGCCCGGCGCACAACCGCCAGGCGCTCGCCTACATCGCCGACGGCAGCGTGCCCGTCGCGGATCTCATCACCCACCGCCTGCCGCTCGACCAGATCGTCGAGGGCATCGAGATCGTGCGGTCGGGCGCTGGCATCAAGGTCACGGTCGAGCCGTGACGCACGACGCCGGCCACCACCCCCCGGCCGGCGACCAGTGAGGTCCCGGGGGGAGACAAAGGGGGGAAGGGGGGGGGGGGGAGAAGAGGCAACTCTCTCCGGTCCCCCCCCACAAAAAGCCCAGCGGTCCGCACCCGACCCGGGCGCGGACCGCGACGTCAGACCGACCCGGGGGCCTCGGGGCCCGTCGGCTCGCCGGCAGGCGCCGGGGCAGGGGCGGGCGCCTCCGGCTGCGTGAACGCGCCACGGAGCGTCGTGAACGCGCCGAGCGCACCGAAGCCGGCGGCCCACGCGATGTCCGTGCCGTACTCGGGGAGCACCTCGGGGAGGATCTCCGAGAACCACGACCAGAAGCCGGGGGCCGTCAGGGCGCCCCACGCGCTCAGGTCGCCCTCCTCGCTGACCGCGGTCGCCGCGTCCCACGCGATGCCGCCGACGAACGCCAGGGCGAGGGTCACGACCGTGACGGCCAGGACCACGAACGCGCCGGTGCGGGTCAGGCGGCCCGCACCGAGCACGTACAGCTTCACGGCGAGGAACGCGACGAGCGCCGCCACGATCGAGGCGATGAACCCGAAGCCCCACAGCAGGACCCAGACGGCGACACCCACGGGGATCGTCGCGAGCGTGAAGAGCGCTCCGCGGCCCACGTTCGCGGGCGGGGCGACGGGCACCGGCGCGACGGGCGGCGCGGACGGGGGGAACTCGCTGGACATGCAGGCCTCCAAGGCTGAGCCCGGGTCAGGCCGGGTCGGATGCGCACACCGTAGTGGTGGCGGGCACCCCCGCGTGGGCATTTTCACCTGTCCGGTCTCGGACATCTCGCGCCTTCGGCGCAAGCCCCCCCAACCGTGCCCGGACCTCCGACTCACGACTGTTCTCGCAGGGCGTGCGCAGGCGCGGTTCCGGGCCCGTGACGGGGACGTCCGCTCAGGGCGCCTGGCAGACGTACCCGCTCCCGATGGCGCCGACCTTCGCCCCGCTGCCGTCGTCCGCGGTGACGACGGTGTAGCCCGGGGCGGGCGCGGTCTGCCACGACCGCAGCGCCGGGTTCGGCCGGGGGGAGTCCACCGATCCGGGGTAGAGCTCGGCGACGCGCTCCCCCGGGTCACCCGTGCGCAGTCCCTCCGGGGTCGTCACCGCGGGGTCGGTCCCGTCTTGGACGACCATCGCCCAGCCGCCGACGTACGGGTCCGTCGCCCCGCCCTCGGGGTCGGCCACGAGCACCAGCACCCGAAGCCCGGGCCACGCCAGCACACGCCCCGCCTCGCCCCGTGCCTTGCACGCGTACTCCGCGTCGGTGGTCTCCGGCGCCGCACCGAGCCGCGCCGTCAGGAGCTCGACGACCTGGGCCTCGGGTGCGTTCGCCGGGAGGTCGCCGACGCGCCCCTCCGGATGGAACGCCAGGGCCGCCGGCGCGGCGGTGGGCGAGGGCGTCGGGGTGGGGGCGACCGTCGGGGTGGTCGCGCCGGATCCCGAGGCCACGGACTCCGTCGGGTCCGGCTCCGGTCCCGAGTCCGGCGCACCGCACCCGCCGAGCGCGGCAGCCACGAGCACGGACACCAGCACCGTCCGGGCAGGACGGGCGGTCGTGGGGCGAGTCATCAGCAGGTTCTCCTCGGTGGCGTCGGACCGCGGCACCGAGCGGTCGGGGCGGCGCCCACCGTAGCGAAGTCGAGTCCGGCCCGCGGCGCCGTGGGACGACCCGGGACGCCTCGGCGCCCCCGGCCTCAGCGCCCCGGGCCTCAGCGCCCCACGACCTCCTCCGCGAGCAGCGCTCCGAAAGCGTCCCCCGTCATCGGCCGCCCGAACAGGAACCCCTGCGCGTACTCGTAGTCGAGGTCGGAGAACCGCTCGCGCGACGCGTCGGTCTCGACGCCCTCGGCGATGACGCGCAGCCCGAGCGCCGTCCCCAGGTCACGGCACGCGCGGAGCACCGGCGGGTCGTCCCGCAGCGTCATGTCGATCTTGAGCGCCGCGAGCGGCAGGAGCCGCAGCGCCGCGAGCGAGGAGTACCCCGTGCCGAAGTCGTCCAGGGAGAACCGCACCCCGTGCGCCGACAGGCGCCCGATGTTCCCGACCGTGACGGCGCTCTGCGCGAGCGCCGTGTGCTCGGTGATCTCGAGGCTGAGGAACGTGAGCGCGACCTGGTGCCGGTCCGCGCTCGCGCTGACGCGCTCGGCGTAGTCGCTGCCCTGCAGCTCGTGCGCGGACACGTTGACGGCGACGGTGATGTCGGGGCGGACCCGGCGCCAGGTGTGCAGCGCCTCGAGCGCGTCGTCGAGCACCCGCTCACCGAGCCGCACGATGAGCCCGGTGCTCTCGGCGACCCGGATGAACTCCTCGGGGCTGACCTCGCCGAGCTCGGGGCTGCTCCAGCGTGCGAGGGCCTCGGCGCCGACGATCGTGCCGCTGCGGAGGTCGACGATGGGCTGGTAGACGGTCCGCAGCTCGTCGGTCCCCGCGGGGCCGGGCGGGCCGTCGAGCGCGCGGCGCAGGCCGTTCTCCATGCTGAGCTGCCGCGTCACAGACTCGCGGAGCGCCTCGTCGTACACCTCGACGAGCCCGCGCCCGCGCCGCTTCGCCTGGTACATCGCCGCGTCGGCGTCCCGCAGCGCCGCCTCGGGCCCGCCGTCGGCCTCGTGCATCAGCGTCATGCCGATGCTCGCCGAGACGTACAGCTCGTGACCGGCGGCGACGACCGGCTCCCGCAGCGAGCGCAGCACGTGCCGGGCGACGGCGACGCCGTCCTCGGGCGCCGCGAGGTCCTCGCAGATGACGACGAACTCGTCGCCCCCGAGCCGCGCCACGGTGTCCTGCCCGCGGAACGCGCCGACGAGCAGCCGCCCGACGGCCCGCAGGAGCTCGTCGCCCACATGGTGCCCCAGGCTGTCGTTGACGAGCTTGAACTGGTCGAGGTCGATGACCATGACGCACACGTGCGTGCCGCGCCGGACGGCCCGGGCCACCGCGTGCGGCAGGCGCTCGGCGTAGAGGGCGCGGTTGCCGAGGCCGGTCAGGGGGTCGTGCACCGCGGCGTGCTCGGCCTCGGCGGCGAGCGCGAGCGACGTGCGGCGCATCGCGACGAACGCGTTGAGCAGCACGCGCGAGCACAGCGCGAGGACCCCGACGGTCAGCACGAACGCGGCCACGGGGCCGACGATGAGGTGCGTCTGCGTGACCCCGGTCATCGAGGCGCCGCGCAGGATCATCCACACCCCGAGGGACGCCTGGAGCACCGTGACGGGCAGCGCGAGGCGCAGCCGGAACAGGGTCCAGATGAAGGGGATGTCCCAGAGCAGCAGGATCGCCAGCGCACCCGGGGCCACCGGCGCCGTGGCCGCCATGAGCGCGACGAGGGCGATGTCCAGGCCGATGAGCCCGGCGACCACCCACGGCCCCCGCGCGCGGTTCCGGGTGCGGTACAGCCACAGCCCGATCGCCAGGTACAGGACGCCGACCACGAGCCACGGCGCCGGGCGGCGCTCCGGCGGGTTGATCGCGCCGACTCCCAGGTGGAGCAGGCCGGCCGCGACGAACAGCACGGACAGCAGCCGGTTCGTGAGAGGACGGCTCGTCAGCGCGACGTCGGTACGTGCCCAGCTCACCCCGCCCCCCGACTCTCGTGAGACCTGCATCGTGGCACCCGCGCCCCGCATCGGCCACCGTCCGGCCAGCGCGCCGCCCGACGGCGCTCGCACCGTCCCCACGCGTGCGTGGGAGGATTCGGGGATGACGTCGGAGATCGTGCCCGGAGCCAGCCTGCCCGCGACGCCGGAGGCTCCGCCGCCGGCCGAGCTCTGGGTCGAGCGCACGGGGCGCCGCACGTACACCGGCCGCAGCTCACGCGGCGCCGAGGTGCTGATCGGGCCGGCCGAGGCCGGCGCGGTGTTCACCCCCGGCGAGCTGCTCAAGATCGCGCTCGCAGGCTGCTCGGGCATGAGCGCCGACACCGCGCTCGCACACCGCCTCGGGGACGACGTCGAGGTCACCGTGCGCGTCTCGGGGCTGAGCGACCCCGAGGAGGACCGCTACCCGGCGCTGACCGAGGAGCTCGTCGTCGACCTGAGCCCGCTCGACCCCGCCCAGCGCGAGCGGCTCATCGCCGTGGTGCACCGGGCGATCGACCTGCACTGCACGGTCGGGCGCACGATCGAGGCCGGCGCGACCGTCGATCTCACGGTCACGGGCGAGCGCTGAGCGAGCGGTCCGGCCCCGCGGCGACGATCCTGTACCGAGGAACCCGCCCGGCGAACCCCCCTGCCGGTGCGGACGACGCGAGGAGAGGGAAGCGGATGGGACTGCGCCGCCGATCGAAGGACGTCACGACGACCGACTGGGCCGCCCAGAACGGGTACGCCACGCCGCCGGGCACCACGGTCGGCACCACGAAGCCCGAGCAGCCGAGCACCGTGCGACGCAAGAGCGTCGCCGACGGCCTGCTCGACCGGGCCGTGACGATCCCGTCCGAGCGCATCCACGCGCACGTCGACTCGCTGCGCCGGCGCAACCCCGAGGCGTCGCCGGCGCAGATCATCGGGATGCTCGAGAAGGAGTACCTCCTGCTCATCCAGGGCGCGGGCGGTGCAGTGGGTGCCGCCGCGGCTGCCCCGGGCGTCGGCACCGGCGTGGCCTTCACGCTCACCGCGAGCGACGTCGCCACGTTCTTCGCGGCGTCGTCGGCGTTCGCGCTGGGCGTGGCGAGCGTGCACGGCATCGACGTGCAGGACACCGACCGCCGCCGGGCCCTGCTGCTCGCGACGGTCCTCGGCGAGCAGGGTGGCGAGATCGTCGGCGACGCGGCGGGCATCAGCGGCGTGCACTTCGCACGGACGCTGCTCACCCGCATGCCGTCGGGCACCGTGAAGAAGGTCAACTCGACGCTGACCAAGCGCCTCGTCCGGCACCAGGCCGCGAAGCAGGGTGGCCTGCTCTTCGGCCGGCTCCTGCCGTTCGGCATCGGCGCGGCCGTCGGCATCGCCGGTGCGCGTGCGCTCGGCAAGCCCGTGATCGAGGGCGCTCGGCTCGCGTTCGGGGAGCCGCCCGCGCGGTTCCCGCAGGTCGTCGAGGTCGTGGAGACCGGCGGGACGCCGCGCGTCATCGAGGCGCAGGGCCCGGGCCGCCGCTGACGCACGGCGAGCACACCCCCCCGGGGACGACGAAGGCCGCGCACGGAGCGATCCGGTGCGCGGCCTTCGTCGTCCGGTCGGCGGCCCGGCGCCGGCTGGTCACCGGCGCCGGGTCACCGACGGCTCCCGTGGGTCACGAGCGGCTGTGGGTCACCAGCGGCCGTGCACGTGCTCCCGGACCGACCGGTCGTACACATCCGCGAGCGCGGCGAGGGCGTCCGCGTCGAGCGGGGCGAGCGCGGCCGCAGCAGCGTTCGCGCGGGCCTGCTCGGCGTTGCGGGCACCGGGGATCACCGTCGAGACGCCCGGCTGGTCGAGGATCCACCGCAGCGCGAGCTGCGCGGTCGTCGCGTCGGGGGCCACCCGGCGCCCGATCTCCGCGACCTCCTGCGCCGCCGCGACACCGACCTCGAACGGGACGCCCGCGAACGTCTCGCCGACGTCGAACGCCTCGCCCTGCCGGTTGTACGTGCGGTGGTCGTTCTCCGCGAACTGCGTGCTCGCGTCGTACTTGCCCGAGAGCAGGCCGCTCGCGAGCGGGACCCGCGCGACGATCCCGACGCCGGCGTCGAGCGCCGCGGGGAGCACCCGCTCGAGCGGCTTGCGGCGGAACACGTTGAGGATGATCTGGATGCTCGCGACGTTCGGGCGGGCGATCGCGGTGAGCGCCTCGTCGACCGTCTCGACGGAGACGCCGTACGCCGCGACGCGCCGCTCCTCGACGAGGGTGTCGAGCGCGTCGTACACCGCGTCGCGCGAGTAGACCTCGGTGGGCGGGCAGTGCAGCTGCACGAGGTCGAGCGTGTCGACGCCGAGGTTCTCGCGCGAGCGGTCGTTCCAGGTCCGGAACGCGTCGAGCGTGTACGCGTCGGCGTCGTGCGGGGCCGCCCGGCGGCCCATCTTCGTCGCGACGGTCGGCACCACGCCGCCCGCGGCGCGCTGCGCCTCGAGGAACCGCCCGACGAGCCGCTCGCTGCGCCCGTCGCCGTACACGTCGGCCGTGTCGAGGAACGTCACGCCCTCCGCGACCGCGGCGTCCAGCACCGCGAGGGCGTCGCCGTCCGCGACGTCACCCCAGTCACCGCCGAGCTGCCAGCAGCCCAGCCCCACCACTCCGACCGACCGTCCCGTCCTGCCCAGCACACGCGTCTCCATGCCGCCGACGCTACCCTGGGCTGCGCGGACGGGCAGTGCCGGCGCAGCGCCGCCGCCCTGGCCCCCGGCCCGCCCCGGTCCCAGGAGGACGCATGGAGCACCCCCGGATGTACGACGACGGCGACCCGGTCCTGGCGCACGTGCGCGACGTCGCGGCGCGCTTCCCGGAGTCCGTCGAGGTCGAGGCGTGGGGTCGCCCGACGTTCCGCGCGGGCAAGAAGATCTTCGCGGTCTACGGGTCGAGCGGGACGGACGAGCCCGCGCTGATCCTCAAGCCGGACCCCGAGGAGCGGCCCGCGCTGCTGCAGGACGAGCGCTTCTTCTCGCCGCCGTACTTCGGGCCCGCGGGGTGGCTCGCGCTGCGCCTCGGCGTGGCCGTCGACTGGGACGAGGTGCGTGAGCTGCTCGACTCGTCCTACCGCCAGGTGGCGCTCGTGCGGATGCTCCGGGCGCTCGACGCGTGAGCCGCTCCCCCGGCGGACGTCCGCGAGCGGGCGGCGAACCCCGTGGGCGCGAGGTCGCCGTGAGCCGCGTCCTGCCGGTGAGCGCCGGCGCCGCGTGGGACCTGCTGCTCGAGGGCCGCAACCACGAGCGGTGGATCCCGCTGACCCGCATCGACCTGCCCGACGGGCCCCTGCGGCTCGGCGCGCGCTTCGAGGCGACGTCGGGCCCGTTCGCCCGCCGGGGCGCCCCCGGGCTGCTCGACCGCATGCGCCTCGACCGGTTCGAGCCGCCGACGGCCGACCGCGCCGGGGAGGCGCTGTTCACGAAGCTCGGGCCGCTCCTGCTCGGCGACGCCACCGTGCGCGTGGCCGACGCGGGCCCCGGCCGGGCGCGGGTGACCTGGTCGGAGCGCGTGGTCCTCGCCGGGCCCGTGCCCGCGGGCGCGGTGCTCGCTCCCGTGCTCGGGCTCATGCTGCGGTTCGCGCTCGCCCGCGTCGCGCGCGAGCTGCGCTGACGTCCGCGGCCCACGCCGGCGCGCGGGGCCCGAGGGCCCGCACCGGCGGCCGCGACGGGACCCCGACGCACCGACCGCGCGTCACGCACCGCCCCGCGCAACGAATCGCCGCCGGACCGCCGCACGGCGCAACGATCCGCACCCCGACGCGCAACGCGGCGTACCAGGTCGACGCACCGGCGGCTCGTACGCTCGGAGGGTGCCCGGCCCGAGCACCACTCGGGCCTCAGGACGCGCCGGGCCCGCCCCCCACGGCCCGGCGCGTCGCCCCCAGCCCCGCGCTGACCCGACGCCGAGGAGCCCGATGTCCGCCACGCCCGCGACCCCCACGACCGAGCGCACCGCGACGCCCCGCCACTTCCTCATGTGCGAGCCCGTGCACTACACCGTCTCCTACGAGATCAACCCGTGGATGGACGTCACGCGCCACACCGACGCCGGCCTCGCCGTCCGGCAGTGGCGCACGCTGCGCGACGTGTACCTCGACCTCGGGCACACCGTGGAGACGATCGACCCCATCGAGGGCCTCCCGGACATGGTCTACGCGGCGAACGGCGCGACCGTCGTCGACGGTGTCGTGTACTCCGCACGGTTCCGGTACGCCGAGCGCGGACCCGAGGGTCCCGCGTACCAGAAGTGGTTCGCCGACCGCGGCTACGTGACGCACACCGCCTCGGAGATCAACGAGGGCGAGGGCGACCTGCTCGTCGTCGGCGACGTGGTCCTCGCGGGAACCGGCTTCCGGACCGACCAGTCCGCGCACGAGGAGGCCGCCCGGCTGTTCGGCCGCGAGGTCGTCTCGCTCGAGCTCGTCGACCCGCACTACTACCACCTCGACACCGCGCTCGCGGTGCTGTCGAGCGACCCGGCGGACCCGCAGGTCGCGTACTACCCGCCGGCGTTCTCCGACCGCTCGCGGGAGCTGCTCGAGCGCGTCTTCCCCGACGCGATCCTCGCGACCGAGCGCGACGCGGTGGCGCTGGGCCTCAACGCGGTGAGCGACGGGAAGAACGTCGTCGTCGCGCCAAGCGCGGTCGACCTCGCGGCGGCGCTGACCGAGCGCGGCTGGAACCCGATCCCGGTCGACACGAGCGAGCTGCTCAAGGGCGGCGGCGGCGCGAAGTGCTGCACGCTCGAGATCCGCGCCGCGCGATGACCACGACGGTGCCCGTCGTCCCGCCCGTCGCCGGGCCCACCTCCGGCGCCACGCCGACGCTCGCGCAGAACTACCACCCGCTGCCCGTGACGCTCGCGTCCGGCTCGGGCGCCTGGGTGCGCGACACCGCGGGGGCCGACTACCTCGACCTCCTGGCCGGGTACTCGGCGCTCAACTTCGGCCACGGGCACCCGGCTCTGCTCGCGGCAGCGCACGCGCAGCTCGACCGGATCACGCTCACGTCCCGGGCGTTCGACCACGACCTGCTCGGGCCGTTCGCCGACGCGCTCGCCGCGCTCGCCGCCCCGCACGTCGTGGGCCCGCCGATGGTGCTGCCCATGAACACCGGCGCGGAGGCCGTCGAGACCGCGATCAAGGCGGCCCGCAAGTGGGGCTACGAGGTCAAGGGTGTCGCGCCGGACCGGGCGACCATCGTCGTCGCGTCGGGCAACTTCCACGGCCGGACGACGACGATCATCTCGTTCTCCGACGACGAGGACGCCCGGACCGGCTTCGGGCCGTACACCCCGGGCTTCCGCCTCGTGCCCTACGGCGACGCGGCGGCGGTGCGGGACGCGATCGACGAGACCACGGTCGCGGTCCTGCTCGAGCCGATCCAGGGCGAGCAGGGCGTCGTCATCCCGCCCGACGGCTACTGGCCGGCCGTGCGCGCGGCGTGCGACGACGCGGGCGTGCTGCTCGTGGCCGACGAGATCCAGTCGGGGCTCGGGCGCACCGGGACGACGTTCGCGTGCGAGCTGTGGGACGTGCGCCCCGACCTCATGACGCTGGGCAAGGCGCTCGGCGGCGGCATCGTGCCCGTCTCGGCCGTCGTCGGGCGGGCCGACGTGCTCGGCGTGCTCACGTACGGCACGCACGGCTCGACGTTCGGCGGCAACCCGCTCGCGTGCGCGGTCGGCCTCGCGGTGACCGGGCTGCTCGCGACCGGCGAGCACCAGGAGCGCGCCCGCACCCTGGGCGTCCACCTGCGCGAGCGCCTGCAGGGCCTCGCCGACGACGGGCTCGTCGAGCGGTTCCGGGCCGTCGGCCTGTGGGCCGGCGTCGACGTCGACCCCACGCGGTTCACCGGGCGCGACGTGTGCGTGCGGCTGCTCGAGCAGGGCGTGCTCGTCAAGGACACGCACGGCTCGACGATCCGGCTCGCGCCGCCGCTCGTCATCGGGCGCGACGACCTCGACCTCGCGCTCGACCG
Organism: Cellulomonas sp. NPDC055163; assembly: GCF_053607065.1. Lineage (NCBI taxonomy): Bacteria > Bacillati > Actinomycetota > Actinomycetes > Micrococcales > Cellulomonadaceae > Cellulomonas > Cellulomonas sp. NPDC055163. The sequence continues at coordinate 66,663 of NZ_JBSGSU010000012.1, read as the reverse complement.
CCTCGCGCTCGTCCTGCGCTGAGTTCTCCGGGCGCACGCGGCGGCGCCCGCACGTCGGGTGCCGCCGCTGCAGCCGGCCGGCTGGGGTGCCGGCCGGCTGGGGAGCCGGTCGGTTGGGCGCCGGTCAGCCGCAGCGCCAGTCAGCCGCAGCGCCGGTCAGCTGCAGCGCCAGGTCCGCCGCAGCGCCGGTCGGCTGCGATGCCTTCAGCTGAAGGACATCGCCGTGAAGAGGCGCCCATTGAGCGTCACGGCGCCGATCGACACGTGCGAGGTGTCGGACAGGAGCCACGCGTTGTGGCCCGCCGAGTTCGCGTAGGCGGAGATCATGGCGCTCGCGCTCGCGGGCTGGACGTAGCCGACGATGTGGTCGCGGCCGCTGTGCCAGATCCGCCACTGCGCCGCCATGTCCGCCGCGTGGTTCGCGAGCGAGCTGGACCCGGACACGCTCAGCGGGCCGAGCCCGTTGGCGGCACGGTGCGCGTTGATCGCCTCGCCGAGCCCGCCGACGCCGTACGACTCGACCCCGGCGGCCCAGCCCCCGGCGGTCTCGGCCGGCGCGGCGGCGGCAGCAGCAGCCGGTGCGCTGCCGCCGGAGGAGGCACGCGGGGCGGCTGCCTGCCGGGGCGCGCGTGCGGCCGGACGTGCGTTGGCGCGCCGCTCGGCGGCCTGGGCCTCGGCGGCCGCTGCGGCCTCCGCCGCCGCACGCTCGGCTGCGATGCGGGCGTCCTCGGCGGCCTGCCACGCGGCCTGTGCCTCGACCGCGGCCTGCTGCGGGGCGGCGACGGCGGCTGCGGCAGTGCGCAGCGTCGCGACGTTGGAGCCGCTCCCGGTCGTGGCGGACGCAGCACCGAGTGCGTCGACGGCAGCCTGGAGCGCGGCCCGCGGCGCGTCGCCGGCCTGCGGGGTCGCCGCGAGCACGCCCTGGGCGGCCTGGCTCACCGCGGCGACGTCCGCGAGGGCTGCCGAGCGGAACGCGGCGGACGACGCGAGCTCGACCGCGCGCGTGCGCCCGTCCAGGAACCGGGCGTCGGCCGTGCGTGCGGCGGTCTCGGCCGCCACCCGGCCCTGCGCGCGGGCGAGCTCGGCCGCGCGCGCGTCCAGCTGGACCTTCACGACGATGCCGGCGACGAGCGCGCCGAGCACGAGCGAGACCGCGCCGACGACGACGGCGGTCCGGACCCGGCGGCGCCGCGCGGGGGCGGCGGGCGACGCCGGCGCGAGCTGCGGAGCCGCATCGGGCCCATCGGCACGGGGTGCGTCGGCACGGGGTGCGTCCGCATCGGGTGCGTCGGCGGTGGGTACGTCAGCAACGGGTAGGCCGGCGCCGACCGCGGGGGCCTCGGCCGGGGCGATGCTCTCGACCGCCGGAGCGGGGGCCGGCGACGGGACGAGCGGGGTCGCCGCGGGCGCGGTCGTGACCGTGGCACGGGCGCCGGGCGCTGCCGTCGCGTCCGGCGTCGCCCCGTCGGGCGCGGCCGTCACCGCGGTCGTGCCCTCGGGTGGGGCTCCTGCCGCGCCGGCCTCGCGCTGGGTCGGGATGCCGCCGAGCCGTCGGTCCTCGCGCACAGTCGCCATGGGTGCCCCTGCCTCTCGTCGGGCACGACTTTCGCGGAATCGCCACTTGAACGCAAGGCGAGAACGGCATTGTTACGGCCATATGTCCCCTTTGTTCCGCGCTGCCCGGAAAAATCATTCCTCGCCGTAGCGATTCGTGAGATAGCCCGATCCGGACCATTTGGTCGTGAATACCCTTTCCCGGTCAGCGGCACTCCCCACCCCCGCTTCCTCGTGGCGCCGGGGCACGCGGCGGGCGTGCGGGATGATGAGCGCGTGCCACCCGCCGCCCCCTGGGACCGCCCCGCCGGAACCGCCACGCCTGCCCCGCTCGACGGCCTCGACACCGCGATCCTGCGCGAGCTCGCGGTCGACGCCCGGGCGAGCTACGCGGAGATCGGGGCCGCGGTGTCGCTGTCGGCGCCCGCGGTCAAGCGGCGCGTCGACCGGCTGCGCGCGCGCGGCGTCGTGCGCGGGTACACGGTGCTGCTCGACCCGGCGGCGCTGGGCTGGGCGACGGAGGCGTTCGTCGAGCTCTACTGCCACGGCTCGACGAGCCCGGCGACGATGCGGGCCGCCGTGGAGAACTACCCCGAGGTCGTCGCCGCGAGCACCGTCACGGGCGACGTCGACGTGGTGCTGCAGGTCCGCGCGCACGACATGCGCCACCTCGAGCAGGTCGTCGAGCGCCTCGCCGCCGAGCCGTTCGTGGCCCGCACACGCTCGACGATCGTGCTGTCCGCGCTCCTGCGCCGGCCCGACGTCCCCGCGGCCCCGCCCGCCTGACCGCCCGCAGGGGCCGCCTGCCTGACCGCCCGCACGGGCCGCCCGCGCAGGCCGGCCACCCGCACGGGCCGCAGCGTCCGGTCAGACCCGGCGCTCGGGCGGCACCTCGCCGGTCCGCTCCGCGAACTGCTTGCACCGGCTCGTCACGACCATCACCGGGCACACCGCGTGGTGCAGCACCGCCTGGCTCGTCGACCCCAGCAGCAGCCCGGCGAACCCGCCGCGACCGCGCGAGCCGACCACGATGAGGTCGGTGGCGGTCGAGAACTCCGTCAGCAGCTCGGCGCCCGTGCCGTCGAGCACGTGCCGGCGCACCGTGAGCCCGGGGTGGTCGGCGAGCGCGCGGTCGACCACGACGTTGAGGCCTTCCGCGGCGTCCGCGAGCACCTGCTCGTGGTCGACGGACGCGGGCAGCCACGCGAGGATCCCGCTGCCGGCACCCACGGGCACGCCCGCGACGGCAGTCAGCTCGGCGCCCCACACCTCGGCCTCCCGGAGGGCGCAGCGCAGCGCGAGGTCCGCCTGCGGGGACCCGTCGATGCCGACGACGATGCGCCGCACGGGCGCGACGGGCTCGAGCGGCGCGTCGTCGGACACCGTCCGTACGGAGTCCGTTCCGCGCAGGGGCACCACGACCGTCGGGCAGGCCGCGTGCGCCGGGAGCGCCGACGACACCGTGCCGAGCAGGCGGTCCGCGAACCCGCCGCGCCCGCGCGTGCCGACGACCGCGAGCGCCACGTCGTGCGACATCTCGACGAGCACGCCCGCGGCGTCGCCGGTCGCGACCGTCGCGGTCACCGGCGTCCCCGACGGGGCCACCCGCGCCTGGGCCTCGGCGAGCACCGCGCGGGCGCCCTCCTGGATCGCGGAGTCGTCGAGCGCCGCGTAGCCGCCGTCGAGCGAGGCGGCGGTGAACGACGGCAGCGAGTACGAGCACACGATGTGGAGCCGGCGTCCGTGCGCCCGGGCCTGTCCGGCGGCCCAGTCGAGCGCGTGCAGGCTGGCCGCCGAGCCGTCCACCCCGACGAGTACGACGTCGTCGTGCGTCATGGCCCGTACCTCCTGGTCGTCACGGCACCCAGTCTGCCCCCGATCATGCCCCGACCGGAAACTTTCGGGAGGCGTCCTTGGGGGCCGCTTGGCGTGTGCCACGCACCGCGGCGTCCCGGGGTCCCACGGACGGCGCCCAGGTGGTCCGCCGGGCGGGGCACGCCCGCTCAGGCGACGAGGTACGCGTTCCAGGTGGGCTCGTCGACGTGGGAGCCGGCCATGAGCGCCGCCAGGCCGCGCGGCGCACGGGGGACGAACGGCAGCTCCCAGCCGATCTCGTGGAGCAGCCGGTCGGCTTTGCGGTGGTTGCACCGGCTGCACGCGGCGACGACGTTGGTCCACTCGTGCCGGCCGCCGCGCGAGCGGGGCAGCACGTGGTCGACCGTGTCCGCTCCCCCGCCGCAGTACGCGCACCGGTGACCGTCGCGCTGCAGGACCGTGCGCCGCGTCGGGGCGACCGCCTTGCGCATCGGGACATGCACGTACCGCGTCAGGCACAGCACGAGGGGCAGCGGGAGCGAGGTGCGTTCCGAGTGGAGCTCGCGGCCGTCGGTCTCGAGGATCGACGCCTTCCCGGACATGACGAGCGTGACAGCGCGGTGCACGCTCACGACGCAGAGGGGTTCGAGACTGGCGTTGAGAAGCAGCGTCCGGTGCGTCACGGGCATCAGCACGGCGGGCTCCTGTCCAGGTCGGTGGACCCACCTGGCTGGCGGGTCCCTGGGGGAGTGCAAGCGCGACCAGAGTACGCGGCGACGTGCCCCGCGTCCCCCGACTCTGGCACGAGCAGGGGGTGGACGCCCGGTGATTTCCGGACGTACGTCCAGGGCCCCCTGCGCGCCGTGGCGTGCAGGGGGCCCTGGAGGAGCGGTGCGGGGGGCTCAGCCGATGCGGATGAAGACCGGCGAGCTCTGGTAGATGGTGCGGAACTGCACGGTCTTGCCCGGCGACGGCGAGTCGATCTGGTCGTTGCCGCCGGCGTAGATGCTGATGTGGCCGGGGCTCCAGATCAGGTCGCCCGGGAGCGCGTCGGCCCGCGAGACGACCGTGCCGGCGCCCTTGATGGCGGACGACGTGCGCGGGAGCGAGATGCCGAGCTGGGCGTAGACGTACGAGACGAAGCCCGAGCAGTCGAAGCCCTCGGGGGTCGTGCCGCCCGAGACGTACGGGGTCCCGACGTAGCGGGCCGCGACCTCGAGGACCGCGTTGCCCGCGACGGACTGCGGGATGGGGTTGTTGACGGTCGCGGTGGCCGTGCGCTCGGCGCTGCGGCTCGCGGCGGCCCGTGCGGCACGGGTCTGGGCGACCGGCTTCGGGGCGACGGTCACGGCGGGAGCCTCGAAGGACCATGCGGCGTCCACCGGCGAGGAGACGACCGGGGAGGTCTGGAGCACGGCCCGCGCCGAGGCGGTGAGCGCGGACGTGTCGACCGCCGGAAGGGCACCCGCGGCGCCGGCGCCGGGGGCAGCAGCCGCGGGGCTGATCATCGTGGCGACGAGACCGCCCGACGCGGCGACGATCGCGGCGCCACGACCGACGGCGCCCATCGACTCGGACGCCGCGGACGCGAGGTCCGTCAGCGGTGTGGCAGGGCGGCGGACGGAACGGTGCCGCGCGCGCGTCGTGCTCTCGGTCACTGGGTACCTCTCCTGTGGCCTGCGAGGTCAGCTGTCGGGTTCGGGTGGGAGAACACCCGGCCGTCGGGATGCGAGCATCCGTCGGGCTTCACCCCAAGGACACCGTTGCCGGTGCCCGTCATGGGTCCCCCGCCCCTGCCGGCGAGTTGAGCGGACCGCGTGCGGCGGCAGGGTTGGGCGATCCGCACGAGGGCTTCTCCGAAGGAGGGTCCGGGTGAAGCAGGACGAACGTACAGGAGTCCCCGCGGGAATGTCACGTATCCGACACGTCCCGTTTCGTCCCCTGCACCGGACGGGTCCGCCGCCTCCCCAGGACACCTCCCGCCGCCGACGCCGGGGAGCCCCGGGACGGTGCCGGAGCGGGGTCGCGCGCGCCCCGGCGCAGGTCAGCGGTTGCCGACGAAGATGTGGCGCGCGACGTCGTCGGGCAGGTCGAGGACCGTCGCCGCACCGGGCGGCGCGATGGTCACGACACCCGGGCCGCGCTCGACCGTGACCGTCACACCCGGGCGGATCCCCGCCTGCGCGAGCCGCGACAGCAGCTCGACGTCCGGCTGGATCGGCTCGCCCAGGCGCGCCACGACGACGTCGTCGAGCCGGCCCCCCGCGGCGTTGGCGACGGTGAGGAGCGACGTGACGCCGTCGAGGAACTGCTCGGACGTGCTCGTCTCGCCGATCTCCGCGAGCCCCGGGATCGGGTTGCCGTAGGGGTCGAAGTGCGGGTGGTCGAGCAGCGCCGCGAGCCGGCGCTCGACGCGCTCGCTCATGACGTGCTCCCACCGGCACGCCTCCTCGTGCACGAACTCCCAGTCGAGGCCGATGACGTCCGTGAGCAGCCGCTCCGCGAGGCGGTGCTTGCGCATGACGCGGGTGGCCTTCGCGAGCCCGAGCTCGGTCAGCTCGAGGTGCCGGTCCCCGCTCACCACCACCAGGCCGTCGCGCGCCATCCGCGCCACGGTCTGGGAGACCGTCGGGCCGCTGTGCCCGAGCCGCTCCGCGATGCGGGCCCGCAGCGGCGTGATGCCCTCCTCGGTGAGCTCGTACACGGTCTTCAGGTACATCTCGGTGGTGTCGATCAGGTCGCTCACGCCGCAGCCTCTCGCTCGTCGCTCTCGTCGTCGTCGCTGGCCATAAGGGTAGGCGCTCCGGCGCCGACGGCCCCCGACGCCGTATCGTCTGCACCGTGCCCGAGGCCCCCGACACCGCGCCCGCGATCCGTGCGATCACCGTCCCCGCCGACCTGCTGCCCGTCGACGGCCGGTTCGGCTCCGGACCCAGCAAGGTCCGCGCCGCTCAGGTCGACGCCCTGGCGTCGGTCGGTCGCACGCTGCTCGGCACGTCCCACCGCCAGCCGCCGGTGCGCGCGCTCGTCGGGCGCGTGCGCTCGGGCCTCGCCGAGCTGTTCGACCTGCCCGACGGGTACGAGGTCGTGCTCGGCAACGGCGGCTCGACGGCGTTCTGGGACCTCGCGACGCTGTGCCTCGTGCGCGAGCGCAGCCAGCACGTGAGCTTCGGCGAGTTCGGCGCGAAGTTCGCGACGGCTGCGGCTCGCGCCCCGTTCCTCGGCGAGCCGACCGTCCGCACCGCGCCCCCGGGGCAGCTCGCGCTGCCCGAGCCGGAGGACGGCGTCGACGTCTACGCGTGGCCGCACAACGAGACCTCGACGGGCGTCGCCGCGCCCGTGCGCCGCGTCGCCGGCTCGCGCGAGCAGGGCGCCCTGACCGTGGTCGACGCGACGTCCGCGGCGGGCGGGCTCGCGGTCGACGTGAGCGAGACCGACGTCTACTACTTCGCGCCGCAGAAGTCCTTCGCGTCCGACGGCGGGCTGTGGCTCGCCGTCCTGTCGCCCGACGCCGTCGAGCGGGCCGCGCAGGTCGAGGGCGGCGGGCGCTGGGTGCCCGAGTTCCTGTCGCTGACGACGGCGGTCACGAGCTCGCGTCTCGACCAGACGCTGAACACCCCGGCGCTCGCGACGCTCGTGCTCCTCGCGGAGCAGCTCGACTGGATGCTGTCGCACGGTGGGCTCGCCTGGGCCGCCGCGCGCACCGCGGAGTCGGCCGCGCACCTGTACGGCTGGGCCGAGCAGCGCGACTGGGCGACGCCGTTCGTCGACGACCCGGCGGTGCGCTCGAACGTCGTCGGCACGATCGACCTCGCGCCCGAGATCGACGCCGCCGCGGTGGCGCGCGTCCTGCGGGCGCACGGCGTCGTCGACATCGACCCGTACCGCAAGCTCGGGCGCAACCAGCTGCGCGTCGCGATGTTCCCCGCGGTCGACCCCCAGGACGTGCTCGCCCTGACGCGGTGCATCGACCACGTCGTGGAGCAGCTGGGCTGACCGCGGCACCGGACCCACGGTGAACGCCCGCCCCGCACCCGCCCGGCTCGTCCGGGACCGGGTCACCGCCGCGCTCTACGCGTGCTTCGGCACGTGGGGGTGGTTCCTCTACAGCTTCGTGCCCGGGCTGCCGCTCCTCGCCGACGAGCTCGGGATCACCCGCGCGCAGGCCGGCCTGCACACGGGGTTCATGGCGTGCGGCACCCTGACCTCGGGCTTCACGAGCGCCGCCCTCGTGCGCCGGCTCGGCCGCCGCGGCGTCCTGCTGCTCGCCGCCGGCCTCCTGTCCACCGGGGTCGTCGCCCTCGTGAGCGCCCCCGGCCTGCTCGTGACGCTGCCCGCGGCGACCGTCGCCGCGACCGGCGGTGCGCTGTTCATCGCCGCCGCACAGCCCGCGCTCACGGTGCACCACGGCGCCGCGGGCCCGGCCGCGGTGAGCGAGGGGCACGGCACGGGGGCGCTCGTCGGGCTCGTGGGGCCGCTCGCGCTCGGCGGCGCGGTCGCCCTGGGGTGGGGCTGGCGGCCCGCGGTGGCCGTCACCGTGGTGCTCGCGGCCGGCACGGCGCTGCTCGTCGCGCGGCTGCCCGGGCAGGGTGCGCTCGGCACCGCGACGGCCCGGGCCGCCGGCACCGCCCCGGCGACGGAGACGGGAGCCGCGGGCGCAGCGGGATCCGTCGACGCACCGCCGGCCGGCGCCGCGGGCGCACGCCCGGGCCGCTTCTCGACCACCTTCTGGCTGCTCTGGGCCACGCTCGTCGCGGTCGTCGCCATCGAGAACGCGACGACCGCGTGGGCGGCCGACCTGCTGCGCACGCACGCGGACGCGGGGACCGGTGTCGCCGCCGGTGCCGTCTCGGGGCTCATCGCCGGGATGTGCGTCGCGCGCTTCGCCGTCGGGCGCCTCGCGCTGCGGTCCACTCCGCTCCAGCTGCTGCTCGCCGCCTTCGCGGTCGCCGCCGCCGGCTGGCTCGTGCTGTGGGTCGCGACGACGCCCGCGCTCGCCCTCGCGGGGCTCGTCGTCGCGGGGCTCGGGTACGGCGCGCAGTTCCCGCTCGCGATCTCGATGCTGCTCGGCGCCGCCGACGGCCGGCTGGACCAGGCGCAGGCCCGCTCGACGCTCGGCGTCGGAGCCGCGGTGGCGGTCGCACCGGTGCTGCTCGGTGGGCTCGCCGACCAGGTCGGGACGCACACGGCGTTCCTCGTCGTGCCGGCGCTGATCGCGTGCGGGGTCGTCGCGGTCCTGCTCGCGGAGCGCGCGCGGCGGCGGCACGAGCCGCACCCCGTCAGCCCGGCGGGCGCGGCCGGAGCGGCCTAGCGACGGGCACGGCCCGCCCCCGGCGCACCGGGGACGGGCCGTGTCATGTCGTGGAGGCCGGAGGGCCCCCGGTGGTTCGGCGGGTCAGCTCTCGGCGTGCCGGCGGGACCGCGCACGGGCCGCGACGAGACCGCCGCCGGCGAGCACGAGGGCGCCCGCGGCGACGAGCCACGGCGTCGTCTCGGAGCCGGTCGCGGCCAGCACCTGCGACGACGCGGGATCGGCGGCGAGCACCGACGACGCCGGCGACGTCAGGCACGCCGACGAGGACGGCGGGTAGGCGACCGTCGTGGTCACGGACTGGTTCGCCGCGAAGGTGACCGCCACACCGGAACCGGCACGGACCCAGTCGAACGCGTCGCCCTGCACCCACGTGCCGTCGGACGCCTTGGTCCAGCCGGGCCAGTCGACGCCCTTGCCGTCGGCACCGGCGACCGCGCCGGGCCACGGGACGCGACCCTCGAGCGGCAGCCCGGACTGCACGACGTCCGCGCCGGACGGGTTGTCCCACGTGATGGTCAGCGGGCTCGCTGCGCCCTCGACCGCGACCTTGTACGTGAGGTAGGGGACGTCGTCCACGCACACGGGCGAGGCGACCTCGACCTTGACGGCGCACACGCCCCCGGCCGAATAGCCGTCCCCGGTGTCGTCGCAGCCGTTCGGCGACGGTGCGACCGCCGCGGCGGCGGGCAGTGCGAACGCCAGGCCGACGGCGGCCGACAGGGCGGCGGCGGAGCTCACCCTCATCGATCTCTTCATGACGGTGCTCTCTCCCATACCGCATCATCCGGACAATCAGGAGAAGCCAACGTAACTCCGGCGCGCGGCGAAGGCGCCGAGGCGGACGGGTGAAACCGCGGAATCACCCGGTCGGTCGCCCACCGGACGGGCGCGCCAGGACGGTCGTCCGGCACATGCCGACGGCTCAGTCGGTGCAGGCACCGGTGACGGTCCCGGGCGCCGTGAGCGTCGGCGTCGTCCACACGTCGAGCCGGTCGCCCGGCGCCGGCGCGGGCACCGTGACCGTGAACCGGTACGTCGCCCGCTCGCCCGGCAGCAGGCGCGAGGTCAGCGTGCTCACGGCGCGCCCCTGCTCGGTGGCGGTGGCTCCCCCGACGAGCTGGTCGCCGACGCGCTGCTCGAGGATCCGGCCCCCGGGGGGCGCGTAGACCGTGATGTTGGTCGCGACGCCGCCCACCGGCAGACCCGTGGCGGCCGTCCCGGTGACGTACCGCGGGTACGCGGCGATGTCACCCGGTGGGGTGTACGCGAGGTCGAGGCGGAGGACGGCCGTGGCCCAGCCGGGTGCGGGCGGCGCGGCGCAGCGCAGCTCTTCGACGGTCAGGTCCGTCGTCAGGAAGTAGTCGAGCTTGCCGCCGGAGCCGTCGTCGAGGAACACGCCCGGGGCCGCCGCCGGCGAGCCCGTGTCGAGGCCCGAGCCGCCGAGCGCCGTCCCCGCACCGGGCAGCTGCACGGCGTACGCGGTGTCACCCGGCCGGGCGAGGAAGTCCGCGCCGAGCGACGTGCGGGCCAGGCGGTCCTGCTCGGCGGGGTGCGCGGACCAGACCCGCACCCGCCGCTCGTCGCTCGCCCGGGCCAGCGCGTCGAGCAGGTCCCGCGTCTCACCGCGGCCCGAGCTGACCGCGGTGAACAGCGCCGAGGCGACGTCGGCGTAGAACGCGTCCGCCTCCTCGGCCTCGGGCAGCCGCACGTACGCCTCGCGCAGCAGGACGTCGAGCACGGTGTCCGCGGTGAGCTCGACGCCGCCCGCCTCGACCGGACCCGTCGCGTCGAGCAGGTACGCGACGGCGACGGGGTCCATGGCGAGCACGCCGTCGACGGGTGTGCCCACGCTGCGCGCCCACATCGCGCTCACCAGCTCGGCGCTGCGGGGGAAGTCCGGGGTGAGGACGGTGTTCTGGACCCAGCGGCCGAGGCGGTCGCCGTGCACCGCGAGCTCCTCGTCGGTCAGCGGGAGGACCGGGTCGTCGAGGGGCCGCAGGTCGAGCGTCGAGCGCTGGTCGACGAGCCGGATCGCACCCTGGTCGGCCGTGAACGCCGCGACCGCGCCGACGATGCCACCCGCGCTGCGCAGCTCGGCGGAGTTGAGCGAGAGCAGCAGGTAGGTGCGGGGGCCGTCGGCGCCGAGCATCGGCGGCAGGAGCCGCGCCGCGTCGGACGCGGACCCGAGGGCGTCGGCCGCGGTGCCGAGCCCGCCGGCGACCTGCGTCACGGGCCCGGCGACCCGGCCCACGAGGCGCGTGGTGTCGAGCGCCCCGACCGCGGCGGCCGAGGTGCGGGTCGTCGTCGCGGCCCGGTCGAGCGCGGGGGCGGCGGCGACGAACAGGCCGAGGTCGATCGAGCCGTCGGCCCGCCGGACCTGCGGGTCGGCGACGAGGCCTCCGAGCTCGACGACCGCGGGCAGCGCGCCGGTCGCGACGTCGTCGACCGCGACCGCGACCGTGCGGACCGCCGTGAGGTTCGGACCGGCCCACGGCACGTGCTCCGCGAGGCGCCAGACCGGGTCGCTCGCCGCCGCACGGGCCCGCGCGGTGTCCTCCTGCAGCCCCGGCAGACCGTCCGCGAGCGCGTCGACGTCGCCCCCGGCGAGCGCACCCTCGAGGTCCGCGAGCACCGCGCCGGCCTCGGTCAGGCCGTCGGCCGCCTGCGCGGCGCGGGAGGCCAGCCAGCCCGCGGCGACGAGCAGCACGAGCACCAGGGCGCCGAGCACGACCAGCGCGCGCCGCAGCCGACGGCGGCGCGGCGGTCCGGGGTCCTCGCCCGGGGCCGGCGCGGGGGCCACCGTCGCGTGCGCGCCCGGCGGGTCCGGGAGGTCCGGCGCGGGCACCGGGTCCGGAGCACTCCCCGGCTCGGGCTCGGCGGAGGGCATCACGGACCGAGCGTGTCACAGCACCCTGTGCGGCCCGTCCGGGGGCGTCGACATTCACCCGGCGGCGTCGAGCCGCCGACGTCCGGTCCGCCGACGTCCGGTCCGCCGACGTCCGGTCAGGCCGCCGACGAGCGGTCGGACGCCTCCTGCGCGCGCAGCCGTCGCGCGGTGTCGGCGCGGGCGCCCGGCTCGTGCGCGCCGTCGGGCGCCTCCGGCTCGGGGTGGCGCACCTCGAGGTGGGGGCGGCTCAGCACGTGGTAGCGGACCGTCAGGTGCCAGCTCCGGGCCGCCCACAGCGCGGCACCGGACGCGACGAGCAGCGCCGAGATGGATCCGATGCCGATCGCCCACCGCGCCCCGAACTCCTCGGCGACCCAGCCGACGATCGGCGAGCCGATGGGAGTCGCGCCGAGGAACACCATCATGTAGAGCGCCATGACGCGCCCACGCATCGCGGGGTCGGTCGTGAGCTGGATGGTCGTGTTGGCCGCGGTCATCATCGTGAGTGACGCGAGCCCGACGGGGATGCACGCCAGCGCGTACGACCAGTACGTCGGCATGAGCGCCATGACCCCGCTCGTGACGCCGAACGCGAACGCCGCACCGATCACGAGGCGGACGCGGGGCCGCTCCCGCCGGGCCGCGAGCAGCGCGCCGGTGAGCGAGCCGATCGCGAGGATGGAGCCGAGGATCCCGTACTCCCCCGCGCCCTTGCCGAACTCGGTGCGCGCCATCATGGCGCTCGTGAGCTGGAAGTTCAGGCCGAACGTCGACACGACGCCGATCACGACCATGATGACCAGGATGTCGCTGCGCCCGCGCACGTAGGCGATGCCCTCGCGGATCTGGCCCTTCGCGCGCGGGACGACGGGCATCCGGTGGAGCTCGGTCGAGCGCATGCGGGTCAGGGCGAGGATCGTCGCCGCGAACGTGACCCCGTTGAGCAGGAACACCCAGCCGGAGCCGACCCACGCGATGAGCAGGCCCGCGACGCCGGGCCCGACGAGCCGCGCGGTGTTGAACGACGCGCTGTTCAGCCCCACGGCGTTCGAGAGCCTCTCGCGCGGGACGAGCTCGGCGACGAACGTGTTGCGCACCGGGCCGTCGATCGCGGACACGCAGCCGAGGAGGCCCGCGAACACGTACACCTGCCACAGCTGGGCGTGGCCCGACAGCACGAGCGCACCGAGCCCGAAGGCGAGCACCGCCTGGGCCGCCTGCGTCGCCGCGAGGAGCTTGCGGCGGTCGAGGCGGTCCGCGAGCACGCCGGCCCACGCGGAGAGGAACAGCACGGGCGCGAACTGCAGCGCGGTCGTGATGCCGACAGCGACGCCGGACTCGTCGGTGAGCTCGGTGAGGACGAGCCAGTCCTGCGCGACGCGCTGCATCCACGTGCCGACGTTCGCGACGAGGGCGCCGCCGAACCACAGCCGGTAGTTGTAGTAGCGCAGCGAGGAGAAGGTGGGACTCATTCGGCGGCGAGCCTCCGGAGCAGCTGGGCCGCCTCGGCGAGGGTCGCTCGCTCGGCGGGGGTGAACGCGGTGAGGCGGCGGGTCAGCCACTGGTCGCGGCGGCGGCGCGTCTCGGTGACCTCCGCGGCGCCCTTCTCGGTGAGGCTGACGACGACCTGGCGACCGTCGACGGGGTGCTCGGCCTTGGTGACGAAGCCGAGCTCGGCGAGCGCGTTGACGGTCCGGGTCATCGACGGCGGCTGGACGTGCTGGCGCTCGGCGAGCGCGCCCGGGGTCATGGGGCCGTCCATGTGGATCCAGGCCAGCACGGAGAACTGGTGGTCGGGCAGGTCCGCGGCGCCGCGTTCGGCACGCAGCCGGCGGGCGGAGCGGAAGATGCCGATGCGGAGCTCGCCCGCGAGGTTCTCGGGGCGGCACTGCTTCGCGGTGGGCGCGGGCCGCGGGGCGGCCGTGGCTGCGGACGTGCCGGGCTTCGCCGGGGCACCGGGGGCGGCGGACGTGCCGGCCTTCGCCGCGGCGCCGGAGGTGCGACCCGTCGCCGGGCGCTGCGGGGCGATCTCTCCGAGGGGCATGTTCTTACTCTAGTTCATTACCTTGGGTAAGCAACTGGACGAACCACCCATCTCGCCCGCCTGGCACGAGCCCGGCCAGGACGTACACCGCGAGGGCACGGGCGCGCGTCGGACGACCGGGCGCGCCGCAGTCAGGTCGGCCTCGACCCCCTGCTCGGGGAAGCCCCGCGCGGCGACCCCGAGCGGCGCGCTCGGGTCGGGGCGCTGAATCGTCCGCCGGGTCTCACGCGGGAGAGCCCGCCGCTCCAGCGGATTCCCACCCGCTCACGGGCCGAGGAAGACCGCCGAGCAGAGGACCTGGTCGCCGTCCGCGACGCACGCGACGCCGAGCTCGTCGAGCGTCGGGTCGAGCACGTTCGCGCGGTGCCCCGGCGAGCCGAGCCAGGCGTCGACGACGGCGGGCGGTTCCGCGGCGGCGCGGCTAAGGTTCTCCGCGGCGACGGTCGGCCCGGCACAGGCCGCGAGGACCGGCCCGAGCGGCGCGTGCGCGAGCGCGTCCTGGCCCACGAGGGCTGCGGCGCGCGTCGCAGCCCCGTCGCGTGCGCAGCCCGACGCGGCGAGCGGGTCGAGGCCGTCGGCCGCGCGGGCCGCGTTCGTCGCGTCCACGAGCCCCACGGCGTACGCCGCGAGGTCCACCTCGGTGACGTCCCAGCCGTCCGGGGTGCGGGCCGGCGTCGGGACCGGGGTGGGCGTGCCGGTGACCGAGATGATGCGCCCGACGTCCGGGCCACCGCGGCCCAGCGCCGCGACCCCGGCCGCGAACGCCATGAGGACCCCGAGCGCGATCAGCGCCCAGCCCCACGACGGCAGGCCGCGGCGCACGGCCGGCGGGGAGTGCCACCCGTCGGGCACTCCCCCGGTCCACCCGGGCAGGTCCGGCGACCCCGCCTGCCCGGACCCCTCGCCGGACCCGCGCTCGGCCCCGTCGCCGGGCCGCCGCACCGTCCCGTCGCCGGACCCCGCGCCACCCCCCGACGCCGTCATGGTCAGGGGCGCCCGAGCGCCCGGTAGGTCCAGCCCGCCGCACGCCAGCGGACCGGGTCGAGCACGTTGCGCCCGTCGAGGATGCGCCGCTCCGCGACGACCTCGCCCAGCACGTCCGGGTCGAGCTCGCGGAACTCGCGCCACTCCGTCGCGAGCAGCACGACGTCGGCGTCCTGCGCGGCCTCGAGCGCCGAGTCCGCGAACTTGAGGTCCGGCCACTTGGCGCGCGCGTTCTCGACGGCCTGGGGGTCGGTGACCGTGACGTACGCGCCCTGGAGCTGCATCTGCGCGGCGACGGACAGGGCCGGGGAGTCCCGTACGTCGTCGCTGTCCGGCTTGAACGCCGCACCGAGCACGGCGACGCGGCGGCCCACGATCGACCCGTCGCACACCTCGCGCGCCAGGTCGACCATGCGGACGCGGCGCCGCATGTTGATGGAGTCGACCTCCCGGAGGAACGACAGCGCCTGGTCGACCCCGAGCTCGCCCGCCCGGGCCATGAACGCGCGGATGTCCTTGGGCAGGCACCCGCCCCCGAAGCCGAGCCCGGCGTTGAGGAACCGGCGCCCGATGCGGTCGTCGTACCCGATCGCGTCCGCGAGCCGGGTCACGTCGGCGCCGGTCGCCTCGCACAGCTCGGCCATCGCGTTGATGAACGAGATCTTGGTCGCGAGGAACGAGTTCGCGGCGACCTTGACGAGCTGCGCGGTCGCGTAGTCGGTCACGACGAGCGGCGCACCCTCGGCGAGCGGCGTCGCGTAGACCTCGTCGAGCACCGCCTTCGCGTCGTCGCCCGCGGGTGTCGGCACCGCGTTCGCGCCCGTCGGCACGCCGTAGACGAGCCGGTCGGGGTGCAGGGTGTCCTCGACCGCGAAGCCCTCGCGCAGGAACTCGGGGTTCCACACGAGCGTCGCCCCGGTCGGCTCGAGCCGCTCCGCGAGGCGCTCCGCCGTCCCGACCGGCACGGTCGACTTCCCGACGACCACGTCACCCGGCTGCACGTAGGGCAGGAGCGCCTCGAACGCCGCGTCGACGAACGCCATGTCCGCCCCGAACTCACCGCGCTTCTGCGGAGTCCCGACGCACACGAAGTGCACGCGCGAGCCCGCGACCTCGGCGAGGTCGGTCGTGAACCGCAGCCGCCCCGTCGCGGACGTCTCCGCGAGCAGCTCGGGCAGTCCCGGCTCGTAGAACGGCGCGCGGGCGGCGGCGAGCGCCTCGACCTTCCCGGCGTCGACGTCCACGCCGACCACCTCGTGCCCCAGCTTCGCCATCGAGGCCGCGTGGACCGCCCCCAGGTACCCGCACCCGATGACCGACATGCGCACGTTGGTGACTCCTTCGTGAGGGCTGCGTGAAGTGCCGCCAATCTACGACAGCACGTGCCTAGCCTGGCGGGATGACCACCCGGACGCGCCACGCCACCCAGGCGGCCCTCGTCGTCTACCTGCTGGTCGTCGCGTGGATCACCCTGACGCCCGACCTCGCCGACAACGACGCGCTCGGCCAGGTCGAGGTGATCACGCAGTGGCTGGCGGCTCGCGGCGTCCCCGTGACGTACGCCGGGGTCGAGGCGGGGGCCAACGTCGTGATGTTCGTGCCGTTCGGCGTGCTCGTCGGGCTGCTCGTGCGACCCGCGCGTGCGTGGTGGGCCCGGGTCGTTGCCGGCGGGCTCGTGCTGTCCGCCGGGATCGAGACCGCGCAGCTGCTGTTCCTGCCGACCCGCGTCCCGACCGTGCAGGACGTCGTGATGAACACGCTGGGCGCGGTGCTCGGGGTCGTGGTGCTGCTCGTCGGCGACCGGCTGCGGCTCGCCCGCCGCGACCGCCGCGGCGACGGCGCGCCGGCGGGCGACGCGCGCGCGCCCCTCGCCGCCGGGGCGGGAGAGGCGCGCGCGCGGGCGGCGGCCGAGAGCTGAGCGTCAGACGCCGAGGGTGTCCTTGATCGGGCCGAGCGTGAAGTACAGGACGAACAGCACGCCCGCGAGCCACATGAGCGGGTGCACGTCCTTGATCTTGCCGACCGCGACCTTGATGACGACGTACGCGATGAAGCCCGCGCCCATGCCCGCCGTGATCGAGAACGTGAACGGCATCAGGATCATGATGAGGAACGCCGGGATCGCGACCTCGTAGTTCTTCCAGTCGATGCCCGCGACCTGCATGACCATGAGGAAGCCGACGACGACGAGCGCGGGCGTGGCGGCCTCGAACGGGACGAGCTCGACGAGCGGCGAGACGAACGTGGCGAGCAGGAACGCGATGCCGGTCACGACCGACGCGAGCCCGGTGCGCGCGCCGTCCCCGACGCCTGCCGCGGACTCGATGTAGCTCGTGTTCGACGAGACGCTCCCCACGCCACCGGCCGCAGCGGCGACCGAGTCGACGACCAGGATCTGCTTGGTGCGCGGCGGGTTGCCGTTCTCGTCGAGCAGGCCCGCCTCGCCGCCGACCGCGACCATCGTGCCCATCGTGTCGAAGAAGTCCGCGAGCAGCACCGAGAAGACGAGCAGCGCGACCGCGACCACGCCGATCTTCTCGACCGACCCGAACAGCGAGAACTGGCCGAGCAGCCCGAAGTCGGGCACCGACACGAAGGTGTCCGGGATCGTCGGGACGTTGAGCTCCCAGCCCGCCGGGTTCTCCCCGTCCGTGCCCTGCGGACCGACCTTCGCGACGAGCTCGACGACGACCGCGAGGATCGTCGACGAGAGGATGGCGATGAGGATCGCGCCCTTGACCCGGCGCACCATGAGCACGATCGCGAGGAGCAGGCCGAAGACGAACACGAAGAGCGGCCAGCCCGCGACGGACCCCCCGATGCCCAGCTCGACCGGCGTCGCGAGGCTCGCGGGGATGCGCACGAACCCGGCGTCGACGAGCCCGATGAAGGCGATGAACAGGCCGATGCCGACGCTGATCGCCGTCTTCAGCTCGATCGGGACGGCGCGGAACACGGCCTCCCGGAACCCCGTCAGGACGAGCACGAGGATGATGAGGCCCTCGAGGACGACGATGCCCATCGCGTCGGCCCAGGTCATGTCCGGCAGCGAGGCGATCGAGTACGCGACGACGGCGTTGAGCCCGAGGCCCGCCGCGAGCGCGAGCGGGAAGTTCGCCACGACGCCCATGAGGATCGACAGCACCCCCGCGACGAGCGCCGTCGCCGCGGCGATCATCCCGAAGTTCGGGCCCTCGCCGCCCCCGAGGAAGTTCCCCGTCCCGTCCTGGACCGTGCCGATGATGAAGGGGTTCAGCACGACGATGTAGCTCATCGTGAAGAACGTGACGAGGCCACCACGGACCTCGGCGCCGATCGTCGAGCCGCGCTCGGTGATCCTGAAGTAGCGGTCGACGGCGCTGCGCGGGGGCGCGGACACCGTCTCGGGGGAGGTTGTCGCCATGGCACGCATGGTGGCAGAACCTTCACCGGGCGGGCACGGGGTGTCCACGGGTGTTACGTGGTGGTAACCGGGCGCCGGGCGGGCGCAGCGGCGAGCCGCCCGGCGTCCGTCGTGGACGTCGACGGGACCGCCGCCGCCTTCCCGTCCCCCGCGAAACCGCTCGGTCCGACGACCGAGACCATGAAGAGCAGGGCGACCAGGTCCCAGCCCAGCGAGTCGTAGGAGACCGACACCACCGCGACGAGCACGAGCACGGCCCGCGAGAGGGCGTCACCGCGGCGCAGACCCGACACGATGACGGCCACGAGGAGGGTCAGACCGACCAGACCGGTGTGCGCGAGCGTCGCGACGTACTGGTTGTCGAACACCCCGACGTTCGCGATGCCGCCCACGAGACCGCCGATCAGGTCCGTCGCGGCGGCGCCGTGGCCGAGGAGGACGTCGCCCCACCCCTGGTCCGTGACGAGGCGACCGGCGCTCGCGAGGACCCCCTGACGGTGCACCTGGGACCGGGACCCCTCGAAGTCGCTGAACCCGAGCACCTCCACGACGTTGACGCTCAGCGCGACGATGCCGGCGAGCAGCGCGACGAGCCCGTACCAGACGACCTGCCGGGACGACGCCCGCGCGGCGGCGAGCACCCCGAGCGCCACGAGCATCGCGAGCACCGGGCCGCGGCTGCCGGACAGCGCCACCGCGAGCAGCGGCGCGGCCGCGGCGACGAACCACCGTCGCCGACCCGTGCGCAGGCCCATCCAGACGAAGAGGACGACACCCACCGCCGCGACCGTCCCGTAGACCAGCGGCGAGGACGTCGAGCCGAGCACGCGCCCGGGCAGCTCGGGGATCAGGTAGTTGACGCGGCCCTCGATCCGGTCGTCCCCCGAGGGGCGCGGCCAGAACGCCGGTACCCGCAGCACGACCTCGGTCAGCCCGAGCACGAGCTGGGTCACGACGACCACCGGGAGGAGCCGCCGCAGCACGGGCAGCCTCTGCTCGGACGCGCTGGTCACCGCCACCACGAAGAGCAGGAGGATCAGGCTGCGCCCGAGCACGAGCGCGGAGTTCGCGGCGCTCCGGTTCTGCAGCTCGGCGACGGCCGTGTACACGACGAACAGCAGCACGAGGACGCGCGGTCGCTGGTGCCGGACGACGTGCCAGGACCGGGCCAGCGCCACGACGAGCGCCGCGACGGACGCCGCGATCGTGAGCGCGACGAGCTGGTCGTCCCGCCCGAAGGACGGCACCAGCATGGCGAGCACCACGACCGTCGCGATCCCGACCATGAGGGCGTGCCGGGACCGGACCGTCAGGGTCAGCAGGACCCCCGTGACGGCCACGAGCAGGCTCACCGCTGCAGACATGCTCAGGCTCCTCGGTCGGTCGTGCCGCGGCCGGACGGCGTGCCGCCGACCAGCGTGTCGTAGAGGTCCTCGAGCCGCGCGGTCTGCGCGGTGAGGTCGAAGTGCGCGCGCACGCGGGACGCTCCCGCGCGCCCGAGCTCGAGCGCCGAGGCCTCGTCCCCGAGCAGCGCCCAGAGCGCGTCCGCGAGCGCCGCGGGGTCGTGCTCGGGGACGAGCAGCCCGGTCTCGCCGTGCACGACCGCCTCCGGGATGCCGGAGTGCTGCGTGGCCACGACGGCGACCCCGAGGCTCATCGCCTCGAGCAGGGCGATCGGGAGGCCCTCGGTGTCGCCGTCGGAGGCGGTGACGCTCGGGAGCGCGAACGCACCGGCGCGGCCGACGCGCTCGATCACCTCGGCGCGGGGCAGCTGCCCCAGGAAGCGGACGTGCTGCTCGACGCCGAGCGCGGCGCTGTGGCGCTCGAGCTCGGCGCGCAGCGGTCCGTCGCCGATCACCTCGAGCTCCACGTCGCGGCCTGCGGACCTCAGTCTCGCGACGGCGGTGACGAGGTCGCTCGTGCCCTTCTTCTCGACGAGCCGCGCGACGTGCACGACGCGCCGGCTCCGGGGTCCGTCCGCGACCGGCAGCTCGTGGGTGTCGACGCCGATGTAGTGCGTCACCGTGCGCGCGGGGTCGCTGCCCATCGCGATCGCCGCTCGCCGGATCCCGTCGGACACGCACAGCGTCAGGTCGACCGTGCCCGCGAAGCGCCGCCGGCCCAGCCCGTACCGCACGCCGACGGGCCGCAGCGTCCGCACGAACTGCTCCCCGCGCACGGTCGCGTCGCGTCCGTGCAGCGTCACGACCAGCGGCAGGCCGAGCCGCCGGGCGGCGCTCCGGGCGTACAGGCCGTCGGGACCGAAGTGCGCGTGCACGAGCGCCGGGGCGATGCCGGCGAGCACGGAGTCGAGCCGGCGGGAGCGGGCGGTCAGCCCGTACACCGCGTCGGCCGCGGCGTCCCCGCGCCCGAACACCGAGGCGACGCGCGCGCCGGCCGGCACGTGGTGCGGGTCCCGCCGCGCGACGAACCACGGCTCGTAGCGGTCGAGGCGAGCGGCCTGCGCGCGGATGAAGGTCTCCGACGGGACGAAGAGGTTGTGGCGGAACAGCGCGACGCGGGGGCGCTCGGTCGCCCGGGGGGCGGTGGTCTCGCCGGTCATGCCCTGCTGCCCTCTCCGTGCTGGAGACGCCCGAGCTCGACCTCGACGGCGGAGACGGAGCCCGCGATCGTCAGCCGCTCGGCGCTCTCGCTCAGGTGGTCCGACACGGCACGGCGCAGCCCCTCGTCGGCGGCCAGGTCCTCGAGCGCCCGCCGGTAGGACCGCGCGTCCCCGCGTGGCAGCACGAGGCGCCGCCGCAGGTCGGCGTCGCGGTACAGCAGCTCGGCGCAGCCGAACGCCTCCGAGAGCACGACCGGCACACCGCTCATCGCCGCCTCGACGGCGCTGCGCCCGAACGCCTCGCGCGCGGACGTCCCGACGTACGCGAGCGCACCGTCCCAGAGCCCGTCCGGGGGCACCCACCCACCGACGGTGACGTTCACCGGCGCGGCGGCCTCGATCGACGCGCGCAGCGGCCCCGAGCCGAACATCCGGCCGTCGAGCCCGGTGCCGTCCATGACCTGGAGGAACGTGCCCGGCGACTTGTCGTGGTCGTACCGCGCCGCCCAGACCACCCTGCGCCGACCGCCCCGCCCGTCCCACGACCGGGGCACGGGCGCGATGCCCGCCGGGACGATCACGGTCGGCCGACGGAGCGACACGCCGTCGGCGAGCACCGGCGTCGTCGCCCAGGTCGCCCGGGCGCGGGTCAGCGCCGCACGCTCCAGGCGCTCCCACGCGAGCGCGCGGACCGTCGAGGACTCGCCCCGTTCCGGCCACGGCAGGCCCCGCAGGTAGGCCACCCACGGCAGGCGGGTCGTGCTCAGCGCCATGTCGGTCTGCGGGAGCAGGCTGACGACGACGTCCGCGCCGGTCTGACCGGCGAACCCCTCGATGCGCCCCCGGAGCGACCGCAGGCCGCGCAGCCCACCGGCGACGTCCGTGTCCTCGACGACCCACGGCGGGTCGTCGTCGGGCCGTGATCCGGCGGCCGACCCGGCGACGCCGAGGAGCAGGCTCCACCGCAGCCCGCGCCTGCGCGCCTCCGCGACGAGCTCGCGGCTCGACCGGTAGACGCCGGAGCGCGCGTGCAAGGGGCTCGCGACCAGGAGCACGCGCGGCTTCACGCGCACGTGGGCCGCGATCACCGGCCCGGCCCCTTGCGGCTCCGGCCCGAGCGGGCGACGACGGACCGGCTCAGACGGAGGCCGGCCCGCCACGACGCGGGGAACGCGAACCGCAGCGCCAGCAGGTACACGACGAGGTAGGCGGTGCCCCCGAGCACGAGGCGGCCCGACGCGGTGCCCGCCGGCCACGCGGCGAGGGCGTACGCCCCGCACGCGAGGGCCGCGGCGAGCGTCGGGGGCCCGGCCGCGCGCAGCTGCGCGCGGTAGCCGAAGTGGGCGATGCGGCTCTCCAGCACGCAGACCAGGGGCGTGAGCAGGAGGCCGGCGACGGTGTACCCCCACGCCACCCCGACGATCCCGAACGGCAGGCCGGCGACGATGCCGGCCGTCTGGACGACCATCGCGGCGAGGTTGAACCGCAGGTGCACGTCCGCACGTGCCATCCCCAGGAGCGCGGGCGAGATCGTCGACGTGAGCGCCTGCCGCGCGCCGGTGACCGCGAGCACCATGAGCACCGGGACGGCGGGCAGCCACTGCTCCCCGAGCACGAGCGGGACCACGTCGCCCGCCGCCATGACGACGCCCAGCATCAGCGGGACGGCCACCAGGGCGATGCCCGTGACGCTCGTCTCGAGCAGGCGCCCGACCTCGCGCGCGTCCCCGCGGGCGCGAGCCACCGCGGGGAACAGGACGCGCGACACCGACACACCGATCATCTGGACCGGGGCGAGGAGCACCCGGTACGCGAGCGAGTAGTGCCCCAGGGCCTCCGCGCCGAGGAACCTGCCGACCAGGATGTTGTCGACGTTGCGCGACGCCACCGACGCCAGGTTCCCCGCGAACACCTGCGCGCCGAACGAGAGGACACCGCGCAGCAGCGAGAGCCGACGGCTGAACGGCGGGGGCTCCCCGACCGCGCAGAACAGCGCGAGCGCGAGCACGTCCGTCGCGAGCAGCTGGGCGACGATCGCCCAGTACGAGCCCCCACCGAGCGCGAGCGCCACGCCGACCGCTCCCCCGCCGACGGCCGAGACGACGTCGACGATCGCGAGGGCGCGGAACCGGAGACTGCGCATGAGCAGCATCCGTGGGACGACCGCGGCCGCCTTCACGGGGATGCTCAGCGCCAGGACCGGGAAGACTGCCAGCAGCGCCGGCTCGTCGAAGAACGCCGCCACCGGCGCGGCCAGCGCAGCCATCGCTGCGGCCAGCGCGACCCCGAGCAGCACGTTCGCGGTCGTCGCCGCCCCCGCCAGGGCGCGGGTCACCGACGTGCGGCTGATCAGCGACGCCGTGAGGCCCTGGTCCATCAGCACGCTCATGACGGCCATGACGGCGGTCGCCTGCGCGACGACACCGAACGCGCCGGGGCCGAGGAGCCGTGCGAGGAGGACCGAGAAGGCCAGGACGGCGAGCTGGCGTCCGGCGAGCGCCGTCGCGCTCCACCGGATCGTCGAGCCGCCGGCCCGCGGACCCGCGTCGTCGTAGGTGTAGGTCAAGGAACCCGTCCGTCACCCGCCGCGACCGCCGTGCGCCGGCGCAGGTCGTGTGCCGGGCTCATGGCCCGGCGCCGGAGGTCGGCGAGCACGGTCTCGCTCAGCACCGCCGCACCCGGGTCCTGCTCGAGCCGGGTCGCACGGTCCACGAGCCACTCGGCACTCACGTCGGACATGGGGACGACCCACTCGCCCAGCCCGAGGCCGTGGAACAGCTCGAGCGTCTTGAACTCGTACGCGATCGCGATCACCGGACGGCGCTCGATCAGCGCCAGGATCGCGAGGTGCATGCGCGTCGCGACGACCAGGTCGACGTCGCGGAGCTCGCGGCGGAGCTGCGTCGGGGTGTGGAACCCGGAGTCGACGACGACGCCCGAGCCCGCGAAGATCCGCGCCGCGACCTTCGAGTCGTCGTGGGGGTACCTCGGCACTCCCTGGCAGGTCGACATCGCGGAGACCTCCCACCCGCGGGCCAGCAGCGCCTCCGCGGCGCCGCGCACCGCGCGGCCGTAGGCACCGGCGACCAGCTCGTCCCCCTCGATCGAGCGCGCCCACTGCCGCACGGAGATCAGCGCGCGCCGCCGCGGGCCGGACCCCGGGGCGGGTGCGCCGGGGCCGGGGAGCGGCTCGAGGCCGAACACGGCGTCCGGCACGACGGCGGCGGGCACCGTGGAGCCGGTCCGCTCCCACGACGCGGCCGACCGTTCGTCGCGCAGGTAGACGGCGTCGACCGAGGGGACGATCGAGCGGATCGCGGCGCGCGCCCGGTCGGACTCGAACGGCCCCATCGACTGGGTCCAGAGCACGACGAGGTCCGCCGACCGCCGCGCGATGCCGAGCTCGACCGACCGCGGCGCGAAGTCGTAGTGGTCCACGAGGTACGTCCCGCCCGAGCTCAGGACGACGTCGCACCCGAGCAGCGCCTCGAACGAGCGGCTGAACGCGGTCCGGCGCAGCGGCCACGAACGCAGCACCCGCCGGGCCCGTCCCAGGTCCGAGGCGAGGACGTGGACGGCGCGCGACCGCAGCCGCTGCAGGACCGTGTGCAGCCGGCCCGGGCGCCGGGGTGGCGACACGGACACCTGCTGGAGGATCCGCAGCCCCGGGTACAGCGCTGCCGAGGCGCGCGCGTCGGCGTCGAAGACGACGACGTCGTCGACGGAGCACAGCCCGGCGTCCACGAGCGCGCCGACGATCGCGTCGGCGATCGCGGCGTCGCCGCCGTTCGAGAGCACCGCGTTCGTCAGACCGATCCTCATGCTCGCCTCCTCCAGCTACCGGCCAGGCCCCGCGCGGCCCGGCGGAGCTCGCCGACCAGCGTCGCCGTCGTCGTGCGGTCGTCCGGCAGCTCCGTGGCGGCCGCCCCGGTCGACAGCCGCTCGCACAGTCCAGGGTCACCCACGAGCGCACGCAGCGCCGACGCGAGCGCGGCAGGGTCCCGCGGCGGCACCCGCAGCCCGTTCTCGCCGTGCACGACCCACTCCGCGGGGCCGCCCTCGTCCGCGACGACGGCGGGGACGGCGCGTGCGAGGTACTGCAGCACGTTCTGGCCCAGGGGCTCCGGACGTGCGGAGTACTGCACGCAGACGTCCATGGAGTCCACGAAGGCACCGACGTCGTCCAGGTGCCCGCGCAGCCGGACCTGGCGGTCGACCCCGAGCTCCTCGGCGCGTGCGCGCAGCCGCTCCGCGTACCCGTCGTCCGCGAGGTCGCCGCCGCCGGCGAGGTGCAGCTCCGCGTCCTCGCCCGCGAACGCGGCGGCGAAGGCGTCGAGCACCAGGTCGTGCCCCTTCCAGGGGTCGAGGCGCGCGACCATCCCGATGCGGCGCAGGCCCGCCGGCCGGGCAGCACGCGCGCCCCGGCGCGAGATCCCGGTCGGGCTGGCCACGACGGCACGGCCGGCCGACGGGGAGAGCCAGGGCTCGGCGGTCGCGAGCGTGAAGCGTGAGTTGGCGACGACCGCCGCCGCGCGCGGCAGGACGAGCCGCGTCATCGCCGCGTGGCCCGCACGGCCGAGGCTGTCGACCCCCACCGCGTCGCGCAGGTGCACGACCAGCGGCTGCGGGCGCCCGACGAGAGCGATCGCGCTCAGCACCGCGGCACGGGACGTGTTGGCGCACACCACGTCCGCCGACCTGACGACCGGCGCGCGGCGGAGCGCGAGCACGAAGGACACCGCGCTCGCCCCGATCCTCGCGCGCCGCGCCCAGGAGGCGGTCGAGGAGGCCGCACCGGGCAGCTGGACGGGTCCTCGGCGCACGACGAGCGCCGGCGTCGACGCGAACGCGCCGAGCGGGCCCGACGGCACCACGACGCGCGCGCCGACCCCCCGCGGGAGGTGGCGGAGCGTGCGGGCCAGCGCGAGCTCGGCACCCCCGGCCCGGGACGTGTGGTCGACGAACACCACCCGGAGCGGACCCGGGCCCGACGCGCGCTCGGCCCGCTCGTCGACGTGCGCCGGAGCGGTCACGGCGTCGCACCCCGCTGCGCGGCCGACGGCTGCGGCGTGATCCAGCCGCGCAGCGCCGCACCGAACAGCTCGCCGTCGAAGTCGCGCGCGCGCACCCGGCAGGCGTCGGGATCGCGCGTCATCGCGTCCGCGACCGCGTGCGCGAGCTCGGACCGGTCGTCCGGGTCCACGACGTGGGTGCCGGTCACACCGTCGACGACCGTCTCGCACGCGCCGCCGACCGCGCGGACGACCACCGGGGTACCGGCGGCCATCGCCTCGACCGGCATGATCCCGAAGTCCTCGACCGCGGGGAACACGAACACGCCCGCCGCCTGGTAGAGCGCGAAGAGCAGCTCGTCGGACGGGTCGAGCACGAACGTGACGGGGACCGACGCGGTCTGCGCGAGCGCCCGGAGCGCACGCTCCTCGGGCCCTGCGCCGGCCAGCACGACGGGCAGGCCGGCGGCCTCACCGGCCCGGATCACGAGGTCGAGGCGCTTGTAGGGGATGAACCTCGACGCGCCCAGCACGAAGGGGCCCGGCAGGCCGGCCAGGACCCGCGCCTCGTCCGGGGTGACCCGCTCCGCCCAGTCGCGGACCGACTGGACCCGCCGCACGTCCACCGGGGGGTAGATCACGTCGGCGTCGCGCTCCCACGCCACCCGGACGCGGTCCCGGACGAACTCGCTGATCGCGGCGACGTGATCGGCCTCCGCTGCGCGGCGCCGGTCCACGCGGCGCAGCGCCGGGGAGGCGAG
The DNA here is from genome assembly GCF_053607065.1 of Cellulomonas sp. NPDC055163. Lineage (NCBI taxonomy): Bacteria > Bacillati > Actinomycetota > Actinomycetes > Micrococcales > Cellulomonadaceae > Cellulomonas > Cellulomonas sp. NPDC055163. The sequence goes on along the minus strand of NZ_JBSGSU010000012.1, from coordinate 40,326 downwards.
CCGCGGGAGCAGCCCCGCCCCACGGGCGTCGAGCTCGACGTTCCAGATGTAGCGCGCCGGCGTGTAGACGTAGGAGAACTTGGGGACCTCGGGCTGGGAGCGCGCGACGTCGGCGTGGTGCGCGAACAGGTGCGAGCTCGCGAGGACCCAGTCCGGGCGCGGGCCCCGCAGGCGACGCCAGGTCGCGGGCATGAGAGGCAGCGCGGCGGCCTTCGAGCGCCGGAGCGGCGTGCGCGCCAGCCACGTCTCGTGCACGCGCCGACCCGGGTACCGGCTCTCCGGGACGTCGTTCCAGAGGCTGTAGACGTCCGCGTCGGGGAACGCCCCGACCATGGCGTCGAGCACCTTCTCGGAGCCGCCGGTCCTGCTGATCCACTCGTGGACGATCGCGCCCGCCACTCAGTACGCCCCGCCGCTCGCGAGGACGGCCTTCGCCGTCCGGGCGAGGATCAGGACGTCCCCGAACAGGCTCCAGTTCTCCACGTAGTACACGTCCATCCGGATCCCGTCCTCGACGGACAGGTCGGACCGGCCGGAGACCTGCCACAGGCCCGTCAGACCGGGCTTGACGAGCAGCCTCCGGGTGGCGCGCCGGTCGTACAGCGCGACCTCGGAGTCGATCTGCGGGCGGGGCCCGACGAGGCTCATCTCGCCGCGCAGCACGTTGAACAGCTGCGGGAGCTCGTCGAGCGAGTACTTGCGCAGGACGCGGCCCACCGACGTCACCCGGGGGTCCTTCTTCGGCTTGTAGAACAGCCCGACGGAGTCGACGCCCTCGAGCGCGAGCACCTCGGCGAGCCGCTCCTGGGCGCCCATCTCCATCGAGCGGAACTTGATCATCCGGAACGTCCGGCCGTCACGGCCGACCCGCTCCTGCGTGAAGAAGACCGGGCCCTCGCTCGTCGTCCGGACGAGGACCGCGAGCACCACGAGGAGCGGCGACAGCAGCACCGTGAGCCCGAGGGCGCCGAGCCAGTCGAACGCGGTCTTGACCGCGTACCGCGGCCCGGTGAACCGGGGCTCGTCGACGTACATCAGCGGCAGCCCGCTGACCGGCTGCATGATCACGCGAGGGCCCGCGACGTCCGTCAGCGAGACCGTCAGCGCCAGGTCGATGCCCTTGCCCTCGAGGTCCCAGCCGAGCTGACGCACGGTCTCCGCCGTGATCGCGTCGGCACCCGAGACCGCGACGGCGTCGGCGCCGACGCGCTCCGCGATCTCGGCCGCCCGCTCCATCGAACCGAGCACGGGCACCCCGAGCACCGTCTCGCCGTACCGGGCCTCGCCGCTGGCGACACACACCCCGACGACGCCGTAGCCGGCGCGGGGGCTGCGGTGCAGCGTCTCGATGAGGTGGGCGACCGTCGGGCGGTGGCCGATGATGAGGATGCCCGCCTGGTACTCGCCGGCGTCGCGTCGACAGTGCAGCCACTGACGCCAGGCGAACCGGCTGACGAGGAGCAGGGCGAGGCCCAGCGGAGCGGCGATCGCGAGGTACCCGCGGCCGATCTCCATGCGCAGCAGGTAGGCGAGCACCGCGACCGCCGCGAAGAGGCGCCACGTCACGCCGAACACCCGCGAGTACTCGTCGGGCCCGGTGCCGACGACGCGCCTGTCGCGCGTGCGGCCGGTGGCGAGCGCCGCGAGCCACGCGACGAGCAGCACGAGCGAGACCGACAGGTAGCTGGGCGAGAACTCGCCGGACACGGTCGTGATCCCGGTCGCGGAGAAGCGGACGACGTACGCGACCGCGACGGCGAGCAGGACGGCGAGCGCGTCGGACGCCAGCAGGCGGCGGGCGTAGGCGCCCGACCAGCCCGGCGCGACGGGCGGCGCACCGACGTCCCGGCGCTCGGCCTCGGGCGCACCACGCTGCGCCGGGAAACGGAGCTCCCCTACCCGCGGCGTGCGTACCGTCATCGACCAGACCCCCCGGACCGTGTCTTCGTCCTCGCCCCGAGAATACGTGCGCAGCGACGTCTGTCCAGGGTAACCAGGACCGCCCGAGACAATCCCGTGCAATTCGGACAGCGAACGGGTGAATATCGCCGGGAAGCGAGCGGGAGGGCCCCGGGATGCCTTATTGGCTGCCCTGCGTGCGAGAATTTACCGGTTGCGGTGCAGGGCCGTGACGCGGGGAGCAGGAGCGAATCGGTGGAGCTGCAGGACTATCTGACCATTCTGCGCAAGCGGTGGGTCTCGATCGTCGTCCTCACGGCGCTGGCCGTGGCCGGCGCCGTCGCGGCTTCGCTGCTCGCGACGCCGATGTACCAGGCGACGACCCAGGTCTTCGTGTCGGTGCAGGGGAGCTCGTCGACCACCGAGCTGCTCCAGGGCTCGAGCTTCACACGACAGCAGGTCACGTCGTACACGCAGCTCGCCACGAGCCCGCTCGTGCTCGGGCCCGTGATCGACGACATGGGCATCGACGCCCGGGCCGAGGAGCTCGCCGGGCGCGTCACCGCGGACTCGCCCGCGAACACGTCCCTCATCAACCTCTCGGTGACCGACGAGAACCCGGCGATCGCCGCCGCGCTCGCCGACTCGATCGCCGACGAGTTCACCGACGTCATCTCCGACATCGAGACGCCGGCCGCGGGCGGGCCGTCCGCGGTGAAGATCTCGGTCGTCCGAGCGGCCGCGGCCCCCACGTCGCCGACGACCCCCAACACCAAGCTGAACCTCGCGCTCGGCGTCCTCGTCGGGCTCGCGCTCGGCGTGGGCATCGCGGTCCTGCGGGAGGTCCTCGACACCCGGGTCCGCGGCGAGGCGGACGTCGCCAAGGTCACCTCGACGTCGGTCATCGGCACGATCGGGTACGACGAAGACGCCCCGCAGCACCCGCTCATCGTGCAGAGCAGCCCGCACAGCCACCGTGCCGAGGCGTTCCGCCGGCTGCGCACGAACCTGCAGTTCCTCGACATCGCGGACCGCCCGCAGTCGATCGTCGTCACGTCGTCGCTGCCCGGCGAGGGCAAGTCGACCACGACGATCAACACCGCGATCAGCCTCGCCGACGCGGGCTCGCGGGTCGCGCTCATCGACGCCGACCTGCGCCGCCCGTCCGTCGCGCGGTACATGGGCCTCGAGGGCGGGGTCGGACTGACCACGGTGCTCATCGGCAAGGCGGCCGTCGAGGACGTCATCCAGCCGTGGGGCAACGGCTACCTGCACGTGCTGCCGTCGGGCCAGATCCCACCGAACCCGAGCGAGCTCCTGGGCTCGCAGGCGATGGCGAACCTGCTCGACAAGCTGACGCGCACGTACGACATCGTGCTCGTGGACACCGCTCCCCTGCTCCCCGTGACCGACGCGGCGATCCTGTCGAAGCTCACGGGCGGAGCGGTCCTGGTCGTCGGCGCCAACAAGCTGCACCGGAACCAGCTCGCGGAGTCGATCGGCGCGCTCGAGACCGTCGGCGCGCGGATCCTCGGCGTCGTGGTGAACCAGCAGGTCCGCAAGCAGGGCGACGCGTACACGTACTACGACTACGCCTCCCACACGTCCACGGGCGAGCCCGTGACGCCACCGTCGGGCCGCCGCGGGAGCCGCGCGCTGCGCCGGTCGGCCCAGGACGCACGCCCGACCCGGTCCGCGGCACCGTCGCGCCAGCCGATCAGCGCCTCGCAGCAGCGCGGCGAGGGGATCGCGGGGCTGTGGCCCGGCGAGCCGCTCAGCGGGTCCCCGTCGGGCGCGGGAGACCAGCGCACGCCGCACTGACGCGCTGCCGCCCGCCCACGGTCCATGGGGCCCTCGCCGTCACGGCGGGGGCCCCGTCCCGTGCCGGGAGCACGGCGGCGCGGTCCGGGTGCCGTCCGGCGCGCGGCCGGGCGGTGCCGGAGCAGGAGTGGGACACGACCGCGCGACGTGGCGCGCGGAGCGGGCTCACGCACGAGAAGGGCCCCCGCCGTCGGCGGGGGCCCTTCTCGGCACTGCTGGGGGGACGACCGCACTCAGGCGGCGGTGACCCCGCGACGACGCTTCGCGACGACGACCGCACCCGCACCCGCGAGCACGAGCGCACCGGCGCCGAGACCGAGCGGGAGCGCGTCCGACCCGGTCGTCGGGAGCGCGGCGGTGGTCGTGCCACCGGCCGCAGCGGCCGGCGCAGCCGCACCGGCGACCGTGATGACCTGCGTGCTCAGGACCGCGCCCGACGCCGCGTCGGCGGCGACGACCGTGTAGGTGCCGACCTCCGCGACCGTGACGGTGAAGACGGCCGTGCCTGCGGCGTTGGTCGTCTTCGTGAGGGTCTTGGTGCCCGCGACGGTGATCGCGGAGTCGGGCAGCGACGCCGGGTTCGACGTCACGGTGAGCGTCACGGGCGCGTTCGCCGGGCCCTGCACGGTGACCGAGAACGACTGGCCGGCGGCCGGCGTCGAGTCCGACACCGTGCCCTTGTTGGTGTAGTCCTGCGCGCCGTAGCCGAAGGCTGCGGACGGCGCGAGGACGAGGGCGGCGGCAGCCGCGACGATCAGGACCTTACGGCGAATCATGTGTGAGTCCCCCCCACGGGTAGGCAAAAAGACGCTGGCGCACAATCGTGCTGGGCCACACGGTACATCGCGGCGTCAGCATGCGGAAGGAATGGCGACGGGGCCGTTCTGGCGCGCTGTCGGAGTATGCCGAATTGTCGCATTCTTGGCCTGCCCGGGCGCGGTGCGCACCTCGATCTCCAGGGTCGTGCGCTGCCCGGGTTCGAGGGTAAATGTCCGGCTTTCCACGCCCAGCCCGTCATGCACCTGGGCAAATGCCGGGGCGGGGGTCGAATTCACCCGGGTCGCCTCCAGCCGTCCGCCCGCCGGGGCGTAGACCAGCACGTTCGTCCGTACGAGCCCGGGCTCCACGACCGCCCCGTCACCGGTGACGTACGCGGGCAGCCCCGCGGCGTCCGCGGGTGCGTTCGACGTGAGGTCGACCGTGACGAGCAGGCTCTGCCTGCCGTCGGGCGAGCACGCCAGCGCGGTCCCCGTGACGTCCAGGTCGACGTAGTACCCCATCTTCGCCTCGGTGCCGTCGTTGAGGTACACGCCCACCGTGGCGGACGCGCCGTCGCTCCCGCGCAGCTCGCCGGACAGCACCGTCCCGGTCAGCCGGGCCTGCTCCTCCTCGTGCGCCGACCACACCAGCAGGCGCCCTTCGCGTGCCCCCCGGGCGAGCGCGTCGACGACCGCGGGCGCCTCGCCCTGCCCGTCGACGACCGCGCCGAAGACCGCACCGGCGGCGGACGCGAAGAAGGCGTCCTGCCGCGTCGCCTGCGGGATCTCGAGGTACACCGTGCTGAGCAGGGTCTCCACGGCGTTCTCCGCCGTGAGCGTCACGCCGCGCTCCACGTCGACGGGTCCCGTCGCGGCGAGCACGTGCGCGAGCGCCCCGGGGTCGATCGAGACGACCCCGTCGACCGTCCCGCCGACCTCGCGGAGCCAGATCTCCCGCGCGAGCGCCGCGCTGCGGGTGAAGTCGGGGGTGAACGTCACGTCCCGCACGTCGGTCGCCAGCAGCGGGCCGAACAGGGCGTCCTCGGCCGGGGTCAGCGGGAGCACCGGCTCGGCCAGCCCGGCGAGCGACCCGCCGCTGCGCTGCCCGACGATGGTCACCGCGCCGGCGTCCGCCCGCAGGTGCACGACGATCCCCGGGATGCCCCCGGTCGCCCGCTGCTCGGCGTTGTTCTGCACGAGCAGCAGGTACTCGCGCGGCCCTGCCCCGCCGAGCATCGACGGCAGGAGCGTGACCGCCCGCGCGGCCGTGGCCGTGGTCATGGCGACGTCGGCGACCTGCTCGCGGAGCTGGAGCACCGGCCCCGCGACGAGGCCCCGCAGCTCGTCCGTGTCGACCGCGTCGAGGTCCTCCCGGGCCCGCTGCACCGCGGCGTCCGCGGCGACGACCTGCGGCGCCACGGCAGAGATCGGCGCGAGGTCGAGGCGCCCGTCGACGGGAGCCAGCGACGCGGGGTCCACCACCGTCGTGGCCTGCATCAACGCGGGCAGGGCGTCCCTCGCCAGCCCGTCGACGACCGCGCTCACCGTGCGGACGGCCTGGACGTCGCTGCCCACCCACGGCAGCCGTGCCGCTGCTCCCCAGAGCGGGCCGTGGGTCCTGTCGTAGGCCGTCCCCGCGCGCTCCTGGAGCCGCGGCAGCACAGCCGCCGCACCGTCGACGTCCCCGGCGACGACGCGGTCCTGGAGCGTCCGGACGTCGGCCCGGGCCAGCTCGAGCGCCTCCCGGGCGCGCAGCGCGTCGTACCCGAGAGAGAGCACTGCGGCGACGACCACGAGCACGCCGAGGGCCAGTGCGAGCGCCACGGCGGCACCACGCCGGCGCCGGCGCCGGGCGCGACGGTGCCGCTCCGGCCGCCGGTCGGGGTCGTCGCCCTCCGACGGTCCCCACAGCGAGCCCTCCGCCGCTTCCGTCACGCCCGCCCCTCCCGTGGTGCACGCGGGCGCGGCCGCTCGCGCGACGACCCCCGTGGCCGCTCCCCACGGCCGCCGCGATGCTACCCGCGGCTCCTGGGACGACCGACCAGGACGGGCGGCACCACGGGCGGCGCGACGCGCGGCGCGACCGGCGGGCCACGGCGCGCAGGCATGATGGACGTGTGACCACCCCTGACGCGCCCCGGCCGTTCCACGTCCTCGCCGTGTGCACGGGCAACATCTGCCGCTCCCCCGCGGTCGAGCGGCTGCTCGCGACGGGCCTCGGTGCGCCGTGGCCCGTCGGCCGCGCGCTGCACGGGCCGGCGGCCGGCCCGGACGGCGCCGTCGTCTCGTCCGCCGGCACGGGCGCTGTGGTCGGCGCCCCCGTCAGCCCGCTCATGGTGGACCTGCTGCACGGAGCCGGCGTCGACGCCGGGGGCTTCGCGGCGCGCCAGCTGACGCCGGACATCGTGCGCTCGGCCGACCTCGTGCTCGCGCTCACGCGCCGGCACCGCTCGGCCGTCGTCGAGCTGTTCCCCGGTGCGGTCCGTCGCACGTTCACGCTGCGTGAGCTCGCGCGGCTCGCGTCCCACGTGGACCGCGCCCAGCTCCCGGCCGGCGCCGGGGTCGGCGACCGCCTGCGGGCGCTGGTGCCGCTCGCGGCGGCCCAGCGCGGGCGGGTCACGGCCGAGCCGAGCGCCGACGACGTCGTGGACCCCTACGGCCACAGCGCCGAGGTGTTCCGGAGGTCGTGGGACGAGCTCGCCCCGGCGGTCACGACGCTCGTGCAGGTCGTCCGCGGCTGACCCGCGGGCCGTCGGCACGCGGTCGGCGCGTCGGCGCCTGGGCCGTCAGGGGCGTCAGCCCAGGAAGACCTGCGCGCACAGCACCCCGCGCGAGCTCGAGACGCACCCGATGCCGATCGAGGAGTACGCACGCAGGATGTTCGCGCGGTGCCCCTCCGAGCCCATCCACCCGGCCATCATGTCGGCGGGCGTCCGGTAGCCGAGCGCGAGGTTCTCCCCCGCGGAGCCGGGGCCGCACGCCGCGAGGATGGGCTCGAGGGGGTCGTGCTCGAAGCGGTTCTCGGCGACGAGCACCCCGGCGCGCGCGACGGCCTGCTGCGTCGCGCAGTCGGACACGGTGAGCGCGCCCAGGCCCGCGGCGGCGCGCTGCTCGTTGGTCAGCGTCACGAGCGTCGCGGCGAACTGCTGGTCCGCGGTCGGGGCGGGCGCCTCGGGCGGGGCGGGCGCCGGGTCGCCCTCGGGGGGAGCGGCCGGCGAGGACGGCTGCGCGGTCGGGGCCGCGGTGGGCGTCGCGGTCGGCGTCGCGGTGGGCTGGACCTCGGGCGCCGGGTCCGTCGCCGACGGCTCGGGCGTCACGGTCGGGGTACCCGTCGCGGTCGCGAGCGGCGAGGGCTGCGGGCGCCGCCCGCCGCCGCGAGACACGTCGTCGCCACGGTCCACGAGCTGGGAGACGGCGGCCGGGAGCGCCGCGAGTGTCTGCTGCGGGCCGTCGGTGCGCAGCGACGGGACCGTCGCCCACGCGGAGAGCGCACCCGTGCACAGGGCGACGGAGGTCACGACGATCGCGCGCACCCGCACGCGGCGACGACGCGAGCGCGCCGCCCGGAACTCGCGAAGCTCACGCCGGCGAGGGGACGCGGGGGCGTGGCTCGGCTGCTCCATCCGGGTCACGTTATCCGATCGTGACCTGACCCGGGGCAATTCGGGCATGTGAGAGCCCTCACGAGGGAACGGCCACGTGCGCGACCGTCCAGGTGTGCGCGCGCTCGGGGCGCGCGCCCTCGGCACGACCGTCCTCGGCACGACCGTCCTCGGCGCGACCGCCCCGGGCGCGCGCCCGCACCGTCCCGCCGGGCAGCCCGGCGGACGGCGTGCGTCAGATCACCAGCAGCGAGAACCGGCCCGGGCCGTACCCGGCGACGTCGACGTCGAGGTCCGTGCGGCGCACGTAGGCGAGCACCCACTGCGCCACGTCCGCAGGCACCGGCTCGCCGGGCGCGTACACGACGTCGAGCTTGACGTGCGGGGCCCCCTCGGCGTTGAACAGCGACGCCGTGATGTTGAGCACCTCCGACGCGTTCTCCAGCAGGTTGTCGGGCAGCGCACCCGCACCGATCGCCTCCTCGGCGCCGCGCGCGGGCACGAGCCCGATCGCCGCACCGACGCGCGCCGCGAGCTCCAGGTCGAGGATCACGAGGGCCGTGAGCCGGAGCATGTTGTCGACGTAGACGCCGACCGCCGCCCCGAACTCCGCGGTCGGGTCGACCATCGCGCCGCCCGTCGCGACCTGGACGTCGCGCCCGAGCAGCCCCTCGAACAGCTCGCGGACGTCCTTCGCCGCAGGCAGCGGGGTCTCGGCGCTCACGCGAGCACCGGCTCGATCGCGTCGCGGAACGTGTCCGCGGTGAACGGCTTCGCGATGAGGAACAGCGCCCCCGCCTCGTCGGCCGTCTGCCGCATCTCCGGCGAGCCCTCGGACGTCACGAACGCGAAGGGCGTCTCGAAGCCCTCGCTCCGCATCGCCCGCAGCAGCTCGATGCCGGTCATCTCCGGCATGTTCCAGTCGGACAGCACCAGGTCGGGCTCGTCCGCGCGCACCATCTCGAGCGCCGCGGCGCCGTCCGGCGCCTCCCGGACGTCCCAGTCGTACCCTGCCTGGCGCAACGTGCGCACGACGATCTGCCGCATCACGCGGCTGTCGTCGGCCACCAGCACTCGCAGCACCTTCACCACCCACTTCGTCGAGTCGTCATCCTGAGGGCCCCCACGACCGTCAGATCTGCCAGACGGACACGTCCAGAGGACGCCCCCGCCAGGCCAGGACCACGCCGTCGATCCGGGTCGCCCCGTGCGTGTCCGGCGCGGTGCGCCCGACCCGCGGCATGGTCAGCTTCTCCTGGACCGGCAGCAGCGCCTTGAGGTTGCCGCCGACCACGTTCACCACCTCGCCGAACGCGTCGACCAGGTCGTCCTCCGAGACGGCCTCGTCCGCCGGCATCCCGAGGAGCGCGCGCGCCAGGTCGTCCGCCGTCGACACGTCGGTCGACAGCAGCGTCCGGCCCGCGAACGCGCCGTGGATCTCGACCCACGCGTGCAACGGGTCCGCGAGCACCGGGACGTCGCCGGCCCACGGCACGAGGTGCCCGGGCTCGCCGTCGACCATCGCCGTGAAGACCTCCTCGGCGATCGCGGTGATCTGGACCGTGTCGAACGGGGCGAGCGGGCTCATACGGTCTCCTCGAGAGGCAGCAGCCCGAGCAGCTCGAGCTTGTCCCGGAGCGCGTCCGGGGTGAACGGCTTGATCATGTACTCGTGCGCGCCCGCGGCCAGGGCGCGGACGATCTGCCCGTGCTCGCTCTCCGTCGTGACCATCATGAGCGTCACGGAGCGCCAGTGCGGGTTGGCCCGGACGTTCGTCACGAACGTGAGCCCGTCCATCACGGGCATGTTCCAGTCGATGCAGGCGAGGTCGTAGCGGCCGCCGGCCTCGAGCACGTCGAGCGCCTCCTGGCCGTCCCCCGCCTCGACCGTCTCGTAGCCGAGCCGGCCCAGGGCACCCGCGACGATGCGGCGCATCGTGCGGGAGTCGTCGATCACGAGCGCTCTCATGCTGCCCTCCGGGCGTTGTGCCGGTACACGGAGCTGCGGCCCACGGGGACCCGCTCCCAGTCGTCGTCGATGCCGAGCGTGGTCTCCGCGGCGCCGAGGAGCAGGTAGCCCCCCGGACGCACCACGGAGCGGGCCCGGCGCAGGACCTCGCGCTTGGTCGCGAGGTCGAAGTAGATGAGGACGTTGCGCAGGAACACGACGTCGAACTGCCCGGCGGGCGGCGCGTGCAGCAGGTTGTGCCGCTGGAACGTCACCATCGAGCGGAACCGCTGGCTGATCTCCCAGTCGGTGCCCGTGCGCGTGAAGTGCTTGACGAGCATCGACGCGGGCAGGCCGCGGTTGACCTCGAGCTGCGTGTACCTCCCCGCACGTCCGCGCGCGAGCACCTGCTCGGAGATGTCGGTCGCGGTGATCTGCACGCGCACGCCCGGCAGGGCGTCGTCGAGCGCCATCGCGACGCTGTAGGCCTCCTGGCCCGTCGAGCACGCCGCGGACCACACGCGCAGCGACGTGCCGGCGCCCCGGGCCGCGAGCAGCTCGGGCACGACGTGCTGGGTCAGCGCGGTGAACGGCGTCGCGTCACGGAACCACGAGGTCTCGTTGGTCGTCAGCGCCTCGACGACGAGCTCGAGCTCGGCCTGGTCGGGGCGGGCGCGCAGGGCGCGCACGTACGCGTCGACGTCGGCGAGCCCGCGCTCGCGCACGATGGGCAGGAGCCTGCTCTCGACGAGGTACTCCTTGCCGAGGTCGAGCTGGATCGCGCTGCGCTGACGGACGACGTCGGCGACGTAGCTGAAGCTCTCCGGCGTGAGGGTCATGCGGCACCTCCTGCGGCTCGGGCGGCGGCGGTGCCGACGGCGTTCTGGACGGCGCCCACGAGCGTGTGGGCGACCTGGTCGAGCGGGAGGACGCGGTGCGCGAGGCCGGCGGTCGCGACGGCGCCGGGCATGCCCCACACGACGCTCGAGCGCTCGTCCTGCGCGTAGACGGTGCCGCCCGCGGCGACGACGTCCTCGCAGCCGGCGCGGCCGTCGGAGCCCATGCCGGTGAGGACGACCGCGAGCAGGTCGCCGCCGTAGACGCCGACCGCCGAGCGGAACAGGACGTCGACCGCGGGCCGGCAGAAGTTCACCGGCGGTCCCTGCGTGAGCACGGTGCGCGCGCCGCTCGCGGAGCGCTGGAGCTCGAGGTGGTGGTCGCCCGGCGCGATGTACACGTGGCCGGGGCGCAGCTCCTCGCCGCCGGCCGCCTCGACGACCGTGCCGCCCGTCGCGCGGTCGAGCCGCGCGGCGAGCTGTCGCGTGAAGACCGGGGGCATGTGCTGCACCACGAGCACGGGGACGGGCAGCGGGCTCGACAGCGCCGTGAAGACCCGCGAGAGGGCCTCCGGCCCGCCCGTCGAGGAGCCGACGACGACCGCCCGGACCGGGCGCGGGCGCGGTGCGGGCCGCAGCGTGACGGTCCGCGTGCCGAGCGGGCGCAGGGCCGGTGCCCCGGCAGCAGCGGCCGTCCCGGGCGCCGAGGTCGCGAGCGCGCCCCCGTGGCCGCGGTTCGGCACGAGCGCCTTGATGCGCGGGATGAGCTCGCGGGCGACCGTCGCGAGCGACTCGCTGACGCTCCCGACGTTCGCGGGCTTCGTGACGTAGTCCGTGGCGCCCGCGGCGAGCGCGTCGAGCGTCGCCGACGCGCCCCGCTCCGTGAGCGTCGAGAACATGATGATCGGGACCCGCGAGCCCGTGGCCCGCAGCGCCCGGACCGCGCCGATGCCGTCCATGACGGGCATCTCGATGTCCATCGTGACGAGGTCGGGAGCGAGCTGCTCGACCTTGGTGAGCGCGATCTGACCGTTCGCGGCCGTGCCGACCACGTCGATCGCCGGGTCCCCGGCGAGCGTGTCGGTGACGAGCCGGCGGACCACGACGGAGTCGTCGACCACCAGAACCCGGATGCGTGACACGTGCTCTCCCCCTCGACGCGCCACCGTGCGGTGACGCGTCGTCCTCATCGGCCGACGGCCCGTGCGGGTGAGTACCCGGACGGGTGAGAACACCCTCAGTAGCGGAAGGCCCCGACCTGCTCGCGCAGCTCGGCGGACATCCGGGCGAGGTCGACCACCTGGTCGTTCGTGCGGCTCACGACGGCGCTCGCCGACGCCGCGGACGACGCGACGCCCGTGATGTTCGCGGCGATGTCGCCGGAGCCCGTGGCGGCCTCCCCGACGCTGCGCGACATCTCGGTGGTCGTCGCGGTCTGCTCCTCGACGGCCGACGCGATGGTCATCTGGTAGTCGTTGATGCTCTCGATGATGCGGCCGACCTGGCTGATCACCGCGACCGCGGACGTCGTCTGGCTCTGGTTCGCGGCGATCCGCGAGGCGATGTCCTCGGCGGCGCGCGCGGACTCCTGCGCGAGGTCCTTGACCTCGCCGGCGACGACCGCGAAGCCCTTGCCGGCCTCTCCGGCGCGCGCGGCCTCGATCGTCGCGTTGAGCGCCAGGAGGTTGGTCTGCTCCGCGATGCTCGTGATGACCTTGACGACGTTGCCGATCTCCTGCGAGCTCTCGCCGAGCGCCCCGACCGTGGTCGCGGCCTCCTGGGCGTGCACGACGGCCTGCGAGGCGACCTTCGCGGCCTCGTTGGCGTTCTGCGCGATCTCGCGGATCGAGGCGCCCATCTGCTCGGCGCCGGCCGCGACCGTCTGCACGTTGCGGCTGACCTGCTCGGCCGCCGCCGCGACGACCCCGGCCTGCGCGGAGGTCTCCTCGGAGCCCGAGGCGAGCTCGTGCGTCGAGGCGGACATCAGCTCGGCGGACGACGCGAGCTCGCGCGAGGTCGCCGCGACGCGGCCGAGCGTGGCGCGCATCGCGTCCTGGGCCTTGCCGAGCGAGCGGGCCATGGCACCGAGCTCGTCGTTCGTCGTGACCTGGGCGCGGACCGTGAGGTCGCCGTGCTCCATCGCCTCGACCGCGCGCTGCACCTCGAGCACCGAGGCGCGCATCGACCGGGCGAGCAGCAGCCCGAGCGCGACCACGACACCGATGCCGGCGACGAGCGCCACGAGCAGGATCGTGCGAGCCGTGTCGGCGGCGCCCTGCGCGTCGGCCGCGATGCCCGCGATGTACTCGGTCATGCCGGCCTCGATCGAGTCGAGCTGGTCGACGAACTCGCCCTTGATCGGCTCGGTCACGTCCGTCAGGACGCGCTCGTACTCGACGGCGTCGTCCTCGAGCGCGGCCGGGACGAGCTGGGTGTCGCGCGCGTCCTTCCACGCCTCCCAGTTCGCGGTGAACTCGGCGAGCTCGGGGACCAGGTCACCGATGACGACGGTGACCTCGTCGAGCGCCGCCTGCAGCTCCGCGTCGTTGTCGGCCTGCTCGGCGAGCCAGAACTCCTCGGCCTCCTCGGAGTCGAGCGCGCCGAGCTGGGCGACGATCATCCGGGCCTTGAGCTGGTCCTCGTGGACCGTCGCGAGCGGGTCGCCGACCGAGGTCTGGACGTCCGCGAGCTCCGCGGTCTTCGCCGCGAGGTGGCCCGCCTCGTAGACGCCGAGGCCGCCGATGGCGACCGCGACGGCCGACAGCACGCCGATCACGCCGAACAGCTTGCCGCGGATCGAGCTCGTCAGCCCACGGCCGGAGGTCGTGGTGCCGGTGTCGCCCGTGCGGGCGGAGGGACCGGTCGTCGTCATGGCGTGCGCTCCTCGCGGTGGTGGGGCGGTGCCCCGCTGTCGTCGGTCCACCGATCGGCACCGACGCGTCCGCGATGAGGCCCGGACCGGGCGAGCGGTGGGCGATCTCAGTACGTGAAGGCGACCGTCCGCTCACGGAGCTCGTCCGAGAGCCGGGCGAGCTCGACGACCGACGCGCTCATCTGGGCGAGCACGTGCGAGCTCGTCTCGGCGGCCGACGCGACGCCCGTGATGTTCGCGGCGATCTCACCCGACCCCGCGGCGGCCTCCTGGACGCCGCGCGACATCTCGGTGGTCGTCGCCGTCTGCTCCTCGACCGACGACGCGATCGTCAGCTGGTAGTCGTTGATCGACCCGATGATGTGCGTGATCTGCTCGATCGCGGCGACGGCCCCCGTGGTGTCGAGCTGGATGGCGTCGACGCGGCGCGCGATGTCCTCGGTGGCCCGGGCGGTCTCGCGCGCGAGCTCCTTGACCTCGCCCGCGACGACCGCGAAGCCCTTGCCGGCCTCCCCGGCGCGCGCGGCCTCGATCGTCGCGTTGAGCGCCAGGAGGTTGGTCTGCTCCGCGATGCTCGTGATCGTCTTGACGACGTCGCCGATCTCCGAGGACGAGACCCCGAGCCGGGCCACGGTCTGCGTGGTGTGCGCCGCGACGCCGGTCGCGTCGGAGGCGACCTTGGCGGCCTGGTTGGCGTTCTGCGCGATCTCGCGGATCGAGGCGCCCATCTGCTCGGCGCCGGCGGCGACGCCGTGCACGTTGCGGTTGACCTCCTCGGCGGCGGCCGCGACCACGCCGGCCTGGGCGGACGTCTCCTGCGAGCTCGCGGCGACCTGCGCGTTCGACGACGCGAGGTCCTGCGCCGCCGCGGCGACGGTCCGCGCGGTCTCGACGACCCCGCCGAGCGCCTCGCGCAGCGACGCCTGCGCCGTCGACAGCGACGCGGCCATGCGGCCGAGCTCGTCGTGGCTCGGCACGCGCGTCGCGACCGTCAGGTCGCCGCCGGCCATCGCGTCGAGACTCGCGCTCACCGAGCGCAGACCCGCGGTGATGCGGCGGGTCACCGCCGCGGAGACCGCCGCGGAGGCGAGCGTCGCGACGACGAAGCCCACGGCGAGCGCGAGGATCGTCGTCCGGATCTCGGCGGCGGCGGCGGCCATCACGCCCTCGACCTCGTTGCTGACCTGGTCGTCCGCGAGGCTCAGCGCGCGGCCCGTCCGCTCGGGGTCGCCCGCGGCCGACGCGGCGAGCGCCCCGCTCAGCCCCTCGACGTCACCGGCCTGCACGAGCGGGAGCAACGTCGCGTCCCGGTACGCGGTCCACGCCTCCCACCGCTCGACGAAGTCGTCCCACTGCGGGGTGTCCGACTCGGCGTGGCTCGAGACCTGGTCGATGAGCCGGTCGGCGGCCCGGTCGTTCCACGCGGACGACGTGAGCAGCTGCTCGCGGGTCCCGGGGTCCGTCGCCTCGGCCGCGCGGTGCACGAGCAGGTGGCTCTGCACCTGCACGGTGCGGAGCTCGGAGAGCGACCCCTGCAGGTCGTCGGTCAGCCCGCGCACGGCCTCGAGGTGGTCCCCCGCACGCTGCAGGGCGAGCGCGCCGCCCCCGCCGACGACCGCGAAGGTCACCCCCATGAGGACGAGCGACGTCGCGATTTTCGCGCCGACGGGCCGGTCCCAGAACCAGCCCGCCCGCGTACGAGGGGCGGTCGTGGACGGGGCGTTCATGCGATCTCCTCAGCGGTGTAGTACCCGCCGTCGACGAGCACCTCGACGTAGTTCTCGGACGTCACGACCTGCGGGGTCAGCAGGTAGGACGGCACGACCATCACGCCGTTGTCGTACGACGTGACGTCGTTGGTCTCGGGCTCCTCGCCCTTGAGCAGCGCCTCGATCATCGAGACGGTGACTTCCGCGAGCTGGCGGGTGTCCTTGTAGATCGTGGCGTGCTGCACACCTGCGGCGACCTGCTTGACGGCCGGGACGTCGGCGTCCTGCCCGCACGTCGCGGGCCAGGGCAGCGCGGGCGTGCCGTAGCCGAGGTCACCGAGCACCTCGAGCACCGCGACGGCGACGCCGTCGTTCGGCGACAGGAAGCCGTCGAGCGTGTCCCCGCGGGCGGCGTAGCCGTCCATCAGCGCGCGCATGCGCTCGGCAGCGACCGCGCCGTCCCACTTGGGGGTCGCGATCGTGTCGAACGCCGTCTCCCCCGACGGCACGACGAGCACGCCGGAGTCCAGGTACGGCTGCAGGACCTCCATCGCGCTCTCGTAGAAGACGACCGCGTTGTTGTCGTCGGGCGAGCCGGCGAACAGCTCGACCCTGAACGGGCCCGTCGCGCCCGTCGGCACCCCCTGCTCGTCGACCACCCCGAGGCCCTCGAGCAGCATGGTCGCCTCCATGCGCCCCACCCGGGCGTTGTCGAACGTCGCGTAGTAGGCGACGTCGCGCGTGTCGCGGATGAGCCGGTCGTACGCGATCACGGGGATGCCCGCGTCGGCCGCCTCCGCGAGCACGTCCGTCAGGGCGCTGCCGTCGACCGCGCCGACGACCAGCGCCTCGACGCCCGAGTCGACCATCGCCCGGATCTGCTCGACCTGCGTCGGCGCGTCGTCCTCGGCGTACCGCAGGTCGACCTCGTGGCCGAGCGCGCGGAGCTGCGCCTCGACGTTCGTGGCGTCGTCCACCCAGCGCTCCTGCGTCGTGGTCGGCATCGCGACCCCGACGCGCTGGACGAGGAGCTCACCGCCCGCCGACGGGGCGCACGCACCGAGCACGGTGGTGCTCGCGACCAGCACGAGCGCGGTGACTGCTCTCGTCGGACGTCTCACGGGGGTACCTCTCCAGATCGTTGCTGCGTTGCCCGGTGCGTGTGCCGCGGTGCGCGGCGACGCGTCAGTACGTGAAGGCGGCGGTACGGCCGCGCAGCTCTTCGGAGAGCCGCGCGAGCTCGACGACCGAGTCGCTCATCTGCGCGAGCACGCGCGAGCTGGTCTCGGCGGCGGACGCGACGCCGGTGACGTTCGCGGCGATCTCGCCCGAGCCTGCGGCGGCCTCCTGGACGCCGCGCGACATCTCGGTCGTCGTCGCCGTCTGCTCCTCCACGGAGGAGGCGATCGTCAGCTGGTAGTCGTTGATCGCTGCGATGATGTGGGTGATCTCCTCGATCGCCGCGACCGCCTGGCGCGTGTCCACCTGGATGGCCTCGACGCGCTGGGTGATGTCCTCGGTCGCGAGCGCCGTCTCGCGCGCGAGCTCCTTGACCTCGCCGGCGACGACCGCGAAGCCCTTGCCGGATTCCCCGGCACGCGCCGCCTCGATCGTCGCGTTGAGCGCGAGCAGGTTGGTCTGCGCGGCGATGCTCGTGATGACCTTGACGACGTCGCCGATCTCCGACGACGACACCCCGAGGCGCGCGACGGTCTGCGTCGTCGTCTCGGCGACGCCCGTCGCGTCCGTCGCAACCTTGGCCGCCTGGTTCGCGTTCTGCGCGATCTCGCTGATCGATGCGCCCATCTCCTCGGCGCCCGCCGCGACGACGTGCACGTTGCGGTTGACCTCCTCGGCCGCGGCCGCGACGACGCCGGCCTGCGCGGACGTCTCCTCGGAGCTCGCGGCGACCTGGGCGTTCGCGGCGGCGAGCTCGTGCGCCGCGCCCGCGACGGTGCTCGCGATCTCGACGACGCCGACGAGCGTCTCGCGGACCGCCGCCTGCGCGACGCCGAGCGCCTCGGCCATGCGCCCGAGCTCGTCGCGGCTGCGGACGGGGGCCGCGACCGTGAAGTCGCCGCCCGCCATCGCCTCGAGCGACGCCTGGACCTCGCGCGCGGCCCGCCGGATGGACATCGCGGTCTGGTACCCGAGCGCGACGACCACGACGAGCGCCGTCCCGAGCGTCAGGACGAGCGCCGTGACGGCCCGCTGCGAATCCTGCTCGGCCTCGGCGGCGACCGACGTGAAGTACGCGGTCGTGTCCTCCTCGAGCGCCTCGAGCGTCGCCTCGAGCCGGTCGATCAGCGGCTGGCTCACGTTCTGCACGAGGCTCGAGTAGTAGGGGGTGTCGTTCTTCAGCGCGGCCGGCACGAGCTGGACGTCGCGCACCTTGATCCACTGCGCGTACGCGATCTTGAAGTTCTCCCACGTCTCGCCGCCGCCACCCACGGCGTCGAGGTCGGCGATCGCGGCCTGCAGCGCGGCGTCGTTGTCCTTCTGCCGCGCGAGCCACTCGTCCTGGAGCTGCTCCTTCTCGAACGCCGCGAGCTGCGCGACGATGAGCCGGGCGGTCGTCACGTCCTTCTGGACCTCGGCCCGGCTGGCGACGAGCGTCTCCTGGAGGCGGGCGAGCTCGGCCGTGCGGGCCGTGATGCCCTGCATCGTGACGACGGCCGCCCCGCCCGAGACCGCCGCGACGACGGCGAGCAGCAGGATCGACGTGAGGATCTTGGTCCGCACCGAGCGGTCGCGCACGACCGCCAGGACGCCGTGGGCACGACCCCCGCCGGTGCCGGACGTCGGTCCGTCGCCCGGCCCGGCCGGAGCCGGCGTGCCGGCGCCCGGGAGGAGGCCGGCGGGCTCACGCCGGGCGAGCAGGTCGGCGCCGCGGCGCAGCAGTGCCCGCGCGTCCCGAGTCGTCGTGCTCATGCGTCCGTGCTCCTCGTCTCAGCATCCATGCCTGACGTGCACATCGACCGGGTGCGCGCCCAGTTGAACGGTCGTCCGGGTGACTCGCTCAGGTGGCGGTCGCCGCGTCGACGTCGAGGACCAGCAGGAGGTCGCCCTCGAGCTTGTACGCCCCGAGGATGAGCTCGCGGAGCTCCGCGTCGAGCGTGTCGGGCGGCTGCTCGAACCGCTCCGGGCCGACCTCGACGACGTCGCCGATCTCGTCGACGAGCAGGCTGATCGGCTCGCCGGCCACCTGGACGACGACCATCATCGGCTCCGCGTCGTCGGCGAGCGGCTCGAGGCCGAGCCGGGGACGCAGGTCGATCGTCAGGACCACCTGGCCGCGGAGGTTCACGAGGCCGGCGGTGCCGACCGGGGCCAGCGGGACGCGCGTGCGCACGTGCGAGCGCAGCGCCTCCTGGACACGGGTCACGTCGACCCCGTACAGGCTCCCGCCGAGCGTGAAGGTCACGTACTGCACGGTCACACCCCTGCCGTCTCGAGCTCGGACGCGCGCCGCTGCTGCGGCACGACGACGTCGTAGAACGCCGGGTCGGCGGCCATGACCGCGGCCCGGACGTCGAGCAGCTCGGTCACGCGCTCGTGCAGGACCGTCGAGCCGGTCAGGCCCGCGTCCTCGATGTCGCTGTGCCGCGAGACGTCGTCGTCGATGATGTCGACGATCTCGTCGACCACGAGCCCGACGCTGCGACCCGCCCGCGTGTACACGACGAGCAGGAGCTCGTCCTTGCGGACGCTGTCGAAGACGCCCAGCACCCGGTCGAGGCGTGCCAGCGGCAGGATCGTCCCGCGGTACTGGATGACCTCGCGCCCGCCGACGAGCTCGACCTGGTCGATGCGCACGTGCTCGAGGCGCGCGACGGACGCGAGCGGCATCGCCACCCGGCGGCCGCCCCCGATCCCGGCGACGAGCAGCTGCTCGACGACGCGCTCCGTGACCTCCTGCACCGCGCCGCGGCGCTCGCGTGCGTGCTGCTCGCCCTCCGCGACGAGCGCGCGGCGCGCGATCGCCTGGACGTCGAGGATCAGCGCGACCGCACCGTCGCCGAGCACCGTGGCGCCCGCGTAGATGCCGATCGCCTTGAGCCGCGCCGAGAGCGCCTTGACGACGATCTCCTCGGTGTTGAGGACCCGGTCGACCAGGAGACCGAAGCGCTGGTGGTCGGCCTGGACGACCGCGATGACGGTCGAGGACCCGGGCTCGACGGGGATGCCGAGCACGTCCGCGAGCGACACCAGCGGCAGCAGCTCGCCGCGCAGCCGGTACACCGCGGCGTTCTGGATGCGCTCGATCCCGGCGCCGGCGCGCTGGCCGTCGAGCGCGACGAGCTCGAGCAGGCTCACCTGCGGGACGGCGAACAGGTCGCCGCCGCACACGACCGTGAGCGCGGGCATGATCGCGAGCGTCAGCGGGATCCGCAGCCGCCAGACCGTGCCCTCGCCGAGCGTCGAGTCGACGTCGACGGTGCCGCCGATCGCCTCGATCTTGGTCCGCACGACGTCCATGCCGACCCCGCGGCCGGACACGTTGGTGACGGCCTCGGCCGTCGAGAAGCCGGGCAGGAACAGCATCTGCATGAGCTCGGGCGGGGTCATGAGCATGACCTGCTCGGGCGTGCGCAGGCCCCGCTGGACCGCCTTCGCGGCGACCTTCTCGGTGTCGATGCCGCGACCGTCGTCGGCGACCTCGACCACGACCTGACCGCCCGCGTGGTACGCGCGCAGCGTGAGGAGGCCGCGCGGGGATTTGCCCGCGGCGACACGCTCGGTGGGCGACTCGATGCCGTGGTCGACCGCGTTGCGCACGAGGTGCGTGAGCGGGTCCTTGACGGCCTCGAGGAGCCCGCGGTCGAGCTCGGTGTCCCGGCCGACCATCTCGAGCTGGACCTCGCGGTCGCACGCCGCGGCGAGGTCGCGCACGACGCGCGGCATCTTGGACCACACGTGGTCGATGGGCTGCATGCGGGTCTTCATGACCCCCTCCTGCAGCTCGCCGGCGATGAGGTTGAGGCGCTGCGCGGAGCGCACGAGGTCGACGTCGGAGCGGTCGCCCGCGAGCCGGCTGATCTGGTTGCGCGAGAGCACGAGCTCGCCGACCTGGCGCATGAGGGCGTCGAGCAGCTCGACGTCGACGCGGATCGAGGTCTCGGAGCTGCCGGACGTCGGCGCGAGGGCGGACGGCGCAGCGGGTGCGGCGGCGGCGGGCTGTGCCGCGGCGGCGTGCTGTGCGGGGGCGGCGGGCTGCGCGGGGGCGGCCGGGGTCGCGACGACGGTGACCGCCGGCGCGGGGGCCTCGGCTGCGGCGGACGGCTGCGTGCTCGCGGCGGCGGCGCGCGCCGAGCGCGGCGCGATCACGCGCGACGGGTCGGCGGCACGTGCCGCCGGCTTCGCGGTGGGGGTCTCGTCGGGTGCGGCGCCCGGCGCGTCGGCCGGAGCCGCGGACCCGGTGCCGGTGTCCGACGCCGGGGCGGCGGGCTCCTGCGCCTCAGACGCGCCTCGCCCGTCCTGCAGCCGTCCGACGGAGTCGAGCACGCCGTCGATGTCGACCGCGCCCTCGGTGCCGTCCGCGGCGATCGCGGTGAGGATCTCGCGGACGACGTCGACGAGGCGCAGCAGCACGTCGGTGGTCGCCTGGTCCATCGAGCGCTTGCCGTCGCGCAGCTCCACGAGGAGGTTCTCCCCCGCGTGGGTCACACGCTCGAGCCGGCCGTAGGCCAGGAAGCCCGCGGTGCCCTTGATGGTGTGGATCGTGCGGAACACGCTGCCGAGGAGCTCGCGCGACCCCGGGGACTCCTCGAGGGCCACCAGGTCCTGGTCCAGCTGGTCGAGGTTCTCGTGACTCTCGACCAGGAACTCACGGACGATGTCGTCCATGTCTTCCACTGTGCCCTCCCACCCGTGACCGGCGGCCGTCCCGCCTGACGCACCGCCCATCGGTCACGCGCGCCCGGACGTGAGCAACCGGGACGGGTGAGGGCGGGCGGGGCGGCGCCGGGGCACGGGGGGCGGACGCGAGCGGTGCCCGCCGGCCGCCGGACCGGCCGACGGGTAGCGCCGGCTGGGGTCGGTGAGGCGAGTGCCCGTGAGAAACGTTTCAGGCGTGCCGCGAACCCTTCGGTTCGCCGACCGATCGTGCGACCGTGAGCGCCAGTACGGGCGACGACCGCCTCCTCGAAATCGATATCCATCGGTGCAGAGGCGTCCGCCCGGTCGTACCCGCCCGTCGACGACGACGGGCGCCCTGAGAGAGAGGTACGCATGAGGACGACTCCACGACGCGCCGGGCTCGCCCGGCGCGGACTCATCGCGGCGGGCGTGACGCTCGCCACCGCGCTCGCCGGCCTGGTGGTGACGGCACCCGCGCAGTCGGCGGCGAGCACCCTGGGCGCGGCCGCCCAGCAGAGCGGCCGGTATTTCGGGACGGCGATCGCGGCGAGCCGGCTGAGCGACTCGACGTACTCGACGATCGCGAACCGTGAGTTCGACATGATCACGGCCGAGAACGAGATGAAGATGGACGCGACCGAGCCGTCGCAGAACCAGTTCAGCTACTCCAACGGCGACCGGATCCTGAACTGGGCGCTGCAGAACAACAAGCGGGTCCGCGGTCACGCCCTGGCCTGGCACTCCCAGCAGCCGGGCTGGATGCAGAACATGTCCGGCACCCAGCTCCGCAACGCGATGCTCAACCACGTCACCCAGGTCGCGACCCACTACCAGGGCAAGATCTACGCCTGGGACGTCGTCAACGAGGCCTTCGCCGACGGGTCCTCCGGCGCCCGGCGTGACTCCAACCTGCAGCGCACCGGCAACGACTGGATCGAGGCCGCGTTCCGCGCCGCCCGCGCCGCCGACCCGAACGCCAAGCTCTGCTACAACGACTACAACACCGACGACTGGACGCACGCCAAGACCCAGGCCGTCTACACCATGGTCCGCGACTTCAAGTCCCGCGGCGTCCCGATCGACTGCGTCGGCCTCCAGTCCCACTTCAACGCCCAGAGCCCGGTCCCGTCGAACTACCAGACGACCCTGTCCTCGTTCGCCGCACTCGGCGTCGACGTCCAGATCACCGAGCTCGACATCGAGGGCTCCGGCTCCTCCCAGGCGGACAACTTCCGCCGCGTCACCAACGCCTGCCTCGCCGTCGCCCGCTGCACCGGCATCACCGTCTGGGGCGTGCGCGACACCGACTCCTGGCGCGCCTCCGGCACCCCGCTCCTCTTCGACGGGTCCGGCAACAAGAAGGCCGCCTACACCTCGACCCTCGACGCCCTCAACGCGGCGACGCCGGTGAACCCGACGCCCACGCCGACGGTGACACCCACCCCGACCGTGACGCCGACCCCGACGGTCACGCCCACCCCGACGCCGACGGTCACGACCTCGCCGCAGCCCGCGGGGAGCACGCTCGCCACGGCCGCGGCGAGGACCAGCCGGTATTTCGGGACGGCGATCGCGGCGAGCCGGCTGAGCGACTCGACGTACTCGACGATCGCGAACCGTGAGTTCGACATGATCACGGCCGAGAACGAGATGAAGATGGACGCGACCGAGCCGTCGCAGAACCAGTTCAGCTACTCCAACGGCGACCGGATCCTGAACTGGGCGCTGCAGAACAACAAGCGGGTCCGCGGTCACGCCCTGGCCTGGCACTCCCAGCAGCCGGGCTGGATGCAGAACATGTCCGGCACCCAGCTCCGCAACGCGATGCTCAACCACGTCACCGAGGTCGCGACCCACTACCAGGGCAAGATCTACGCCTGGGACGTCGTCAACGAGGCCTTCGCCGACGGGTCCTCCGGCGCCCGGCGTGACTCCAACCTGCAGCGCACCGGCAACGACTGGATCGAGGCCGCGTTCCGCGCCGCCCGCGCCGCCGACCCGAACGCCAAGCTCTGCTACAACGACTACAACACCGACGACTGGACCCACGCCAAGACCCAGGCCGTCTACACCATGGTCCGCGACTTCAAGTCCCGCGGCGTCCCGATCGACTGCGTCGGCCTCCAGTCCCACTTCAACGCCCAGAGCCCGGTCCCGTCGAACTACCAGACGACCCTGTCCTCGTTCGCCGCGCTCGGCGTCGACGTCCAGATCACCGAGCTCGACATCGAGGGCTCCGGCTCCTCCCAGGCGGACAACTTCCGCCGCGTCACCAACGCCTGCCTCGCCGTCGCCCGCTGCACCGGCATCACCGTCTGGGGCGTGCGCGACACCGACTCCTGGCGCGCCTCCGGCACCCCGCTCCTCTTCGACGGGTCCGGCAACAAGAAGGCCGCCTACACCTCGACCCTCGACGCCCTCAACGGCGGCACCCCGGTCGACCCGACGCCGAACCCGACCCCGACCACGCCGCAGCCCACGGGCGGCACCGGGTCCTGCTCGGTCGTCTACGCCGCCCCGAGCCAGTGGCAGAGCGGCTTCACCGCGAACGTCCGCATCACCAACAACGGCCAGGCCGTCAATGGCTGGACGCTGACCTGGACGTTCCCCGGCAACCAGGCGGTGACGAACGCGTGGAACGCGGTCGTGACCCAGAACGGAGCACAGGTCACCGCACGCAACGCCGCCTACAACCCGCAGATCCCCGCGGGCGGCACCGTCGAGATCGGCTTCAACGGGTCGTTCAGCGGGAGCAACCCGGCGCCCACGAGCTTCGCGCTCAACGGCGTCACCTGCACCGGGTGAGCACGCCGCGCCGTCCTGGCGTGCGGCCCGCCGACGCGGGCGACGCGGGCGACGCGGGCGACGCGACCTGACGGCACCGGCGGGAGCCGACCCCCCCCCCCCGGGGGGGGGAAGGACCCACCGTGGGTCCCAGTCCCCCGCGCGGGGTCCCCGCCCACGGGACACCCATGAGGGACGTCGCAGCCGACCCACCGGCGCCGGTGGGCACACCGGAGAGAGGCACGCATGAGAAGCACAGCACGACGCACGCGGCGGACGGCCGCCGCGGTCGTCCTGACGGTCGCCACCGCGGTCGCCGGGCTCGTCCTCGGCACACCGGCGCAGTCCGCGACGGGCACCCGAACCCCGGCGGCCGCGCAGGTCACGGGCGGCTGCTCGGTCACCTACACGGCCCCGAGCCAGTGGCAGACCGGGTTCACCGCGAGCGTCCGGATCACGAACCACGGACCGGCCACCGACGGGTGGACCCTGACCTGGACCTTCCCCGGCAACCAGACCGTGACGAACGCCTGGAACGCCGTCGTGTCGCAGAGCGGTTCGCGGGTCACCGCGCGGAACGCGCCCTACAACGCGCGCCTCGCGACGGGCGGGACGGTGGACCTCGGCTTCAACGGCTCGTACAGCGGCAGCAACCCGGCGCCGACGGCCTTCGCGCTCGACGGGACGCCGTGCACCGGCCCGGGCCCGGTCGTCACCCCGACCCCGACGCCGACCGTCACCCCCACAGCCACCCCGACGCCCTCGGCCACACCCACCCCGACGCCGACCGCGACGACACCGCCGGACGCACTGCCGTCGAGCTTCCGGTGGTCGTCGACCGGCGCGATCATCGCGCCGAAGCGCGACGCCACCCACGACCCCGTGGCCATCAAGGACCCGTCGGTCGTGTTCGCCGAGGGCCGGTGGCATGTCTTCGCGTCGGTCGTCGAGAACGGCGGCTACAACCTGGCCTACACGAGCTTCACCGACTGGTCGCAGGCGTCGTCCGCGTCGCACCACTACCTCGACCGCTCGGCGATCGGCACGGGCTACCGGGCCGCCCCGCAGGTGTTCTGGTTCGAGCCGCAGCAGCTCTGGTACCTCGTCTACCAGACCGGCGCCGGCGGCTCGTACTCGACGACGCGCACGATCTCGGACCCGTCGTCGTGGTCGGCCCCGCGGAACTTCTACGCCGAGCAGCCCGCGATCATCCGGGACAACATCGGCGACGGCTACTGGGTCGACTTCTGGACGGTGTGCGACACCGCGACGTGCTACCTGTTCTCGTCCGACGACAACGGTCACCTGTACCGGTCGGAGACGTCACTCGCGCGCTTCCCCGACGGGTTCACGAACACCGTGATCGCGATGGAGGACGCCAACCGGTACCGGCTCTTCGAGGCCTCGAACGTCTACAAGGTCGCCGGCCAGGACACCTGGCTGCTGGTGCACGAGGCGTTCGACACGGGCGGCAAGCGGTACTTCCGGTCGTGGACCGCCCCCTCGGTCGAGGGTCCGTGGGCGGCGCTAGCCGACACCGAGGAGAACCCGTTCGCGCGGGCGAGCACCGTCACGTTCCCCGGCGGGGCCTGGACCCGCGACATCAGCCACGGCGAGATGATCCGCTCCGGCACCGACCAGACCATGGAGATCAGCGCCTGCGACCTGCGGTACGCCTACCAGGGGATGGACCCCGCGTCGACGGCCGACTACAACGACCTGCCGTGGCGGATCGGGCTGCTGACGCAGACGGGCTCCGCCTGCTGACCCGGGCGTCCCGGGCGGCTACTCCGCGCGCTCGGTGCCCGCGTGCGGCTCGGCGCTCGACGCGGCCTCGGAGGCAGGGACCGGCGTGGCAGGCCGGTGCGCGCCCGCGGCGGGCGGGCGCGGGACGAGCTTCTGCAGCGCCTCCGCGTCGGCGTCGGTGACCGCGCTGGCCTCGACGTTCGCCGCGGTGACGGCCTCGATGACCTCGGCGCGGTGCACCCGCACCGAGCGGGGGGCGTCGATGCCGAGGCGCACGCCGTCGCTGCGCACCTCGATCACCGTCAGGACGATGTCGTCCCCGATGAGGAGGCGTTCGCCGACGCGACGGCTCAGGACCAGCATGCGAACGACCCTACCTGCCGGAACCCGGGGCGCTCCTGCCGTGCGGCGGGTGTCGCGCGGTCAGTCCCAGCGCGCGTCGTCCCCGAGGTGCTGGCTCAGGGCCGCCGCCCACGCGACGCGTGTCGCGGGGATGCCGTCGATCCAGGCGACCGGGACGGGCAGGTCGAGGACCGTGCCGGGCTCGGTGGTCTCGAACAGGCCGCGCACCGCGAGCACGTCGACGGCCCGTTCCGCGCCGACCTCGGTGAGCCACCGCTCGCAGTCGCGGGCCTTGTCGCGCGCGTCGACGACGCCCCACACCTGGTCGGCGTCGAGCGCCGCGAGGATCGCGGCGGCGCGGGTGCGGTCGCCCGGCTCCGGACCGACGCCGAGCACCACGAGCGCCACGTCCCCCGACTCCCCCGAGCGGGCACGCCAGCGCTCGGCGGCGGCGGGGGTCGTGAGCCGCCGCCCCCGTCCGGGCACGTGCTCGACCTCGCCCGCGAGCACGATGCCGGCCGGCGCCTGACGGAGCCGCTCGGCGAGCTGGCCGGCGACGGTCATCGCGTCCTCGCCGCGGCCGACGACGACCACGACCGAGCCGCGCGTGCGCACGAGGTGCGGGGCGTCGGGCACGTGCGCGAGCAGCGCCGACAGCGTCGCGGGGGTGCCGGGCGGCAGGCCGGCGAGCAGCCGGTGCGGGACGCCGAGCCGGACGAGGGCCTCGCGCGAGCCGGCCGCCCCGTCACCGGGTGCGGGGACGCCGGGTGCGCGGGCGCCGGGTGCGGGAGCGGCGGGCGCCGGGTCAGGCACGACGAGGAGCGCGGCGTCCTCCTCCGGGGGCGCGGGCACGGCCGGCGGCGCGAGCGGGGAGAACACGCGCTCGGCGGGCGCCGGGACCTCGACGTCCGCGGGCAGCGGCTGCCCGCCGGCCATGGCGCGGACCTGCTCGAGCACCGACGCGAACGACTCCGCGCCGGTCGAGACGCGCGGCGTGCCGTCGTCGGCGGGCGGCTCACCGGTCCCCCGCGCCGCACCGGGCGCGGCGCCGGCGCTCAGCGAGGCCGGGTCGTCGGCCTCGGCGGCCTCCGCCGCGGCGAGCAGCGCGTCGATCCCGACCGGACCTCCCGCCGCGGCCGCGGGCGGCTGGCGCAGCGCGCGAGGGCGCGGGCGCGGGGCCTCCGGGACCTCGACGGTCAGCTCGTAGCGCTCGCGCGCGAAGAAGCCCGCGACCCCGCCGGTGCGGATGCGCTCGGCGCGCACGATCCGGGCGGTGGGCCCGAACTCCTCGCGCACGTGCACCATGAGCTCGGCGAGGTCGCCTCCCTCAAGAAGCAATCGCGTGGACACCGGTCACCACCCCGACGGTCTCGATCTGGATGCCGGCGCCCGTGACCTCGGAGTACGAGAGGACCGGGAGCCGCGGGAGGCCGAGCAGCACGAGGCGGCGGACCGCCGGGCGCAGCGCGGGCGCGCACACCAGCACGACCGGGTTCCCGCTCGCCTCGGCGGCCGCGACGGCGTTGCCGAGCTGGGCGAGGATCGCGTCGAGGCGCGCCGGGTCGACGAGGACCTGGGACCCCGCCTCGGACGGGCGCAGGTTCTCCACGAGCGACTGCTCGAGGCCCGGGTCGAGCGTGATCACGCGCAGGACCCCGCCCGCGGTGTACTGCGCGGTCAGCGCCGGGCCGAGCGCACCGCGCGCCGCCTCGACGAGCTGCTCGGGGTCGGTCGTGACCTTCGCGCGCAGCGTGAGCGCCTCGTAGATCCGGGACAGGTCGCGGATCGCCACCTCCTCGGCCAGCAGGCCCTGCAGCACGCGCTGCACCTCCCCGAGCGACATCAGCCCGGGCACGAGCTCGTCGACGACCGACGGGTTGACCTGCTTGACGCCCTCGGTCAGCACGCGCACGTCCTCGCGGCCGAGCAGGCGCGGGGCGTTCTGGGTGATGATCGCGCCGAGGTGCGTGATGAGCACCGAGACGCGGTCGACGACGGTCGCGCCCGCCATCTCCGCGGCGTGCCGCAGCTCGGCGGGGACCCACTTGCCCGCGAGGCCGAAGACCGGCTCGACGACGCTCTGCCCCGGCAGCGACCCGAGGTCGTCGCCGAGCGCGAGCACCCGACCGCCCGGCGCCTCGCCCCGGCCGACCTCGACGCCCGCGATCCGCACGACGTACGTGGCGCGCGGCAGGTCCACCGAGTCGCGGGTGCGCACCGGCGGGACGACGATGCCCAGGTCCATCGCGATCTTGCGGCGCAGGCCGCGCACCCGCACGAGCAGGTCCTGGTCCGGGCCCGAGCCGACGAGGTCGACCAGGTCCGGCGCGAGCAGGATCTCGAGGGTGTGCACGCGCATCTGCTCGATGAGCTGCTCGGGGCTGTCCGCGGACGGCGCGACCGCCTCGGCGGCGACCTGGACCTCGCCCGCGGCGGCCTCCCGCTTCTCGGCGGCGCCGAGGCGCTGGGCGGCGAACAGCAGGCTCGCGCCCACCAGGATGAACGGCGGCTTCGGCATGCCCGGGAGCAGCGCGAGGCAGATCGCGCCGACGCCGGCGATGAGCAGCGCGGGCCGGCTCTGCAGGAGCTGCTTGGACGCGGCGGACCCGAGGTCGCCCTCGGCGGTCGCCCGCGTCACGACGATGCCGGTCGCGACCGAGAGCAGCAGCGCCGGGATCTGGGTGACGAGGCCGTCGCCGATCGTCAGGAGGCTGAACCGCTCGAGCGCCTCGGGCGCCGACATCCCCATCTGGACCATGCCGATGACGAAGCCACCGACGAGGTTGATGACGGTGATGATGATGCCCGCGATCGCGTCGCCCTTGACGAACTTCGAGCCACCGTCCATCGCACCGTAGAAGTCGGCCTCGGCGGCCACGTCGGCGCGGCGCCGGCGGGCGGTGTCGTCGTCGATGAGCCCGGAGTTGAGGTCGGCGTCGATCGCCATCTGCTTGCCGGGCATCGCGTCGAGCGTGAACCGCGCACCGACCTCGGCGACGCGGCCCGCGCCGTTGGTGATGACGACGAACTGGATGACGACGAGGATCAGGAAGATCACGAGGCCGATGACGAGCGAGCCGCCGACCACGAAGTGCCCGAACGCGTCGATGACCGCACCCGCGTAGCCGTCGCGCAGCACGAGGCGCGTGCTCGCGACGTTGAGCCCGAGCCGGAACAGCGTGAACACGAGGATCAGCGACGGGAACACCGAGAAGTCGAGCGGGCGGCGCACGTACATGCTCGTGAGCAGGATGACGAGGGACGCGGTGATGTTGACGGCGAGCAGCACGTCGAGCATCGCCGCGGGCAGCGGCACCACGAGCAGCAGGACGATGCCCACGACGCCCGCGGGCACCGCGAACTGGGTGATCGACCGGTTCTTCATGCGCGGACCTTCCGGGGTCATGAGGTCGCGTCCGCGGTCGCGGACGGACGGGGTTCGGGGGTCGACGGGCTCGGCCGGCCCGTCGACGGGGCGCGGCGGGCGGCGGCTCGGTGGCGACGCGGGTCCGCGGCCTCGGGCGGCAGCTCGCTCGGGCCGGTGGGCAGCCGGTGCTGGCCGAGCGCGGCGCCGCGGCGACGCAGCGCCATGACGAAGGCGAGGATGCGCGCGACCGCCGTGTAGAGGTACTCGGGGACCTCCTGGCCGACCTCGCACGCGGCGTGCAGCGCACGGGCGAGCGGGATGTCCTCGACCATCGGGACACGCTTGTCGGTCGCCTCGGCGCGGATGCGCGTCGCGACGGCACCGGAGCCCTTGGCGACGACGCGCGGCGCGCCGGTCCCGGGCTCGTAGCGCAGCGCGACGGCGACGTGCGTCGGGTTGACGAGGACGACGTCCGCGTCGGCGACGGCCGCCATCATCCGGTTGCGGCTCATCGCCATCTGCTTGGAGCGGATCGCGCCCTTGAGCAGCGGGTCGCCCTCGGTGCGCTTGTTCTCGTCCTTGATCTCCTGGAGCGACATCCGCGTCTGCTTGCGGTTGCGCTTCATGACCACGACCACGTCGAGGACCGCGAGCGCGACGCCCGCCGCGATGCCGCCGCGCAGGAGGTCGCTCACGCCACCCGTGGCGACGCCGAGGAGCTGGCTCACCGAGAGCTGGCCCGACCCCATGAGCACGGGGACGAGCGACTGGACGCCGGCGTACAGGACGAGGCCGACGACGGCGGTCTTGAGCAGCGTCTTGGCGCCCTGCCACAGCGACTGCCCCGACACCATGTTCTTGACGCCCTTGAAGACGTTGAGCTGCTTCATGTGCACGGTGACCTTGCGCGGGTGGATCCCGCCCTGGCCCGCGGCGACGGCGATCGTGACGACGACGACGAGCGCGAAGATGGGCAGCAGGGTCGTGCCCATGGACGCGCCGGCGTCGGCGAGGGCCTGCACGGCGAGCGCCGGCTCGGGGTTCGCGGCGATGTCCCGCACGGCCGTGAGCTGCGCGACGGCGGCGTCGCCCCCGCGCTCGAGCACCATGGGCAGCGCGACGGCGGCGGCACCGAGGCCGACCCACGCGGACAGGTCCTGCGACCGGGAGAGCTGCCCCTTCTTGCGGACCTCCTTCATCCGCTGCGGGGTGGCCTTCTCGGTCTTCTCCCCGCCGTCCCCGCTCATGCGGACACCCCGAGGACGGTCCGCACCGCGGTCGAGACGAGGCCCGCGACCTGCCCGGGCATCGCGAGGTACGCGAAGCCGGCGAACGTCACCGTCATCAAGATCTTGAGCGGGAAGCCGAGCGCGAACGCGTTGAGCGCCGGGGAGACGCGCGTGAGCAGCCCGAGCCCGACGTCGGTGAGGAAGAGGATCACGACGAGCGGGCCGGCGATCTGCAGCGACGCGAGGAACATCTGCGTGACGCTGTCGGTGACCGCCTCGGCCATGACCCCGAGGTCGAGCGTCGCCCCGAGCGGCAGCGCGTCGAAGGTCCGGACGAGGCCCGCGAGCACCATCTGGTAGCCGTTGGTCACGAACAGCAGGACGAGCGCCGTGAGCTGGTAGAGGCGCGCGAACTGCGCGCCGCTCGTCATCTGCATCGGGTCGAACGCCGCCGCCATCTGGAAGCCGCCGAAGAGGTCGATCAGGTTGCCGGCCGACTGGACTGCGGAGAACACGAGCGCGACGAGGAACCCGAGCCCGCCGCCGATCACGACCTGGGCGACGAGCTCGCCGACGAACTGCGGCGTCGACGCGGGGGCTCCCCCGGCGGCCTCGAGGCGCGGGGTCACGGCGAGCGCGAGGCCGAGCGCGAGCATGACCTTGACCTGCGCGGGGATCGCCCGGTGCGCGAACGGCGGGGCGATCACGAGGAACGCGGCGATCCGCACGCCCGCGAGCATCGCGGTCTCGACGGTCGCGAGCGGCAGCGTCATCCCCAGGGGCTCCACGGCGTCAGCCGCCCAGCAGCGCGGGGATGCGCCCGTACAGGTCGTTCGTGAACGAGACGAGCTCGGAGATCATCCAGTGGCCCGAGACCAGCAGCGCCGCGGCGGCCGCGAGGGCCTTGGGCACGAAGCTGAGGGTGACCTCCTGGATCTGGGTGATCGACTGCAGGAGCGACACGACGAAGCCGACGACGAGGGCCGTGACCAGCACGGGCGCCGCGAGCTTGGCTGCGAGCACGAGGGCGTCGAGGCCGATGTCGAGGACGGCGTTGGTGTCCACGCTCAGCCTCCGCCCATGTACGAGCCGATGAGGGCGGTGACGACGAGACCCCAGCCGTCGACCAGCACGAAGAGCAGCAGCTTGAACGGCAGGGAGACCATGACGGGCGGCAGCATCATCATGCCCATCGACATGAGCGCCGCGGAGACGACGATGTCGATCACGAGGAACGGCACGAAGATGACGAACCCGATGATGAACGCGGCCCGCAGCTCCGAGAGCATGAACGCCGGGATCAGCGTGAGCATCGGCACGGCCTCGGGGCTCTCCGGGTTGGGCTGGTCCGCGGCGCGCGTGATGAGCGCGAGGTCGGACTCCCGGGTGTGGTCGAGCATGAAGTCGCGCAGCGGTGCGGAGCCGACGTCGACGGCCTGCGTGAACGTGAGCTGGCCGGCGAGGTAGGGCTGGACGCCGAGCTCGTTCACGTCACCGACGACCGGCGACATGATGAACAGGCTGAGGAACAGCGCGAGCCCGGCGATGACCTGGTTGGGCGGCACGCCCTGGAGCCCGAGCGCGTTCCGCGTGAGCGCCAGCACCACGAAGATCTTCGTGAAGCTCGTCATCATCAGCAGGAGCGCGGGCACCACCGAGAGCAGCGTGATCGCGAGCAGCACCACGATCGAGCTGCTCGGCGTGCCGTTGACGCCGTTGATGTCGACGGAGACGGTGTCGCCCGCGGAGCCGCCCGGGTCGACCGGGGCCGTCGGGGCGGCCGGCTGGTCGGGCGGGAGGGGCGCGGCGTCCGCGGAGCCGGCGCCGACGAGCAGCAGCACGAGCGCGAGGGCCGCGACGAGCAGCAGCAGGACCGTGCGACGGCGCGCGGGCGTCAGCGACGCGGCGGCGGCGAGGGGGGCCGTCGTGGCGCGCGGGGCGGTCGGGTTCACCGGCGGACCGTGCGTTCCTGGAGCGAGGTGACGGCACGGCGCCACGTCGCGGGCGACAGGATCGATCCGTCGAGCGAGGACCCGGTCGCCTGCGTGGGGATGACCGGCTCCCCGTGGGCGGCAGCGGGCGCAGCGGTCCCCTGGACCGGGGCGGCGTCTGCGGCGGCGACGTGCGCGGAGGCCCCGGCGAGCAGCGCGTCGATGTCGAGCGGGGCCGCCGGCAGCGGCTCCTCGCCGGCCGGCGGTGCGACCGGGGCGTCCGTGGCGGCCGGAGCGGCGGACGGGCGGCCCGCGCGGCGGGCCGCGACGAAGGACGTGAGCGACGCGGGCAGCGTGGTCCCCGGGGGCCGGTTCGCGACCTCGCGGCCCGGCACCGGCGCGGCGTCGAGCACGGGCGCGAGCTCGGTGAGCATCGTGACCTGCTGCTCGCCGTAGCCCAGCAGGAGCCGGCGGTTGCCGACCGCGAGCACCGCGACACCGGCGTGCCGGCCGAGCGACTGGCGGCCCACGACCTGCAGCGACGGCCCCGCGGGCAGGCGGCGGCCCGGCGTCGCGCCGACCTTGCGCGCGACGACCCAGATCAGGCCGACGACGCAGAGCAGCGAGACCACCACGCGCAGCAGCAGCACGGGACCGTCGTCCATCAGAGGGTGCCCTGCTCGCCCGCGACGATCTCCGTGATCCGGATGCCGTAGTCCTCGTCGACGACGACGACCTCGCCGCGCGCGACGAGGCGGCCGTTGACCATGATGTCCGCCGGGCTGCCGGCGGCCCGGTCGAGCTCGAGCACCGCGCCGGGCGTCAGCTCGAGGACCTGGCGCACGGGCAGGCGGGTCCGGCCGAGCTCGGCCGTGAGCGTCATCTCGACGTCGTAGAGCACGTGCATGCCGGCCCGCTGCGCGGGGACGCCCGGGACCTGCACCACGGCACCCGGCTCCGCGCGCACCCGCAGCGCGAACCAGGCCTGCGCGACGCCGTCACGCTCGAGGGCGAACAGCAGCGCGTCGTCCGCAACCGCCGACCCGGCCGGCTCGGTGCGGGCCGAGTCGAGCACACCCGCGCCGAGGACCGCGCACGCACCCTCGAGGGCCGGGCGCAGCGCGTCGGCGAGCGCGAGCGGCGCACCGCCCTCGGCGCCCGCGAGCAGCGCACCCGCGACGGCCTCCTCCGCGACGAGCACGAGGTCCGCGCTCGGCGAGCCGACGAACGACGCGACGACGGCCGTGGCGGTCGGCGCCGGGCCCGTCCCCGGGCGCGCCGCGACGGCCGTCAGCGGCACGGTCGCGGGCACGAGGCGGGCCACCGCGGTCGCCGCGGCGAGCGCGGTGTCGGTGAGCGTGGCGGTGGGGTTCATCAGTGGTTCTCCTCGACGGTGACGACCATGCAGGCGAGCCGGGAACCGTTGTTCCCGGCCGCGGCTCGTGCGAGCACGACCCCGTCGACGACCACGTCCAGCGGCTTCGTCGTGGGGTGGGACAGGGGCAGGACCTCGCCGACCGTGAGGGCGAGGACGTCGCGCGGGCTGACGACGACGGGTGCGAAGCGCACCGACACGTCGACCGGCACCTCCTGCACCGCGGCGTCGAGCTCGACGAGGGCGAGGGCGTGCGCGCGGCGCTCCTCGGCGGACCGGGAGTCCGTGCCCTCGCTCGCCCGCAGCGACGCGAGCAGCAGCTCGGCGGGGAGCATGAACGTCGCGGTGTCCTCGCGCTCGCCCGACGTCAGCGTGAACGTCGCGACGAGCACCGAGTCGGACGCGCCGACGGCCTGGACGAACTGGGGGTTGTACTGCACCGAGCGGACGCTCACGTCGAGCGGCATGAGCGCGGCGAACGCGTAGGACAGGTCGCCCAGCGCGTGCTGGAGCAGGTCGCGGACGAGCGTGAGCTCGATCTCGGTGAGCTCGCGGCCCTCGCGCTCGTCGCCGACGCCGTTGCCGCCGAGCAGGTAGTCGATCCACACCATGAGCGCGCTCACGGGCATCTGCACGACGGCCGTCTGCCGCGTCTGCTCGACCGTGCACAGGACCATCGCGGTCGAGGCCGGGAGCGCGCGCACGTACTCGTCGTAGGAGTGCAGGGTGACGCCGTCGAAGGTGACGCCGGACATGACCCGCAGGCGCGCGGTGAGCTGCGTGCCCCACTGGCGGGCGAACGTCTCGAACGCCATCTCGAGCACCCGGGCGTGCTCGCGGGCGAGCGTGGTCGGCCGGCGGAAGTCGTACGCCTCGGGCTCGTGCGTGCGGTTGCGCCGCTGCGCAGGGCGCACGGAGGTGGCTGGGGTGTCCTGGACCGTCACGAGAGCACTCATCGGCGGTCCACGCCGGGATGTGAGGAACTCACTGAGCCGGCTGGGTGAACGTCTCCGCCCACGGCCCGTCATGGGCCGACGCGTGCGGCGGAGCGGTGCGGCGCCCTCCATGGCGCCCCGAACGACCCGGCTGAGGCAGCCGGTGGCAGCAGCGGTGCTACTGCGTGACGTAGTTCGTCAGGTAGAGGTCCATCACCTCCCCGTGGTAGGCCTCTTCGATCTCGGCGAGCAGCTCGGCCTTGAGCGCGTCGCGGGTCGCGGGGTCGGAGACGGCCGCCATGTCACGGCCGGAGAACTTGGCGATCATCAGGTCGACCGCCTGGGAGGGGTCCGGCTCGCCGTGCCCGCCGGCGTCGGCGGTCATCTGCAGGCCGAGGCCGACACGCAGGTAGTGGCCCCCGGCGAGGTTGACGCTGATCGGCTCGACGGTGAGGACGGCCCCCGGCTCGGGCTCGGGCTCGGCGTGCGCCTCCCCCTCGGCGGCGTGGCCCGGACCCATCAGGAAGTACCAGGCGGCGCCGCCGCCGAGCACGAGCACCGCGGCCAGCACGACGATCAGCAGCTTCTTCCTGCTCTTGGGCGCGGCCTCCTCCTCGGCGGGCGCCGTGGCCTTGGCCCCGATCTTGCCGCCGGGGTTCTTGGGCGCGATCTTCCCGGGGGACGACACGACACGCTGTTCGATGGGCATCTCTACCCCTCCGTTCCGAGGACGGCCGGCAGGAGGTTGCGGACCTGCTCCGGCGCGCTGCTGAGGATGACGAGGTCGACGCGGCGGTTCGCCACGAGCGCCTCCGGGCCGTCGCCCGCGACGAGCGGGCGGGCGTCGCCGAATCCGACGGCCATGATGCGGTTGCCGGGCATGCCGTCGGCCTCGACGAGGTGCCGGAGCACCTGCGTCGCGCGGTCCGACGACAGCTCCCAGTTGGTCGGGTAGCGACCCGAGACGGGGACGCTGTTCGCGTGCCCCTCGACCGAGACGTTCTCGGGGATCGCGACGAGCGTCGGCCCC
Source organism: Cellulomonas sp. NPDC055163 (assembly GCF_053607065.1). Lineage (NCBI taxonomy): Bacteria > Bacillati > Actinomycetota > Actinomycetes > Micrococcales > Cellulomonadaceae > Cellulomonas > Cellulomonas sp. NPDC055163. The sequence goes on along the minus strand of NZ_JBSGSU010000012.1, from coordinate 4,284 downwards.
GAGACGTCGAGGACGCGCGCCGCGGTCGGCGTGAGCATCGCGCTGGCGGCGGCGAAGAAGACGTCGTCGGCCACGAGGCCCATGACGAGCCCGCGCTCGTTGATGCGGAAGCGCACGGTGTCACCGAGCCCGTTCGCGGAGAGCTGCGCTGCGAGCTGGTCGCGCAGGCCCTGGAGCCGGGCGGCCTCGGCCTGCGCCGCCGCGAGCAGCTCGGGGTCGACACCCGGCGGGTCCGGGTCGGCGGCGACCCGCGGGGGCGACGGGTTGGCGCCCTGCTGACCGAGGCCCGCGTCCGCGTTCACCATCCCGGCGGTGCCCTGGGCGGCCGACGTCCTCGGCTCGATGCTCTGGCCGTCGAGCGTGCCCGACGTGCCGTCGAGGACCGACGGGTTCGAGCTCGTGTTGAACCCCGCCGCGAGCGAGTCGCGCAGCTCGACGTACTTCTGCTGGTCGACCTGGCTGATCGCGAACAGCACGATGAACAGCGCCATGAGGACCGTGATCATGTCGGAGTAGCTCACGAGCCAGCGCTCGTGGTTGACGTGCTCCTCCTCGTGGCCGCCCTTGTGCCTCCGCCGGGGCGCGCTCTTCGTGGCGTGCGCGCTCGAGCCGTGGCTCGACGTCCCGCCCTTCGGGCGCGTCGCGGCGGGGGCGCTCACGCCGCTGCCTCGGCCGGGGCCTGCTCGGGCAGGAGGCTGCGCAGACGCTCGCCGACGAGCCGCGGGTTCGCGCCGGCCTGCACCGCGAGGAGCCCCTCGACGGTGACCTCCATCTGCGTGCACTCGAGGTCCGAGATGCGCTTGATGCGGGCACCGATCGGCAGCCAGACGACGTTCGCGGACAGGATGCCCCACAGCGTCGCGACGAACGCCGCCGCGATCGAGTGGCCCAGGGCCGAGGGGTCGGACAGGTTCTCGAGCACGTGCACGAGGGAGATGACCGTGCCGATGATGCCGATGGTCGGCGCGTAGCCGCCCATGTCGGCGAAGTACTTGGCGTGCACGCGGTCCGCGGTGCGCTTGGTCGCGATGCGGTCGTCGAGGATCGTGCGCAGGTCCTCGGGGTCCGTCCCGTCGATCGCGGCCTGGAGCCCGCTGCGCAGGAACGGGTCGTCGATGTCGCGCGCGGCGTCCTCGAGCGCGAGCAGGCCCTCACGGCGGGCCCGGTCGGCGAGGTCGACGATCGTCTCGACCGCCGCCGACGGGTCCGGGGCCTTGCTGCGCATCGCGCGCGGGACCGCCTTGAACGACGCGACGACGTCCTTCATCGTGTGGCCGGCGACGCCGACCCCGATCGTGCCGACCCAGACGAGCAGGAGCGGCGCGGGCAGGAAGATGGACATCGGGTCGGCGCCCTCGAGGAGCAGCGCGCCGAAGATCGCGGCGAACGCGACCCCGATGCCGATGAGACCGGCGGGATCCATCAGCGGTTCCCCCTCGGACGGAGGGGCACCGGCTGCGCGAGCGGGGCGTCGTGCGCGCCCGTGCGCGGCGACGGGGTGGCCGGGCGGGAGCCGACCTCGTGGAGGGGCCCCGCGGCGGGGCCGGCGTGCAGGTCCTGCGCGCGGGCCAGGAGCTGCGCGCGGTGCTCGCGGATCGACTCGATGACCTCGGTCATCGACTCCTCGACGATGTACTTGGTGCCGTCGATGAGCGTGAGGATGGTGTCCGGTGCGCTGTCGATGCGCAGCAGCAGGTCGGGGTTCACCCCGAACTGAGGCCCGTTGAGGCGCGTCACGACGATCACAGCCACCATCCCTGGTTCTTCTCGACGGGCCCGTCCATGAGCCCTGTCCTAGCCTTGCACCCGCTCTGATCGGCACGGATGCCGTACTTGTGAGTCTTCGGACGCACGCTGGGCCCCTCTCGCGGGTGGAACCGCTGGTCAGGCGCCGGTCCGGCGCTGGACGGACGTCCGTCTCGCGCCCGCGGCCCGGCACCCGCCCGCCCGAGGACTCCGGGAGGGGCGGGCACGGGCCGCGGGTGCGCCGGACGGGCCGGCCTGGGTCGTGGGCGCGTCAGCGCTTGAGGTTGACGAGCTCCTGGAGCAGCTCGTCGGACGTCGTGATGACGCGCGAGTTCGCCTGGAAGCCGCGCTGGGCGACGATGAGGTTGGTGAACTCGCTCGACAGGTCGACGTTCGACATCTCGAGCGCGCCGCCCGCGAGGCTGCCCCGGCCGCCGGTGCCCGCGGCGCCGATCTGCGCGTCGCCCGAGTTGACGCTCGTGCGGTACAGCGAGCCACCCGCCTTGGACAGGCCGGCCGGGTTGGTGAAGCTGCCCATCGAGAGCTTGCCGATGGCCTGCTTGAGCCCGTTGCTGAACGAGCCGGTGATCGTGCCGTCGGCGGCGAGCGCGAACGACTCGAGCGTCCCGGCGGCGTAGCCGTCCTGGCTCTTCTTGGCGATCGTGTCGACGCCCGCGAAGCCCGTGACGGTGCTCAGGTCGACCGTGACCGCGCCGACCGGGAACGACGTCGGCGACGTGAGGGCGCCCGTCGTGGCGTCGAACACGAGCGGCGTCGTCGGGTACGCCGCGGTGCCGTCGGTCGCGGACATCGTCCAGCCGGCCGCGCCCTTGGTGAACGTGAGCGCGAGCTCGCGCGCGTTGCCCGTCTCGTCGAACAGCTGCACGACGCGCTCCATCGAGGTGCCCACCGCGGCGTCGGCCTTGAGGTTGCCCCCGAAGACCGCCTCGGTCGACGCGTTGGCCTCCATGAGCCGGCCCGCGGGCACGCTCAGGTCGCCCACGGGGCCGTTGGTGTCGATCGTGCCGCCGGGGCCGGCGAGCCAGCCCTGCACGAGGGCACCCTCGCCGGGGAGGACCATCTGGCCGGTCGCGTCGAAGTCGAACGAGCCGGCGCGTGTGTAGAACGTCTCGGCGCCCTTGCGGACCATGAAGAAGCCGTCGCCCTGGATCATCATGTCGGTGCTGCGGCCCGTGAGCTGCGAGGCGCCCTGCGTGAAGTTCGTGGTGATGCCCGCGACCTTGACGCCGAGGCCGACCTGCGCCGGGTTCGTGCCGCCGTTGCCGGCCTGCGCGCCGCCGGCGTTCTGCACGACCTGGCTCAGGGTGTCCTGGAACTGCACCTGCGAGGCCTTGAAGCCGGTGGTGTTGACGTTGGCGATGTTGTTGCCGGTCACGTCGAGCATCGTCTGGTGGCTGCGGAGGCCCGAGATGCCGGAGTAGAGCGAGCGGAGCATGGGAGGTCCTTTTCGGTGGTGGGGACGACGCTCGCGCGTCAGTAGGCCGGGGTGGTCGTGGGCGTCGTCACCGTGGGTGCGGTGACGCTCGCGACCGAGTCGAGGGGGACCTCCATGTCCCCCACCTTCACTGCGGGTACGGCGCCGGAGTAGGAGACGGCCGAGACGGTGCCCGTCGTGACCTTCCCGTCGGCGCCGGTGTACGTGACGTCCTTGCCGACGAGGTTCGCGGCGGCCATGCGCATCTGCAGCGCGAAGCTCTCGCGCGAGGTGGTGGTGAGCTCGATCAGCTGCTCCATCGTCGTCATCTGCGTGGTCTGGGCCATGAGGTCCGAGCTGTCCATCGGCGAGCTCGGGTCCTGGTTGCGCAGTTGCGTGGTGAGAAGCTGCAGGAAGGCCTGCTTGTCGAGCTCCTTGGTCGCGGCCTTGGCCGGCGGCGTGGTGCCTGCTGCAGTCGCTCCGTAGGCGGAGGACACGTCGATCGTCATGGTGCTCCCTGGTCAGGCGAGGAGGTCGAGCGTGCCGGCCGGGTTGGCGGGCGACGCAGGTCGGGCGGAGACGTCGGACGCGGCGCCGGACGCCGGGTCGGACGCGGTTCTGGTGGCGGCGCCACGCGCGGCGAGCGCGTCACGCCGGGCGTCGTCCTGCGCGCCGGCGCCCTGGCCGGCGTCACGCGAGCCGAGCTGCAGGTCGGCGTCGAGACCGGCCGAGGCGAGGTCCCGGCGCAGGTCCGCGAGCGAGGCCTTGAGCGCCTCCCGGGCTCCGTCGGTCGCGCCGAGCAGCTCGATGCGGACCGCGTCGGGCGTGATGTGGGCGACGACGCGGACCGGCCCGAAGTGCTCCGGGTCGACCGCGAGCGTGAGCAGGTGCTGGCCGGCGCCGAGGCCGCGCACCGAGGCGAGCCGGGCGCCGAGCTGCTCGGCGAGCGGGACCTGCGGGGCGGGCGCCGGGGCGGCCTGCTCCGCACCGCGCGTCGCCGCGGGCGCCGCCGGGGCTGCCGCGGCGTCGGGGGCGACGACCCCGCCGACCGCCGGCGCGACGGGCTGCGGGGTTGCGGCGGCGGGAGTCGCGGTCACCGGGGG
>NZ_JBSGSU010000011.1:83108-95622 GCF_053607065.1 Cellulomonas sp. NPDC055163 | reverse complement strand
CCGCCGCGTCGGCTGCACCGAGCGCCCCCGCACGTGCGGAGAGCGCCTCGGCACCCGCCGCGCCGGCGCCCGGCACCCCGGCCCCGGCACGCCGTCCCGGCTCCGCCGGTGACGCCGCACGTCCGGGTCCGCGCCCCGCGCCGGCCGCACCGGCACCCGCCGGTCGTCCCGGTGGCGCGTCGCGTCCCGGCAACAACCCGTTCGCGCCGTCGCAGGGCATGCCCCGCTCCGGCGGTCAGGGCGGCTCGGGCGGCCCCCGCCCCGGTGGCCCGCGTCCGGGCAACAACCCGTTCGCGCCGTCGCAGGGGATGCCGCGTCCCGGCGACCGCCGCAGCAGCGAGGCCCCCGCGGCCGCGTCGGGTGCTCCGGCTCCCGCGGGCGAGCGTCCGGGCGGTCCCCGTCCCGGTGGCCCGCGTCCCAACCCCGGCATGATGCCGGGCCGCAGCTCGAGCGGCGTCGGCCGCCCGGGTGAGCGTCCGGGTCCCGGCGGTCGTCCTGGTGGCGGCCCCGGTGGTCGTCCCGGTGGCGGCGGCGGGTACGCCGGTCGTCCCGGTGGCGCCCCCGGCGGCGCTCCCGCGGGTGGCGGCGGCTTCGCCGGTCGTCCCGGTGGCGGCGGCGGTCGTCCCGGCGGTGCCGGTCGCGGCAGCACGCAGGGTGCGTTCGGTCGCGCCGGCGGTCGCCCCGTGCGTGGACGGAAGTCGAAGCGCGCGAAGCGCCAGGAGTTCGAGCAGATGCAGGCCCCCTCGCTGGGCGGCGTGCAGGTTCCCCGCGGCAACGGGCGCACGGTCGTGCGCCTGCGCCACGGCTCCTCGCTCAACGACTTCGCCGACAAGATCGACGCGAACCCCGCGAGCCTCGTGACCGTGCTGTTCCACCTCGGTGAGATGGCCACGGCGACGCAGTCGCTCGACGAGGACACGTTCGGCACGCTCGCGGCCGAGCTCGGCTACATCATCGAGATGGTGTCGGCCGAGGAGGAGGACCGCGAGCTGCTCGGGGCCTTCGACATCGACCTCGACGCGGAGCTCGCGGACGAGGACGACGACCAGCTGCAGCCGCGCCCGCCGGTCGTGACCGTCATGGGTCACGTCGACCACGGCAAGACCAAGCTCCTCGACGCGATCCGCTCCACGGACGTCGTCGCGGGCGAGGCCGGCGGCATCACGCAGCACATCGGTGCCTACCAGGTGCGTCACGTGCACGAGGGCGTCGACCGTGCGCTGACCTTCATCGACACCCCGGGTCACGAGGCGTTCACCGCCATGCGTGCCCGTGGTGCGCAGGTCACGGACATCGCGATCCTCGTGGTCGCGGCCGACGACGGTGTGATGCCCCAGACGATCGAGGCGCTCAACCACGCGCAGGCGGCCGGTGTGCCGATCGTGGTCGCGGTCAACAAGGTGGACAAGGAGGGGGCCAACCCCGCCAAGATCCGCCAGCAGCTCACGGAGTACAACCTCGTGGCCGAGGAGTACGGCGGCGACACGATGTTCGTCGACGTCTCCGCGAAGCAGAACCAGGGCATCGACTCGCTGCTCGAGGCGGTCCTCCTCACGGCGGACGCGGCGCTCGACCTGCGGGCCAACCCCGACAAGGACGCGCGCGGCGTGGCCATCGAGGCGAACCTCGACAAGGGACGCGGTGCCGTCGCGACGGTCCTCGTCCAGTCCGGGACGCTGCACGTCGGCGACGCGATCGTCGCCGGCACGGCCCACGGACGTGTCCGGGCGATGTTCGACGAGCACGGCGACACGGTCGACGCAGCAGGGCCGGCGCGTCCGGTCATGGTGCTCGGGCTCGCGTCGGTCCCGCGCGCCGGCGACACCCTCCTGGTGGCGTCCGACGAGCGCACCGCGCGGCAGATCGCCGAGAAGCGCGAGGCGGCCGAGCGTGCCGCCCTCCTGGCCAAGCGTCGCAAGCGCATCAGCCTCGAGGACTTCACGCAGGCGCTCCAGCAGGGCAAGGTCGAGACCCTCAACCTGGTTCTCAAGGGCGACGTCTCGGGTGCCGTCGAGGCCCTCGAGGACGCGCTGCTCAAGATCGACGTCGGGGACGAGGTCGACCTGCGCGTCATCCACCGCGGTGTGGGTGCCATCACGCAGAACGACGTCAACCTCGCGACGGTCGACAACGCGATCATCATCGGCTTCAACGTCAAGTACGCGGAGCGCGTCGAGGAGCTCGCCGACCGCGAGGGTGTGGACGTCCGGTTCTACTCGGTCATCTACCAGGCGATCGACGACGTCGAGGCCGCCCTCAAGGGCATGCTCAAGCCGGAGTACGAGGAGGCGCAGCTCGGCACCGCGGAGGTGCGCGAGGTGTTCCGCTCCTCGAAGTTCGGCAACATCGCCGGTTCGCTCGTGCGCTCCGGGGAGATCCGCCGCAACACGAAGGCGCGCGTGCTCCGCAACGGCACGGTCGTCGGGGACAACCTCACGATCGAGTCGCTCAAGCGGTTCAAGGACGACGCCACCGAGGTCCGCGAGGGCTACGAGTGCGGTATCGGGCTCGGTTCGTTCAACAACGTCGAGATCGGCGACACGATCGAGACGTGGGAGATGCGGGAGAAGCCGCGGTCCTGACCGTCGGCTCGACCGCACGACCCGCATGACGCCGTGAACGTCGGGTGGCCCGGACCTGCTGGTCCGGGCCACCTGGCGCTCCGGCACCTGTCGGCCCCGGGACGGGGTCCGACCGACGACGAAGGGCGGAGATGTCATGGCTGACCACGGTCGCGCGAGGAAGCTCGCGGAGCGCATCCAGCAGATCGTCGCGCAGATGATCGACACCCGGATCAAGGACCCGCGGCTCGGGTTCGCGACGATCACCGACGTGCGCATGACCGGCGACCTGCAGCACGCCGACGTGTTCTACACGGTGCTCGGCGACGACGAGGCGCGCGCGGGGACGGCTGCGGCGCTCGAGAGCGCCAAGGGGCTGATCCGCTCCGAGGTCGGCAAGCAGACGGGCATCCGGCTGACGCCGACGCTCGACTTCCACCTCGACGCGGTGCCCGAGACGGCGGCGCACCTCGAGGCGGCGCTGCTCGAGGCCGCCCGCCGGGACGCCGAGGTCGCCGCGCTCGCCGCGTCGGCCCGGTACGCGGGTGAGCCGGACCCGTACCGCAAGCCCGTCGAGGGCGAGGACGAGGCGGACGAGGTCCGCTGACCCGACGCACGCAGACGACGCCCGTGCCCCCCACGTGGGGGCACGGGCGTCGTGGCGCCCGAGGGAGGGTCAGATCGACGGCACGAGCGACTCGTCCCGGCGCCGCTCCGACAGGAACGGTAGCGCCCGGGTGAGGGCCTTGTCGATGCGGGAGTCGAGGTCCTCGCCCGTCACCTGGTAGCTCGTGAACTCGGAGTCGTGCGCGTAGATCGCGAGCGGCAGCGTCTCGGCCTGGAAGAAGCCGAACAGCGGCCGGAACTGGTGCTCGAGCGCGAGGGTGTGGCGCTCGGAGCCCCCGGTGGCGACGAGCAGCACCGGGGTGCCGGTGAGCGCCGTCGGTGCGAGCAGGTCGAAGACGTGCTTGAACAGTCCCGTGTACGAGCCCTTGTAGATGGGGCTCGCCGCGATGACGAGGTCGGCCGCGGCGATCTCGCCGAGCGCGCGGGCGATCGGCGAGCCCGGGTCACCGTACGTGTCGGTGAAGAACGGCACGAGGTCGGTCACGTGGACGGTGCTGGCATCGAGCGGCAGGTGCCGGCCCAGGCGCTCGACGATCTCGGCGACGAGCGCCGCGGTCTTGGACGGGACGCTCGGGCTGCCGTTGACGGCGACGACCTTGAGCGGGGCCTCGGTGCTGCGGGTCATGGGGTTCCTCTCGGGGTCGGGCGGGTCAGACGCCGGCCAGGGCGGGCTCGGCGGGGCGAGCTGTGGCGTGGCGGTTCACGGGCCGGTCGAGCCCCAGGTGGTCGCGCAGCGTCGTCCCCGTGTAGCCCTCGCGGAAGAGCCCGCGGGCGCGCAGGAGCGGCACGACGTGCTCGGTGAAGGCCTCGATGCCGCTGGGCAGGGACGGCGGCATGACGTTGAAGCCGTCGGCGGCGCCGTGCGTGAACCACTCGGTGATGGTGTCGGCGACCTGCTCGGGCGTGCCGGCCACGACGCGGTGCCCGCGGGCGCCGGCGAGGCGGTGCAGAAGCTCGCGCAGCGTCGGCTGCTCGCGGCGCACGATGCCCGCGACGACCTGCCGGCGCGAGCGGTTGTTGTCGGTCACGTCGCCCGCGTCGGCGAACGCGTCGAGCGGCACGGGCCGGTCGAGGTCCGCGACGTCGAACGTCGCCTCGGCGAGGGTCGAGAGCTGGCGCAGACCGTACTCGGGCACGGTGAGCTCGTTGAACTCGCGCTCGAGGGCCTGCGCCTCGGCCTCGGTCCCGCCGAGGAACGGGCTGATCCCCGGCAGGATCTTGACCTGGTCGGGGCGGCGGCCGAACCGCTCGACGCCGGCCTTGATGTCGGCGTAGAACGCCTGGGCGTCGGAGAGCTGCTGGTGCGCCGTGAAGATGGCCTCGGCGTGCCGGCTCGCGAAGGTGCGGCCCTCGTTCGACGCCCCGGCCTGCACGAGCACCGGGTGGCCCTGCGGCGGGCGGGGGGCGTTCAGCGCGCCCGCGACGCGCAGGTGCTCGCCGCGGAACGCCGCCGGGTGGATGCGCGAGGGGTCCGCGAACCGGCCCGTCGCGCGGTCCGCCAGCACGGCGTCGTCCTGCCAGCTGTCCCACAGCCGCGTCGCGACCTCGACGAACTCCCCGGCGCGCGCGTACCGCTCGCTCGGGTCGGGGTGCTCGTCGAGCCCGAAGTTCGCGGCGGCGGCGGACGCCGCGGTCGTCACGATGTTCCAGCCGGCGCGGCCCCCGCTCAGGTGGTCGAGCGTCGCGAACAGGCGGGCGAGGTTGTACGGGTCGTAGAACGTGGTCGACGCGGTCGCGATGAGCCCGATGTGGGTCGTGACGGCCGCGACCGAGGCGAGGGTCAGGATCGGCTCGAGGTGCGCTGCGCTGTTGAACTCGATGCCGGGGCTGAGCACCGGGCCGTCGGCGAAGAAGATCGCGTCGAACGCGGCGCGCTCGGCGTGCTGCGCGAGCTCGTGGTGGTAGCCGGCCGTGAACAGGCGGTCGACCGGGGTGGACGGGTGACGCCAGGCGGCCTCGTGGTGGCCGACGCCGTTGATGAACAGGTTGAGGCTGAGCTGTCGGCGAGCGGGCTGGTCGGGCATGGTGGACCTCGCGATCGGGGGGAGGGGAAGGTCAGGAGGCGTCGACGGGCTCGCCGTCCGGGCCGCTGTCCGGCTCGTACGTGCCGTTGGCGTAGGGGTTGTACTCGTTGGTGTAGACGTCGTCCGCGGTGAAGCGACCCTTCTCGAGCTCGCCGTTGCGCACCAGCCAGTCGATCCACGTCGAGATCTCGCGCTCCTCGATGACCCCGCCCGGCGTGGAGACGCCTACGGACTTCCAGAACGGCACGAGCTCCGGCGTCTCGCCGCGGCCCCGCTCGGTGATGATCTCCGTGTACCGCGCGTGCACGTCCTCGACGGGCGTGACCTGCGTCCAGCGGATCGCGCGCGCGATGCCCTGCACGTAGTCCGCGACGGCGTCGGGGTTCTCCGCGATGAAGTCGTCGCGGAAGATGTAGGACCCGTAGCTGAACTCGCCGAACAGCTCGACCTCGGAGAACAGCAGGCGCAGGCCGCCGCGCTCGAGGGCCTTGTCCTGGAACACCGAGCTGATCGCCACGACGTCGACCTGCCCCTCGCGCAGGACCTGTTCGGCGTTGACCGGCGGGACGACCGTGAGCTCGACCTGCGCGATCTCGTCGGCGTCCAGCCCTTCCCGGGCGAGCCACTCGCGGATGACGAACTCGCTCTGCGCACCGAGCGTGTTGATCCCGATCTTCTTGCCGATGAGGTCCCGTGCCTCGACGACGGGGGAGTCCTCGAGCGTGTAGAACCCGCCGAAGGCCTTGGTGTCGGAACCGTAGTAGGAGATGACGGACGTGACCTTCGCGCCCGACGACCGGAGCTTGACGATCGCGCCGTTGAAGGCGCCGCCGACGTCGGTCGCTCCCGTCGCGGCGGACTGGATGCTCTGCGGTCCGCCGGTCGAGTTGCCGACCCACTCGAGCCGGACCTTCTCGAAGTAGCCCAGGTCGTCGGCCAGCTCGGGGAGCGTGACCTGCCCGGCCGAGCCGTCGTACCGGATGGTCGTCGTGCCGTCGGCGTCGACCGTCGCGGCGTCGGCGGCCCCCGAGCACGCGGCGAGCGTGAGGACGAGCGCTCCGGCGAGCGCAGCGGAGGCCGCGGCGGACAGTCGTGAGGACAGGGACATGAGGGTGCTCCAGAGTTTTTCGGGTCGCCGACGGGGCCGACGCCGTGCGGGGGGACGTGCCGGTGCACGCGCCAGGAAAGTGCAGGGAAAGGCGTCAGGAGGACGCGGTGCGCCAGCGCGAGAAATGCCGTTCGAGGGCCAGGAGGATGCCGTTGACGCTCACGCCCACGAGCGCGATCGCGATGATCCCGGCGTACATCTTCTCGATCTGGAAGTTGAACTGCGCGTACGTGATCAGGTACCCGAGCCCGGCTTTCGCCCCGACCATCTCGGCCGCGATGAGCACGAGGATCGACGACGCGCCGGCCATGCGGACGCCCGTGAAGACCGTCGGCACCGCCGCGGGGAGCACGACCTTCTGGAAGAGCCGGAGCGACGACAGCCCGAGCGAGCGGGCCGACTTCACGAGCAGCGGGTCGACCGACCGCACCGCCGAGATGGTCGTGAGCAGCACGGGGAACGTGCAGGCGTAGACGACGAGCGCGATCTTCGACGTCTCGCCGATGCCGAGGATGAGGATGAACACCGGCAGCAGCGCGAGCGCGGCGGTGTTGCGGAAGAGCTCGAGGAACGGGTTGAGCACGTCCGACACGCGCTCGTACCAGCCGATGGCGACCCCGAGCGGGATCGCGGCGAGCACCGCGATCGCGAAGCCGGCGCCCGCGCGGCTCAGGCTGGCGCCGAGGTGGAGCGCGAGCTCGCCGCTCGTGACGAGGGTGCCGAACGCGCCGAGCACGCGGCTCAGCGGCGGGAGGAAGACCGGGTCGACGAGCCCCACGCGGGGCGCGACCTCCCAGAGCGCGAGGAACAGGACGAGGACGACCGAGGCCCGCAGCGCTCGTGCGGCGTGGGCGCGCAGACGCCGGGTCAGGGCGGGTGTCGCGTCGCGGTCCGCGGCGAGCGCGGGCCGGCGGCCGAGCGTGGGCGGGTCCGCGAACGCGACGGTGTCCTCGGCGACCGGGACGGTGACCGGCGCGGTGCCCGGGTCGGTGCGGGGGGACAGGGTGCTAGGCACGGGCGGGCTCCAGGGTGGCGTGCAGGGGCAGGAGGTCGGTGTCCGCGTCGTCGACGTCCGCGGTCGGGCTGTGCAGCTCGGTCCAGACCCGGTGCCGCAGGCGCCCGAACTCGGGGTCGGAGCGGATGTCGTCGGACCGGCTGCGGTCCAGGTCGACGTCGATCACGGTGCGCAGGCGGCCGGGGCGCGGGCTCATGACAGCGACGCGCTGGCCCAGGTAGAGCGCCTCGTCGATGCCGTGCGTGATGAACACGATGGTGGTCCCCGTCGCACGCCAGATGCGCAGGAGCTCGTCCTGCAGCGTCTCGCGGGTCTGGGCGTCGAGCGCCGCGAACGGCTCGTCCATGAGCAGCACCTCGGGCTCGAACGCGAGCGCCCGGGCGATCGCGACGCGCTGCTTCATTCCGCCGGACAGCTCGTGGGGGTAGCGCTGCTCGAAGCCCCCGAGCCCCACGAGGTCGAGGTAGCGGGCGGAGATCTCCGCCCGCCGCGCCCTGCTGAGCCCCTTGGCCTCGAGGCCGAGCTCGACGTTCGCCCGTGCCGTCCGCCATGGCAGCAGCGCGTACTGCTGGAACACGACGCCCCTGTCGAGCCCGGGCCCGGTGAGCGGCTGGCCGTCCAGCAGGATCGCGCCCGACGACGGCTGCGTGAGGCCTGCGAGGAGGTCGAGCAGCGTCGACTTGCCGCACCCCGAGGGCCCGACGACGGTCAGCAGCTGCCCCGCGGGGACGTCGAGCGTGAAGTCGTCGAGCGCGGTGAACAGCGTGCGTGCGCCGCGTCCGCGGGTGTCGTCGCGGACGGTGAAGTCCTTGTGGACGTGGTCGAACCTGAGCTTGGGCGTGGGCATGACGTGCCTTTCCGGGCAGGGGTGCGCGGGAGCAGGGCGGGGTACGGGCGCCGGCGGGGCGAGGCGTCCCGGAGCGTGGCGCGCCGGACGGACCGCCGGTGACGGGTGAGCGCCGGCGGCTCCGGGTCCGTCGGGACGCGTGAAGCCCCAGGGCGAGGTCCGGGGTGGAGCGCAGGGTACCGGCGCCGAAGGTGGTCAGCCGGTGCGTGGCGAGCGGGTCCCGACGTCGGGACGGGTGCTCAGCGGGGCCGGCTGGACGCGCGGGGCACGCGAGGGTGCGCCGGGCGTGGTGCGGTGACTACCGACAGAGCCGGCTGGCGACGCGCATGAGGTCGACGGCGCGCTGGGTCGTGAGGTGGACCGGCAGGTGCCCGGACGGGCGACCCTCGGCGACCTCGCGCAACGCGGCGGCGGTGAACATGTCGGGAAAACTAGTGACGCGGTCCGCGTCGGCGCAATGTGCATCCATGGGGTGAGACGGTGGTCTCGCGCCGGCCATGCGTCCCGGGCGTACATTGTCGGGTCGCCTCCACCGGTAATGCGCGCACGGAACGTCGCCCGCGAAGAATTGCGCCGGCTGCTGCGGCGCGCCGCCGGCGACGAAATCAGGGTGTGGCGTCGACAGTAGGCGGGGAGTGATCGCACGTCGCCGAGACTCGGACGCGGACCTCCGGCCGGGAGGTGCCGTCGGTCCCCGCCGACAGCCGGCCGTGGGTGGTCGGCGCGGCGTGCGGCCGGTGCGCCGGGGGAGGGCCGCTGACCCCTGCCGCGTGTGGGTCCGTCCTGTTAGCGTGGTTCGCGCACATCGTCCCGGGCTGCTCCACATCGTCGTGAGAGCGCTCCCATGAATGGAGACACCGTGGTTTCCTTCCCCGATGCGAGCGCCCGTGCCTCGGGCGCCGCCGCAGCAACCGTGGCGGTCCTCGCCCTGGCGGCCGCCGTCAGCCCCGTCGCCCTCGCCGCCCCCGTCACCGAGGTGCACGACTTCTCGACCGGGCCGCAGGGCTGGTTCTCCTACCCGCCGGAGGCGGTGACGACCTCGACCGACACGGGCGAGCTGTGCGCCGCGGTCGGTGCGCACACGGGGAACCCCTGGGACGTCGCGATCCAGCACGACGCCGTGGAGTTCGACCGCGCGGCCACGTACACCGTCGAGTTCGACGCGCACGCGAGCCGCGCCGTGACCGTGCCCGTGCAGGGCGGCCCCGGGTACCCCGCAGCGTTCGGGGGATCCGTGCAGCTCGACGGCTCCGCGACCCCGGAGCACGTCGAGCTCACGTTCTCGCCGTCGGCGTGGCCCACCGGCGAGGGCAGCCCGGTCGCGGACGACTGGACCACGACGACGGGCAACGTCTCGTTCCAGCTCGGCAACCAGGGCGAGCCGTACGAGCTGTGCATCGACGACTTCTCGATCACGCCGCTCGGCACGAACCTGATCCCGAACGGCGACTTCGCGAGCGGCACGACCGACCCGTGGTTCGTCGCGGGTGACCTCGGTGCTGCCGACGTGTCCACCGGCGCGCTCGTCGTCCCGGTCCCCGCCGGCTCCGGGATCTACTCCGGCGTCGGGTTCAACGGCCTCGCGATCGAGGAGGGGACCAGCTACACGCTGAGCTTCGACGTCAGTGCCTCCGAGGACCGCTCGATCCGCGCGATCGTCGGCGAGAACGGAGGCAGCTACGGCACCGTCCTCGACAAGACCGTCGCCGTGACGAGCGAGCCGACGACTGTCTCGTACACCTTCACCGCGACCGACACCTACCCGGCGACGACGACCCCGGGCGGGCCGTTCGAGGGTCAGCTCGCGTTCCAGGTCGGCGGGCGCGGGGACGCCTGGACGTTCACCCTCGACGACGTCTCGCTCGTCGAGAGCCTGACTCCGCCCCCGCCGTACGAGCCGGACACGGGCCCGCGCGTCCGGGTCAACCAGGTCGGCTACCTGCCGGCGGGACCCAAGCAGGCGACGCTCGTGACCGAGCGGACCGAGCCCGTCGTCTGGCAGGTCCGCACCGTGTCCGGAGCCGTCCTCGCAGAGGGCGACACCGTGCCCGCCGGCGTCGAGCCGAGCTCGGGCCTGAACGTGCACACGATCGACTTCGGCGCGCTCGCCACCGAGGGCGAGGGGCTGGTCCTGGCGGCCGACGGCGAGACCAGCCGGCCGTTCGACATCGACGCCGACCTCTACCAGCAGCTCCGGTACGACGCGCTGAACTTCTTCTACCTGATGCGCAGCGGCACCGAGATCGACGCCTCGATCGACGCCGACTACGCGCGGCCGGCGGGGCACGTCGACGTCGCGCCCAACAAGGGCGACGGCGCGGTCACGTGCCTCACCGCCGCCGACGAGGGCGCCGGCTGGGCCTACGGCGACTGGGAGTGCCCCGCGGGGTACGCGCTCGACGTGCGTGGCGGCTGGTACGACGCCGGCGACCACGGCAAGTACGTCGTCAACGGCGGCATCGCCGCAGCGCAGCTCCTGAGCACCTACGAGCGCAGCCTGCACGCCGGCACGGCCGACCGCGGTGCGCTCGCGGACGGCACGCTCGCGGTGCCGGAGAGCGCGAACGGGGTCGCGGACGTGCTCGACGAGGCGCGCTGGGAGCTCGAGTTCCTGCTCAGCATGCAGGTGCCCGCGGACGGTGGGGAGTACGCCGGCATGGCGCACCACAAGATCCACGACGTCGGGTGGACGGGCCTTCCGCTGCTGCCGTCCGAGGACCCGCAGGAGCGCCGGCTCGCCCGGCCCTCGACCGCGGCGACGCTGAACCTCGCCGCTGCGGCGGCGCAGGGTGCGCGCCTGTTCGCCGACGTCGACGCCGAGTTCGCCGCCGAGCTGCTCGCCGCCGCGCGCACCGCGTGGGACGCCGCGCAGGCGCACCCGGCGGTCCTCGCCCCCGACGCCGCGGGCAACAACGGCGGCGGTGCGTACGGTGAAGGCACGGTCACGGACGAGCTCTACTGGGCCGCCGCGGAGCTGTTCCTGACGACCGGCGAGGACGCGTTCGCCCAGCACGTGCTCGCGAGCCCGCACGCGACGGGAGACGTCTTCGGGCCTGGCGGCATGAACTGGGGGAGCACCGCCGGCCTCGGCCGTCTCGACCTGGCGACCGTGCCGAACGACCTGCCGACGCGCGACGCGATCCGGCAGTCGGTGCTCGACGCGGCCGACGCGTACGTCGCCACACAGGACGCGCAGGCGTGGGGGAGCACCTACGTGCGGCCCGACGGCCTGTACGAGTGGGGCTCGAACAGCATGGTGCTCAACACCACGGTCGTCGTCGCCACCGCGTTCGACCTCACGGGCGACGAGACGTACCGGCGCTCGGCACTCGAGGCGGTCGACTACCTGCTCGGGCGCAACGCGCTGAACATGTCGTACGTCTCCGGCTACGGCGAGGTCAGCGCGTTGCACCAGCACAACCGCTGGTTCCCGCTCTCGGTCCCGGGGGTGTCCCCGGACGGGTCGCTCGCGGGCGGGCCGAACTCGACGACCGGCACGTGGGACCCGACGATGCAGGCAGCGTTCGTCGGCGGCTGCGCGCCCTCGATGTGCTACCTCGACGAGCTCGGGTCATGGGCGTCCAACGAGGTCGCGATCAACTGGAACTCGGCGCTCTCGTGGGTCGCGTCCTTCGTCGCCGACCAGGGCGACGGCTCGGCCGACGCGAGCACCGCCGTGCGGGTCACGCAGCAGCCGGCCGACGCGACCGTCGCGCCGGGAGCGAGCGCGACGTTCGCCGCCGCGGCCGACGGCGTCCCGGCGCCGACCGTGCGGTGGCAGGCGCAGAGGCCGGGCGTACGGTGGGTCGACGTCCCGGGCGCGACGAGCGGGACGCTCACGGTGACCGCCGCGCTCGGGGATCACGGCACCCTCTACCGTGCGGTCTTCACCAACGCGTCCGGCTCGGAGGCCACCGACGTGGCTCGCCTCGCCGTCGTTGCCGCCGAGCCGCTCTCGGTGCGGCTCTCGTCGCCTGTGCTGCGGGCCGGCGGGAACGTGACCGTCGCCGTGCGGGGTGCGGCTGCGCGGGAGATCGTCCAGGTCCGGCTCGGTGACGAGCTCCTGGAGACGCGGGCGGTGCGCAAGGACGGCACGGTGTCGATCAGCGTGCACGTCCCGCGCCACACCGACCCGGGCGCGTACTCCGTGATCGTGCGGGGGACGTCGTCCGGTCGCGAGGGGTCCGCGCCGCTGCAGGTCCTTCCGGCGCCGCGTCACTCCTGACGTCGGGTGCGGGGGCCGGGTTCCTGCCCGGCCCCAACACAACGCAGGGGCACCCGCACCGCGGACGGACAGTTAAGGCATGGCCGGCGACTCACGGCGGGTTGGGT
>NZ_JBSGSU010000011.1:0-83098 GCF_053607065.1 Cellulomonas sp. NPDC055163 | reverse complement strand
GGACAGGGATCATGGTTCGACGGTGGTGAACCAGACACGGGCGGGGAACGTCTTTTTTCCCCCCCCCCCCCCCGCACCGTGCCGGGGCCATCGCGCCGTGCACGGGCCATCGCGCCGTGCCCGGCCCTCCACGCCGGGTTCGGCGGTACATGGGCACCGAGCGACTCGATACCGCATCTACGTCTGTTGTGTGCCCGCACCGACGCATGGGCGGCACCGATATGCGGTGGTCGGCGCGCACGTGCGGATCAGTCCGTCGAGGGGATGGGCGCCCGGCGGCACGTATCGGGCGTGACCCGGCGGATAGCCTGCCGGGCATGAACACGACCGACGACGCACCACGGACCGCGCGCCGGCGCACCGCGCCCGGTCCGCGCCGCCCCACCGCCCCGGACGGGATCGTCGTCGTGGACAAGCCTGCGGGGATGACCAGCCACGACGTCGTCGCACGGATGCGCCGGATCGCCGGGACGCGCAAGGTCGGCCACGCGGGGACCCTCGACCCGATGGCGACCGGGGTGCTCGTCGTCGGGGTCGGGCGCGCGACGCGGCTGCTCACGTACGTGGTCGGCGCGGACAAGGAGTACCGCGCGACGATCCGGCTCGGCGTCGGCACGACGACCGACGACGCCGAGGGCGAGGTCGCGGCCGTCGCCGACGCATCGGCCGTGACGCGGGACGACCTGTCCGCGCCCGTCGCCGCCCTCACCGGGCGCATCGAGCAGGTGCCGAGCTCCGTGAGCGCGATCAAGGTCGACGGCCAGCGCGCGTACGCCCGCGTCCGGGCCGGTGAGGACGTCGCGCTCGCGGCGCGCCCGGTCACCGTGAGCCGGTTCGACGTGCACGACGTGCGGCACGCCGGAGGCGGTGACGGGCTCGTGCCCACCGGCGTGGTGGACGTCGACGTCACGGTGGTGTGCTCGTCAGGCACCTACGTCCGGGCGCTCGCCCGCGACCTCGGTGCGGCGCTCGGCGTGGGCGGCCACCTGACCGCCCTCCGGCGCACCCGCGTCGGCGGCTACGACCTGGCCGGGGCCCGGACGCTGGACGAGCTGCTCGCCTGGCCCGAGGACGTCCCGCTCGACGTCCTCCCGCTCGCGGACGCGGCGCGGGCGATCTTCCCGGTCCGGGAGCTCACGGCGCAGGAGGCCGCGGCACTCTCGTACGGCAAGCGCATCGCGGCCCACCCCGAGACCGGAGGGCCGGACGAGCCGCGCGCCGCGGGGCCGGTCGCGGCGATCTCGCCGGAGGGGACCCTCGTCGCGCTGCTCGAGGAGCGGGGCGAGCACGCCGCACCGGTCCTCGTGTTCGCCCCCGCCTGACCGGCCCGTACCGCCCGGCCCGCCCGGCCCGGCCCGCGCCGACCGGCGTGCGGACGCAGCGTGCACCCGCCCGGTCGCGTCGCCCCCGCCGTCGTCCTGACCGGCGTTCAGGGACGGTCGAGCAGGAAGCGCAGCAGCCCGGTGAGCGAGAGGCCGTCGCCGATGCCGCCGTCGCGCGCGAGGGCACGCACCTCGTCGAGCGGGACCCACGCGACGCGCTCGGACTCGAACGCGTCCGCGGGCTCACCGACGTGCGTGGCGCCGTCGGCGACGAACACGTGGAAGGTCTGGTCGCTCGAGCCGTTGGTCGGGTGGTACCGGACGAGCGGGCGCAGCGGCCCGGGACGCCAACCGGTCTCCTCGAGCGTCTCGCGAGCCGCCGCGGCTGCGGGCGTCTCACCGTCCTCCAGGCGTCCGGCCGGGATCTCCCAGCCCCACGTGTCCGTGATGAAGCGGTGGCGCCAGAGCATCAGCACCCCGCGCCCACGGTCGTACACGACCGTGCCGGCGGCGTGCGCCGGCATCCGGACGACGTGGTGGTCGAGGCGGCCCACGCCGGGGACCTCGACGTCCACGAGCGCGACCCGTACCCAGGGGGAGTCGTACACGGTCCGCTCGCCGAAGGTCTGCCATCGCATCGTCCGACCCTAGGCCCGCGCGCCGCCGCCTCCCGAACCCGGTGCCCCCTCGCCGGGGTGGGCACGGTCCGGCGGGACCTCCCGTGCGTGGCAGGCTTGTCCCCGCCTGACCGGCCGCCACCGCGGCCCCGTCTCCGAGGAGCGCGAGTGCACCGCTGGACCGACCTTGTCGACGTGCCGGACGGCTTCGGCCCGTCCGTCGTGACGATCGGCAACTTCGACGGCGTGCACCGCGGCCACGTCAGCGTGCTGACCCGGCTCGTCGCGGACGCGCGCGCGTCCGGCGCGGCTGCGGTCGCGGTCACGTTCACACCGCACCCGCAGCAGGTGCACCACCCGGAGCACGCGCCGCCGCTGCTCACGGGTGACGCGGACCGTCTCGAGCTGCTCGCCGGGACCGGCCTGGACGCCGTGCTGCTCCTGCCGTACACGCTGGAGTTCGCGCGGCAGACGCCTGCCGAGTTCGTCGAGCGGTACCTCGTCGGCGGCCTCGCCGCGCGCACCGTCGTCGTGGGGCGCGACGTGCGCTTCGGCTGGGAGAACTCGGGCGACCTCGGCACGATGGTCGAGCTCGGGCGGCGGTACGGGTTCACGGTCGAGGTGCTCGAGGACGTCGTGCCCGAGCCCAGCGCGAGCGAGGGGGAGGGGCACCGCCGGTGGTCCTCGACCTGGGTCCGCGAGCTGCTCGACGCGGGCGACGTCGCGGGGGCCGCGCACGTGCTGGGGCGACCGCACCGGCTGCGCGGGGTCGTCGTGCACGGCGACGCCCGTGGGCGCGAGCTCGGCTTCCCGACGGCGAACCTGGCGACGGACGCGACCGGCATGGTGCCGGCCGACGGCGTCTACGCCGGCTGGCTGCGCCGGGTCGCCGGGCCCGGAGCGGCCGCGGCGGACGCGGCGCAGGTGCTGCCCGCGGCGGTGTCGATCGGGACCAACCCGACGTTCGCGGGGCTTCAGCGGCGCGTCGAGGCGTACGTGCTCGACCGCACGGACCTCGACCTGTACGACGACGAGGTCGTCCTCGAGCTCGTCGACCGGCTGCGCCCGACGGAGCGGTTCGACTCGGTCGAGGCGCTCGTCGAGCAGATGCACGAGGACGTCGCGCGTGCGCGTGCGGTCCTGGGGATCGGGCCTGCACCGACCGTCCGGTGAATTGGGCCGCAGGTCACCGGCTGGTAACATGCAGGTGCCGTCAGATCGGCCGCGGACCGAGAGCGCTCGGGTGGACATGCCCCGGAGCACCGCGCAACGAGTACACACCTGGAGAACCGTGCCCCTCGACAGTGCCACCAAGCAGTCCATCATGACCGAGTACGCGACCCACGAGGGCGACACCGGTTCCCCCGAGGTGCAGATCGCGATGCTCACGCAGCGCATCAAGGACCTCACCGAGCACCTCAAGGCGCACAAGCACGACCACCACAGCCGGCGTGGCCTGCTGCTCCTGGTCGGCCAGCGTCGCCGCCTCCTGGGCTACCTCCAGAAGGTCGACATCAACCGCTACCGCAGCCTGATCGAGCGTCTCGGCCTGCGCCGCTAGCACCTCGGACCAGCCCGGGCCCCCAGGGTCCGGGCTGGTTCCGCGTCGGGCACGTCCAGGTGGACGGGCCCGGCGGGCACGACGAGCACCACCAGCACCACCCACCGCGCCGACCACCCGTCCGGTCCTCGGTAGTGGCGTCCGGAGCCTCGCTCCGGGTGCCTCGATCGAAGACCGCCGTGGTCAGGCCGGCGCCTTCAACGAAGAGGAGGGCACCCATGGAGGGTCCCGAGATCCAGTTCGCCGAGGCAGTGATCGACAACGGTCGCTTCGGCACCCGCACCGTGCGCTTCGAGACCGGGCGCCTCGCCCGTCAGGCAGCCGGCGCGGCCGTCGCGTACCTCGACGGCGAGACCACGCTGCTGTCGGCCACCACGGCCGGCAAGCACCCGAAGGAGCAGTTCGACTTCTTCCCCCTGACGATCGACGTCGAGGAGCGGCAGTACGCCGCGGGCAAGATCCCCGGCTCGTTCTTCCGCCGTGAGGGCCGCCCCTCGACCGAGGCGATCCTCGCGTGCCGTCTCGTCGACCGCCCGCTGCGCCCCCTGTTCGTCAAGGGCCTGCGCAACGAGGTCCAGGTCGTCGTCACCGTCCTGTCGATCCACCCGGACGACGCGTACGACGTGCTCGCGATCAACGCCGCGTCGATCTCGACGCAGCTCTCGGGCCTGCCGTTCTCCGGCCCGGTCGCCGCGGTGCGCGTCGCGCTCATCGACGGCCAGTGGGTCGCGTTCCCCCGCTACTCCGAGCGCGAGCGCGCGACGTTCGACATGGTCGTGGCCGGTCGCGTCGTCGGCGACGACGTCGCGATCGCGATGATCGAGGCCGAGGCGCCCGAGAAGGCGTGGAACCTCATCAAGGAGGAGGGCGCGACCGCCCCCACCGAGGACGTCGTCTCGCAGGGCATCGAGGCCGCGAAGCCGTTCATCCGCGTGCTCGCCGAGGCGCAGGCCGACCTGGCCGCGCGCGCCGCGAAGCCCACGCAGGACTTCCCGGTCTTCCCCGAGTACCAGCCCGACGCGCTCGAGGCCGTCCACGCCGCGGCCGCCGGCCCGCTCGGCGAGGCGCTCACGATCGCGGACAAGCAGACCCGTGAGAACCGCCTCGACGAGGTCAAGGCCGAGGTCCTCGGCCAGCTCGGCGAGCAGTTCGCCGGGCGCGAGAAGGAGCTGTCCGCAGCCGTCCGCTCGATCACCAAGACGCTCATCCGCCAGCGCATCCTCACGGACGGCTTCCGGATCGACGGCCGTGGCCTGCGCGACATCCGCACGCTCTCGGCCGAGGTCGAGGTCCTGCCCCGCGTGCACGGCTCCGCGATCTTCGAGCGCGGCGAGACGCAGATCATGGGCGTCACGACGCTCAACATGCTCCGCATGGAGCAGCAGCTCGACACGCTCTCCCCGGAGACGCGCAAGCGCTACATGCACAACTACAACTTCCCGCCGTACTCCACGGGCGAGACGGGCCGCGTCGGTTCGCCGAAGCGCCGCGAGATCGGTCACGGGGCGCTCGCCGAGCGTGCGCTCATGACCGTCCTGCCGAGCCGCGAGGAGTTCCCCTACGCGATCCGCCAGGTCTCCGAGGCGCTCGGCTCGAACGGCTCGACGTCGATGGGCTCGGTCTGCGCCTCGACGCTCTCGCTGCTCAACGCCGGCGTCCCGCTGCGCGCGCCGGTCGCCGGCATCGCGATGGGCCTCGTCTCCGACCAGGTCGACGGCCAGACGCGGTACGCCGCGCTGACCGACATCCTGGGCGCCGAGGACGCGTTCGGTGACATGGACTTCAAGGTCGCCGGCACGCGTGAGTTCGTCACGGCCATCCAGCTCGACACGAAGCTCGAGGGCATCCCCGCCTCGGTGCTGACCGGCGCGCTGAACCAGGCCAAGGAGGCGCGCCTCGCGATCCTCGACGTCATCAACGAGGCGATCGACGCGCCCGACGAGATGAGCCCGTACGCCCCGCGCGTCATCACGGTCCAGGTCCCGGTCGACAAGATCGGCGAGGTCATCGGCCCGAAGGGCAAGATGATCAACCAGATCCAGGCCGAGACCGGTGCCGACATCTCCATCGAGGACGACGGCACGGTCTTCATCGGCGCCACCGACGGTCCGTCGGCGGAGGCCGCGCGGGCGGCGATCAACGCGATCGCCAACCCGCACATGCCCGAGATCGGCGAGCGCTTCGTGGGGACCGTCGTCAAGACGACCACCTTCGGCGCGTTCATCTCGCTGTCGCCGGGCAAGGACGGCCTTCTCCACATCTCGCAGATCCGCAAGCTCGTCGGCGGCAAGCGCGTGGAGAACGTCGAGGACGTGCTCGGTGTGGGCCAGAAGGTCCAGGTCGAGATCGGCGAGATCGACCCGCGCGGCAAGCTCTCGCTGCACGCGGTGATCGACGGGGCCGCGGCGACGGACGACGCGGCCTCGGCCGAGACCGTCGCCACCGAGCCGGCCGAAGCCTGACGTGCCGCTGGACCTCCCGCTCGCACGGCCCGGTGACCCGGGCAGCGAGCTGACCGCCGGGCAGGACGGCGACGCCATCGTGCGTCGTTCCGTCCTGCCCGGCGGGGTCCGCGTGCTCAGCGAGCACATGCCCGGCCTGCGCTCCGCGACGGTCGGGGCGTGGGTCGGCATCGGCTCGCGCGACGAGCGTGACGGGCACCACGGGTCGACCCACTTCCTCGAGCACCTGCTCTTCAAGGGCACGGCGCGGCGCAGCGCGATGGACATCGCGGAGGCGTTCGACGAGGTCGGCGGCGAGGCGAACGCGGCCACCGGCAAGGAGCACACGTGCTACTACGCACGCGTGCTCGACACCGACCTGCCTATGGCGGTCGACGTCATCGCGGACATGGTGACCTCCGCGCGCCTGGACACCGACGAGCTCGAGACCGAGCGCGGCGTCATCCTCGAAGAGCTCGCGATGAACGACGACGACCCGAGCGACGTCGTGCACGAGCGCTTCGCGGAGGCCGTGCTCGGCACGCACCCGCTCGGACGCCCGATCGGCGGCACCCCGGACACGATCCGGGCGGTCCCGCGCGACGCCGTCTGGGAGCACTACCGCGAGCACTACCGGCCGGCGACCCTCGTGGTCACGGCCGCGGGCGGCGTCGACCACGACGTGCTCGTCAAGCAGGTCGCGCACGCCCTCGCCGAGGGCGGGTGGGACCTCGCGGACGGCGCGGCACCGAACGCCCGCCGTCGCGCCGAGGACGTCGAGGGCGGCATCCCGGCGGAGGGCTCGCAGATCACGGTCTCGCGGACCACGGAGCAGGCGAACGTCATCGTCGGCGGCACCGGCCTCACCGCCACCGACCCGCGCCGGTTCACGCTCTCGGTCCTCAACGCGGTGCTGGGCGGCGGGATGTCCTCGCGCCTGTTCCAGGAGATCCGCGAGAAGCGCGGCCTCGCGTACTCGACCTACTCGTTCGCCTCGGGGCACGCCGACACCGGCGTCTTCGGGCTCTACGCCGGGTGCGCGCCGGGCAAGGTCGACGAGGTCACCGAGCTCCTCGTGTCCGAGTGGGAGCGCCTCGCCGACTCCGGCATCACCGCGGCGGAGCTCCAGCGCTCGATCGGTCAGCTCTCGGGCGGCATGGTCCTGGGCATGGAGGACACCGGGTCGCGGATGAGCCGGCTCGGGAAGTCCGAGCTCGTGCACGGCGAGCTGCTGTCGGTCGACGAGACGCTGGAGCGGATCCGGGGCGTGCGCGCCTCCGACGTCCAGGAGCTCGCGGCCGAGCTCGCGGCGCGGCCCCGGTCCCTCGTCCGGATCGGCCCCTTCGCGGCCTGATCCCGCCGCCGCACGTCGCCGGCCGAGCACCACGACCGCCCGTTCTCGCACCCCGCGAGAGCGGGCGGTCCGCGTCCGGGGGTGTGCGCCGGTCGGGGATGCTCGACGGTCGTGCGCGGACCCGGCGCGGTCGGCCGGCTCGGCGGGCCAGCCGTGCGGACGGCCCCCGCGGCCGGAGCGCGTCGGCCCGCCGGACCGGGGCGACGGCGGACCGCGGTGCGTCGCACGGCGACTAGGGTGGTCACCCGTGAGCGAGCAGATCAGGGTCGCCGTCCTCGGAGCCGCGGGACGCATGGGGTCGACGGTCGTCCGGGCTGTCGAGGCGGCGCCGGGCCTCGAGCTCGTCGCGGCGCTCGACGCCGGTACGGACGTGGGGGCCGCGGTGCGCTCCGCCGGTGCGCACGTCGCCGTCGACTTCACGGTGCCGAGCGCCACGGCCGAGAACGTGCGGGCGCTCGTCGACGCCGGGGTGCACGCGGTCGTCGGCACCACCGGCTGGACCCCCGAGGCGCTCGACACCGTGCGCGCGCAGCTCGCGACGCGGCCCGGCATCGGTGTGCTGATCGCCCCCAACTTCGCGCTCGGCGCGGTGCTCGCGATGACGTTCGCCGCGCGGGCGGCCCGCTACTTCGAGTCCGTCGAGGTGGTCGAGCTGCACCACCCGGACAAGGTCGACGCCCCGTCCGGCACCGCGCGGCACACCGCCCAGGCGATCGCCGCAGCACGGGCGCAGGCGGGGCTCGGCCCGAGCCCGGACGCGACGAGCACGACCCTGGACGGTGCGCGCGGCGCGGACGTCGACGGTGTGCGCGTGCACGCGGTCCGGCTGCGCGGGCTCACCGCGCACGAGGAGATCCTGCTCGGCAACCGCGGCGAGCAGCTGACGATCCGGCACGACTCGTTCGACCGCGAGAGCTTCATGCCGGGCGTCGTGCACGCGGTGCGCGTGGTCGCCGACCATCCCGGGCTGACCGTGGGCCTCGAGCACGTGCTCGACCTCGGGTGACGGCGTGACGGGCGGCCCGGCGCGCACCGGGGCGCGGTGGCGGTCGATCGCCGGTGCGGTCGGACTCACCGCGCTGCTCGCGCTCTACGTGTGGGCCGTGTCGGCGCGTGCGCTGACCCTGCTGCGCACGGGCGACCCTGTCGGCATCGGGCTCGGTGCGGCGGTCCTCGTGCTCCCGCTCATCGCCGTCTGGTTCGTCGTGCGCGAGTGGCTGCTCGCCGTGCACGTGCAGCGCATGGCCGACGAGCTGGCGGCGACCGGCGGGCTCCTCGCCGACGACCTGCCCCGCTCGCCCGGAGGGCGCATCGACCGCGCGGCCGCCGACGCGGCGTTCGAGTCCGTCCGCGCCGAGACCGAGAGCACGCCCGACGACTGGGGCTCGTGGTATCGACTCGCGTTCGCCTACGACGCCGCGGGGGACCGGCGCCGCGCACGGGCGGCGCTGCGCACGGCCGCTCGGCTGCACCGCGGGCGGTAGACCCGTCAGATGACGGCCGACCAGCGGTGCTCGCGGACCGTGAGGTCCTCTCCGCCCGGGCCCGTCCCCGTCGCGAGCGCACGGACCGCGTCGTCGGCGCCCAGGCCCGCGGAGGTGAGGAACTGCGCGCGGGCGGCGTCGCCGTCGAGCACCCAGGTCTGCAGGTGGTCGCTGCCGTCCTCGCGCAGGAGGTCGACGGCCGCCGCGAGCAGGCGCGATCCGTGGCCGACCCGCTGGGACGCGGGGGCCACCTCCAGCGCGAGCAGCTCACCGCCGGGAGCGGCGAGGGGCGTGTCCTCCGCGGCGGGCACGGGGGCGACGGCCGCGAAGCCCACGACGTCGGCGCCCTCGCACGCGACGAGCACGCGGTAGCCGCGCCCCGGGGGAGAGGTGATCGCCCGGGCCCATCGCTCGGCGAACGCGGCGCCGTCGAGCTGGGCGAGCACGTCCGGACCAAGCGTGGCGGCGTGCGCGCTGCGCCAGGCGTCGAGCTGGATCGCGGCGATCGCGAGCTCGTCGCCGGGGACCGCGGGGCGCACCGAGACGTCGGCCTGCTCGCTGAACAGGGCCATCACGGCGTCGCGGTGCGCGGTCGCGGGGCCGGGAGCAGGGGGAGGGGCACGACGGGCTCCGGGGGGCAGGGGTCGGGAGGGCGGTGCGTGCGGCGGGGCGGGCGTCGCTGCAGCCGTCCGAGGCAGGCTACCAACGGCGGTGGCACGCGCGGCGTCAGCGCTGCCGCCACGTGGACGGTGCGGTCCGCGCCGAACCCGCCAGGCGCGGCGGCGCAGCGGCCGGCCTTGGGCACGCTGTCCGGCGGCGACGCCACGGCCGGCGCTCGGTGCGGCGTCGCGCGACGGCGGCCGGCCCTGCGTGCGTGCCCGGTTCGCCAGAACGCGCGACGGCGTGCGGCTCGACCCCGGTCACGGCATGCCGAGCGCCCGCAGCACCCCGGCGGTCAGCGCGGCGGCGGCGACGACGACGACGAACGGCGCCCGCAGCGCGAGCGCGATCCCCGCGACCGCGAGCGCGGGCAGCCGCGCGTCCACGACGAGCGCCCGCCCGTCCGTGAGCGTCTGCACGCCGACGAGCGCCGAGAGCAGAGCGACGGTGACCAGGGCGGCGGTGCGGGCCACGCGCGGCTCGGCGAGCCAGTGCTCGGGCACGAGGTGGCCGACGAGCTTGATCGCGAAGCAGACCGCGGAGGCGGCGAGGATCGCGAGCCAGGTCATCGTGGAGGCGGTCACCGGCGCACCTCGCGGGCGGGCGTGCGCCAGCCGAGCAGGATCGCGACTGCGGCGGCGGCGAGGACCGGGATCCCGGCGGGCGCGAGCGGCGTGAGGACGAGCGCGACGACGACGGCGACCGCGGCGACGAGCCGGGCCGGCCCGGTCGCGAGCCGGGGCCACACGAGCGCGAGGAACGCTGCGGCTGCGGCCGCGTCGAGCCCGTACCGGCGCGGGTCGCCGAGCGCGTCGCCCAGCAGCGCACCGACGACGGTGAACGCGTTCCACAGCACGAAGACACCGACACCGGTCCACCAGAACCCGGCGCGAGCGGCCTGGGGATCGGCGTGCGCGGTGCCGACGGCGGTCGACTCGTCGATCGTGAGCTGGGCGGCGACCGTGCGGCGCAGGCCGCGGACCCCCAGCAGCGGAGCGACCTGGACGCCGTAGAGCCCGTTGCGGACGCCGAGCAGGCCCGCCGTCGCGACCGCGGCGCCGTACGCGCCCCCGGTGCCGACGACCCCGATGAAGGCGAACTGCGAGCCGCCCGAGAACATCAGCAGGCTCAGGGCCATCGTCTGCGGCAGGTCGAGCCCGGCGGCGACGGCGAGCGCCCCGAAGGACACCCCGTACAGCCCGGTCGCGACCGAGACCGAGACGGCCTGGCGGATCGCGGCGCGCACCTCGGCGCGACGGTCGTCGGTCGTCACGCCGTCACTGTCGCACACGAGCGCGACACCGCAGCGAGCGGTGCCGGTCTGCGAGCCGCCACCGCTCGTGCGGGTCGAGCCGGGCACCCGCCCGTCGTCCCGGCCGCGCGGCGCGGCACCGCGGCGGACGCCCCGGCGGTCGGCCGAGCGCCCCGCGTCAGAGCGACACGTACGTCGACTCGAGGTACTCCTCGATCCCCGCCTCGCCGCCCTCGCGCCCGAGCCCGGACTGCTTGACGCCGCCGAAGGGTGCGCTCGCGTCGGACACGAGCCCGCGGTTCACGCCCAGCATCCCGGCCTCGACCTGCTCCGCGAGGCGCATCACGCGCCCGACGTCGCGCGTGTACGCGTACGCCACGAGCCCGAAGTCGGTGCCGTTCGCGAGCGCGACCGCCTCGGCCTCGTCACCGAACGTGAGCACCGACGCGACGGGCCCGAACACTTCCTCGGCGACGACCCGGTCGTCCGGGGAGACCCCGCTGAGCACGGTCGGGGCGTAGAAGTGGCCTGCGAGCGGCAGGTCGGGCCGGGAGCCGCCGGTGCGCACCCGCGCGCCGCCGTCGACGGCCGCGGTGACGACCTCCTCGACGCGGTCGACCGCCGACTTCTCGATGAGTGGTCCGACGGTCGTGCCCTCCTCCGCGCCGTGCCCGACGACGAGCCGGTCGAACGCCTCGGTGAGTGCCGCGGTGAACTCGTCGGCGACCCCGCGCTGCACCAGGAACCGGTTCGCGGCGACGCACGTCTGCCCGGAGTTGCGCATCTTGGCGGTCACCGCGCCCTCGACGGCGGCGGCGACGTCCGCGTCGTCGAACACGAGGAACGGCGCGTTGCCGCCGAGCTCCATCGACGTCCGCAGGACGCGCTGCGCGGCGCCCGCGAGCAGCGTGCGGCCGACCTCGGTCGACCCGGTGAAGGAGAGCTTGCGCAGGCGGGGGTCGGCGAGCAGCGGCTCGGTCAGGGCGCGGGCCGACGAGCTCGGCACGACGTTGATCACCCCGGTGGGCAGGCCGCGGGCCTCGAGCTCGGCCCGCACGATCTCCGCGAAGAACGACGTCGTCAGCGGGGTGAGCTGCGCGGGCTTGATGACGACCGGGCAGCCGGCCGCGAGCGCCGGGGCGACCTTGCGCGTGATCATCGCGATCGGGAAGTTCCAGGGCGTGATGAGGAGCGCCGGGCCGACCGGGCGGCGCAGGACGAGCTGGTGGTTGGCGCCCGAGGGGGCCTTGCGCGTGAGCCCGTCGATCCGCACGGCCTGCTCGGCGTACCAGCGCACGTAGTCGGCGGCGTACGCGACCTCGGCGCGCGACTCGGCGAGCGGCTTGCCGCCCTCCGCGGTGACGAGCGCCGCGACGTCGTCGGTGCGGGCGACGAGCGCCTCGTAGACCGCGCGCAGGAGCTCGGAGCGCTCGCGCGGGGCGACGGCGCGCCACTGCGCCCACGAACGGTCGGCGCTGTCGAGGGCGGCGAGCGCGTCGTCGGGCCCCGCGTCGGCGACCTCGAGGATCGTGTCGGTCGTGGCGGGGTCCGTCACGGCGAACGTGGCCCCGGAGGAGGCAGGGCGCCACGTCCCGTCGACCAGGAGACCGGTCGGGACGCGCTCGGCGACGGTGGCGGGCAGCGTGGTGGAGGTCGTCATCGGGCCAGTCTTGCCCGGCGTGGGACGGGGCGCCACGGTCCGGCGGACGCCTCCCGCGGCTGCCCGAGCCGGGGACCTAGGATGCAGGCCATGACGGAAGCGGCCACGAACCCGGTGTCGACCCCGTACGAGGACCTCCTGAGGCTCGTGCTCGAGACCGGGACCCCCAAGTCGGACCGCACCGGCACGGGGACGCGCAGCCTCTTCGGCCACCAGCTGCGCTACGACCTGTCGGCGGGCTTCCCGCTGGTCACCACGAAGCGTGTGCACCTGAAGTCGGTCGTCCTCGAGCTGCTGTGGTTCCTGCGCGGCGACTCCAACGTCGGCTGGCTGCGCGAGCAGGGCGTGACGATCTGGGACGAGTGGGCCGACGCCGACGGGGACCTCGGTCCCGTGTACGGCGTGCAGTGGCGCTCGTGGCCGACGCCGGGCGGCGGCGAGGTCGACCAGCTCGCCCAGGTCATCGAGGCGATCCGCCGGGACCCCGACTCGCGCCGGCTCGTCGTCTCGGCGTGGAACGTCGCGGACATCCCGTCGATGGCGCTCGCCCCGTGCCACGCGCTCTTCCAGTTCTACGTGGCCGACGGCCGGCTCTCGTGCCAACTCTACCAGCGCTCCGCCGACCTGTTCCTCGGCGTGCCGTTCAACCTCGCCTCGTACGCGCTGCTGACGCACATGGTCGCCCAGCAGACCGGGCTCGCCGTCGGCGACCTCGTGTGGACGGGTGGCGACTGCCACATCTACGACAACCACGTCGACCAGGTCCGCGAGCAGCTCACGCGCGCGCCCTATCCCTACCCGACCCTGGCGCTGCGGCCGGCCGAGTCGATCGACGCGTACACGCTCGACCACGTCGAGGTCGTCGGCTACCGCCACCACCCGCGCATCGCCGCGCCGATCGCCGTCTGAGGGTCGGCCGTGAGCATCGCCCTGATCTGGGCGCAGACGCTCGACGGCGTCATCGGCGTCGAGAACACGCTGCCGTGGCGGCTGCCCGAGGACCAGGCCCGCTTCCGGGCGCTGACCACCGGGCACCCGGTGATCATGGGCCGCGCGACGTGGGAGTCGCTGCCCGAGCGGTTCCGGCCCCTGCCCGGCCGGGAGAACGTCGTCCTGTCGCGGCGCCCGGGGTACGTGGCCGAGGGCGCGACCGTCGCACCGACGCTCGCCGACGCGCTCGCGCTCGTCGGGGACCGCGACGTCTGGGTGATCGGGGGAGGTGCGGTCTACGAGGCCGCGATCGCGCGCGCCGACCGCCTCGAGGTGACCGAGGTCGACGCCGTGCTCGCGGGCGACACCTACGCGCCCGTGGTCGACGGCGAGTGGGAGGTCGTCGAGCGCGTCCCGGCTGCCGGCTGGTGCACGTCGACCGGGCCGGACGGGCTGCGGTACCGCTTCGTCACGTACGAGCGCGCGGCGCGCTGAGCCCCGGTCACCCCGCGTCGCGGCCGGCCGCTCGCGCGCGCTCGTCGAGGATCTCGACGAGGCGCCCGACGCGGTCCGTCATGACGGCGTCGACCCCGAGGTCGAGCACGAGGCGCAGCTCGGCGTCGGTGTTCGGCGTCCAGCAGCACGTGCGGATGCCGAAGACCGCCATCGCCTCGACGGTCGCAGGCGCCAGGAGCCGGAACCACGGGTTGTAGAGCTGCGGCCGCAGCTGCGCGAGCAGCCGCACGTCGGGCGGCGTCAGGCTGTCGTCGTTGAGGTAGACGGTCGCGCCCGGGTCGGCGGCCCGGATCTCGAGCAGGCCGTGGGTCGAGCCGCAGAACGCCGTCGCGTCCGCCCGCGCCTCCCGGACGACGCGCAGCGCCGGCAGCGCGGCGACGGGGTGCTTCTGGTCCAGCACGAGCGGGACGCCTGCGCCGTCCGCGACCTCCAGCAGCTCCGCGAGCCGCGGCACGCGCACGTCCCCGTCGCCGAGCCGGGAGATCTCCGGCCACGTCATCGCGGCGACCGGCCGCGGATCGTCCCAGAGCCGGGCGAACGTGTCGTCGTGCAGCACGACGACCGTCCCGTCCGCCGCGAGCTGGACGTCGACCTCGATCGCGTCGGCGCCCTGACGGGCTGCGGCGAGCACCGCCGCGACGGTGTTCTCCCGGTGGTCCACGGGGTCGCCGCGGTGAGCGATGGCGAGCGGGCGGTCGGCAGCGGCCACGGGGTCCTCCGGTGTCGGGCGTCGGTGCGCAGCCCCGATCCCACACCGTCGCGCGCGTCCGGGCCGGTGGGCGCGCCGCGCCGGGGGACCACCTGACGAGCACGGACGGTCGTCCGGGCGGCTCGGGACGGTAGTTTGGGGCCATGCCTCGCGCCACCTCGACCGCGCGCCCGTTCGGTGCCGTGCTCACCGCCATGGTCACGCCGATGACCCCGGACGGTGCGATCGACGTCGACTCGGCCGTCCGGCTCGCGACCCACCTCGTCGACCACGGCCACGACGGGCTCGTGCTCAACGGCACGACCGGCGAGGCGTCGACCACGCACGCGCCGGAGAAGGCGGAGCTCATCGCGGCCGTCGTCGACGCCGTCGGCGACCGCGCGAGCATCGTGGCGGGCGCCGGCTCGAACGACACCGCGCACGCCGTCCGCATGGCCGAGCAGGCCGCGGACGCCGGCGCGCACGGGCTGCTCGTCGTCAGCCCCTACTACTCGCGGCCGTCGCAGGAGGGTGTGTACCGCCACGTCGTCGCGGTCGCGGACTCGACCCCGCTGCCCGTCATGCTGTACGACGTCCCGGGCCGCACCGGGGTCCGCTTCGCCGCGGACACCCTGGCCCGGCTCGCCGCGCACGACCGTGTGATCGCCGTGAAGGACGCGTCGGGCGACCTCTACGCGAGCCTGACCGCGATCGAGCGGACCGGCCTGGCCTGGTACTGCGGCGACGACAGCGCCTACCTGGCGATGCTCGCGCACGGCGCTGCCGGCATCGTGAGCGTCGTCGGCCACGTCGCCGGCACGCGCCTCGCCGAGGTCACCGCCGCCTTCGACGCCGGCGACACCACGCGCGCCCTGCACGTCTTCCGGTCGATCGTCCCGGCGATCGACGCGCTCAACGGAGCCGGCTTCCAGGCGGTCGCCGCCAAGGCCGCCGTCGAGGCCCTCGGCCTCATCCCGAACCGACACATGCGGCTGCCGCTGGTGGCCGCCTCCGACGACGAGGCGGACGGGGTGCGCGCCGGAGTGCGCGCAGCCGGTCTCCTCGACGTCGTGCCCAGCTGACCCAGGAGAACCATGAGCCATCCCCACCCCGAGCTGACCCTGCCGCCCGCCCTCCCCGAGGGTGCGCTCCGCGTCGTCGCTCTCGGCGGGCTCGGGGAGGTCGGCCGCAACATGGCCGTCCTCGAGTACGCCGGCCGCCTGCTCGTCATCGACTGCGGCGTGCTGTTCCCCGAGGACCACCAGCCCGGCGTCGACCTGATCCTCCCGGACTTCGAGTACATCCGGGACCGGCTCGACGACATCGAGGCGATCGTGCTCACGCACGGCCACGAGGACCACATCGGCGCGGTCCCGTACCTGCTGCGCCTGCGCCGCGACATCCCGCTCGTCGGGTCGCAGCTGACGCTCGCGTTCGTCGAGGCGAAGCTCAAGGAGCACCGCATCAACCCGCTGACCCTCGCGGTCCGCGAGGGTCAGACGGAGCAGCTCGGCGTCTTCGAGTGCGAGTTCGTCGCGGTCAACCACTCGATCCCCGACGCGCTCGCCGTCGCGGTGCGCACCGGCGCCGGCACGGTCCTGCACACCGGTGACTTCAAGATGGACCAGCTGCCGCTCGACGGGCGCGTGACGGACCTGCGTGCGTTCGCGCGGCTCGGCGAGGCCGGCGTGGACCTGTTCATGGTCGACTCGACCAACGCTGAGGTCCCCGGCTTCGTCACGGGCGAGCGCGAGATCGGCCCCGTCCTCGACGGCGTGTTCGCGGACTCCGCGAAGCGCATCATCGTCGCGTCGTTCGCCTCGCACGTGCACCGCGTGCAGCAGGTGCTCGACGCCGCGCACGCGCACGGCCGCAAGGTCGCGCTCGTCGGCCGCTCGATGGTCCGCAACATGACGATCGCGTCGGAGCTCGGCTACCTCAAGGTCCCCGAGGACGTGCTCGTCGACCAGAAGCAGATCGAGCGCCTCCCCGACGACGAGGTCGTGCTCATGTGCACCGGGTCGCAGGGCGAGCCGATGGCGGCGCTGTCCCGCATCGCGAACAACGACCACAAGATCTCGGTCGGGCACGGCGACACCGTGATCCTCGCGTCCTCGCTCATCCCCGGCAACGAGAACGCCGTGTACCGGGTGATCAACGGGCTGACCCGCCTCGGTGCGCGCGTCGTGCACGGCGGCAACGCAAAGGTCCACGTCTCGGGCCACGCGAGCGCCGGCGAGCTCCTGTACTGCTACAACATCCTCAAGCCGCGGAACGTCATGCCCGTGCACGGCGAGGTGCGCCACCTCGTCGCGAACGCGGCGCTCGCGGTCAAGACCGGTGTCCCGGCCGACCGGGTCGTGCTCGCCGAGGACGGCGTGGTCATCGACCTCATCGACGGGCGGGCGCGCGTCGTCGGCGCCGTGCCGTGCGGGTACGTGTACGTCGACGGCTCGAGCGTCGGGGAGATCACCGAGGTCGAGCTCAAGGACCGGCGCATCCTCGGCGAGGAGGGCTTCATCTCGATCTTCGCCGTCGTGAGCTCGGCCGACGGCAAGGTCCTCGCGGGACCGCAGATCCACGCGCGCGGGTTCGCCGAGGACGACGCGGTGTTCGAGGGGATCATGCCCGAGCTGGTGCAGGCGCTCGAGGACGCGGCCCGCGGCGGGGCGTCCGACACCCACCAGCTGCAGCAGGTCGTGCGGCGCATCGTGGGCCGCTGGGTGTCGAACCGCCTGCGGCGCCGCCCCATGATCATCCCGGTCATCGTCGAGGCGTAGCCGAGCGCACGTCAGAGCCGGCAGGTCGGCGGGTCCCACCCGGTCGCCTGCCGGCTCTCGTGCGACCGGACGTGCGGCCCCCGCCGGCTCGCGAGCCCGTCAGCCCGGAGCCGCGGTGCGTGCCACCTCAGGTGCGGCGGGCTCACCGGCCGCGTCCGAGCGGGGCCGACGGCGCGGCCGGCCCCGGACGGACGCCGCCGCGGAACCGGCGACGATCAGCACGGCGGCGACGACGACGGCGGCCGTGACCGGCTCGTCGAGCACCACGGCGCCGAGCGCGACCGCGACGAGCGGGTTGATGTACGCCACCAGCGTCGAGCGGGCCGCGCCGACCTCGCTGATCAGGCGGAAGAACAGCACGAACGCGAGCGCGGTGCACACGAGCCCGAGCGCGGCGAGCGACCCCAGTGCGGCCGGCCCCGGCATCGGGTGCGGCCCGGTGAGCAGCACGACCGGCACGTAGACGAGTGCCGACAGCGACAGGCACACCGCCGTCAGCGTCACGGCGGGAACGCCCTGCAGCGACCTCGCCGCGATGATCGGCGCCGCGGCGTACCCGAGCGCGGCCAGCAGCACCTGGGCGAGCGGCCACGCCTCTGCGGCGCCGGACCCGGGCCCGGCGAGGACCGCGACCCCGGCGAGACCCACCGCGAGGCCGACCCAGCGGACGCCCGCCACGGGCAGCCGGTCGCCCACGAGCCGGCCCAGCACCACGGCCATGATGGGGACCGTCGCGACGAGCAGCCCCGTGGTCGAGCTCGCGAGCGTCCGCTCCGCGTTCGACAGCAGCACCCACGGGCCGACGATCTCGAGCGCGGCGAACGCCGCAACCGCGCGCCACCGCCCGCGCAGGGCGCGCAGACCGTCGCCGCGCAGCGCGAACGGCAGCAGGACCACGGCGCCCAGCGCCGTCCGCACCAGGACGAGCATCGGCGGGCTGACGTCCTCGACCGCGATCTTGATGAGCAGGTACGGCACGCCCCAGATGACACCGACGGCGACGAGCAGCACCCAGCCGCGGCGGCTCATGCGCCGGCCCGCACGAGCGTGAGGCCGCGGTGCGCCGCGAGCCGTTCCTGCTCCGCCTCGACGGCCCGCTGCACGGCAGGGGACCACGGCTCCCAGGCGTCGACGATCACGGTGAGCCTGCGCCCGGAGGCCTTGGGCCGCCACGTGCCGAGCACCTCGCCGTCGACGAGCACGGCGCCGGGACGGCCGAGCGTGCGCCACAGGTCCTTCTGCCGCGCGGGGTCGGCGACGAGCAGCGACCGGTCGCGGGCCTGGAGGTAGAGGTCGAACGGCCCGAGCAGCCGGACGACGGGGTCGCCGGCGACGGTGGTCGCGCGGCCGGTGCCCGCGTCGGCGGCCAGGAGGGCGTCGGCGTCGGCCTCGAGGACCCAACGGGTCTCGCCCTCGACGACGACCTCGCGCACGTCGCGCGGCCAGTGCGCGGTGACGTCCGCGAGCATGGCGTCGAGGTGGCTCGCGACGTCGTGAGGCGTCGCCGGCCCGAGGTGGTGCAGGTAGGCGCGCACGACGTCGAGCCGCTCCACCGGTTCCGGCCCGGGGCCTCGCGCGCCGGGGAACGTTGCCGGAGTCAGGTCGGCGACCTGGTCGGGCGGCCAGCCCGGGACCCGGCGCAGGACCGGCGGTGACGTCCCGGGCTCGAGCTCGAGGCCCGCGTGCAGCGCGGCGAGCCGGAACGGCATCTCGTACAGGTGCGTCGCGTCGCACGGGCGGCAGTAGCGCAGGTACGGCTCGGGCATCGCCTCGGTGAGCCGCGTCGACATCACGCCCTTGACCGTGGGCTCGGCGACGATGCGGCGCATCTCCTGGGCGACGGCGGCGAGCGCGTCCGGCACCTCGATGCCCGCCTCGTGCAGCGGCTTGCTCGCGTCGTACACGCGCTTGGCAGCGTCGGCGGGGGAGTAGGGGCGCAGCGCGACCTCGACACCCGGCAGGTCGGCCCGGCGGTAGGCGTGCGGCGCACCGCGGACCGTCCACGCGAGCGCGAGCTCGGCGGGCCACCGCGCGGCGTCGGCCTCGACGGGCACACCGCGGTTGGCGAGCGACCACGCGGCACCACCGGTGCCGGTGTCCTGCACGCCGAGGTCGAGCACGTCGGCGTCGTCCGGTCGGCGGGCGGTGTCCACGGCCCGGTCGAGCTGCTGGGCACGCACGCGGTGCCGCAGGACCTGCGCCCGGCTGACCGGCAGGGCCGTCCCCGCGCCGGACTCGGGGCTCGTCCCGGGCCCGGTGCTCACGGCGGCCGCTCGTG
The DNA here is from genome assembly GCF_053607065.1 of Cellulomonas sp. NPDC055163. Classification (NCBI taxonomy): domain Bacteria; kingdom Bacillati; phylum Actinomycetota; class Actinomycetes; order Micrococcales; family Cellulomonadaceae; genus Cellulomonas; species Cellulomonas sp. NPDC055163. The sequence goes on along the minus strand of NZ_JBSGSU010000011.1, from coordinate 63,555 downwards.
CACCGCCGGCACCTCGCCGGTCGCTCCCGGCCGTCGTCGTCCCGTCCTTGCTGCTCGTCCGCGCGCGCGCCATGCCGCCACCTCCGGCCCCAGGCTGCCACCCGCCACCGACACGCAGGACGGGTCCGCGGGCCGTCGCGCGGCCCGGTGGCGACTTCGGCAGGACTTCGGTGTCCGGCGGCGGCATCTGGCCGTCGGCGACACCCGCACCCGCGCCCGCGCCGACGCCCCAGCGGCGCCGCGAGCGACGACGCAGCACTCCCGCGGGGGCGCCGCGCGCGACGACTCAGGACTCCCGCAGCGGCGCTGCGAGCGACGACGCAGGACGCCCGCGGGGTCGCCGCGGGCGACGACGCAGCCCGGCCCGCGGCCGCGTCGGCCTAGCGGTCGCCCTGCGTGCTCGCGAGCACCGCGGCGCCCACCGCGCCGAGCGCGCCGCGGAACCGCTCGTCCTGCTCCGCCGGAGCGCCGGGGAGCAGGCCGGCGAGCTCGAGCCCGACGAGCCCGTGCACGAGCCCCCAGAGCTGCACCGCGAGCGCCCGGGCGTCGCCGTCGCGCCGCGGTGCCCCGCTCGCGGCGAGGACGCGCTCGACGGCGTCCCGGAGCACGACGAAGGTGGGGTGCTCGGTCGCGGGGCCCTGCGTCGGCTCCTGCGCGCCCACGCGGGCCGCCTCGAACATCACCCGGTAGAAGTGCGGGTCGGTGAGCGCGCTCGTGCGGTACGCCACGCCGAGGGCGAGCAGGTCCGCCGCCGGGTCGTCCGTCGCGTCGACCCGTGCGAGGTGCGCGGCGAACCGGCGGAACGCCTCGTCCCCGACCGCGCGCACGAGCTCGTCGCGGCCGCCGAAGAGCGCGTACACGGCCGAGGCCGACGTGCCGGCGCTCGCCGCCACGTCGCGTACGCGTAGCGCGTCGACCCCGGACCCGGATATGGCGGTGGACGCGACCTCGAGCAGCCGCTCGCGCAGGGCGTCGTCGTGCAGTCGGGGGCGGGGCATGTGGCGAGTGTAGAACCCTTGACGCGCGTTCACGAACGGTGTTCTATAACAACGTTCGCAAACTGAGGAGGATGGCATGATCGAGCTCACCGAGGCCGCCCGCACGACCGCCGGGATCGTCGCCCTCACCGTCGTCGCGATCGAGTCGGGCGGGTACTTCCTCGTCCGGGTCGGGACCGGGAAGGTGCCCGTGACCGAGTTCCAGCGCGGCTTCTACCGCGCGGGGCACGCACACGCCGGCGTGCTCGTGACCCTGGGCCTCGTCTGCCTCCTGCTCGGCGAGGCCACGGCGCTGTCGGGTGCCGCGCGCTGGCTCGCGCAGACCGGCGTGCTCGTCGCGGCCGTCGTCATGCCCATGGGGTTCTTCTTCTCCGCGATGGGGCCGGGGCGTGAGCGCCCGAGCCGGTGGGTCGCACTGCTGCCCGTGGGTGCGACGGTCCTCGCTGCCGGAGTCGTGACGCTCGGGATCGGGCTGCTCACCGCGTGACGAGCAGCCGCCGGGGTCGTGCGAGGGCTTCACCGCGTGACCAGCGGGCGCCGGGGTCGTGCAAGGGCCGGCCCCGTGGCGCGGCGCCGACACGCACGCGCACCGGTGCTCCCGGCCGCGGGGCCCCACCGCGGCTACCGTGAGGACCATGGCGACCCGTACGTCCTCCTCGACCCCCCGTGCGGGCGGGTCCGCCGCGTCGTCCCAGGCCAGGGGCGGGGCCCGCACCGGTGCACGCGGCGCCTCGACCCGCCCCGCCGGCCGGACGCCCAAGCAGGCGCCGCCGCACCGCCCGGCCCTTCCGCTGCGGATCGTGCGCGGCGTCTGGATGGGCTGCGCGCACCTGCTGGGCGGCACCGCACGCCGCGTCGGGCAGGGCGCGCGCGACCTCGACCCCGCGCACCGGCGCGACGGCATCGCGTTCACCCTGCTCGCGCTCGCGATCGTCGTCGCGGCACGTGAGTGGTGGGGCCTGTCCGGGACTGCCGGCGACGTCATCCACGACGTCGTGGCCGGGACGTTCGGGCAGGTCGGCGTCGCGGTCCCGGTCGCGCTGCTCGCCACCGCGGTGCGCCTCATGCGCCACCCCGAGCTCGCGCAGGCCAACTCGCGCATCGGCATCGGCTTCTCCGCGATCGGGCTCGCCGCGTGCGGCGGGATCCACCTCGAGGCGGGTCTCCCGGCGCCGGCCGACGGCTTCGGGCCCGTGCAGGACGCGGGCGGCGTCATCGGCTACCTCGTCGCGACCCCGCTCGAGAGCCTGCTCACCGCGTGGGTCGCCGTCCCGCTGCTCGTGCTGCTCGCGTTCTTCGGCGTCCTCGTGGTGACCGCGACGCCGGTGCACCAGATCGTGCCGCGCCTGCGAGCGGGCTACGACCGGCTCACCGGCAACCAGCGCAGGCTCGACGCGCCGCTCGACCCCGACGACGCACCGCTGGTCATCCACGCCGGCCACAGCGCGCTGCCGGAGATCGAGGCCGCGCCGAAGAAGAAGCCGCGCGGTCGCCTCGGGCTGCGCAAGCCGCGGGCCGAGACCCCGCCCGACCTCACGGACACCGAGCTGCTCGACGGCTACGAGGGCGACGAGGCGTTCGAGCGCGCGGCGATCGTCGCCGCGCGCGAGGAGGCCGAGCGGGAGGCCGCCGAGGCCGAGGCCGCCGCCCAGGCCGACGCGACGCCGACGACGGCAGTTCCGGCCGCCGGCACCCCCGCCGCGGCAGCACGCCGCCCGCTCGCCCCGCCGCCCACCGCCCCGGTGCCGCGCGGGGAGCAGCCCATGCTCGAGGGTGACGTGCTCTACACGCTGCCCTCGGAGGAGGTGCTCGCGAAGGGCGCCCCGCACAAGGTCCGCTCCGCCGCGAACGACCGCGTCGTCGAGGCGCTCACGACCGTGCTCGACCAGTTCGAGATCGACGCGCAGGTCACGGGCTTCACGCGCGGGCCCACCGTCACGCGCTACGAGGTCGAGCTCGGCCCGGCGGTCAAGGTCGAGCGCGTCACGGCGCTCTCGAAGAACATCGCCTACGCGGTCGCCAGCGCCGACGTGCGCATCCTGTCGCCGATCCCCGGCAAGTCCGCGATCGGCATCGAGATCCCGAACACCGACCGCGAGACGGTGTCGCTCGGCGACGTGCTGCGCTCGAGCGCCGCACGCCGCAGCGAGCACCCCATGGTCATCGGCGTCGGCAAGGACGTCGAGGGTGGCTACGTCGTCGCCAACCTCGCGAAGATGCCGCACCTCCTCGTCGCCGGCGCGACCGGCGCGGGCAAGTCGAGCTTCGTGAACTCGATGATCGTCTCGGTCCTCATGCGCTCGACGCCGGACGAGGTCCGCATGGTGCTCGTCGACCCCAAGCGCGTCGAGCTCACGATCTACGAGGGCATCCCGCACCTCATCACGCCGATCATCACGAACCCGAAGAAGGCCGCCGAGGCGCTCGAGTGGGTCGTGCGCGAGATGGAGGCGCGCTACGACGACCTCGCGATGTTCGGGTTCAAGCACGTCGACGACTTCAACACCGCAGTGCGCGCCGGCAAGGTCAAGCCGCTGCCGGGCTCCGAGCGCAAGATCGCGACCTACCCGTACCTGCTGGTCATCGTCGACGAGCTCGCCGACCTCATGATGGTCGCCCCGCGCGACGTCGAGGCGTCCATCCAGCGCATCACCCAGCTCGCGCGCGCCGCCGGCATCCACCTGGTCCTCGCGACCCAGCGGCCCAGCGTCGACGTCGTCACGGGGCTCATCAAGGCCAACGTGCCGTCGCGGCTCGCGTTCGCGACCTCGTCCCTGACGGACTCGCGCGTCGTGCTCGACCAGCCGGGCGCCGAGAAGCTCATCGGTCAGGGCGACGCGCTGTTCCTGCCCATGGGCGCCGCCAAGCCGATGCGAACGCAGGGCGCCTGGGTCTCGGAGAGCGAGATCCACGCCGTCGTCGAGCACGTCAAGAAGCAGCTCAAGCCCAGCTACCGCGAGGACGTCGCCGTCACGGTGGCGAAGAAGCAGGTCGACGAGGACATCGGCGACGACCTCGACTTGCTGCTGCAGGCGGCGGAGCTCGTCGTGACGACCCAGTTCGGCTCGACGTCGATGCTCCAGCGCAAGCTCCGCGTCGGCTTCGCGAAGGCGGGGCGGCTCATGGACCTGCTCGAGTCGCGCGAGATCGTCGGGCCGTCCGAGGGCTCGAAGGCCCGCGAGGTGCTCGTGCAGCCGGACGACCTGCCCGGGACGCTCGCGATGCTGCGGGGCGACCACGGGGAGCCGCCGGCGTCCGGGCCCGACGACGACCGCTACGCGTCCTCCGACGGCGCGATGCCGGGGGACCCGCCCGTGGCCCCGGACTACCACGACGACGCGGACGAGTCCCCCGACCCCGGGCGCCTCGGCTTCGGGACGCGGTGACGCCGGTGCGCCGCCGCGCGACGGGCTCGACCGGGCGTCGCCCCGGGACCCTCAGGGCGCAGGGCGCCCCGAGGCACCCGTAGGCTGTCGACGTGGTCGCAGCCGTCCCCTCCCGAATGAACGTCGCGAACGCGCTGACCGTCCTGCGGATCGTGCTCGTGCCGTTCTTCGCCGTCGCGCTCCTCGCCGACGGCGGTCACACGGTGCGCTGGCGGCTCGTCGCGACGGGCATCTTCGTGCTCGCCGCGGTCACGGACCGGTTCGACGGGCACATCGCGCGCCGCTCGAACTCCGTGACGGACCTCGGCAAGATCCTCGATCCCATCGCGGACAAGCTGCTCATCGGCACGGCGTTCGTCCTGCTGTCCTACCTCGGCGACCTGCCCTGGTGGGTCACCGTGGTCGTCCTGGCCCGGGAGCTCGCGATCACGGTCATGCGGTTCTTCCTGCTGCGCTACCTGGTGCTGCCGGCGTCGCGTGGGGGCAAGGCGAAGACGGTGCTGCAGTCCGTCGCGATCGGCCTGTACCTCCTGCCGCTCGACCACCTGCCGGGCGTCGTCGAGGTCGTCGCGGCGGTCGTGATGGCGGCCGCGGTGGTGGTCACGCTCGCGACCGGCGTCGACTACGTGCGCACCGCGCTGCGGGTGCGGCGCGCCGAGCACCGGCCGCCCGCGACCGCGCACTGACCGGGTCCCGTCGCGCATGACCGACTCGCCGTACGGCGCCGCCCCGGGCGCCGGGCAGCGCCCCGCGCGGCTCGCCGAGCGGCTGCTCGCCGGGCTCGCGCTGCGAGGGTGGACCGTCGCGGTCGCCGAGTCGCTCACCGGGGGGCTGGTCGTCGCGGAGCTCGTGGCCGTGCCCGGTGCCTCCCAGGTGGTCCGCGGCGGGGTGGTGGCGTACGCGACGGACCTCAAGGCGTCGCTCCTCGGCGTCGACCGCCGGCTGCTCGAGGTGCGTGGTGCGGTCGACCCGGACGTCGCGTACGCGATGGCCGAGGGCGTGCGGGCGTGCATGGGTGCCGACGTGGGTCTCGCGACGACCGGGGTCGCCGGTCCGGACCCGCAGGACGGTCAGTCGCCGGGGACGGTGTTCGTCTCCGTCGTCGGGCCCGCCGGCGCTCACGTGCGCGCGCTCGTGCTCCCGGGGGACAGGACCCAGGTCCGTGCGGGCGCGTGCGACGCGGTGCTCGCCCTCGCGCGTGATCTTGTCGCTCCCATGGGGTGAATGTCGTGTGGAGGCGCTGCACGGAGGGGAACACCGGGGTCACCATGGGCGTTGGGATGGTCGTGATGAACACCAGACCGGCGGCTCGACCCGGAACCGCGCGCACGAGCGGCGCGAGGTACGGTGGAAGTATCCCCGCGAGGGGACGTACGGGTGTCACGGTGGGGGTCGGGACCAGGTCCTCTCTCCCGACGCCCGCACAGGGTGAGGATCGAGACGCGAGAGGGGGACGCCAGATGGTCGTACTGCGCCGCGAGATCGGCGATGTGCTGCGGGATGCCCGGCAGCGGCAGGGTCGCACCCTGCGTGAGGTGTCCTCCGCGGCTCGGGTGTCCCTCGGGTACCTGAGCGAGGTGGAACGGGGTCAGAAGGAGGCGTCGTCGGAGCTGCTCGGCAGCATCTGCGACGCGCTCGACGTCCCCCTGTCGCTCGTGCTCCGTGAGGTGAGCGACCGTGTCGCCGTGGCCGAGGGTCTGCTGATCCCGGACACCGTGCCTGCGGACCTGACTGCGTCGTTCGGCGGACCCGCCGATGGTGGTTGGGCCCGATCCCGTTCGGAGCTGGCTCCGATCGGCTGAGAGCTGACGCCCGGCCCGGGGAGCCCCTCGAGGTCGGCCGAGACGACGGACCCGTGGTCGCGTGCCGCTGCGCGACCGCGGGTTTCGTGCGTTCGGGGGCTGCTCGACGCGCTCGTGGACGCGCGCGGCGCCCGTCAGGGCGGGAGCGCCGCGGCACGCACACCCGATGCGCACGACGGGCGTGCGTGCGGCGCACGAACGGGTGTGCGTGCGGCGCAGGGCGGGTGTGCGTGCGGCGCACGGCCCCCGTCCGTCCCGGTGCTCGCGCTCAGGCGTGCTGGCAGCGTGGGCAGTAGAACACCGGGCGCTCCATCGGCGGCGTGCGCGCCTGACCCTTCTCGATCGGCGTCCCGCAGCGCCGGCACGGCTGCCCCGCGCGGCCGTGGACGCGGCTCGTGGCCCGGAAGCCCTGCTCGCCGGTCGCCGTCGGGATCCGGGCCTCGACCGAGCGCATCATCATCGCGCGGGCCACCCCGAGCAGGCGCTCGGGATCCGGCACCTCGTCCGCCGGGGTCCACGGCCAGAGCCCGACCGCGAACAGCGGCTCGGCCATGTAGATCGTGCCCATCCCGGCGACGACCCGCTGGTCGAGCATCACGTCGCAGACGGGCTCCGACCCGCGCTCGCCCCAGCGCCGCAGCCCCTCGACGAGCCCGACGGTCGGGAAGTCGGGCGCGAGGATGTCCGGCCCCAGGTGCCCGACGAGCGTGTGCTCCTCGCTCGTCGGTACCACGTCGAGCATCCCGAGGCGCTCACCCACGGTCGTCCACAGCGCGTTCCCGAGCACCGCGCGGACCCACGTGCCCGACGCCCGGGCGTCCGGGGTGCCAGTGCGCGCGATGCGCCACGACCCCTCCATGCGCAGGTGCGTGTGCAGGGTCCGCCCGTCGTCGAAGCGCGTGAGCAGGTGCTTGCCGTACGACACGTTCTCGAGCACGGTGCGGCCGACGAGGTCGACGGTCGCGGCCGACGGCCAGCGCAGCTCGGCCCGCACGAGGACGCGCCCCGCGAGTGCGAGGTCCATGCGCGTCGCGGTGCGCCGCAGGATGTCACCCTCGGGCACGGCGCACCCCGGGTCCCACCCCGTCCGGGCGCCGGCTCATGCCTGGCCTCGCAGCCGCAGGCCGCGAGGCGTCGGCGCGAAGCCGGCGGCGGCGAGCGCGCGTCCGAGCGGGCTGCGCAGCGCCTCGGCCTCGAGCAGCGCTGCCCCGTCGGCGCGGTGCAGCGTCATCCGTCCGAGGTTGCCGGTGCGCACCGCGTCCGCGAGCCGGCCCGCCGCCACCTCGAGCACCGCGGGGTCCTGCGTGAACGTGAGCACGGTGCGGCCCCCCCGCTCGACGTAGAGCACGAGCGCGCCGTCGACGAGCACGACGACCGCGCCGGCCTTGCGTCCCGGCCGGTGCAGGCCCGTCGCCCCGGGCGCCAGGCCGTCCGCCGCGGACGGCAGCGGCCAGGCGAGCGCCGCGCCGTACGGGTTGGCGGGGTCGGTCGCCGCGAGCGTCACGACGAACCGGGTCCGCTCGGGCTGGCTCGGGGCCGGCGACCACGGGTCGCCCGGGCCCGGCGCGCCCGTCGCGTCGTCGGCGCTCTCGGCCGCCTGCTCGCGCGCGCGCTCGACCGTCCGGGCGTCCTCACGGAGCCGGTCCACCGCGCCCGGCAGCGCGAACTGGGAGCCGCCGAGGTGCTCGACGAAGTACCCGCGGCGGACCTGGCCGGCCTGCTCGAGCGCCGCGAGCACGCGGTACACGGCACCGAACTGCGCCGTGACCCCCTCGGCCGGTGCGACGGCGCGGGTCAGGACGCCGTGCCGGTCGAGGAGCTGCGCTGCGAGGGCGTGCGCCCGCAGCGTCGGGTCGCTCTCGCGCTCCGGCAGCAGCGACCACCGGCCGCCGGCCTCCGCGAGCAGCGCGGAGGCGGGCCGGGGGGTCCCGCGCGGGGCGAGGGAGGCCGAGCGCAGGCCGAAGCGTGCCGCGCCGCCGAGGTTCCGGCTGCGGGCCGCCGGTGCCTTGGTGCGGTGTGCCGTGGCACCCGTGCCGAGCCGCGCCCGGAGCACGGCCAGGCCGTCGTTCGTCACGTGCCCGGCCCAGACGAGGTCCCAGAGCGCCGCGGTGAGCGTGCTCTGCGACGCGGTCGGGGCGCCGCCGGTCCCGACGTCCGCGGGAGGACCCGAGGTCCCCGCGCCGTTCGCCGTCGACGCGCTCCGGCCGTCCGCCGGGACGTCCGGATCCGGCGGGCCGTCCGCCGCGAGGATCTCCCGCACCCGCGCCAGCAGCCCTCCGACGAAGTACGCGCCCCCGCCGGCGAGCGCGGCGAGGGTCGCCCGGTGCAACGGGGTGTCGAGGAACCCGTCGGCGTCGACCGGCACGGCGAGGGGCAGCGTGAGGTCGGCGACGGCCGCGGGGTGCAGGCTCACGAGCCCGTCGTGCCCCGCGAGCGCACCGTGCCCCGCCCACAGCACCTCGCCCGCGGCGGTGAGCTCGTCGAGCATCGCGGGGGAGTAGTCCGCGACGCGCACCGGCAGGATGTGCGTCTCGAGAGCCGACGCCGGGACGGCCGCGCCCGCGAGCTGCTCGACGGCGCGGGCGAGCCCGTCGATGCCGCGCAGGCCCCCAGTGCGTCGTGGGCTCGGGTCGATGCCCTGCCACCGGGGCAGGAAGACCCCGAGCGCCTGCTGGTCGACCGGCTCGACCTCGGCCCGCAGCGCCGCGAGCGAGCGCCGGCGCAGCTGTCGCAGCACCTCGGCGTCGCAGTACTCGTCGCCGGTCCCGCCGAGCTCGTCCGGCCGCAGCCGGCCCTGCACCAGCACCCCGGTCTGCTCGAGGCGGCGCAGCACCTCCGTCACGACGGCGACGCCGAGGCCGAACCGCGCCGCGACCTGGGCGGCCGGGAACGGCCCGTGCGTGCGGGCGTGACGGCGCACGAGGTCGCCGAGCGGGTCGGGACGGACCTCGGTGAACACCTCGGGCACGCCGACCGGCAGGGCGACCCCCAGGGCGTCGCGCAGGCGCCCGGCGTCCTCGATCGCGGCCCACTGCTCGCCGCGCTCCGCCTCGACCCCGCCGAGCCGGACCCGGAGCACACGCCGCGCGGTCTCGAGCTCGGCGAGCCACTCCGGGACGTTCGCGCGCTCGGCCTCGACGGTCCGTGCCTGCGCGTCGGCGGTCGTCAGCGGGCCGTGGCGGCGGACCACATCGGCGAGGGCCTCGAGCGTGCGCGCCTGACGATCGGGGGCCGTCCCTGCCAGCTCGGCCTCGGTGCGCTGGACCGCGACGGGGTCGAGCAGGTCGGCGAGCTGCGACTGCCCGGCGCCGAGCAGCTCGGCGAGGAGCGTGGGGTCGAGCGTGAGCGCGGCGGCCCGGCGCTCGGCGAGCGGCGCGTCGCCGTCGTACAGGAACTGCGCGGTGTACCCGAAGAGCAGCGACTGCGCGAACGGCGACGGCGTGGTCGTCGTGACCTCGACGACGCGGATCTTCCGGGCGGTGACGTCGCGCATGAGCGTGGTGAGCGCCGCGACGTCGAAGTCGTCCTGGAGGCACTCGCGGACCGCCTCCAGCAGGATCGGGAACTCCGGGTACTGGGCCGCGACGCTGAGCAGCTGCGCCGAGCGCTGGCGCTGCTGCCAGAGCGGCTGGCGCTTGTCGGGGCGTCGCCGCGGGAGCAGGAGCGCGCGTGCCGCGGCCTCGCGGAAGCGTGCACCGAACATCGCCGAGCCACCGAGCTCGCCGCGCACGGCGTCCGCGACCTCGTCGGCGTCGACGAGCAGGTCCTCGATCCCCACGGGCGGCGCCTCGGCGTCGTCGGCCCAGCGTGCGCCGAGCCCGTCCCCGAGCGGGAACGCCGCGTCCGAGCTCAGCATGTCGGGCAGGCGCAGCACGATCCCGTCGTCGGAGTGCATCGCCGCTGCGTCGACCCCGAAGCGCTCGCGCAGCCGGGCGGCGATGACCAGCGCCCACGGCGCGTGCACACGGGCGCCGTAGGGCGAGTGCAGGACGACGCGCCAGTCCCCGAGCTCGTCGCGGAAGCGCTCGACGACGAGCGTCGTGTCGGTCGGCAGCTGGCCGGCGGCGGCCTCCTGCTCGCGCAGGTACGACAGCAGGTTGTCGGTCGCCCAGGGGTCGAGCCCCGCTGCGGCGACCTGAGTGCGCGCCTCCTCGTCCGGTTTCGCGGCGACCTCACGGACCCACGCGCCCATCGCCCGGCCGAGCTCGGCGGGCCGGCCGGGAGCATCGCCCTTCCAGAACGGCAGGCGCCCGGGGACGCCGGGAGCCGGCGTCACGAGCACGCGGTCCGGGGTGATGTCGTCGATGCGCCACGTGCTCGAGCCGAGGGTGAACGTGTCGCCGACGCGGGACTCGTAGACCATCTCCTCGTCGAGCTCGCCGACGCGCTTGCCGCCGCGCAGCTGACCACCCGTGCGCTCGGCGTCGACGGGGACGTCGCTCGTCGTCGCGCCGCTCGCCAGGAACACCCCGTACAGGCCGCGGTCGGGGATCGTGCCGCCGCTCGTCACCGCCAGCCGCAGCGCCCCCGGCCGCCCGCTCAGGACGTCGCGCGCGCGGTCCCACACGATCCGCGGCCGCAGCTCGGCGAACTCCTCGCTCGGGTAGCGGCCCGCGAGCATGTCGAGGACCGCGTGCAGCGTCGCGTCGCCGAGACCGCTGTACGGCGCGGCCCGCCGGACGACGGCGGCGAGGTCCGCGACGCTCCAGTCCTCGGTCGCGACCATCGCGACGACCTGCTGCGCGAGCACGTCGAGCGGGTTCGCGGGGACGTGCAGCGCCTCGAGCTCGCCGCGCCGCATGCGCGTGGCGGTCACAGCGGCGGGCACGAGCTCGCCGCGGAACGTCGGGAACATGATCCCGTGCGAGACCGCGCCGACCTGGTGGCCGGCACGGCCCACGCGCTGCAGCCCGCTCGCGACCGACGGGGGAGCGCCGACCTGGACGACGAGGTCGACGGCGCCCATGTCGATGCCGAGCTCGAGCGAGCTCGTCGCGACGACCGCCGGGAGGCGCCCCGCCTTGAGCTCGGTCTCCGTCCGGGTGCGTTCCGCGCGGCTCATCGAGCCGTGGTGCGCCCGCGCCAGGATGGTCGAGGCGTCCCGGGTGTCCACGCCCACCGCGGTGCCGGACTGCGCGGGCGCGGCCGCGGGCTGGAGCTCCCCGGGGTCGGGCACGTCCTCGCCCTGCCGCTCGGCCCACACCTCGTTCATGCGGGCCGTGAGCCGCTCGGCCCCGCGCCGGGAGTTCGTGAACACCAGGGTCGAGCGGTGCTCGGCCACGAGGTCGACGACGCGCTCCTCGACGTGGGGCCAGATCGACGGGCGCGGTGGGGCCCCCGCGGCGGGGCCGGTCAGGTCGACCTCGCCGGGCGGGAGCGCGTCGGGCCCCGGGGTACCCACCGACGGGGCCGAGGCCAGGTCCGCGAGGTCGGGCACGGGCACGACGACGTCGACCTCGATCCGCTTGGTCGAGGGCGGCTGCACGACGACGACGCGCCTGCCGCCGTCCGCGTGCGCCCGCGCCCCGCCGAGGAAGGCGGCGACCGCGTCGACCGGCCGGACGGTCGCGGACAGGCCGATGCGCTGTGCCGGTCCCGGGCCGCCGGGCCGGTCGAGGAGCGCGTCGAGCCGTTCGAGCGAGACGGCGAGGTGGGCGCCGCGCTTGGTCCCGGCGACGGCGTGGATCTCGTCGAGGATCACGGTGCGCACGCCCGACAGCCCGGCGCGCGCGGCGGAGGTGAGGACGAGGAACAGCGACTCGGGGGTCGTGATGAGGATGTCGGGCGGCTTGGTCGCGAACGCGCGGCGCTCGGCGGGCGGCGTGTCGCCCGTGCGGACCCCGACGCTCACGTCGGCGATCGGTCGGCCCGCGCGGGTGGCGGCCTGGCGGATGCCGACGAGCGGGGAGCGCAGGTTCCGCTCGACGTCGGTCGCGAGCGCCTTGAGCGGGGAGACGTACAGGACGCGGCACCGCTGCGTCGGGTCCTCGGGCTCGGCGGCCGCCGCGCGCGGGGCGGACGCGTCACCGGACGTCGCCCGCGTGCCCGGGGCGGGGCCGCCGAGGAGGCCGTCGAGCGCCCAGAGGAACGCCGCGAGGGTCTTGCCGGAGCCCGTCGGGGCGACGACCAGCGCGTGCTCTCCCGACGAGACCGCCTCCCACGCGCCGACCTGCGCCGTCGTCGGACCGGCGAACGCGTCCGTGAACCAGTCCCGGGTGGGCGCGGAGAAGCGCCCGAGCACCTCCGCAGCCTGCGTCGCCTCGTCCACCGGGCCATTGTGGCTGGCCGCGCCCACACCGGCCGGTCGAGCGCACCTGCGACGTGGCGGCAGCCCCGTGCGCGCCGCGTCGGAGCCGGCGCGGCGGGGTCGGGTGCCCGGCGCCGTGCCGCCCCGGTCGCGGTGGCCGGGCGGAGCAGGCGGCCCGCGTCGCACCGGCGTGCGTGCGCCGTGGACGCGGGGCTGCGCGCCGGGTGGCAGGCTGGGCCCGTGCGATACCGCGAGTTCTGGCAGCTGGTCGACGAGGTGCTCGGCAGCGCGCACGGTCGTGCGCTCGCGCGGGACCTCGTCCTGTTCGAGCTGCAGGGCCGGACGGCGGTGCAGGCGCTCGACGACGGCGAGGAGCCGCGCGACGTCTGGCACGCGCTGTGCGACGCGATGGAGATCCCTGACGCGCGGCGCTGGGGCTCGGCGGCACGGCAGGCACCGCCCCGGCGCTGAGCCGGCGGCGGGCCTGAGCTGAGTGCGGGGCCGGGGGCGGACCGGCGGTGAGCCGGGTTCGGAGCCGGGTCCGGCTCGGGGTGAGCCGGGGCGGGGTCGAGGGCGGCCCGGAGCTCCGGGGCGGATCGCCGACCAGGGTCCGGGGGAGCACGCGTCCCGCCACGCCCCGCGTGTCGCACCGCATCGAACACCTGTTCGGGTAACGTGGTGCGCGGTGAGGGCGTCGGCGGTCCTGCGACCCGGGTCGACCGGGCGGAGGGCGGTCCACCAGCGCGGGGAGACCCGGGCTGTGGACAGCGCGCGGACGGATGTCGGTGGTCGGGCATAGCGTCACCCGCAGTCAACAGACCAGCCCCAGACGAGGTGCAGCGACCGCGCTGCTCGAGACCACGAGGTGTGACATGGCAGCTCCCCAGGACCGGACGAAGGCCCTCGAGGCCGCGCTCGGACAGATCGACCGGCAGTTCGGCAAGGGCTCGATCATGCGCCTCGGCGACGAGGGCCGCGCACCCGTCGAGGTCATCCCGACGGGCTCGATCGCGCTCGACATCGCGCTCGGCATCGGCGGCCTGCCGCGCGGCCGTGTCGTCGAGATCTACGGCCCGGAGTCCTCGGGCAAGACGACCGTCGCGCTCCACGCCGTCGCCAACGCGCAGCGGGCCGGCGGGATCGCGGCCTTCATCGACGCCGAGCACGCGCTCGACCCCGAGTACGCGAAGAAGCTCGGCGTCGACACCGACGCGCTGCTCGTCTCGCAGCCGGACACCGGTGAGCAGGCGCTCGAGATCATGGACATGCTGATCCGGTCGGGCGCGATCGACATCGTCGTCATCGACTCGGTCGCCGCGCTCGTGCCCAAGGCCGAGATCGAGGGCGAGATGGGCGACAGCCACGTCGGCCTCCAGGCCCGGCTCATGTCGCAGGCGCTGCGCAAGATCACCGGTGCGCTGAACTCCTCGGGCACCACGGCGATCTTCATCAACCAGCTCCGCGAGAAGATCGGCGTGTTCTTCGGCTCGCCCGAGACCACGACGGGTGGCAAGGCGCTCAAGTTCTACGCGTCCGTCCGCATGGACATCCGCCGCATCGAGACCCTCAAGGAGGGGACCGAGGCCGTCGGCAACCGCACGCGCATCAAGGTCGTCAAGAACAAGATGGCGCCGCCGTTCAAGCAGGCCGAGTTCGACATCCTCTACGGCGTGGGCATCTCGCGCGAAGGTGGCCTGATCGACATGGGCGTCGAGCACGGGTTCATCCGCAAGTCCGGTGCCTGGTACACGTACGAGGGCGATCAGCTCGGTCAGGGCAAGGAGAACGCGCGAGGCTTCCTGCGCGACAACCCCGACCTGGCGAACGAGATCGAGAAGAAGATCAAGGAGAAGCTCGGCGTCGGTGCGAAGCTCGACGCACCCGCCGACGCCGACCCCAAGGTCGGCTTCTGACCGGGCGACCGATGCGGGGCCGGGGCGGGCGGCGCGGCGACGAGCCGCCCGCCTCCGGCGCGTCCGGGCTCGGTCAGGAGGCGGACCCGGAGTCGGTCGCCCGGGCCGTCGCCCTGCGCCTCCTCGCGAGCTCGGCTCGTAGCCGGGCGCAGCTCGCGGAGGCGATGCAGCGCAAGGACGTCCCGGACGACGTCGCGGCGCGCGTGCTCGACCGGTTCACCGAGGTCGGGCTGATCGACGACGCGGAGTACGCGCGGATGCTCGTGCGCACGCGGCACGCCGAGCGCGGGCTGTCCCGCCGGGCGATCGGCGTCGAGCTCCGCCGGCGCGGCATCGACGACGAGGTCGCGTCCGACGCGCTCGGCGAGGTGGACGACGAGGACGAGGAGGAGGCAGCGCGCGCGCTGGTCCGGCGCAAGCTGGCCTCGACCGCCCGGCTCGACCCGCAGGTCCGCGCGCGGCGCACGTTCGCTGCGCTCGGCCGGCGTGGGTACCCGTCGGCCCTCGTCTCCCGGCTCGTGCGCGAGGCGCTCGCCGAGGAGGGCGCGGAGGTCGGCGACGTCGCCGAGGACATCGCCCGCGGGGAGTGACGGAGGTCCGTAGGCACTGAGCGTGCCGGAGGACGCCGCGCGCCGCGGCGCCGGACGTGGAGCGCGTGCGGGAGAATGCTCCGGAGGGCTCCACGCGACATCCGGGTCGCGGACCTCGCAGCAGCGCCGGAGGGTGGACACGTCGATGGGTGAGCTCGGGCTCGTCGTGGCTCTCCTGGGTGCCTGCCTGGTCGCACTCATCCTCGTGCTCGTCGCCCGCCGGGAGGCAGCCGAGCAGCGCCGGCAGGCGAAGGCGGACGTCGCGTCGATCCGCGACGACGCCCGCGCACTGCTGGCGGACGCCGAGCGCAGAGAGGCGCGCCTCGTGGAACGGGAGCGCGCAGTCGCAGCCGACCAGAAGGCCGTCGCCGAGTCCGAGCGCACGGCACGAGAGCGGCAGGACGGCCTCGCCGCCGCCGAGCGTGAGGTGGCCGAGCGCCGCTCGTCGGCCGAGCGCGACGCGCGCGCCCACCTGGAGGCCGTCGCCGGCCTGACCGCCGAGGAGGCTCGCGCGGAGCTCGTCCGCCGCCTGGTCGACGAAGCGACCAACGACGCCGCGGCGCTCGTCCGTCGGGCCGAGGCCCAGGCGCGCCGGACCGCCGAGTCCCGGGCCAAGCGCATCGTCGCGGCCGCGGTCCAGCGCACCGCGGTGCCGACCAGCTCGCAGTCCGTGATCACGGTCCTGCCTCTCCCGTCCGAGGAGATGAAGGGGCGGATCATCGGCAAGGAGGGCCGCAACATCCGCACGTTCGAGGCCCTCACCGGCGTCAACGTGCTCATCGACGACACCCCGGACTCGGTCGTCCTCTCGTGCTTCGACGCGGACCGCCGTGAGGTCGCGCAGGTCACCCTCGAGGCGCTCATGTCCGACGGGCGGATCCACCCCCAGCGGATCGAGGCGGCGTACGCGGAGGCGCTCGCGGGGGCGGAGGACCGGACCGTCTCCGCGGGGCACGACGCCGCCGAGCGTGCCGGCGTCGCCGGGCTCCACCCGGACCTCGTCCGGACCATGGGCCGGCTGCGGCTGCGCACGTCGTACGGCCAGAACGTCCTCGAGCACCTCGTCGAGACCGCGCTGGTCGCCGCTGCCGTCGCGGCCGAGGTCGGGGCCGACGTCGCGACGACCCGCCGCGCCGCCTTCCTCCACGACGTCGGCAAGGCGCTCACCGCGGAGGTCGAGGGCACGCACGCCACGGTCGGCGCCGACCTGGCGCGGCGGTGCGGGGAGTCGCCCGCGGTCGTCAACGCCATCGCAGCGCACCACGAGGAGGTCCCGGCCGAGACGGTCGAGGCGGTGCTCGTGCAGGCGTCCGACGCGATCTCGGCCGCCCGTCCCGGCGCACGCCGTGAGGAGCTCGACCAGTACGTCGAGCGGATGGACAAGCTCGAGCAGCTCGTGACCGCCCACAGCGGGGTGCGGCGGGCGCTCGCGATGTCCGCGGGGCGCGAGGTCCGCGTCGTCGTCGAGCCGTCGGAGGTCGACGACTACGCGCTGCCGCAGCTCGCGGTCGCGATCGCGAAGCACATCGAGGCGGACCTGCAGTACCCCGGCGAGATCAAGGTGACGGTCGTCCGCGAGATCCGCGCGAGCGCGACCGCCGGCTGACCACGCTCGGACGACGCACGCCGGGCTTGCCCGCCGCGCCTCCGGTCGCCCCGGCCGTGCGACGGAACCCATGTGCTGCGGTGCCCGTGCTGCTCGGGCCGCGGCGTCACGCCGCCATGACGAGACGCCGCGGCCCTAAGTCGCCCCGGCGGGTCGATTCAGAGGCGCTTCGCCGGGACGCGGCGGCCCGGTCCCGTGTCGCCGCGGCGAGACTCTCGGTCGCGCGTCACCGAGACGCGGCGGCTCGGTCCCGGGTCGCCGCGACGGAACTCCTCAGTCGCGCGTCGCCACGACGAGGCTCGGCGCCTCGGCCTTCGCGCGCCCGCTCGTGCGCCGCCCCATCCGCTGCCCCACCCACGGCGCGGCCTTCGTCAGGGCGTAGTTGATGACGATGAACACCACGGCGGCGACGGCCAGGGCCTGGAGGATGTTGCCGTTCGCGGAGCCGACCTGGCGGGCCTCCTGCAGCAGCTCGCGGTACGTGATGATGTAGCCGAGCGCGGTGTCCTTGAGGATGACGACGAGCTGGCTGACCAGCGCCGGGAGCATCGCGATGAGGGCCTGGGGCACCTCGACCGACCGCAGCGACTGCGGGCCGGTGAGCCCGGTGGCGAGCGCGGCCTCGCGCTGACCGCGCGGCAGCCCGTGCACACCGGACCGCACGAGCTCGGCGAAGACGGAGCCGTTGTAGAGCACGAGCGCGGTGACGACCGCGATGAGCGGGTAGTCCCCGGGATCGATCCCGCGGACGTCGGAGAAGCCGAGCCCGAGGTAGACGAAGATCATCATGAGCAGCACGGGGACGGCACGGAAGAACTCGACGACGGTGCCGCTCAGCGTCCGCACGAGGCGCACCTCGGACAGCCGCCCGAGCCCGAACACGAGCCCGAACACCGACGACCCGACGATCGCGAGCCCGGCGGCCTTGAGGGTATTGGCCAGCCCGGGGAGCAGGAAGCTCTCCCACGTGCGCCACTCGAGGAACGGCGTCCAAAGGGCGGGCTCGAGCTGACCCTTGCGCCCGAGCTGCACGAGCAGGAGCGCGCCGATCCCGGCGACGACGAACGCGAACACCACGTTGAGCCACATCATCCGGCGGCGCGTGCGCGGCCCGGGGACGTCGAACAGGACGCTCTGAGTGCTGCTCACCGGGCCACCGCCAGTCGTCGCGAGAGGGACGTCGTCAGGAGACCGACGGGGATGACGAGGAGCACGAAGCCGAGGGCGAAGGTGAAGAAGATGGCGAGGATCACGTCGGGTCGGAACTCGATCATCGTGCGCATGAGGCCGGACGCCTCGGCGACCGACCCGGCTGCGGCGACGGTCGAGTTCTTCGTCAGCGCGATGAGCGTGTTGCCCAACGGGGCGACGGCTCCGCGGAAGGCCTGCGGGAGGATGATCAGCCGCGCCGTGGAGAGGAACCCGAGGCCGATCGCGCGTGCCGCCTCGGCCTGGCCGACGGGCACGGTGTTGACGCCCGACCGCAGAGCCTCGCACACGAACGCCGCGTGGTAGACGGAGAGCCCGAGGATCGCGAGCCGCACGAAGTTCTCGTTGAAGTCCTGTGCGAGCGTCACGCCGAGCTGGCCCCAGAGCCCGAGCACGCAGAACACGATGATGATCGTGAGCGGGGTGTTGCGGAACACGTTCACGTAGGCGGTGCCGGCCCAGCGCAGGCTCGGCAGCGGCGAGATGCGCATGACGGCGAGCACCGTGCCGAGCACGAGCGAGAGCACGGCGGCGAAGAACGTCAGCTTGATGTTGACCCAGAACGCCGCGGGGACGTCGTAGGTCTCGAACAGCGTCGCGAACTGCTCCAGGTAGGTGCCGTCCAGCGCTCTCACCTCCTCGGGTGCGTGGTGGCTCGCGTCGACCGGGACGGGGCGACGAACGGGTCCGTCGCCCCGTCCCGGTCAGGTACGGGTCAGGTCAGGTCAGGCGCAGGCCTGGACCTCGGGCGGGTTGAGCTCCTCGTTCGCCTGGTAGCCCGACGCCCCGACGTTGTCGTCGAGGATCTGCTGCCAGGTGCCGTCCTCGATGAGCTCGGTGATGGCGGTGTTGATGTCCTCGCAGGTCTCGTTGTCCTGCGGCAGCCCGACGCCGTAGTTCTCCTCGGAGAACGGGTTGCCGACGACCTTGACCTTGCCCTCGTTGGCGGGCTGGGCGGCGAGGCCGGCGAGGATGATGTCGTCGGTCGTGACCGCGTCGACCGCGCCCGCCGTGAGCGCCGTGACGCACTCGGCGTAGCTGGGCTGCTCGAGCAGGTTGGTGCCCGCGGCGTACTCGTCCTTGATGCGCTGCGCCGACGTCGAGCCGGTCACCGAGCAGAGGTTCTTGCCCTCGAGGTCCTCGGGCCCGCTGATCGAGTCGTCGTCCGCGGCGACGAGCAGGTCCTGCCCGGCGACGAAGTAGGGACCGGCGAACGCGACGGTCTCCTTGCGGGCGTCGGTGATCGAGTAGGTCGCGAAGATCATGTCGACCTGGCCGGTCTGCAGCAGGCTCTCGCGCTGCGCGGACGGCGACTCGACGAACTCGATCTGGTCCTCGGAGTACCCGAGCTTCTCCGCGACGGCACGCGCGATGTCGACGTCGAAGCCGGTGAAGTCGTCGCCGTCCTTGAAGCCGAGGCCGGGCTGGTCGAACTTGATGCCGATCCGGATCGACTCGCCGCCGCCGGAGGAGGTCTCCTCGCCGGTCGCGTCGCCGGCGGGCTCGTCGGAGCCCCCGCACGCGGTGAGGGTCAGGGCCAGGGCGGCCAGCGCCGCGGCGGTCCCCACTGTTCGTCTGCGCATTGTCAGTTCCTCTCGTTGCGGTGCACCACGGTGTC
Organism: Cellulomonas sp. NPDC055163; assembly: GCF_053607065.1. NCBI lineage: Bacteria > Bacillati > Actinomycetota > Actinomycetes > Micrococcales > Cellulomonadaceae > Cellulomonas > Cellulomonas sp. NPDC055163. The sequence goes on along the minus strand of NZ_JBSGSU010000011.1, from coordinate 44,186 downwards.
GGTGACGTTCGGTGCGCCCGGCGGGGCGGTGGCCCTGCCGGGCGGAGGTTCTCGGTGGGTTCAGTGGGTCAGGATCTTCGACAGGAAGTCGCGCGCGCGCTCGCTCCTCGGCGCCGTGAAGAAGCTCTCGGGCGTCTCCTCCTCGACGATGCGGCCGGCGTCCATGAACACGACCCGGTGCGCCGCCTTGCGCGCGAAGCCCATCTCGTGGGTCACGACCACCATGGTCATGCCCTCGCTCGCGAGGGACACCATGACGTCGAGGACCTCGTTGATCATCTCGGGGTCGAGCGCGGACGTCGGCTCGTCGAAGAGCATGACCTTGGGCTTCATCGCGAGCGCCCGGGCGATCGCGACGCGCTGCTGCTGGCCGCCGGAGAGCTGCGCGGGCAGCTTGTCGGCCTGGTTGGCGACGCCGACGCGCTCGAGCAGCGACATCGCCGTCTCGCGCGCCTGCGCCCGGGGGACGCCCTTGGCCTTGATCTGCCCGAGGGTGACGTTCTCGAGGACCGTCTTGTGGGCGAACAGGTTGAACGACTGGAACACCATGCCGACGTCGGCGCGCAGCCGCGCGAGCTGCTTGCCCTCGGCGGGCAGCGGCACGCCGTCGATCGCGATGGTGCCCGAGTCGATCGTCTCGAGGCGGTTGATCGTGCGGCACAGCGTGGACTTCCCGCTGCCCGAGGGCCCGATCACGACGACGACCTCACCGCGGTGGACGGTGAGGTCGATGTCCTGCAGGACGTGGAGCTGACCGAAGTGCTTGTTGACCCCGTCGAGGACGACGAGCGGGGCGCCCAGGGTGCGCGGCTGCCCTGCGGTCGCAGGGGCGGCGGGGGTGTCGACCATTCGACGAACCTAGGGGTGAAGTGTTGCGCCCGCTACCCACTGAGGTCACGGTCCGGCAACGTCCCGGAAATGTGCGGTTCCCCGACGGGCGGGGTCGGTGACGTGGCGACGTACCCTGGACGGCGATGTCCACGACCCTGCCCCACGTCCCGGCCGACGCCGCCGTCCTCCTCGCGGGGCGGGCCCTGCGCGACGCCGACGGCGATGATGCCCGCGACCTCGGCGTGCCCGCGCGCACCTACCTGGTCAAGACGCTGGGCTGCCAGATGAACGTGCACGACTCCGAGCACATGGCCGGGATGCTCGAGCAGGCGGGCTACGTGCGGGCGAGCGCGTCGGACACCGCCGCGGAGGCGGCCGACGTCATCGTCATCAACACGTGCGCGGTCCGCGAGAACGCCGCCGACAAGCTGTACGGCAACCTCGGCCGCCTGGCCGGAGCCAAGCGCGCGCGTCCCGGCATGCAGATCGCGGTCGGTGGCTGCCTCGCGCAGAAGGACCGTGCGGGCATCGTCGAGCGCGCTCCGTGGGTCGACGTGGTGTTCGGCACGCACAACCTCGACGCGCTCCCGGTGCTGCTCGAGCGGGCGCGGCACAACGAGCGCGCCGAGGTCGAGATCGCCGAGTCGCTCCAGGTGTTCCCCTCGACGCTGCCCACGCGGCGCGAGTCGGTGTACGCGGGCTGGGTGTCGATCAGCGTCGGCTGCAACAACACCTGCACCTTCTGCATCGTCCCGCACCTGCGCGGCAAGGAGCGCGACCGCCGGCCGGGCGAGATCCTCGCGGAGGTTCAGGCGCTCGTCGACCAGGGCGCGGTCGAGGTGACGCTGCTCGGGCAGAACGTGAACTCCTACGGCGTCGAGTTCGGGGACCGCGGTGCGTTCGCGAAGCTCCTGCGCGCCGTCGGGCGGATCGACGGGCTCGAGCGCGTCCGCTTCACCTCGCCGCACCCGGCGGCGTTCACCGACGACGTGATCGCGGCGATGGCGGAGACGCCCACGGTCATGCCGCAGCTGCACATGCCGCTGCAGTCCGGCTCGGACCGCGTGCTGCGCGCGATGCGGCGGTCGTACCGCTCCGAGAAGTTCCTCGGGATCCTCGACCGCGTGCGTGCCGTGATGCCCGATGCCGCGATCACGACCGACATCATCGTCGGGTTCCCGGGGGAGACCGAGGAGGACTTCGCCGAGACTCTGCGCGTCGTGGGGGCGGCGCGGTTCGCGTCGGCGTTCACGTTCCAGTACTCCCCGCGCCCGGGGACGCCCGCGGCCGACCTGCCCGACCAGCTGCCCAAGGCGGTGGTCCAGGAGCGCTACGTGCGCCTCGCGGCCCTGCAGGACCGGATCTCCGCCGAGGAGAACCAGGCGCAGGTCGGCCGGCGCGTCGAGGTGCTCGTCGCGGACGGCGAGGGCCGCAAGGACGGTGCGACGCACCGGGTGACGGGCCGCGCTGCCGACAACCGGCTCGTGCACCTCGCGCTGCCGCCGGACCTGCCCGCCGACGACGAGCCGCGTCCGGGGGACCTCGTGACCGTGACGGTCACGCACGCGGCGCCGTACCACCTCGTGGCCGACTCGGGGGCCACCGACCCGGGGTCGTTCGCGGTGCGGCGCACGCGGGCGGGCGACGCGTGGGCGGCCCGGCAGGCGGGCGGGGAGCACGCGCACGGCACCGCGACCGACGGGCCTGCGTGCGGTACCGGCGCTCCGGCGCCCGCCGGGCCGGTCGTTCTCGGCCTGCCGACGCTCGGGGCGCCCCGCCGCTGAGGCGCCGGGGGCGCTGACGTCCCGCGGCGCGGAGGGCCTCGGCGTTGGGACACCGCGCCCGTGAGGCCGCGCCGCGCCGACGTCCGGCTGCTCTGCCGCGCTGGGACGCCTCCCGCGGGTCGCCGTCAGTTGTCGGGGATCCCCGGAGGTGCCTCGTCGCCCGGCAGGATCGCCTCGATCGCGGTGAACATCTGGACCCCTGTGCCGAGGCCGCACGCGAGCAGCTGCGCGAGCTGGATGTCGGTCACGCCCTGCTCGAGGTCGGCGGACACCTCGCTGTAGAGCGCGAGCAGGCCGTCCTCCTCGCGGACGTAGACCTTGGGCCAGATGCGCTCGCGGTTCCAGTCGTTGACCGCGAGGGCCACCGACCGGCGCTGCTCCAGGGCGAGCGAGCGGTGCCAGCGCCCGCGCACCTGGAGGATCTCGTCGTGCTCGCCCAGCAGCAGGAACCAGAACCGGCTGCCGTCCCAGGTGCCGGTGAGGTCACCGTCGTCGTCGACCAGGTAGCGGTAGCCGCGCGAGCGCAGGTAGCCCTCGATGCGGTCGCGGGACAGGGGGGTCGGGACCTCCTGGTCGCGGACGGGCGCGCGCTTCTCGGGCTTGGCGAAGCCGCCGAGCACGCGCGTGACCCAGCGGGGGAGCGCTCCGTCGCTCACGGTGCCACCCCCGCAGGGTCGGGGTACAGCTCGTCGAGCGAGTCGAAGAACATGCTGCCGGTGCTCAGGCCGCAGAAGAGCAGCTGGTTGAGCTGGTCGTCGGTCACGCCGTGCTCGAGGTCGGTCGCGACCTCGGCGACGACGTGCACCATGCCGTTGTCGCGCACGCGCGCGTACGCCTTCGGCCAGATCCTGTCGGCGTTCCACTCGTTGCACACGTCGAGCACCTCCTCGAGCCGCTCGATCGCGACCTCGCGGTGCCACTGGCCGCGGACCTGGAGGATCTCGGAGTGCTCGCCGAAGAGGAAGAAGTAGAACAGCCGCCCGCGCCACAGCCCGCCGAGGTCGCCGTCGTTGTCGACGAAGTAGCTGAACTGGTGGCGCGAGAACCACTCGGCGACCCGGGCGGCGGTCACAGGGGTCGGGACGTCGCCGGACAGCTGGACCGCGCCGAGCTCACGGGCGAGCAGCTGCGTCACGTGCTCGTGCAGCTCGTCGTCCGGGACGCCCGGACCCAGCGCCGGTGCGCCGCCGGCGCGGCGCGCGTCGTGCGGCCCCCGCAGCCCGAGCCACCGGGGGAGGCGTCGGTCCCGGAAGAAACCCATGCGCGGAAGCCTACCCGCGGAGCCCGCGAGCGGCCGGAGGTGACCGCAGGGCTGGGCCGGACGGGTGGTTCGTCCCGGTCCGTCCGGCTTCGCGCCGCCGGGTCGGTGCGGGCGGCTAGTCTCGTGCGGCACGGTCCAGGTCCGTGGCGCTCGTGCGCCGCGCGGCCCCGGAAGGGCACGACGCGCCGGCCACGGCGCGCACGAGACGACGAGGTTCCCATGGGTTTCTTCACCAAGCCGGAAGCGGGCGCCGCAGCGCAGCCGGTGCTCGCGCCGCTGAGCCACCAGCGCATCATCGACCGCCTCGACGCGCAGGGCTTCACGTACGGCGTGGACGACGACGGCGACATCGGCGGACGGTGGGACGACCACCTGTTCTACTTCTTCCGCCTGGGTGCCGACGGCGAGTTCCTCCAGGTCCGTGGCCGGTGGACGCGCGAGGTCCCCGTGAGCGAGGCCGACGCGCTGACCCGTGCGACGAACCAGTGGAACCTCGACACCCTCTGGCCCAAGGCGTACGTCCGGGTCGAGGGCGACGACGTCGGTGTGTACGCCGAGCACGTCGTGAGCTACGAGCACGGGCTGACCGACGAGCAGCTCGACCTGCACATGGCGTGCGGCATCAGCACCGCGCTGCAGCTCTTCGCGCACCTCGACGACCTCTACCCGCAGGCCGCGGAGACGGCGAAGGCGCAGCTGGCGGCGTACCGCGCGAGCGACGACGACTGAGGTGGGGGAGCCCTCGACCGGCCAGGCCTTCCAGGTCGACCTGCGCGGCGTCGTCGACCTGCTCGCGCGGCACCTGTACTCCGGCCCGCGCGTGTACCTGCGCGAGCTGCTGCAGAACGGCGTCGACGCGATCACGGCGCGGCGCGCGCTCGACCCGTCGGCGCCCGCGACGGTTCGGCTGCGCACCGCGCCGGACGGGGCCCTCGAGGTGACCGACTCCGGGATCGGGCTGACCCTCGGGGAGGCGCGCGAGCTGCTCGCGACGATCGGCCGGAGCTCGAAGCGCGACCTCGAGGTCGGGATCGGGCGCGAGGAGTTCCTCGGGCAGTTCGGCATCGGGCTGCTCTCGGCGTTCATGGTGGCCGACGAGATCGAGCTCGTGTCCCGGACGGCGCGCGGCACGGGCGAGCCGCCGGTGCGCTGGCGTGGCCACGCGGACGGCAGCTACGAGCTCGCCGAGCTCGCGGCCGACGCCGACGTGCCGGTCGGCAGCACCGTGCGCCTGCGGCCGCGGCGCGACCTCGAGCACTGGCTCGCGCACGACACGGTCGTCGCCCTCGCACGCGACTTCGGCTCGCTCCTGCCGGTCGACGTCGCGGTCCAGGTCGACGTCGACGGGGCGACCGCGTGGCGGAGGCTCACCGAGCCCGACCTGCCGTGGCGGCGCCGGTACGCCTCGCCCGAGGAGCGTTCCGAGGCGCTCTCGCGGTACTGCGAGCGCACGCTCGGGTTCACCCCGCTCGCGCACGTGGATCTCGAGGTGCCCCTCGCCGGGGTCAGCGGTGTCGCGTTCGTGCTGCCCGCCGCGGTGCCGCCGACGGGCTCGGGGACCCACCGCGCGTACCTCAAGCGCATGCTGCTCGGCCCGCGCGTCGAGGGCCTGCTGCCGGAGTGGGCGTTCTTCGTCCGGTGCGTCGTCGACGCGACGGGCCTGCGCCCCACGGCGTCGCGCGAGCAGCTGTACTCCGACGAGGTGCTGCTCGCCGCGCGCGACGCCCTCGGTGAGCAGGTGCGCACCTGGACCCTCGCGACGCTGCGGGAGCGCTCGCCGCTCGCGCGCGCGTTCGTCGAGGCCCACCACCTCGCGGTGCGTGCGCTCGCGACGACCGACGACGCGATGCTCGAGCTCGTCGCCGACGTGCTGCCGTACGAGACGACCGACGGGCAGCTGACGCTCGCGGAGGTGCACGAGGCGCACGGTGACGTGCTCTACGCACCGACGGTCGAGGAGTTCCGGCGCATCGCCCCGGTCGCCCGCGCGCAGGGCCTCGGGGTCGTCAACGCGGGGTACGTGTACGACGCGGACCTGCTCGCCCGGCTCGCCGACCGGCGGCCGACGTGGGGCGTGCGACCGCTCGGGGCGCAGGACGTCGACCAGGTCCTCGCGCCGCTCCCGCCCGTGCGCGAGCTCGAGCTGCTCCCGGTGGTCCAGGCGGCGGACGCGGTGCTCGCACCGCACGACTGCGAGGTCGCGCTGCGCACCTTCGAGCCGGTCGAGCTCCCCGCGATGCTGCTGCACGACCGCGCCGGTGACCACGAGCGCGAGCTCTCGCGGACCGTCAGGGAGGCCGACGACCTCTGGGGCGAGGTGCTCGCCGGGTTCGGCGGGACCGCACGCTCGCGCCAGCTCGTGCTCAACTGTGCGAACCCGCTCGTCGAGGACCTGCTCGCTGCGCCGTCCGGCGCGGTGCGCGACGCCGGGCTGGAGTCGCTGTACGTCTCGGCGCTCCTGCTGGCGGGCGAACCGCTGCGCGCACGTGAGGTCGCGACCATGAACGCCTCGCTCTCGGTGCTGCTGCGTGCCGGCCTCCGCGGGGCCGACCCCACGCACTGACCCCCTCGCCCCTGCACCCCGTCCCTTCCTCGGTGAGCGCGCCCGCCGCGCCGCTCGTCCGTCACCCCCGGAGACCCCATGAGCCGCACCCTCGACTCCGCCAACCGCGAGATCTCGCGCGTCCGCGACCTGCCCTACGGCCTGGCCCGCACCCAGGCGGCCGAGCGCCAGGTCCGGCTCGTGGACTCCGAGGGGCCGGAAGACGCGCGTGCGTACGCGCTGTCCACGCTCGTCGAGGCGTACGTCTGGGGCGGTGAGGTCGACAAGGCGTACGTACCGTTCACCCGGCTCGTACGGTGGTGGGACCAGCGCCCCGACCTGTTCGACGAGCAGGACCGGCACACGCTCTTCTGGTCGTTCAAGTGGATGGTCGCGAACCTCACGGAGTTCCCGACCGTGCCCGCCGCGCAGATCGACCGCACCCTCGCCGACATGGAGCACCGGTTCGCGGTCGCGGGCAACGGCATGAACGCCGTCGCGCTCCAGAGGTTCGTGTGGTCCCGGGCGCGCGGGGCGGAGGACACTGCCGCGGCGTACGAGGCGTGGGTCGCGACGCCGCGCGACGACTTCTCGCAGTGCGAGGCGTGCGAGCCGGGGGACCGCGCGTCCTACCTGTTCGAGGTCGGGCGCACCGACGAGGGCGTCCGGCTGCTCGAGCGCACCCTCACGGAGAACCCGACCTGCGCGACGGAGCCCGCGGACATGCTGTCGCACCTCCAGCTGGCCTACCTCGAGCAGGGCCGGCTCGCGGACGCGGCGGCGACCCACCGGCGCGGGCTCGCGCACCTCGCGGACAGCCACGGCGACATGGCGGGTGCCCGTGGCCGGCACGTCGAGCTCCTGGCGCGCGGCGGGCACGGCGACCGGGCGGTGCGGATGATCTAGGCGGACCAGCGGCTGCTCACCGGCGGGGACTCGCCCGACAGCCGGCTCACGTACCTCGTGCACGTCGGCGCCGCGCTCGCGGTGCTCCGGGCCTCGGAGCCCGGGCGCACGGTCCGGCTCACGAGCGTGCGCGCCACGACCGTGGCCGAGCTCGCGGACTGGGCGCGGGCGGAGGCCGACGCGCTCGCCGCCGCGTTCGACCGTCGCAACGGGACCGACCACGTGTCCCGGCTCGTCGCCCGCGCGTGGCGGACGACCGCCGCGCCGGAGCCGCTCGAGCTCGCGGTGATCCCGGCGCAGGCACGGCGTCGCGACCGGGACACGGCAGGGACCGACCTCGCGCGTGCGGCCGGCGCCTCCGACGCGGCGGCCTCGACGCCGCCGGTCGGCGGCCCGGACGTCGCCGACCTCCTGCGGCGCGCGTCGCAGCTCGTCGACGACGGGGACCCCGCCGCAGCAGCGCCGCTCTACCTGGAGGCCGCGCAGCACGCCGAGGACGCCGGGCTGCTCGCCGACGCCGGCGCCGCGCTCGCCGAGGCCGCGCGGTGCGCCCAGGTGCTCGACGACCACGAGGGTGCGTCGTGGGCGTACTCCCGCGCGACGACCCTGCTGCGCGCCGGTGGCGCGGACCCGCTGCTCACGGCCGCGGTCGTGCGGACGCACGCGCGGTCCGCCGCCGACCTCGGGCGGGCGGACGCCGCGCTGGCCGAGGTCGAGCAGTGCCTCGACGAGCTCGCCGCACCGGGGGGGACCGCCGGAGGAGCGGAGGCCCCGGCCGACGTCCCGGGAGCCGCCGAGCTCGCCGAGCGACGCCGGGCGGAGGTCGACCGCGAGCGTGCGGAGCTCGACGACTGCGCAGCGCGCCTGCTCGCGACGCTCGGCCGCGACGGGGAGGCGGCGGCGCGCGCGGCCGCCGCCGGGGAGGCGTTCGGCGTGGCAGGGCACGTGGCGGACGCGTCGCACGCGTTCTGGCTCGCGGGCCGCCTGCACGCCGACGCCGGCGTGACGGACGCGGCGGTCGAGCACCTCGAGTCCGCCGTCGAGGGGTTCGGCCTCGTGCGCGACCGGGACCTGCGCGCCCAGGCAGCGGCGCTGCTCATCGACGTCCTGCGCCGGGCCGGTCGCGACCGTGAGGCCGACGACGTCGCGCGGGTGCTCACCGACTGAGCGGCTACGGTCGGGGCATGCTCGTCGCCGCCGCGCTCGTCCCGGACACCGTGCTCCTCGTCCCCGGGGCGTCCGGGCGGACGGACGTGCACGCCGACCTGCGCACCCACGCGATCGCGGCGGTGCGCTCGGTGCTCGAGCGCGACCTTCGGCGCGTCGTCGTCGTGGCCCCGGGCCACGGGTTGGGCCCGGACGATCCCGTGGGCGTGACGCCCGGCCCCGTGCGCGCGTCGCTCGCCGCCGCAGGCATCCCGGACGGTGCGCTGCGGTGGGTCGACGCGGCGCACGCAGGAGCGGGCGCCGGGGAGCGTGCGGCGGCTGTGCCCCGCGTCGTGGGGGTGTCCGCCTCGGTCGGCGTCCTGCTGGTCCGCGAGGCCGGCTGGACGGGCGCGGTGGACGTGGTCGAGACGGCGCCTCCCGCCGGCGCCGACCCGTCCGCCGCAGCCCGGCTCGCGGAGGCGGGGCGGCACCTCGTGCCGGGCGGTGCGCCACGGACGGGTCTCGTCGTCGTCGGCTCCCTCAGCGCGCGGCACGGGCCCGACGCCCCCCGCGCGGACGACGAGCGCGCGCCCGCCTACGACGCCGCGGTGCTCGCCGACCTCGCCGACGCCGGGCCCGCCGCGCTCGCCCGCCTGGCCGCGCTCGACCCGGCTCTCGCGAGCGAGCTCGACGTGACGGGCTGGGCCCCCTGGCAGGTGCTTCTCGGGGCGCTGTGCCCGGACGGCACCCCGGACACGCGCGAGCGCAGCGTGACCGCGACCGTGCACGCGGCAGGGGCTCCGCTCGGGGCGCAGCACGTCGTCGCCGCCTGGCTCGTCGCGCACGACGGCGTGGCCCCGGCCGGACCGCCCACGGGCGTCACTCGCCCGGCCGTCGCGGAGGATCCGTACGCATGACGCTCGTCGTGACCGTCGTCGGCCCCACCGCGACCGGGAAGTCGGACCTCGCGCTCGCGCTCGCGCACGAGCTCGGCGGCGAGGTCGTCAACGCCGACGCCATGCAGCTGTACCGCGGCATGGACATCGGCACCGCGAAGCTCACCGCCCCCGAGCGCCAGGGCGTCCCGCACCACCAGCTCGACGTGCTCGAGCCGTCGCAGGACGCCTCGGTGGCCGACTACCAGGCGGGTGCGCGCGCCGACGTCACCGCGATCCAGGCGCGGGGGGCTCGCGCGATCGCGGTCGGCGGCTCGGGGCTCTACGTGCGGTCGCTGCTCGACCACATGGAGTTCCCCGGGACCGACCCGGAGGTCCGGGCACGGCTCGAGGCCCGCGTCGAGGCCGAGGGCTCGCGTGCGCTGCACGCCGAGCTCGAGGCCAGGGACCCCGTGGCTGCTGCCGGTATCGGGCCGCGGAACGCGCGCCGGCTAGTGCGCGCGCTCGAGGTCATCGAGCTCACCGGCCGCCGCTACTCGGCCAGCCTGCCGCAGCACGTGTACGAGGTGCCGGCGGTGCAGCTCGGCCTCGACTGCGACCGCGCCGTGCTCGACGAGCGGATCGAGCGGCGCGTCACGCGGATGTGGGACCACGGGCTCGTCGAGGAGGTCCGGGCGCTCGCGGGCCGGGGGATCGGGCGCACCGCGGCGCGCGCCGTCGGGTACGCCGAGGTGCTCGCGACGTTCCGGGGCGAGCTGACGGAGGACGAGGCGCGCGCCGCGGTCGCCGCCGGGACGCGCCGGCTCGCCCGCAAGCAGATGGGCTGGTTCGGGCGCGACCCGCGCGTGCACTGGCTCGACGCGCAGAGCCCAGACCTCGTCGAGCGCGCGCTGGACCTCGTCGCGCGGGCCGACGCCGGGACGCTCGGTCCCGCGACGGACGACCCCGCGCCCCGCCGTAGTCTGGGCTCATGACGAGCCCGGCGACCTCAAGCGCGACCACGACGGCCCCCGGCACGGCGCGCACCGCTGCGCCCGCCTCCCGCCGGCTCGCCGCCACGAAGGGGCACGGCACGCAGAACGACTTCGTCCTGCTGGACGACCGGGCCGGTGCCCTGGACCTGACCCCGGCGCTCGTGCGCGGGCTCGCCGACCGGCGCGCGGGTGTGGGCGGCGACGGCGTCATCCGCGTCGCGCCCAGCGCGTCGCTCCCCGAGGGCGTGGCCGTGCTCGCGGACGAGCCCGCCGCGCACTGGTTCATGGACTACCGCAACGGTGACGGCTCGGTCGCGGAGATGTGCGGCAACGGGGTGCGCGTGTTCGCCGCCTACCTCGAGCGGCTCGGCGCGTGGGACCCCGCAGCGGGGGAGCTGGCGCTCGGCACCCGGGCCGGGGTGCGGCGGGTGCGGCGTGAGGACGCGCCCGACGGCGGCGCCCCGTGGTACGCGGTCGACATGGGGCCGTGGGCGCTGCCCGGGGGGCCCGAGGCCGCCGCCGCCGGGCACGACGCCGAGGTGCTCGTCGCCGGGGTGGAGGTCGCCCGTCCCGCGCTCAGCGTGGACGTCGGCAACCCGCACACCGTCCTCGCGCTCGCGGACGACGCCGAGCTCGCGAGCGCCGACCTCACCCGCGCGCCCACGGTCACGCCGGTCCCGCCGCACGGCACCAACGTCGAGCTCGTGGTCCCGCTCGGGGAGGACGCGGCGCCCGACGGCACCCTCGTCGGGCGGGTCCGGATGCGCGTGCACGAGCGTGGGGTCGGCGAGACCCGCTCGTGCGGGACGGGGGCGTGCGCCGCCGCGCTCGCGGTGCGCGCGTGGGCGGGCCCGCAGGCCCCCGACGTGTGGGTCGTGGACGTCCCGGGCGGCAGCGTGCGCGTGCGCGTCCTCCCCGACGGGCACGTCGAGCTCGCCGGCCCGGCCGTGCTCGTCGCCGAGGTCGACGTCGACCTGGCCGCGCTCGTCGCCTGACGGGAGCGCGGCGCCGAGACCCGTCCCCGGGCCGGTGCCCCGCCGGAGGGTCCGCGGACGACCGCCCCGAGCCCGGCGCCGGGACCGCCGCAGGCCCGGGCACCGACGCGCGGGGGAACACCGACCTCCGCCGTGCCGTTGAGGCGGTCGTGGACCTCACGACCCCCGCGGCCGGGGCGCACCCCCTCGTCGCCGAGCTCGGCATCACGCCGGGCGCGACGGCGACGTTCGTGCAGCTCTCGAGCCGGTTCTGCCGGCCGTGCCGGGCGGCGCACCAGGTGCTGGAGCGCGTCGCGGCGACCACACCCGGGGTCGTGCACGTGGACATCGACGTGACCGATCACCTGGCGCTCGGCGAGCGCCTCGACGTCCGGTCGACGCCCACCGTCCTGGTGCTCGACGGGGACGGTGCCGAGCGCGCCCGGGTGGTGGGCGCCCCGACCCTCGCGCAGGCGCGCGCCGCGGTCGCCGCACTCAGCGGGCGCTGACCCGCAGGACGCGGAAGCCCTTCGCGCTCGCGACGCGCTCGACGTCGGCCGCCCCGGCGAGGGTCTCGGCGACCCAGCGCTGCAGCGAGTCCGCCCCGAGGTTCTTCGACACCACGAGGTGCGCCTGGGCGCCGGGGGAGAGACGGGGGAGCCAGCGCAGCAGCAGCGCGTGCAGGTCCGCCTTGCCCACCCGGATCGGCGGGTTCGACCAGAGCGCCGCGAACCTCACGTCGTCGGGCACCTCGTCGGGCGTCACCGCGACGACGTTCGGGCAGCCGAGCCGCTCGGCGTTGCGCCGCACGAGGTCGAGCGCGCGCTCGTTGACGTCGACCGCCCACACCCGCGCCCCGGGCGACGCCAGCGCGAGGGACAGGGCGACGGGCCCCCACCCGCAGCCGAGGTCGAGCAGGTCGCCGCCGGGCGGCGGCGCGGGCACCGACCGCAGCAGCACCTCGGTGCCGAGGTCCACGTGGTCGGGCGAGAACACCCCGCCCGCGGTCTCGACGTCGACGTCCTGACCGCCGAGCGTGACGGTGCGCACGCGGCGCTCGTCCGGCGACGCGGGCCGGGCCGTGAAGTAGTGGTCGTTCCCGCTCACCGCGCGACCCTATCCGCCTGCAGCGAATATCCGTCGCGGGTCGGGGAACCGCGTGACACCCTGGAACGAGCACGAGAGACCGACGAGACGACGGACGAGAGGCACCGCGTGAGCGACCCGCAGCACCCCCAGACGCGTGAGGAGACGGCCGACGCCGCCGTGGACCGCCGCAGCGCACAGGAGGTCGCGGACGACGTCGTGGCACGCGTGCTCGCCCGCGCCGGCACGGCCCTGCACGACGGCGGCACGGTCCACTCCTCCTACGACGGCGACCAGCTCGACCTCGAGGAGCGCACGTCGCTGCGCCGCGTGGCCGGCCTGTCGACCGAGCTCGAGGACGTCACCGAGGTCGAGTACCGCCAGCTGCGCCTCGAGCGCGTCGTGCTCGTGGGCCTGTGGGGCTCCGGCACGGCCGAGCAGGCGGAGCTGTCGCTGCGCGAGCTTGCCGCGCTCGCCGAGACCGCGGGCTCGCAGGTCCTCGACGGCATGCTCCAGCGGCGCCGCACCCCGGACCCCAGCACGTTCCTCGGCTCGGGCAAGGCTGCCGAGCTCGCGGGGGTCGTGGCGGCGGTCGGTGCGGACACGGTGATCGTGGACGCCGACCTCGCGCCCTCGCAGCGGCGCGCGCTCGAGGACGTCGTCCGGGTCAAGGTCGTCGACCGGACCGCGCTGATCCTCGACATCTTCGCCCAGCACGCCAAGTCCCGTGAGGGCAAGGCGCAGGTCGAGCTCGCGCAGCTCGAGTACCTGCTGCCGCGCCTGCGCGGCTGGGGCGAGTCGATGTCGCGGCAGGCCGGTGGACAGGTCGGCGGCGCCGGGGCGGGCATGGGCTCGCGCGGTCCCGGTGAGACGAAGATCGAGCTCGACCGCCGGCGCATCCGTGACCGCATGGCGAAGCTGCGGCGGGAGATCGCCGCGATGGAGCCCGCTCGGCAGACCAAGCGTGCGTCGCGCAAGAAGCACGGCATCCCGTCGGTCGCCATCGCGGGGTACACCAACGCGGGCAAGTCGTCGCTGCTGAACCGGCTCACCGGGGCGGGCGTGCTCGTCGAGAACGCGCTGTTCGCGACGCTCGACCCGACGGTCCGGCGTGCCGAGGCCGCCGACGGCCGCGTGTACACGCTCACGGACACGGTCGGGTTCGTGCGCGACCTGCCGCACCAGCTCGTCGAGGCGTTCCGGTCGACGCTCGAGGAGGTCGCGGACGCGGACCTCGTGCTGCACGTCGTCGACGCGTCGCACGCGGATCCCGAGAGCCAGATCGCGGCGGTGCGCCACGTGTTCGCCGACATCCCGGGCGCGATGGACGTGCCCGAGGTGATCGTGCTCAACAAGGCCGACCTGGCGGAGCCCGAGACGCTGGCCCGCCTGCGCTCGCGCGAACCGGGGTCGATCGTCGTCTCGGCGCACACCGGCGAGGGGGTCGAGGCGCTGCAGGCGCTCATCGCGGACCAGCTCCCGCGTCCGAGCGTGAGCGTCGACGTCGTGATCCCGTACGACCGCGGGGACCTCGTGCACCGCGTGCACCTGCACGGCGAGATCGACTCGGAGGAGCACACCGAGGCCGGGACCGCACTGCGGGCCCGCGTCGACGAGACGCTCGCCTCCGAGCTGTCGGCGGCGGCGGTCCGCTCGGCGTGACCGGGGCGCCGTCGCCCGCCGGGGCGACGGCGACTCGGGACGGGCGTGACGACGGCTCGGCACAACGCGGCCGGCGCCGCGCGGGTCCACCGCCCGGCGGCCGGGCCTGTCAGCGCCCCGCACTAGGCTGTCGCGGTGCCTGAGCCCGTCGTCCCGTCCACCGCCGCGCCCGCGGCGACGTCCCCGGGTGGACGTGGTGCCCGAGCCGGCGCCGTGCGCCCGGCGACGGGGCCGGCCTCGGTCGACGAGCTGCTCGACCTCGCGGTCGGCGTGCTGGGCGGCGGCCGGCGCGACGGTCAGCACGAGATGGCTCACGCGGTCGCGGACACTATCGGCTCCGGCAAGCACCTGCTGGTGCAGGCCGGGACCGGCACGGGCAAGTCGCTGGGATACCTCGTGCCCGCTGTCCGCCACGCGGTGCTCGAGGACGAGCACGTCGTGGTCTCGACGGCGACGCTCGCCCTGCAGCGCCAGGTCATGACCCGGGACCTGCCGCTCGTCGCGCAGGCGCTCGCGCCCCGCCTGCCGCGGCCCCCGCGCATCGCGCTGCTCAAGGGCTGGCACAACTACGTGTGCCTGCACAAGGTCGCGGGCGGCTACCCGGCGGACGAGCCGGGCACGCTGTTCGACCTCGGCGACCACGCGGGCGCGGCGGACCACCCGCCCCCCGAGCCGGGCGCCGCGGAGAGCCCGCGGGGGGCCGCGAGCCTCGGCGAGCAGGTCGTGCGGCTGCGGGAGTGGGCCGAGCAGACCGCGACCGGCGACCGCGACGACCTCGTGCCCGGCGTGAGCGAGCGCGCGTGGCGACAGGTGTCGGTGACGAAGATGGAGTGCCTCGGCACCCGCTGCCCGCTGATCGACGACTGCTTCCCGGAGAAGGCGCGGGTGCTCTCGCGCGAGGCGGACGTCGTCGTGACGAACCACGCGATGCTCGGCATCGCCGCCTCGGGCTCGCCGAACGTGCTCCCGGAGCACGAGGTCGTGATCGTCGACGAGGCGCACGAGCTGACCGACCGGGTGACCGCGCAGGCGACGGCCGAGCTGTCGGTCGCGATCGTCGAGCACGCCGCCCGGCTCGCGCGCCGGCACGGCGGCATCCTGACGACGGACCTGGACGCGGCGAGCGCGGCGCTCGGCTCGGTCCTCGTCCAGCTGCCCGAGGGCCGGTTCCCCGACGGTCTGCCGCCCGGTGCGCTCGAGGCCGTCGCGGCCGTCCGGGACGCGGCGCGCGGCCTGCTCACGGCCCTCAAGCCCGAGCCCGCGGCGGCCAAGGCCGGTGCCGGTGCGGACGGCGGCTCCAAGATGGCGATGTCGACGATGCTCGCACTGTTCGAGGTCGCCGAGCGCATGGCCGCGGACCCGGACCAGAACCGGCACACCGTGCTGTGGTGCGCGCGCGGGGACACGGGGCGCGGCGGGGCGATGACGCGCCTGTACGCCGCCCCGCTGTCGGTCAACGGGCTCATCCGCACGCACGTGCTCGCGGGGCGGTCGAGCGTGCTGACGTCCGCGACCCTCGCGCTCGGGGGGACGTTCGCGCCGATCGCGCGCTCGCTGGGCCTCGAGGGCCGCACCGACGCCGAGCCGCAGGGGCCGCAGCACCTCGCGTCGACCGACGCCGAGGACCTCGCCGCGCGCGTCGACGCCGAGGCGGCGGCCGGCGCCGGCGACACCCTCGCCGTCCGCGCGCCCGCACCGCCCGGGACGCCGCCCCCCGGCGACCCGCTGCCGTGGCGCGGGCTCGACGTGGGCAGCCCCTTCGACTACCCGCGCCAGGGGATCCTCTACATCGCACGCCACCTCCCGCCGCCCGGTCGAGAACCCGCGACCGACGCCCAGCTCGACGAGATCGCCGCGCTGATCGAGGCGGCCGGCGGCCGCACGCTGGGCCTGTTCTCCTCGCGGCGGGCCGCCGACGCGGTCGCCGCGGCGATGCGCGAGCGGCTCGACGTGCCCGTGCTCGCGCAGGGCGAGGACCAGCTGCCCACGCTCGTGCGGGACTTCGCTGCGGACGAGCGCACGTGCCTGTTCGGGACGCTCTCCCTCTGGCAGGGTGTCGACGTGCCCGGGCCGGCGTGCCAGCTCGTGCTGATCGACCGGATCCCGTTCCCGCGGCCGGACGACCCGGTGCGCTCCGCCCGCTCGGAGGCCGTCGCCGCGTCCGGCGGGAACGGCTTCATGGCGGTCTCGGCGACGCACGCGGCCCTGCTGCTCGCCCAGGGTGCGGGCCGGCTCATCCGGGGCGTCGACGACCGCGGGGTCGTCGCGGTGCTGGACCCGAGGCTCGCGACGGCCCGCTACGGCGACTTCCTCACGCGCTCGCTCCCGGGGTTCTGGCGGACGACGGACCGCGGGGTCGTCGAGGCCGCCCTGCGCCGCCTCGACGGGCGGGTCGGCACCACGGCGAGCAACTAGCCTGGTCACGGCGCCAGCGGGCGTCGGGGCCGCGGGGGCCCCACCGGTGAGGAGGACGCGTGAGCGAGAACGACGGGGACGACCTGGGCCTGACGGGCGTGACGGCGGGGCAGGTGCGACGGACCAGCAAGCTCGCGATCGTCGGAGCCGGGGCGGTCGGCTCGACGATGGCGTACGCGGCCCTCATGCGCGGCGCCGCTCGCAGCGTCGCGCTCTACGACATCAACAAGGCCAAGGTCGAGGCCGAGGCGCTCGACCTGGGGCACGGCATCCAGTTCATGCCGATGGCCGAGGTGGTCGGGTCCGACGAGATCGAGGTGTGCACCGGCGCGGACGTCGTCGTGGTCACGGCCGGGGCCAAGCAGAAGCCCGGGCAGAGCCGCCTCGACCTCGCGGAGGCGACGATCTCGCTCGTCGGAAAGATCCTCCCGCCGCTCGTCGAGGTCGCACCCGACGCGGTCTACATCATGGTCACCAACCCGGTCGACATCGTCACCTACGCCGCCCTCCAGCAGTCGGGCCTCCCGCCGACCCAGATGTTCGGGTCCGGCACGGTGCTCGACTCCTCGCGCCTGCGCTACCTCATCGCCCAGCAGACCGGTGTCGCGGTGCAGAACGTGCACGCGTACGTCGCCGGCGAGCACGGCGACACCGAGCTCCCGCTGTGGAGCTCCGCGACGATCGGGGCCGTGCCGCTGCTCGAGTGGAACGGCATCAACGGCCGCGGTCCGCTCACCTCGGAGGTGCGCGACGGCATCGCGCGCGAGGTCGTCGAGTCCGCGTACCGGATCATCGAGGGCAAGGGAGCGACGAACTACGCGGTCGCGCTCGCCGGGTCGCGCATCATCGAGGCCGTCATCAAGGACGAGCAGCGCATCCTGCCGGTCTCCTCGCTGCTCGACGGTTACCACGGCATCCGCGACGTGTGCCTCTCGGTCCCGGCCCTCGTGGGTCGCGAGGGTGTGGGTGAGCGGCTCGAGGTGCCGATGTCGGCGGACGAGCTCGCCGGGCTGCGTCGCTCGGCCGAGACGCTGCGCGCGGTGGCCCGCCGCTTCGGGTTCTGACCCCGGAACGCACCTCTCCGGAGGACGACGGCCGCCCCGCCCGCTGATCGCGGGCCCGGGGCGGCCGTCGGGTCGAGCGCGCCGCGGCGCGGCGCCAGGCGCCTCAGAGGCTGCGGAGCACGCTCACGACCCGACCGAGCACCTGGGCGTCGTCCCCCGGGATGGGGGCGTACGCCGGGTTGTGGGGGAGCAGCCACACGTGCCCGTCGGCGCGCTTGAAGGTCTTGACGGTCGCCTCGCCGTCGATCATCGCGGCGACGATCTCGCCGTTCTCGGCGACGGGCTGGCGCCGCACGACGACCCAGTCGCCGTCGCAGATGGCGGCCTCGACCATCGAGTCCCCCTGGACCTTGAGCAGGAAGAGGTCACCGTCGCCGACGAGCTGGCGCGGCAGCGGGAAGACGTCCTCGACGACCTGCTCGGCGAGGATCGGCCCACCGGCCGCGATCCGCCCGACGACGGGGACGTACGACGGCGCCGGCGCGGAGTCCCGTGCTGCGCTGTCCTCGTCACCCAGGCGGGCCGAGGCCGTCGCGGTGACGCTCGGCGCCGACCAGGGGGCGACGCCGCGCGAGTCGTCCGGCTGGACGACCTCGATCGCCCGCGGACGGTTCGGGTCGCGGCGCAGGTAGCCCTTGCGCTCGAGCGCCATGAGCTGGTGCTTGACGCTCGAGGGGCTCGTCAGCCCGACCGAGTCGCCGATCTCGCGCATGCTCGGGGGGTAGCCGCGCGACTCGACCGACGTGCGGATCGTCTCGAGCACGAGGCGCTGGCGTGCCGTGAGCCCGTCGCCGTCCGGGGCCGCGTCGGGCAGCGTGTGCACGGACGCCAGGCCGCCACGGGATGCGCCGCCCGTGGCGTCCACCCTCTCCTCGGTCCCGCGCTGCTTCGCCACCGTCGCCTCCAGATGTATCGGTGCTGGCCAGCGCCCGTGTCAGTGCCTCGTGGTGCGCTGTCTCCTGCGACGTCAGCCTAGGGGAGCAGGGGTGACGGATCAAACATCTGTTCGAGCGTGTCTCGACATCTCGCGATGCGGGGTGGTAGAACCGTACAAGCGTTCGACGAACACGTGTTCGAACCCGCGCGGGGAGCGCGGGGTCGACGAGGGAGGGTGGCGGCATGGGTGCGATGGTGATCTCCACGGCAGCACGCGGCTCGGACGTGCGCCGGGGGAGCGCAGCTGCACGGGCTCGCGAGGCATGGTTCGCCGCGCCGGATGTGCAGGTCGCGGCAGTGCCGACTCCGCGTCGTGCGCGTCCGGCCGCACCGATGCAGGGCGGCGAGCGGGCGCGCAGTGCTGCTGCGTCGCTGCGGGCCGCCGGTGCCCGCTCGTCGGAGGCAGGAGAGCCTCGCACGGGCGGCTTGGCCCGCCCGGCGCCCGTGAGCGGCGCGGCGGGTGCTCCGGCTCGTCCCGGGGCCGCGTCGCTGCGGCGCCCGGTCGCTGCGGCACACCGCTCGACCGTGGTGCCCGCCGAGGAGCGACCGCTGCGCCTGACCCGCCGTGGCCGGCTCGTGGTCCTGCTGCTCGCGGCCCTGGTGCTCGCGGCGGGCGTGCAGGGCGGCCAGGCCCTCGCCGACGGTCCGACGCGCGCCCTCGAGGTCACGACGTACACCGTCGCTGCCGGCGAGACCCTGTGGCAGATCGCCGCGGCGAGCGCCCGGCCCGGTGAGGACGTCCGGGACGTCGTCCTCGAGCTCCAGGCGCTCAACGGGCTGGCGACGGCAGGACTGGACGCGGGCCAGGAGCTCGTCCTCCCGGTCCAGCGCTGACCGGCGTCGCTGTTGCGTCGTCCCAGCGTGAGCGCTTAGGTTCTCAGGCGTGCACTGCCCCTTCTGCCGACACGGGGACTCCCGCGTCGTCGACTCCCGGACTTCCGACGACGGATCCTCGATCCGTCGTCGCCGCCAGTGCCCTCAGTGCAACCGCCGCTTCACGACCGTCGAGACGGCGAGCCTCTCGGTGGTCAAGCGCTCCGGTGCCACCGAGCCGTTCAGCCGCGAGAAGGTCATCAACGGCGTCCGCAAGGCCTGCCAGGGCCGGCCGGTGAGCGAGGACGACCTCGCGCTGCTCGCCCAGCGCGTCGAGGAGACCATCCGGTCGAGCGGGAGCGCCGAGCTCGACGCCTACGAGATCGGGCTCACGATCCTGGGCCCGCTGCGCGAGCTCGACGAGGTGGCCTACCTGAGGTTCGCGAGCGTGTACCAGGCGTTCAGCTCCCTCGAGGACTTCGAGGCGGCGATCACCGTGCTCCGCGCCGACCACGAGGCAGCGCGCGCAGCGGCCTCGAACGGAGGGCCCGGCGCGGGTGAGCCGGGCACGGAGCCCGACGCCTCACCGGCGGGAGCGGCGCGCCCGCACCCGACGGCGTGAGCCTCGGGACCAACGGCCTGACCTCGGGACCGGCGGCCTGAGCCTCCGGACCGGCGGCCAGAGCCTTCGGACCGACGTCCGGACCGACAGCCTCTGAGCCTCTGGGCCGACCGCCGGAGCCTCCGGACCCGACGCTGTGCGCCGCCGGACCCGGCGTCAGGCGGACGTGCCGGCGGCGAGGACCTGGTCGCGCACGACCCGGCGCAGCACCTTCCCGATCTGGGAGCGCGGCAGCTCGGTCATGATGACGAGCTCCCGCGGCACGGCGTAACGCGCGAGGCGCTGCTCGCACCAGGCGCGCACGGCCGCCACATCGAGAGTCCGGGTCGGGTCGACGAGCACGACGGCCGCGACGACCTTCTCACCCAGGTCGCCCCCGGGGACCCCGACCACCGCGACATCGGCGACGCCCGGCATGGTCCGGAGGAGGTCCTCGACCTGCGACGGGTACACCTTGAACCCGCCGGCGTTGATCATCTCCTTGATCCGGTCCACAAGAGTGACGACGCCGTCGTCGTCCATGGTGACGACGTCCCCGGTTCGGAGCCAGCCGCCGTCGAGGAGCTGTTCCGCCGTCTCGTCCGGGCGCTGCCAGTAGCCGGAGAAGACCTGCGGCCCGCGCACGAGCAGCTCGCCGCGCTCGCCGGCGGCGACGTCGCGCGCAGGGTCCTCGGGGTCGACGATGCGGATCTCGGTGCTGGGGAACGGCAGCCCGAGGGCGCCGGGGCGGCGGGCCGGGGTGCACGGGTTGCCGAGCGCGACGGGGGACGTCTCGGTCATGCCGTAGCCCTCGATGAGGAGCCCGCCGGTCAGCCGCTCCCAGCGCTCGGCCGTCTCGGCGGGGATCGGCATGGCTCCGGCGATCGCGACCCGGATCGAGCGGAGGTCCGTGCCGCGCTCCTCGGCGGCGCGGGCGACGCGGTCGAACATCGGGGCGACGCCCGGCATGAAGGTCGCGGGCCGCCGGGCCTGCGCCCGGAGCACGGCGTCCGGGTCGAACGTCGGGAAGGCGACGAGCGTGGCTCCGACGCGCGTGGCGAACGCCAGGCACAGCGTCAGTCCGAACGCGTGGAAGAAGGGCAGGGCGCCGTAGATCGTCTCGGAGCCGCTGCCGAGCCCGGTCCAGACGGCGCCCTGGACGGCGTTCGCCACGAGGTTGCGGTGGGTGAGGACGGCGCCCTTGGGGGTCCCGGTGGTGCCTCCCGTGTACTGCAGGAGCGCGACGTCGCCGGCCGTCGGGAACGGGTGGTCCGCCGCGATCGGCTCGGCGTGGGCGAGGGCGTCGTGCCAGCGGAGCGCGCCGGCGGGGACGGGTCCGCGCAGCTTCGCGCGCATGCGTCGTGCTGCGGGCACCGGGAGGGTGAGGGCGAGGCGCGAGCGCCAGGGCAGGTCGCGCGAGATGTCGACCGCGAGGACGGACGTGACGGCGGTGCGCGCGCGGACCTCGGCCACGCGCGCGGCGGTCTGCTCCCAGCAGATCGCGACCGTGGCACCGGAGTCGTGGAGCTGGTGCTCGAGCTCGCCTGCGGAGTAGGTGGGATTGTGCTCGACGACGACGGCGCCGAGGCGCAGCACGGCCCAGAACGCGACGACGTGCGCCCGGCCGTTCGGCAGGGCGATCGCGACGCGGTCGCCGGCGCGGACCCCGAGCCCGTGCAGGGCCCCCGCGGCGCGCTCGACCTCGGTGAGGAGCTCGGAGTAGGTCGTCTCGCGGCCGAGGAAGTCGACGGCGACCCGGTCGGGGTGCAGCTGCGCAGCGCGGACCAGGCTGGCGACGAGCGGCTCGTCGGGCACCTCGATGTCGGCGGGCGTGCCGGGTGCGTAGGAGGCGAGCCAGGGCCGGTCGGACGTCGTGGTCACTACGCGAGCGTAACTTACGGAGCCGTAGGTTACTGAGCGGTACGGCGGGTGGTGTTCCATGTGCACCACGAACGGGCCACGCCGCACGGCCCGTCGATGCCCGAATCCGGTTGGCTTTGCGCGTCCGACTCGGGGAGGCTGACCCTGCAGCGCAGCGACCCGCTCCGCCGGCCGGGCTTCCCGGACCCACCACGACGAGGAGGTTCCGCGATGGCGGAGCACGACGAGAGCACGACGACCGAGCCGGTCGCCCAGGACGCCAAGGCGAAGTTCCGCGAGGCGCTCGACCGCAAGAAGGCGGCGGCCCAGCACCGGTCCGCGGACGGCTCACGCAACACGGGCAGCGTGCACGGTTCGGAGACCGCGGGGCCCGTGCAGCGGCAGTTCCGGCGCAAGTCCGGCTCGGCCTGACCGCACGGACGGGCGGAGCCGGCGACGGGGACCCGCAGAACACGCCACGAGGTGCCCGGACGATCGCTCGTCCGGGCACCTCGTGACGTTCAGGGGCCGGGGCGTCGGGAGCCCGGACCGGTGCTCAGGAGAGGAGGCGCAGCCGGACCGACTCGGGGCGCGAGCGCAGTGCGTCGAGCACGGCGTCCTCGACCGGTGCGTCGGTGTCCGTGACCACGTAGCCGATCTCGCCGCGCGTCGCGAGGAGCTGTCCGGCGACGTTGACGCCGTGCTCGGCGAGCGTCGCGTTCACCGCCGCCAGCACCCCCGGGACGTTGCGGTGCAGGTAGGCCAGGCGGTGCGCGCCCGGCGGCTGGTCGAGCGCGACGTTCGGCAGGTTGACGCTGAGCGTCGTCGAGCCGGTCGCCAGGTAGTCGCGGACCTTGTTCGAGACGAAATGGCCGATCGCCTCCTGCGCCTCCTCGGTCGACCCGCCCGTGTGGGGCGTGAGGATCACGTTCGGCAGGCCCTGGAGCTCCGAGGAGAACGGGTCGCCCTTGCGCTTGGGCTCCGTGGGGAAGACATCGACCGCCGCACCGGCGACGTGCCCCGACACGATCGCGTCGCGCAGCGCCGCGTAGTCGACCACGAAGCCGCGCGAGAGGTTGAGGAAGATCGAGCCGGGACGCATGCGGGCGATCTGCTTCTCGCCGAACAGGCCGGCGTTCCCGCTGCGGCCGTCGACGTGCAGCGTGACGATGTCCGCGACGTCGAGCAGCTCGTCGAGCGACTCCGCGCGGCGCGCGTTGCCGAGCGCGAGCTTCTCCGCGGTGTCGTAGAACACGACCGACATGCCCAGGTTCTCGGCGAGGACGGACAGCTGCGTACCGATGTTGCCGTAGCCGATGATCCCGAGCGTGCGGCCGCGGATCTCGTGCGCACCCTCGGCGCTCTTGTTCCAGACGCCCGCGTGCATCGCGGAGTTGAACTCCGTGAGCCGGCGGGTCAGCGCGATGATGTCGGCGATCGCGATCTCGACGACCGAGCGGGTGTTCGAGAACGGGGCGTTGAACGTCGCGACCCCGCGGTCCGCCGCAGCGGCCAGGTCGATCTGGTTCGTGCCGATGCAGTACGCGCCGACGGCGAGCAGGTCCGGCGCCTGGGCGATCACGGACTCGGTCACGTGGGTCTTGGAACGGATCCCGAGGAGGTGGACGCCCTGGAGCGCGTCGACGAGCTCGGACTCGTCGAGCGCCCCCGTCCGCGTGGTCACGTCGAAGCCGGCGGACTCGAGGATGGTCCGGGCCTGGGGGTGGAGGTTCTCGAGGAGGAGGGCGCGTAGCACGCCCCCATGGTGCTCCCCGGGCCGGGGGCGTCCAAGCCGGTCCCGTCCCTCGGACACTTTCACCCCTGTGGGCAGCCGCTTCACCCGTGCCGTGGTACGCGCCCCTGCGGAGCGCTTGACAGACTCGCGGCGTGAGCCTGTCGATGTGGCGGTACCGTCGCCGCGCAGCGCGTCTCGCACGGTCCGCGCGGCCCGTCGCGACGCGCCGACGGGTGCTGCACCCCGGCTTCCTGACCGTGCTCGCGGTGGTCCTCACGGCCCTCGCGTGGCAGCGGGGCGCGCTGGAGCCGGTCATCGGGCTCGCGGCGCCGCGCGCGATGGTGTCGGTCGAGGGGCGCCTGGTGTCCGTCCCCGCGCCGGTCGAGGGTGCCGTCCGCCCGCGACCGCCGGTGCCCGTGACGACCTCGGGGGCGTACGCGTTCCTGCACGACGGGCCGACGGGGGAGCCCGTCGGCTTCGACCCGTGCCGCCCGATCCGCTACGTCGTCCGCCCCGACGGCGCGCCCGCGGTGGGCGGGCAGCTCGTCACCGAGTCGGTCGCCCTGGTCGCCGCCGCGACCGGCCTCACGTTCGTCGACGCCGGCCTGACGTCCGAGGAGCCGGACCTCGAACGTCCCCTGGTCCAGGCGCGGTACGGCGACGGGTGGGCGCCCGTCCTGCTCGCGTGGTCCGACGAGACGCTGTCCCCGGAGCTCGCCGGCCCCACGGCGGGTCTCGGCGGCGCGTCCGTCGTGCCCGGCGCCGACGGCCGCTCGCAGTTCCTCGCCGGCGGGCGCGTGCTGCTCGACGCGCCGGACCTCACGGCGATCCTCGCCGGCCCCGACGGGTACGCCCGGGCTCGTGCCGTGGTCGTGCACGAGCTCGCGCACGTCGTCGGGCTCGACCACGTCGACACGCCGGACGAGCTCATGGCGCCCGTGACCGGCGCGCGCACGGACCTCGGCCAGGGTGACCTCGCCGGCCTGGCCCGCGTCGGACAGGTCGCCTGCGACGGCACCTGACCCGCGCAGCGACCGTCGCGCAGCGCGGCCGGACGCCGAGGTCGCGCGCGCGGCGACGCCCCGACGTGAGCACCGCCCCGGCGCGGGGCCCGTCGAGGCCCCACCGTCCGGCGGTGCCGCACGGTGACGCACGGTGCGGAGGCTCAGCCCTCCGCGTCCTCCAGCCCGCGGGGGAGCGGAGCGCTGTGCACGACGCGCAGCTCGCGGGTCGGCCGGGTCATCGCCACGTAGAGGTCACCGGCGCTCTCGGCGAGCACGTCGGCCGGCTCGAGCAGGACGACGGCGTCGAACTCGAGCCCCTTGGCCTCGCGCGGCGTGAGCAACGACAGGGGCGAGTCGAGGTCCGCCGCGGCACGGCCGTCGGGCGCCTGCGGTGCGAGCCCCGCCGCGCCGAGCGCGTCGTGCACCCGCGCGAGCAGCTCCGGGGGACCGAGCACGGCGACGCGCCCGCCGCCGGACGCGTCCCCGACGACGCCGAGCGCCGCACGCACCTCGTCCACGGCGGTGCGCGCGACGTCGTCCGGCGCGACGCGGGCGAGACGCAGGGCGTCCGGGACCTCGCGGGCGGACGTCAGCGTGCTCACCGGCAGCCGCGCCGCGCGCGCCATGCGCTGGGCGGCGTCGGCGACCGCCGCGGGCGTCCGGTAGTTCACCGTGAGCTCGGACAGGCGCCACGACGTGCGCAGGACCGGGTCGAGCATGCCCGCCCAGCTCCGGGCGCCCGCGCGGGCGGTGGTCTGCGCGACGTCGCCGACGACGGTCATCGACCGGGTGGGCACGCGGCGCACGAGCATGCGCCACGCCATCGCGGACAGCTCCTGCGCCTCGTCGACCACCACGTGGCCGTACGTCCACGTCCGGTCCGCCGCCGCGCGCTCGGCGGTGGTGAGCCGCGGGCCGCTGCTCGCGAACCGGTCCGCGAGCAGCTCGGCCGACACGAGCCCGTCGTTCCCCGACGACTGGAGGACCCGCCGCGCGTAGTCGACCTCGGCGGAGCGGCGGGCGGCGTCCGCGCGCTCCTGGGCCCGCGCGGCCTGGTCGTCCTCGCCGAGCAGCTCCGCGGCCTCGTCGAGCAGCGGGACGTCCGCGGGGGTCCACGGCGCGTCCCGGTCGCGCAGCAGCAGGTCGCGCTCGCGCCGGGACAGCTCGGGCGCCGCGGCGGCGAGCCGCGCCGGCTTGGTCAGCAGGTCGGTCACGAGGCCCTGCGGCGTGAGCGGCATCCACGCGAGGTTGAGCGCGATCCGGACTTCGCGCGTGGTGCGGAGCTCCTCGACGATCTCGCCGCGCTCGTCGGGCGGCACCTCCCAGCCGAGCTGCTCGACGTACTGCGCGGCGAGCCGCCCGAGCATGTCGCGCACGAACGCGACCCGGGCCTGGTTGTGCGGGCGGTGGCCGCGCCGCGCCCGGGCGATGGCCGACTGCACGTCGGACGGCGTCACCACGACGGTCCGCCCGTCGACCCGGATCTCGGTCGCCTCACGCGGGACCCGCTCGCGCTGACGCACCGCCCGCGCGACGACGCGAGCCATGAGCGCACGGCCCTTGATCTCGGCGACCGCCTCGTCCTCGGTGCCGCCGGCGACGACACCGGGGAACAGCTCGGAGATCGTCGTCGTGACCACGCCCGTCTCGCCGAGCGAGGGCAGCACCTGGTCGATGTAGCGCAGGAACGTCCGGCTCGGGCCGATGAGCAGGACCCCGGAGCGCTCGAGGAGTCGCCGGTGCGCGTACAGCAGGTACGCGGCGCGGTGCAGAGCGACGGCGGTCTTGCCCGTGCCCGGGCCGCCCTGGACCACGAGCGCGCCCTGCAGGTCGGAGCGGATGATCGTGTCCTGCTCCGCCTGGATGGTCGCGACGATGTCACCCATCCGGCCCGTGCGGCCCGCGGCGAGCGCGGCGAGCAGGGCGCCCTCGCCCGACAGGCCCCCGATGAGCCGCTCGCGCTGGTCCGCGTCGAGCCCGTCGGCGGACGCCAGGACGTCGAGGTCCAGCACCTCGTCCTCGACACCGGTGACCGCGCGGCCCCGCGTCACGAGGTGCCGGCGCCGCACGACGCCGTCGGGCTGGGCGGCCGTCGCCCGGTAGAAGGCCTGCGCTGCCGGGGCCCGCCAGTCGGTGAGCATCGACGCGTGCTGGTCGTCGGTCAGGCCGATCCGGCCGATGTACCGGGCGTCGCCGTCGGCCAGGTCGAGACGGCCGAACGCGAGCCGGTCCTCGACGGCCTCGAGCTGGGCCAGGCGGTCCTCGTACAGCGTCGCGAACGCGTCGCGCTCGCTGCGGTTCTGGGGGGATCCCGACGGGCCGCCGCGCCGGACGTCGGCGAGTCGCTCCCGCGTCTGGGTGCGCAGCGCGTCGAGGCGTCCGTAGAGGCCGTCGACCGTCTCCTGCTCACGGCGCAGCTCCGACTCGATCCCCGCCACGTGCGCTCCTGTCCACGAGGTCCCCGGGTCCGCGCACGTGCGTGCGGACACGGTCTCGCCGGTTCCGGGTCGCCCGCGCGACGGCGCGAGCGGCCGTCCATTATCCGCCCACGACGCCGGTGCCGTGCACCGCCCCCCGGCCCGCCCGTGCCGCTTCTCACCCCGCCCGGGTGCGCGACCGGGCTCGTCCGGCTCTAGGCTGCCCCCGCCACACCGCCCGACGAGAGGACCCTGCGTGACGACGCACAGCACAGGAGCGCCCGACGGTGCCCTCGTGCTCCCCGACCTCGGTGCCGGGACCGGCGACCTGATCGAGGGCGACGCGCGGAACCCGCGGATCCGGGTCCTGCTCGTCGAGGACGACGACGGCGACGCGCTGCTCGTCGACGAGCACTTCCAGGACGCGGGGCTCGACGTCGACCTCACGTGGGTCCGGACCCTCGACGAGGCCGTCGAGCGCCTCGACGTCGACTGCGTGCTGCTCGACCTCGGCCTGCCGGACGCGATGGGTCTCGGGGCGCTGGACCGGCTGCTCGCCGCCGGTGCCCCCGCCGTGGTCGTGCTCACCGGTCTGTCGGGGACCGACGTCGGCGTGCGGGCCGTCGCCGCCGGCGCGCAGGACTACCTCGTCAAGGGCGAGGTCGACGGCGAGCTGCTCGGGCGGTCCGTGCGGTACGCCGTGCAGCGCCGCCGGCTCGAGGACACCGACCGGGCGCTGTACCGGAGCCTGGTGCGCGCCAACGAGATGACCCGCCTCGAGCGCGCCCTGCTCCCGAACCCGCTCGTGCACGACGCCCGCATCGAGGTCCAGGTGGGGTACCGCGCGGGTCGGGACGGGCTGCTCGGCGGTGACTTCTACGACGTCGTCGAGTGCACCGACGGGCGTGTGCTCGCGATCGTCGGCGACGTGTGCGGCCACGGCCCCGACGAGGCGGCGCTCGGTGCGACGCTCCGGACGGCGTGGCGGACGCTCGTGCTTGCCGACACCCCGACGGAGCGCATCCTCGGCCTGCTCGAGCGGGTCCTCGTGGCGGAGCGCTCGCGTCCCGAGGTGTTCACGACGGTCTCGATGGTCGCCGTGTCGCCCGACGGGACGTCCGCGGACCTGTACCTGGCCGGCCACCCCGTGCCGATCCTGCTCGGGCCGCCGTCCACGACCCTGCCGACCCACGCGCGCGGACGTGCGCTCGGGATCCCGGTGAGCGGTGGCTGGGACCCGTGCCACCTCGAGCTCGGCGAGGCCTGGCGGGTGATGCTCTACACCGACGGCGTGCTCGAGGCGACGGTGGGCGGAGGACGGGAGCGCGTCGGCAAGGCCGGCCTCATCGCCGTCCTCGACGCCGGGCTCCGCACCGGCCGGCAGGACCTCGTCGACCACGTCCTGCAGCAGGTCCGGCGCATCCACGGGGGAGAGCTCGTCGACGACACCGCCGTGGTCGTCCTGGGGCGTGGCGCATGAGCGCCGCGACCGGGCGTGGGCGCATGGCCGGCACGACGCTGCGGCAGCGGCTGTCGCGCACCCTGGCGCTCGCGGGCGTCCTGCTCGGTGTCGTCGTCCTCGTGTCGGGGCTCGCGGTCGAGCGCATGGTCGACCGGCAGCACGACGTGACGGAGACCTACTTCCTCGCGGTGACCCGCGCCGAGGCCGCGTACACGCGCCTCGTCGACGCGGAGACCGCGGTGCGCGGGTACGCGCTCACCGGTGACGCCGTGACGCTCGAGCCGTTCGAGCGGGCGACCAGCTCGGCGACGTTCGTCGAGCTGGCGGAGGAGACCGAGCGCGACATCGTGACCCCGGAGGTCACCCGGGCCGCGGGCGCCGCGTCGCAGGCGGCGGAGCGGTGGGAGCGCGAGTTCGCGGCACCGGCGATCGAGGCGGTCGACCTCCGGGGGGCGGCCGCGGTGAGCACGCAGGACATCGAGCGCGGCCGCGTCCTGTTCGACGAGACGCGCACCGCCGTCGAGGGCTACCTCGACGTGCTCCGGGCGGAGCGCCGGGAGGCGGTCGACGAGCTCGCGCTGTGGACCCGGCTGGTGGCCGGCGCGCTCGTCGTCCTGTCCCTCTCGGCGGTCGCGGTCGGGATCGCCCTCTCGGTGCTGCTGCGCCGGTGGATCGCCGCCCCGCTCGCGGACCTCGCCGCCGACGCCCGGGCGGTGAGCTCAGGAGACCTCGACCACCCGGTGCTGTCGACGGGCCCGGGGGAGATCGCCGACCTCGCCGCCGACGTGGAGAGCATGCGCGTCGCGCTCGTCGCGCAGCTCGGCGCGCTGCGGGCCTCGTCCGCCGAGATCGCCGCGGCGCACGAGCAGCTCACGGAGCAGGCCGAGGAGCTGCGGCGCTCCAACCGGGACCTCGAGCAGTTCGCCTACGTCGCGTCGCACGACCTCCAGGAGCCGCTGCGCAAGATCGCGAGCTTCACCCAGCTCCTGCAGAAGCGCTACGGCGGTCAGCTCGACGACCGCGCGGACCAGTACATCGCGTTCGCGGTCGACGGCGCGAAGCGCATGCAGCAGCTCATCCAGGACCTGCTCGGCTTCTCGCGCGTCGGGCGCATGGTCGGCGAGCCCGTCGACGTGGACCTGGACGAGGCGCTCGACGACGCGCTGAGCAACCTCAGCGAGGCCGTGGCGGAGTCGGGCGCGGTCGTCACGCGCGACGGGCTCCCCGTCGTGCGGGGCGAGCGCGCACTTCTCGTGCAGCTCCTGCAGAACCTCGTCGGCAACGCGATCAAGTTCCGGCGCCCGGACGAACCGCCCGTGATCCGTGTCGGAGCGCGCGAGGTGGCAGAATCCTGGGAGCTCGAGTGCCGGGACAACGGGATCGGCATCGACGCGCAGTACGCGGAGCGGGTCTTCGTCATCTTCCAGCGGCTGCACGCCAAGGACGTCTACGACGGCACCGGGATCGGGCTCGCGCTGTGCAAGAAGATCGTCGAGCACCACGGCGGTCGGATCTGGATCGAGCCCCGGGACGGGGACGGCACGTCCGTGCGCTGGACGCTGCCCCGCCTCGCCCGGGCCGAGGACTGAGCGCCCGAGCCGGGCCGGACGGAACGGAGTGGCGATGTCCCCCACCAAGATCATCGACGTGCTGCTGGTCGAGGACGACCCGGGCGACGTGCTGATGACGCGCGAGGCGTTCGAGGACAACAAGGTCGCGAACCGGCTGGCGGTCGTCTCGGACGGCGTCAGCGCGCTCGCGTACCTGCGCAAGGAGGGCGAGCACGCCGACGCGCCGACGCCCGATCTCATCCTGCTCGACCTCAACCTGCCCCGCATGGACGGCCGCGAGGTGCTGCAGGCGCTCAAGCAGGACGACGACCTCCGCTCGATCCCGGTCGTCGTGCTGACCACCTCGGAGGCCGAGGAGGACGTGCTGCGCAGCTACTCGCTGCACGCCAACGCGTACGTCACGAAGCCCGTCGACTTCGAGCGGTTCATCGACGTCGTGCGCCAGATCGACGAGTTCTTCGTCTCGGTGGTCCGCCTCCCGACGCGCTGAGCGGCGTCGGGAAGAGGGCGGCGCCCGCGCGCGTTGTGAGGGGACGACGGGTCGGGCGGCACACGACGACCCGCACCCCCCAGCACGCATGCACGAAGCACCGACGAGAGTGAGGACCCCATGCTCGACCCGAGCGAGATCTACGGTGTCGACCCCGCGGTCGCGGCCGAGGTCGAGGCCCGGTCCGCAGGTGGGACCGGCCCCGTCCTGGTGCACGCCCTGCGCGGGTTCGTCGACGCCGGCAACGCGGGCCAGCTCGCCGCCGGCCACCTGACCGACGAGCTCCCGACCGCCCGACTGGCGACGTTCGACGTCGACCAGCTGCTCGACTACCGGTCGCGGCGGCCCACGATGACGTTCGACTCCACGACGTGGAGCCACTACGCGGAGCCGGAGCTCGTGGTCGACCTCGTGCGCGACAGCGCGGGTGTCCCGTTCCTGCTCATGCACGGTGTCGAGCCGGACGTGCAGTGGGAGCGGTTCGCCGCCGCAGTGCGCCAGATCGTCGAGCGCTTCGACGTGCCGCTCACCGTCGGGGTGCACGGCATCCCGATGGGGATCCCGCACACCCGTCCGCTGTCGGTGACCGCGCACGGCACGCGCCCCGAGCTCGTGGCCGACCACCCGTCGTGGTTCGGGACCGTGCAGGTCCCGGCGAGCGCGAGCGCACTCCTCGAGATGCGTCTCGGGGAGTCGGGCCACGACGCGATGGGCTTCGCCGTGCACGTGCCCCACTACCTCGCGCAGTCGGCGTTCCCGCAGGCCAGCATCGCGGCGCTGCAGAACGTCGAGCGCGCGACCGGGCTCGGGCTCAAGGTCGGCGCGCTCACGGCGACCGCCGAGGAGACGAGCGAGGAGATCGACCGCCAGGTCAGCGGGTCCGAGGAGGTCGCGGCCGTCGTGCACGCGCTCGAGGAGCAGTACGACGCGTTCGCCCGCAACCTCGGTCGCACGGGCCTGCTCGCGGAGACGACCCAGCTGCCCACGGCCGACGAGCTCGGCGCCGAGTTCGAGCGCTTCCTGGCGGAGAACAGCGAGGACGGCCCGGGGGACTGACCCCGAGGGCGCCCCGCCGTCGCCGGCGCGGGACCCGGCGCTGCCCGGTCGGTGCCGGGTGCCGGCCCGCGGCGGTGGAGGATGGGCTCCCGTGAGCACCCCCGTCCCGTCCTCGTCCCGCGCCCTGCTCGTGTGGGGCGTCGCGGTCGTGGCCTACGTGGTCGCGGTGCTCAACCGCTCGTCGCTCGGCGTCGCGGGGCTCGAGACCGCCGAGCGCTTCGACGTGGGAGCGTCGCTGCTCGCGACGTTCGCCGTCGCGCAGCTCGTCGTGTACGCGGGCCTGCAGATCCCGGTCGGCGTCCTGCTCGACCGCCTCGGTCCGCGCCTGCTCATCGCCGGGGGCGCGGTGCTCATGGGCGTCGGGCAGCTCGTGCTCGCGGTCGCGACCGAGGTGCCCGGCGCGCTGCTCGGCCGCGTCCTCGTCGGCGCGGGCGACGCCATGACGTTCGTCTCGGTGATCCGGCTGATCCCCGCGTGGTTCCCCGTCCGGCGCGTCCCGCTGCTCACGCAGGTGACGGGCGCCGTCGGCCAGCTCGGGCAGATCCTGTCCGCCGTGCCGCTCGTGCTCGTGCTGCACGGGCGCGGCTGGGGCGCGGCGTTCGGCAGCCTCGCTGTGCTGAGCCTCGCGACGGCGCTGCTCGTGGCGTCGTTCGTGCGTGACTCCCCGGACGAGGCGCGCGGCGGGCGGACGTGGCGGCGTCGGTCCGTCGGTCCGGGCGAGCGCACCGCCGACGAGGTGCTGCGGCCACGCGCGGCCCGGCCCGCGGACGGCGGTGCCCTGCGCGTCGTCGTGCGGGAGCCCGGCGTGTGGCTGGGGTTCTGGGCGCACTTCCTGACCCCCTTCAGCTCGCAGGTCGTCGTGCTGCTGTGGGGGTTCTCGTTCTTCGTCGAGGGGCAGGGCCGCACGACCGGAGAGGCGAGCGTGCTGCTGAGCGTCAACGTCGTCGCCGCGATCGTCGCGGGTCCGCTGCTGGGGGAGCTCGCCGCGCGCCGGCCGGGTCGCCGCACGCGCGCCGTCCTCGTCATCGCGGTCGCCGTCGCGGTCGCGTGGGTCGTGGTCCTCGCGCCGCCGGGCCCCCGGGGTCTGGGCGTGCTCGTCGTGTTCTCCGCGGTCGTCGCCGTCGGCGGCCCCGCCTCCCTCATCGGGTTCGACCTCGCGCGCAGCTGTGTCACCCCGGCGCGCCTCGGCACGGCGACGGGCCTGGTCAACACCGGCGGCTTCGTCGCAGCGCTCACGTCGATGCTCGCGATCGGTGTGGCGCTCGACGTGCTCGCCCCCGGCGGGGACCGGGGGCTCGACGCGTACCGCGCGGCCTTCGCGCTGATGTCGGTGCCCTGGCTGCTCGGCGTCGCCGGAGTCCTCGTGAGCCGCCGGCGGACCCGCGCCGCGCACCCCGGGATCTCGCTCTGACGCCTCGTGACGGGCCGTCGGCGGCTCGCGCGATGCATGGCACGGCCATCATCGGACCGTGACCTGATCGTTGCGCGACGCGTCCCTTTTCGCGGCAGAGAACGATGGCGCTCGAAAGAGGGTGCGTGAGAGTATCGGGGGCGTTGCAGTGACGTACTGACGCTTGACCGGCGCCCCCGCAGGGATGTGGAGGCACCGCCAGCCCGAGCGGCTGGTCCACCCGGTGCAGGACGTGGGACAAGGCATTGCGGCACGGCCTGAGCGCACGGCTCAGGGTCGTCACCGGTTGGAACAGAAGGACGAGAACATGGCACAGGGTGCTGTCAAGTGGTTCAACGCTGAGAAGGGCTACGGGTTCATCGCCCAGGACGGCGGCGGCGCCGACGTCTTCGTCCACTACTCGGCCATCGACTCGCAGGGCTACCGCTCCCTCGAGGAGGGGCAGCGCGTGGAGTTCGAGATCACGCAGGGTCCGAAGGGTCCGCAGGCCGAGCAGGTCCGCCCGCTCTGATCACCGACGTGCGGCGCCGTCGCTGACGACCCGCTGCTCGTCGACGAGGCCGTCTCCCTCCGGGGAGGCGGCCTCGTCGTCGTCCGGTGGGTGCGCCCGTCCGGTGGCGCGGCCACGCGCCGATCGGGCTGCGCGGCGGTGCCGGGCGTGCTGCGTGCCGACGGCTCAGCCGTCCTCGTCGGCGAGCAGCGGCGCGGCGTCGAGCAGCGGGCGGGCCGGGCCGACGAACGCCGCGAGCTCGGCGCCGCGCAGCAGCCGCGACGGCGTCGGGAGGGAGCGGAGCGTCCGCTCGAGCGCGGCGGAGTCGAGCAGGTCCGGGTCGCGCGTCCCCGCGAGGACGAGGTTGCCGTAGCGGCGCCCCCGGAGCTGACCGGGCTCGGCGACCACCGCGACGTACGGCAGCACGGCCGCGAGCGTCGCCGCCTCGGCGCGCACGAGAGCGAGCGGCGGGCGGTCGGCGCAGTTCGCGAGGTACAGCCCGCCCTCGCGCAGCACGCGGTCGACGTCGGCGGTGAACTCGCGCGTCGTCACGTGCTCGGGCGTGCGGTCACCCGCGAACACGTCACGGACCACCACGTCGACGCTCGACGAGGCGAGCGTGGCGAGCTCGGCGCGTGCGTCGCCCGCCCGGATCCGCAGCGCCGGGGCGCGCGGCAGGTCGAACCACTCGCGCACGAGCTCCGGCAGCGCGGCGTCGAGCTCGACCGCGACCTGCCGCGAGCCGGGCCGGGTGGCGTGCACGTACCGCGCGAGCGCGCACCCGCCCGCACCGAGGTGCACGACCGTGAGCGGGTCCCGCGGGGCATCGAGACGGTCGACGAGCGCAGCCATCTGCTGCATGTACTCGAAGTCGAGCCGGGTGGGGTCCGCGAGGTCGAGGTGGCTGCTGGGCACACCGTTGACGAGGAGCGTCACCCCGTCGGGGTCGTCCGGGCTGCGCACCACCTCGACGGTGCCCGTGGGGACCCGCACCGGGCCCTGCGGCCACCGGGGCGATGTGGGTGGTCGGTGAGAGGCTGAGGATCGTCGTCCCGATCGGTCACGTGCGGCCACGCGTCCACCGTAAGGGTTGACCCGTTCGAACACGTGTTCGATAATGAGATCTCAGGAGTCGGAGGAGGTGGCGGGAGTGGCACACGAGCACCGGGTGGTGAGCGCGGGCCTTCCGCCGCGCGCCGCGAGCCTCGTCCAGCGGGCGGAGGCCGAGCTGGTCGCGGCGCAGTTCTCGCCGGAGCCCTGGGAGCGGTTCTCGCATGCGCACCTGGCCGCCCTGCGAGCGGGCGCGGCCGTGGTCGCGGAGCGGGGCAAGCCGGGAGGTCGGCGAGCCCCTCGCACGGTGTGGGAGATGCTCGACGCGGTCGCACCCGAGCTGGGCCGCTGGAGCGGGTACTTCGCCGGCGGCGCCGGCCTCCGCGCCGCGATCGAGGCCGGCCGCTTCGAGACGGTGTCGGCGGAGCGCGCGGAGCAGGTGCTCTGCGCTGCGGAGGACTTCCTCGACGAGGTCCGCTCGATGCTCGAGGAGAGCGCGGACCACCTCGCTCCCGTGCCCGAGCGCCCGCGGCTCGTCGCCGCGCGGGCGTCGTGAGCCGCGCGCCGCGCTCACCGTCGCTGCGACGCGACTGGGGTTCGGAGGAGGACGGCTGCTCGATCCTCCACGTCGACATGGACGCGTTCTTCGCGTCGGTCGAGCTCGCACGGCGGCCGCAGCTGCGGGGACTACCCGTCATCGTGGGCGGCGCTGAGCGCTCGGTCGTGCTCGCGGCGACGTACGAGGCGCGCGCGTTCGGCGTGCACTCGGCGATGCCCATGGCGGTCGCCCGCCGGATGTGCCCGCAGGCCGTGGTCGTGGCACCGGACCAGGAGGCGTACCGCGCCGTCTCGACCTCGGTCATGCAGGTCCTGCGGGACGTCACGACTCTCGTGGAGCAGGTCAGCGTCGACGAGGCGTTCCTCGACGTCGCCGGTGCACGTCGCCGGCTCGGGCCGCCCACGCGGATCGCTGCGCTCATCCGCGAGCAGGTCCACCGCCGTCACGGCATCACGTGCTCGGTCGGCATCGCGAGCACCAAGTTCGTCGCGAAGCTCGCATCAGGCCACGCGAAGCCGGACGGCGTCCTCCTGATCCCCAAGGCGGCGACCGTCGAGTTCCTCCGCGCCCTGCCGGTCGGCGCGTTGTGGGGCGTGGGGGAGCGCACGGAGTCGGCGCTCGCCCGGTGGGGCATCCGGACCGTCGCCGAGCTTGCCGACAGCGACGTCGCCACGATCCAGCGCGCGGTCGGCCGCGTCGCCGGTGCCCATCTCCACGACCTCGCGTGGGGCCGCGACCCCCGGCCGGTGCAGCCCGGGCGGGACGAGAAGAGCATCGGTGCCGAGGTGACGTTCCCGTCGGACGTCGCGGACCTCGCGGTCGTCCAGACGCAGGCGCTCGACCTCGCCGACCGGTGCGCTGCGCGCCTGCGGCACCAGAACCTCCTCGCGCGCACCGTCACGGTGAAGATCCGCACGTCCGACTTCCGGACCCTGACGCGGTCCCGCACGCTGCCGACTCCGACGGACGTGGGCCGCGAGCTGTACCTCGTGGCGCGCGAGCTGCTCGCCGGGGTGGATCTCGGCGGGCTGCCCGTCCGGCTCGTCGGCGTGCGCGCCGAGGGTCTCAGCCCCGCGGCGTCGACCGTCCGTCAGCCGACGCTCGAGGAGGCCGTGGGTGAAATCAGTCAGGGTCGCCGGGAGGCAGAACGCGTGATGGACCACGTGCGCGAGCGATTCGGCGCGGCGGCGATCCGTCCGGCGTCCTCCGCGCGGGTAGTGGGGCGCGGTTCGACTACCGAGATCGGCCGCGGGGACCTATCCTGAGGTGAAGAGAACCTCGACGGAAGTACGGGGGTAGTAATGCCTCTGTCCGAGTACGAGCAACGCGTACTGGAGCAGATGGAGCGGCAGCTCACGTCTGACGACCCCAGGCTCGCGAACACGTTGACCGCGCGTGGGCGAAAGCCCATGAGTCGGTACGTGCTCGCCGGTGCCGGGGCGGTCGTCGGACTGCTGCTGCTCGTCGCCGGCGCAGCCGCGTCGCTGGCTTGGCTCGGCGTGATCGGCTTCGTCGTCATGTTCGCCGCCG
The DNA here is from genome assembly GCF_053607065.1 of Cellulomonas sp. NPDC055163. NCBI lineage: Bacteria > Bacillati > Actinomycetota > Actinomycetes > Micrococcales > Cellulomonadaceae > Cellulomonas > Cellulomonas sp. NPDC055163. The sequence goes on along the minus strand of NZ_JBSGSU010000011.1, from coordinate 7,660 downwards.
TGGCGTTCGCGTTCGCGAGCCCGCGTCAGTCGGGGCCGGCCGGTGTCGTCCGCCCTGACGGGCGCGTCACTCCGCCACGCAAGAAGCGTCAGGGCGGCCTCATGCGACGTCTCGACGAGCGGTGGCAGCACCGTCGCGACGAGGGCGGTCGCTGACCCGTCTTGCACCTGCCCGGCGCCGTCGACGCCGACGGCCCGAGGTGCAGCGTCACGGTGCGACCCTGCGGCTTCACGGCGCGGAGGTGCGGCTTCACGACGCGGCCCTGCTCGCCGGATCGTGCGGTCATCGCGCGTTGACCGCACGACGCCGAGGACGTCTGACGTGCAGCCGGCCGCGCGTGGTCGCACCTGCGGCACGCCCGCGCACCTGACCTCGCCGCGACGGTGCGCAGCCGTTCTCGAGCGCCGGCCCGGGCTGAGGCGTGGCGGCAACGGAGGCCGTGCCCCGTCGCCCGGCATGCAGCCGCCGTCCGACGGGCGGCCTGCCCGGCACACAGGGGTTCCGGCGCCGCGGGGCCTCAGTCCCGGTTCGCCGTGGTGGCCATCGCCTCCGTGCGCTTCTCGCCCGGGGACAGCACCCCGGCGAGCACCTGCGCGACCCAGGTCTCGAGCTCGTCGGCCGTGACCTCCGCCGGTGTCGGGGCGTACCGCTCCGACTCGACGGCCCGGGCGAGGGAGCGCAGCGCAGCCTCCGCATCGGCGTCGAGCGCCTCCCCGTGCGCCTGCGCCACGCGGGTGCGCACGACCTCGACGGCCTGGCGCGGTGTCGTGGCCGACGACCACGCGGCCCCGGCCGGCTCGAGGCGTGTGCGCAGCCGCTCCCACGCCTGCTCGGGGTCGAGCTCGGCTGCGCGGGCGGCTCGCCGGCGCCGCAGGACGACGGCGACGGCGGTGGCCGAGGTGAGGAGCAGGACGAGGCCCGCGGCGACGACGGCGAGCGGGAAGCCGTCGTCCTCCGGGGTCGCGCCGGGCGCTGTGGTCGCACCGGGCAGCGGTGCCTGGCTTGCCGCGCCCGTCGGGATGGCCGGTACCTCGCGCTCCTCGGCCGTCCCGGTGAGCAGCGCGAGCGGGTCGCTCCACCGGGGCGGGAGGCCGGTCTGGACGGCCGGCGTCGGTTCGAAGCGGACCCAGCCGGCACCGGCGAAGTACAGCTCGGGCCAGGCGTGGGACTGCCGTCCCGTCACGACGTACTCGCGGTCGCGGTTCGGCACGCCGGGCAGGAACCCGACGCCGATGCGTGCGGGGATGCCGAGCAGGCGCGCCATCATCGTCATGCTCGTGGCGAACTGCACGCAGTAGCCCTGGCGGCTCTCGAGGAAGTCCCACACGGCGTCGTCGGTGCGGGCGGGCGGCACGCGCGTGTCGTACGTGAAGTTCTGGGTGTCCCGGAAGTAGGACTGCAGCGCGAGGGCCTGCTCGTAGGTCCCGTCGGCATCGGCGGTGATCTCGGCGGCGAGCGCCCGGATGTCGGCGGTGTGCTGGGTCTCCGGGACGGAGGTGTACGCGTCGGTGTCGGCCGGGGTCCCCTCGCCCTGCTCGCGGAGGGAGTCCGCGGTGATCTCGGGGACCTGCACGGTCATGGTGTAGCCCGTGCCCTGCTGCGTGCTGCGGCTGCCGACGACCTCGTCCTGCTCGGGGTCGTAGGACCAGGCGCCGTCGATCGCGACGGTGCGGGGGAAGGTGCTGACCGGCAGGCGCTGCTCACGCAGGCCCTCGACGAGCACCTCGACGCGGGCGAGGGTGCCGCCGGCCGGGTCCGGCTCCGTCCCGGCGAGCCCGGGATCGGACGTCAGCAGCCGGTCGGGCTCCCAGCTCGCGAGCTCGCCCGTCTCGGTCCGCTGCCAGCTCCGCCCGTCGAAGTCGCGCAGGGTGAAGGCTCGCAGCGGACCGATCAGGCGGGCGTCGGTGGGCGGGGTCAGGTCGCTCGCGGTCGGTTGCGGGTCGGCCTCCGTGGTCCCGTCGGGGGAGGAGACCGTGTACCGCAGGACGACCTGGCCCGAGCGGGCCCCGAGGCTCTCGCGCAGGTCGAGGTCGTCGCTCAGCCGCAGCGGCCCGACGGGGCCCGAGCCCAGCTGGGGGAGGTCGAGGGACGCCCACCCCGGAGCGGCCGCGACGAGGGGGCCGGCGACGAGGGTGAGGACGACGATCGCGGTCGCGCCGGCGAGGGCCTCGACGGTGCGACGCGGCCCCTGCTCGGAGGACGCGGGCGGTGCGACGCTGAGCGCGAGGAGCAGCAGGAAGGCCATCCCGGCCCAGAACAGGGCCCAGCCGGACGCGGGGAACCCGAGCACGATCGTGGGGATCCACAGGAAGCCGAGCACGAGGCCCGACCACGCCGGGGCGCCGAGCCCGATCGCGAGCGCGTCGGCGACGAGGAAGGCCGACGCGGCGCCGACGACGACGAGCAGCTCGACGGGGCGGCTCGCGACCATCGGCACCAGCGCGGCGTTGATCAGCGCGACCGCCTCACGGACCGCGGCGAGCAGGCGCTCGAGCGAGCCGGTGTCGGGGACGACCTGGACGCGGCCGGGCGGTCCGCCGTAGACGACGAGCACCCCGAGGGCGAGCAGCACGAGGCCCGCGAGGGAGGGAGCCCACCACGACCGGGTCACGTGCCGCACCCCGGCGGTCACGCCCGCGAGGAGCAGGACGGTGACGACCGCGGCCGTCGACCAGCGGCCGGGTGCGAGGAGGCCGGACAGCGCGAGCAGGCTGCCGCACGTCGCGACGGCCACGAGCGCCGAGCCCAGGAGGGAGCGGATCCCGCGCGGCAGCATCCCGACGCCGGTCATCGGGCCGACCCGAGGAGCCGCAGCCAGCACTCGCCGATGTCCTCGCCCGGGGTCACGGGGCACGCCCGCCACCCGGCCCGCCGGAGGGCGCGCACCGTCTGCTCGACCTCCCGCTCCTGCGTCGCCGACCCGTCCGCGGTGCGCACCATCGCCCATCCCTGTGCCGTGTCGGTGAGGCTCGCGAGCGCCGCCCGGGAGCGTGCGGTCAGCGGTCCGAGGACGGCGAGGACGACCTCGCCGCCCGCGTCCGTCGTCTGCAACAGGCGCGCCGCCGCGAGGAGGTCGGCGTCGGCCGCGGCGGGCGACTCGGCGACGGCGAGGTCGATCGTGCGGTCGAGCAGCTCGGCACGGGCGTTCCCGGAGGCGCGTCCCTGGACGTGCCGGGCTGTGCGCCGGCCGTCCTGGCCGAGCGGGCCGCCGACGAGCCGCACCGGGTGCCCGGCGTCGAGCATCGCGAGCGCGACCGAGGCTGCGAGCGAGATGCTCCACTCGAGCGCGACGGCCCGGGTCGGCGGGTCCAGCAGGACGCTCACGGGGCGCATCCCGGCGCGCTCGTCCGACCGGACCATGAGCTCGCCGCGGCGCGCGCTGCTGCGCCAGTGCACGCGGCGCAGGTCGTCGCCGAGGCGGTAGTCGCGCAGCGCGGCGTCGTCGGTCGACGGCGACCGGGCGCCGAGCGCGACGCGGTCCGGCTCGCCCGCGAGCACCTCGCGCGGGACCGGGAGCGCCGTGACCGCCGGCCACACGGCGACGTCGGCGTGCTCCCCGAGGGACGTCGTCGCGCGCGCCACGCCGAACGGGTCGGTGCGCGCGACCACGAGCGGTCCGAGCGCCCAGCGGCCTCGCCGTGCGGCGACGACCGGGTAGGCGAGCGCGACGCGGTGGGGTGCCCGGCTCACGTGCGCCCGCAGCGGCCGGCCGCCCGAGAGCTCCGCGGACGCCTGCTCGCCGAGCCGCAGCCCCGCGAGGCGCGCGCGCCCGGCCGTGTCCGCGGCGAACACCGCGACCTCGACGTCCGCCCGCTGTCCCGCGTGCACGGGGTTCGGGCTCACGGTGCGGTGGACCTGGAGGCGGTGGCGACCGCGCGCCGGGTCGAGCACGCCGACGCCCACGAGCGCCGCGACGACGAGGAGCAGCACGAGGGTGCCGATCCGCACGAGGTCCACCGCGCCGATCACGACGCCGACCACCGTCGCGACCAGTCCGGCCGCGGCGAGCCCGACACCGCGCGCGGTCAGGCGGAGGCGCATCAGCCCGTCGCCCGCCGCTCGCGCGGGATGCCCGTGCCGCTCGTGGGCAGCGGGATGCGGTCGACGATCTCCCGCACGGTGTCGCTCGTGGTGCGGCCCGAGAGGCGGGACTCGGTGCTCGGCAGGAGGCGGTGGGCCAGTACCGGCTCGGCGAGCTGCTGCACGTCGTCGGGGAGCACGTGGTCCCGGCCCGACATCGCTGCGAGGGCCTTCGCGGCGCGCAGCAGCTGGATGGCGGCGCGCGGCGAGGCCCCCAGGCGGAGCGCGTGGTCCTCGCGGGTCGCCGTGACGAGCTCGACGATGTAGCGCTTGACCGACGGGGCGGCGTAGAGCCTGCGGGCGGTCGCGATGAGCCGGGCGACCTGCTCGGCGTCCGTCACGGGCCGCATCCCGTCGAGCGGGTCGGACGTCTCCTGGAGGTCGAGCATGTCGAGCTCGGACTCGACGCTCGGGTACCCGACGGTGAGCCGCGCCATGAACCGGTCGCGCTGGGCCTCGGGCAGCGGGTAGGTGCCCTCCATCTCGACGGGGTTCTGCGTCGCGACGACGAGGAACGGGCGGGGCAGGGGGTACGTCTGGCCGTCGACGGTGGCCTGCGCCTCCTGCATGCACTCGAGCAGCGCCGACTGGGTCTTGGGGGAGGCGCGGTTGATCTCGTCGCCGATGACGACGTGCGCGAAGAGCGGGCCCGGGCGGAACTCGAACTCGTGCGTCTGGCTCCGGAAGATGTTGACGCCCGTGAGGTCGCTCGGCAGCAGGTCGGGCGTGAACTGGATCCGGCCGACAGAGCAGTCGATGGTCCGGGCGAGCGCCTTCGCGAGCGTCGTCTTGCCGACGCCCGGGACGTCCTCGAGGAGGAGGTGGCCCTCGGCGAGGAGCACGGCGACCGTGGTGCGCACGAGCTCGGAGCGGCCGGTGACGACCTGCTCGATCCCGGCGCGCATCCGGTTGGTGGTCTGCACGAGCGTGTGGAGCTCGGCTGTCGTGGGGACGGCCTGCAGCATTGTCGACTCCTTCGGCGGGCTAGGACGAGCGTACGGGGCCGGACGGGTCGCACGTGCTCCGTACGGGTGAACCCGCGCGGAGGCCGCGCGGGGTGCGCGCACGCCTCCCCACATCCCTCCACCCCCCGCCGGACGTCGTCCGGCGGGGGGCGCGCGATGTCCGTTTCGGGAGGGTTGCGACGGGGCGAACCGGACCAAATGGTGCGACGAAGACGACGTCGGCCGCAACGCCCGCGACACGGCGGCGCAAAACTCCTCCACTCTCCTCCACCCGCTCTGACCTGCGGATCTATCGTGAAGGCGGGGTGAAACACCGACCATTCCCGTTGCGTGTGGAGGGAAGTGGAGTAGCGTGGAGCCACTTGGTGAGCACTGGATGAGAAGCCTTCACGAGACCCGGGACGCGAGTGATGACGACGAGCAGAGGGGGCCGCCGTGAGCAGCGAGTCGAGCCTCAGCGGCTTCGGCTCGTACGCGCCGTTCCTCGGGACGTACACCCCCCGTCTGGACGACAAGGGGCGGCTCATCCTGCCCGCGAAGTTCCGGTCGCAGCTCGCGCCCGGACTGGTCATGACGCGCGGTCAGGAGCGCTGCCTGTTCCTGCTGCCGATGGACGAGTTCCGTCGGATGCACGAGCAGATCCGGCAGGCGCCCGTGACCAGCAAGCAGGCGCGGGACTACCTGCGCGTCTTCCTGTCCGGTGCGAGCGACGAGATGCCGGACAAGCAGGGACGCATCTCGATCCCGCCCATGCTCCGCACCTACGCGGGGCTGGACCGGGAGGTCGCGGTGATCGGCGCGGGGACCCGCGTCGAGATCTGGGACCTCGCGGCCTGGGAGACGTACCTCGCCGAGCAGGAGGCGGGCTACGCCGAGACGGCGGAGGAGGTGTTCCCGCACGGTCCCTTCTGACCCACGACTGACGCGCAACGCACGAGCAGCAGGACCGCACGACCAGGCCGCGAGGCCGCCCGGTGAGATCTCCTCCCGTCCGTTCTGACGCACTTCCCCGGCGTCAGAGGGCCGGTGGGGGATCTGGTCGGACGGCGGAGGGGCCGTTCGACCACACACGACGCGGCGTCACGAGGAGCCGCGCAGCCCGGGCACGAGCGCGAGAGGAGGGGTGATGACCGCGGACGACCAGCAGCGGGCGGGCGACGCTGCGACGCGGCACACCCCGGTCCTCCTCGAGCGGTGCGTCGAGCTGCTCGCTCCCGCTCTCGACGCCCCCGGCGCGGTCCTCGTCGACGCGACCCTCGGCATGGGTGGCCACACCGAGGGAGTCCTGCGTGCGCTGCCGCACGCGAGGGTCGTCGGGCTCGACCGCGACCCGCAGGCGCTCGCGCTCGCGGGACGGCGCCTCAAGGCGTTCGGCGACCGGTTCACCGGGGTGCACGCGGTGTACGACGAGATGCCCGACGTGCTGCGCCGGCTCGGGCTGGCGTCCGTCCAGGGCGTCCTCATGGACCTCGGGGTCTCCTCGCTGCAGCTCGACGAGACGTCGCGCGGCTTCTCCTACTCCCAGGACGCGCCGCTCGACATGCGCATGGACGCCACGACGGGCATCACCGCGGCCGACGTCCTGAACACCTACGACGAGAAGGCGATCGCGCGGGTCCTGCGGGTGTACGGCGAGGAGCGCTTCGCCGGGCGGATCGCACGCGAGGTCGTGCGCCGTCGCGCCGAGGCGCCGCTGACCCGGACCGGCGAGCTCGTCGACGTCCTGCGTGCGGCGATCCCTGCGGCGGGGCGCAAGACGGGGGGCAACCCCGCCAAGCGCACGTTCCAGGCCCTGCGCATCGAGGTGAACGGCGAGCTCGAGGTGCTCGAGCGCGCGCTGCCCGCCGCGGTCGAGTGCCTGTCGGTCGGCGGGCGCATCGTCGTCGAGGCGTACCACTCGCTCGAGGACCGCCTGGTCAAGCGGGCCCTCGCCGTCGGCGCGACGTCGAGCGCGCCCCCCGGACTTCCCGTCGAGCCCGAGACGCACCAGCCGTACCTCCGGCTGCTCACGCGAGGGGCCGAGGAGGCGGACGACACCGAGCGCGAGCGCAACCCGCGCTCGCAGTCCGTCCGCCTCCGCGCCGCCGAGCGACTTCGCCCCACCCCGCACCACCTGCGCGCCACCACCGCGCCGAGGAGATCCGCATGAGTGCTCAGTCCGCCGTCCGCGTCGCCCCTGCCCGTGCACCTCGCCCGAGCTCTCCGCAGGCGGCCCCGCAGACGACGCCGCGGCTGCTGCTCGTCCGGGCGCCGGCGCACACCCGCACCCGCGTGCCGTTCGTGCTCGTCTGCATGGCGATCCTCGGCGGTGCGCTGCTGACCGCTCTGCTGCTGAACACGACCATGGCGAGCGGGGCGTACGAGAAGCACGACCTCGACCGCGAGCTCGCGCGCCTGTCGGTGCAGGAGCAGGACCTCGCGGCGGAGCTCGACCGGCGCAGCTCGCCGAGCGAGCTCGCCGCGGCGGCGCGTGCGCTCGGCATGGTGCGGGCGACGAGCCCGGCGTGGCTCCAGCTGTCCGACGGCTCGGTGCTCGGCGCGCCGACACCGGCGGGAGCAGCCGGATGACGGGCCGGGCCCCGGTGCGCGCGACGGCGCCGGCGGCCCGGCGCGCC